>JAPOYR010000011.1 GCA_026706485.1 Chloroflexota bacterium | reverse complement strand
GCCCTCGGACATTCCGAGAGTCCTCGGAACATACCCGCCCCGGCACATACAAGGGCTAGGGTGAGGGTGCACTCGGAGACTCTTGTGCCGGACGCGATCCTTCAGGAAGCAGGCAGACCCACCACTGCCCTATCCACAGTTACGGCAGGAAACTGTGAGTTTGAAGAAGAACGACCCGTCCTAGCGCGAGAAGTCGAATTCCCCAACTTCGACGGCGCCTGGCTCGGCTTCCTCCGGCTCTTCCGGCTCCTCGGGCTCTTCCTCCGGCTCCTCGTATTCGATCACCTCGAGCGTGATGGACGCCTCAACGCCCGCCGCGACCCGAATCGGGAGCAGATAGCGGCCCAGCGACCGGATTGGACTGTCGATCTGCAGCGTGTGGCGGTCGATCTCCACCCCAAGCTGCTCGAGAATTGCCGTGGCGACATCCTGGTTGGTGATCTGGCCGTGCATGCGTCCCTGGTCGCCCACGACCACCGCGATGGTGATGGCCTGGCCCTGGAGCGCGCCGGCGATGCCTTCCGCCTCGGCCCGCGCGGCCGCCTCGCGCCGGTCGGCCAATTCCTGGTGAAAGTGCGTGTCCGCCAGGCGTTTGGCGGTCGCGGTGACCGCCAGGCCGCGCGGCAACAGGTAGTTGCGCGCGTAGCCCGCCGCCACCGAGGCTACGTCGCCAATCTGGCCCAGGCTCGGCACGTCTTTGATCAGCACGACTTTGACGCTTGGCATGTCAGGACCGCTCGAAGGTTTCGGAATGTGAAGCGGCGTAGATCATAGGCCGAATCTACCCGCCCTGCTCGCTGAGGGACTTGAAGAACGCCGCGTTGCTCTCCGTGCGGCGCATACGGTCGAACATCAGCTCGGTGGAATTGGAGGCGTCGTGCGAGTCGAGCGCGTTGAGCATCCGGCGCAGGCGCCAGAAGTACTTCAGCTCGTCGTCGGCCAGCATCAACTCGACGCGTCGGGTCCCGGACCGCAGCACGTCCACGGCTGGGAACGTGCCGCGCTCGGCCAGGCGCCGGTCGAGCATCAGCTCCCAGTTGCCGGTGCCTTTGAACTCCTCGTAGATCACCTCGTCCATCCGGCTGCCCGTCTCGATCAGGCACGACGCGATGATGGTGAGGCTGCCGCCGTCGTCCACGTTGCGCGCGGCGCCGAAGAACCCCTTGGGCGGATAGAGGGCTTGCGGCTCGATGCCGCCCGAAAGCGTGCGCCCGCTCGACGGCTGCACCAGGTTGTAGGCCCGGGTGAGGCGCGTGATGCTGTCCAGCAGGATCAGCACGTCCTCGCCGCCCTCCACCTGGCGCTTGGCGCGAGCCGAGGTCATCTCCGCAACGCGCGTGTGACTCTGCGGCTGCTCGTCAAACGTCGAGCTGATCACCTCGGCGCCCTCAACCGTGCGTTCCCAGTCGGTGACTTCCTCTGGGCGCTCGCCAATCAGCGCCACGATCACCCGCACGTCGCTGTAGTTGTGCAGCACCGAGCGGGCGATGCGCTTCATCAGCTCAGTCTTGCCGGCTTTGGGCGGTGAGAGCACCAGGCCTCGCTGGCCGCGTCCGATCGGCGACACGATGTCGATCACGCGCGCCGTCAGCTCCGACTTGTTGTATTCGAGCCGCAACTGCTCATTGGGAAAGACGGGCACCAGCTTTTCGAACAGCAGCCGGTTGCGCGCGCGCTCGGGGTCGAGGCCGTTGACGGCCACCACGCGCACCAGCCCGTGATAGCGGTCGTTCTGGCGCGCCGGGCGCACCTGGCCGCTGACGAGATCGCCCGTGCGCAGGCTGAAGCGGCGGATCTGCGACTGCGACACATAGACGTCCTCGGCACTCGGCATCCAGTGCGCGTCGCGGCGCAGGAATCCGTAGCCCTCGTCCACGATCTCCAGCACGCCTTCCAGGAACAGGGACCCTTCGCGCTCGTTGCGCGCCTGGACGATCAGATTGATCAGCAGCTCTTTGGTCGTGTCGACCTCGCCGTTAGGCTGAACGCCAAGCTCGGTGGCGAGAGCCTGGAGCTCATCCATCGAGCGCGCCTCGAGCTCGGCCCACTCGATCCCGGGGTCTTCCTGCGGCTCATAGGACCGCTGCCGGCCGTGTCCGCCGCCGCGGCGGCCTCGCCCGGGACGCCGGGAGCGCCGACTCGACCCGCCGCGACCGCCGCCGCCGGAGTCCATCATCATCAGCTCCTCCCCAACGCCGCACGGCCAGGCGGGACGGCGCGCATCAATGGCGCGCGTGAATCCTGGGACGGTGGCATAGGCCGGCGATATGGCTTGCGCATGGGGTACCTACGAGGTCCAAGACGCACAACGAACCACTGCGAACGCGGTGAAGTCGCGGGCCCGGTTCGTTGCCGGGGGGCGCCCGCTGTCAAGTATGCGGGCGCGTCAATTCACGCTAGCACCGGGCGAAATTCGATGTCAAGAAGCCCAGCGACACTGCCGATCCACTCCTGAATGCCGCGACCGGGGCCACAGGCTTCCAAGTTTCAGCGAGCCGCGCCAGGGTAAGGGACGCGGCCCACCGGCGGCGGGCGATTCACGCCGATTGGAGCGACGGTTTGGGCGCTCCGGACGCCGCGTCGCCTTGGGGTCCGCTGGTTCCAGCCGGGTCCGCCGGCGCTGCGCTGGTCGCTCGACCTCGCAACCAAATCACCGGCTGCCTCATGGTAATCTGGCGCGTCCGCCAGCCAACTCATCTAACGCACAACTGCCATTGGACAACCGGTGCGCCTCATGCGCGCCCTGATGCACGGCACGCACCTGAGGCCTAGCGCCACCGGGGCGGCGCAGCGGCTGTTGCGGCGGGCAAGCCTTGGCGCGGTCCTTCTGCTCGCCGCCCTGGTGTTGGCGGCCTGCGGTGTGACGCCGCAGACCATCCTCCACCCCACCACCGAGGCCGCGCGCGCCTCCCATTGGCTCTTCCTGGTGGTCTTCTGGGCCGGGTTGGCCGTCTTCGTTGTGGTCGAGGGCGCCCTGCTCTACACGATCTTTCGCTATCGCCGGCGACGCGGCGACGCCCTGCCGCCGCAGACCCACGGCAATCTCAAGCTCGAGATTGGGTGGACCATCGCCCCAACCATTCTGGTCGTGCTCCTGGCGGCGCTGACGGTGCCGGTGATCTTCGCCAATGCCCAGCAGCCGGAGGACGACGCCATTCGGGTAGAGGCCATTGGCCACCAGTGGTGGTTCGAGTTCCACTATCCGGATTTGGGTGTCGTGACGGCGAACGAACTGCACCTGCCGGTCGGCAAGCCCGCCGCGATCATCATCAAGAGCGAGGACGTGCTGCACAGCTTCTGGGTGCCGGCCCTGCGCGGCAAGCTGGACATGGTTCCCGGCCGCACCAGCGTGTTCCGCATCTTCCCGGAACAGACCGGCACCTTCCCGGGCCAGTGCGCCGAGTTCTGCGGCACCGCCCACGCCCTCATGCGCTTCACGGTTGTGGTGGAGGAGCCGGAAGAATTCGACGCCTGGGCGGCCCATCAGCTCACCGAACGCGTGCCGCCGACCACCGAGCTGGCGCAGGCCGGCGAGGCTCTGCTCACGCCGGCCGGCTGTGCCCTCTGCCATACGATTCGTGGCGTCACCGACATCGGCACCATCGGGCCGGATCTGACCCATGTTGGGAGCCGGGCCCACATTGCGGCCAACACGATGGGAATGACGCGCGCGGACCTGGAGCACTGGCTCCGCGATCCCACGGGCATGAAGCCCGGCAATCTGATGATCTTGCCGCGCCCGCTGACCGATGACGAAATCGAGGCGCTGACGGAATACCTGATGGGTCTCAAGTGATACGGTGCGGCCGAGTCGCGGCGGCGCCTCCGCGGAGCAGTTTCTGATGGCCACCACCACCGTCAGCGTCCGGCCCAACACCTACGCCGGCACGGCGTGGAGCTGGATCACCACGGTCGATCACAAGCGCATCGCCGTGCTCTATTTCGTCACCTCGCTGGCGTTCTTTGCGCTGGGCGGCCTGGAAGCGCTGCTCATTCGGTTGCAGCTTTCGCGTCCCGAGCTCGATCTCGTCCATCCCGATCGGTTTGCCGAGCTCTTCACCATGCACGGCACCACCATGGTCTTCCTGGCGCTGATGCCGCTGTCGGCGGCGTTCTTCAACCTCTTGGTGCCGCTCATGATCGGCGCCCGTGACGTGGCCTTTCCGCGGCTGAACGCGCTGAGCTATTGGGTCTATCTCTTCGGCGGCATCTTCCTGAATATCAGCTTCATCGCCGGCGGCGCTCCGGCCATGGGCTGGTTCGGCTACGCGCCGCTGACCGCCACCGAGTTCGCCGACACGCACGCGGTCGACTTCTGGGCGTTCGGACTCCAGATCCTGGGCGTCTCGTCGATCCTGGCCTCCATCAACTTCATCGTCACCATCATCAACATGCGGGCGCCCGGCATGACGTTCAACCGCATGCCGATGTTCGTCTGGATGACCCTGATCACCGGATTCCTGATCATCTTCGCCTTCCCCGTCATCACCATCGGGCTGGTGCTGCTGCTCTTCGACCGCTACCTCGGGACCAGCTTCTTCCTCTACCAAGGCGGCGGCGACCCGGTCCTCTGGCAGCACTTGTTCTGGGTGTTCGGCCACCCGGAGGTCTACATCCTGATCCTGCCCGCCATGGGCATCGTGTCGGATGTTCTGCCCACCTTCTCGCGCAAGCCGCTGTTCGGCTACGCGGTGGTGGCCTACTCAGGCGCGGCGATCGCGCTGGTGGGCTTTGGCGTCTGGACGCACCACATGTTCACCGTCGGCCTGGGTCCGGTGGCCGACACGGCCTTCGCAATCTCCACCATGGCCGTGGCCGTCCCGACCGGCGTCAAGATCTTCAACTGGATCGCCACGCTATGGGGCGGCTCCATCAGCTTGCGCACGCCCATGCTGTTCGCCATCGGCTTCATCGCCATGTTCATCCTCGGCGGTCTCACCGGCGTCAGCCTCGGCTCGCCCCCGGTGGATACCCAGGTGCAGGACACCTACTACGTCGTGGCCCACCTGCACTACGTGCTGTTCGGCGGCACGATCTTCGGGCTCTTCGCGGGCATCTACTTCTGGTTCCCCAAGATGACCGGCCGCATGCTCAACGAGGGCTGGGGCAAGGTTCACTTCTGGCTCATGATGATTGGATTCAACCTGGCATTCGGGCCGCAGCACCAGTTGGGCATCGATGGCATGCCCCGACGGATCCACACCTACGGCGCCGACATGGGCTGGGACCTGTGGAACCTCATGTCCACCGTGGGCGCATGGACCATCGGGCTCTCCATGCTCATCTTCGCCATCAACGCCATTCGCTCGCTGCGCAGCGGACGTGACGCCGGTCCGGACCCGTGGGACGGCGGCACGCTCGAGTGGGCGATGTCGTCGCCGCCGCCGGTCTACAACTTCGCCGAGGTGCCCGTGGTCGACGACCGCTACCCCGTGTGGAAGGAGAAGCACGGCGGCGGCCACACCGGAGCAGCCGTGGCCGAGCCGCCCGCCGCCGAGACGGCGCACGACGACGATGAACCGCACATCCACATGCCCAACCCGTCGTACTGGCCCATTCTGGTGGCCGCCGGCATGGTCATCGCGGCCTGCGGACTGATCTTCCACCAGGTGTTCGTCTTGCTCGGCGCCTTGATCTTCGGCATCTCCCTCATCGGCTGGATCGAGGAGCCGCCCGGATGACCGTCGACGCTCACGCGCACGAAGAGCACCCCACCTCCACCGGCCTCGACAGCCGCAAGGTCGCCATGTGGGCCTTCCTGGGCTCCGAGACCATGTTCTTCGGCAGCCTGATCCTCGTCATGCTGATCAACAAGCACAACACCTTGGGGGTCATGCTCGGCCACGGCGATCACACGTTCGAGGCCGGCCAGGGAATGCTCGACCTCGTGCTCACGTCGTTCACCACCTTCGTGCTGCTCACCAGCAGCCTGGCGATGGTGCTGGCGCTGGCCGCGTTCCGAAATCGCAGCCTGAATTGGGGCCGCTTTTGGCTGATGGCGGTGGTCGCACTCGGGGCCATCTTCCTCGGCGGCCAGGTGTATGAGTTCACGGCATTCGTCCGCGAGGGGCTGACGCCGTCCACCAATCTCTTTGGCGCGTCGTTCTACATGCTGGTCGGCTTCCACGGCGCGCACGTCGCCATCGGCATTCTGTGGCTGCTCGCCGTGGTGTACTACTCCTACCGCGGCCGGTATCAGACCGCCGACACCTGGGGTGTCGAGATGGTCGGCCTGTACTGGCACTTCGTAGACCTCGTCTGGGTGGCAATCTTCACCCTGATCTACCTGATTTAGGACGTGTGACGCCCTGATGTCAGCCGAGCATCCCCCCGACGCCCACGCCGCCGAGGAGCACGAGGAGCGCCACGGCTACGCCCACTACGTGGTGGTGGGAGTCATTCTCACGATCGTCACCATCGTCGAGATCATGATTCCCAGCATCGACGCGATTCGGAACGCCCTGGGCACCGTGTGGACGACCACGTCGCTGCTCATCTTGTCGTTCCTCAAGGGCGCCGGCGTGGTCATGTACTACATGCACCTGAAGGGGGACGACCGCCTCTTCACTGCGCTCTTCATGTTCCCATTCATGATCGCGACCACCATCGTGATCATTCTGTTCCTCTTCTGGACGCTAACCGGCCTTATTGCCTAGAAGGCACATCGGGTTCCCTCTCCCTCAGGGAGAGGGCTAGGGTGAGGGGAATCCGCGGTCTGGGCGCGGTCGGCTGAATCCCCGCCCCGCCCCGCGTAGACTTCGGCAATGACCTTCTACCTGATCCCCGAGATCACCCTGGGGCTGCTGGTGCTCACCGGCGGCTATCTCTACGCCGTCAGCCCCCTCAACCCGGACCGCGTGGAACCGGTCGCGTGGCCCAGGATCGCCGCGTTCGTCACTGCCGCCGTCACGCTGTTCGTGACGCTGCACCCGCCGTTCGACACGCTCGCGGCAACCCATTTCAGCGTCCACATGTGGCAGCACAGCTTGCTGGTGTTCGCGGCCACGCCCCTGCTGCTCATTGGACTGCCCGACTGGCTGCTGGCGCCCATCTTCCGCGTACGCCCCATCCGCTTCGTCGCCCAGCAGGCGACGCGGTTGCCCGTGGCGCTGGGGCTCAGCACCACGGCCTTCTGGATCTGGCACATGCCGCCGCTCTACGAGCTGGCGTTGCAGGACCGCATCGCCCACGACTTCGAGCATCTCACCATGATCGTCGGCGGTCTCGTCATGTGGTGGCCGGTTCTCAGCCGGGCGCGCGCGGTGCCCGCGGCCGTGCCGCCCATGCAGATGCTCTACCTGCTGCTGCTGTCCATCCCGTCCGGATTCTTCAGCGCCATCTTCGTCTTCGCCAACGACCCGCTGTATCCGACCTACGAGCTTGCCCGTGGAGCGGAGGCGCTCGTCGACCAGCGCATCGGTGGTCTCATCATGAAGCTCGGCGGGACCCTCGTGCTGTGGACCATCCTCAGCGTCAAGTTCATCCGCTGGCTCAACCAGCGGCCCGACGCCCATCCCGCCTCGCCCCGTCCGCCGCTGTAGAAGACCTCTGTACAAGCCCCTTCTCCCAGGAAGGAGCCCCTTGCTCAACCCCTTCGTCATTCCCGCGAAGCCTGTCCCGGCGTAGGCGGGGAGCGGGAATCCAGCGGCCGCGAAACCCGCGAGCCTACGTGACTCGTTCGTGGTGAGCCCTTCGACAGCTCAGGACAGGCTCTGTCGAACCATGAACGGCCTTGCGAAACGCGGTGGCCCACGCCGCGCGCAGCGTGGGACGCTCAGATTCCGCCGCTCGTGCCGATGCACCGGCTGCCCGTGTAGGGGCGCCCCGCGTGGGCCACCCCGGGCAAGAACTTGTCGTCCGTGCGTAACCCGCGCACATGACGCGTGGGGAGCGGTCGCGCATGATGGCGATAGCTAAGGCGTCGGACGTGCGAGGAGTGGACATGGCGCGCAGAGGGAAACGGTTGGGGCTGCTCGCGGCGGCAGCGGGGGCGATCGGCGCGGCGGTGGTCGCGTTGGTTTTGGTGATTGGCCTACAGCAAGAGATGGCGAGCATGCGCGACGAGCTCGCCAGCCGTACGACGGAGCTGGGGAACCTCCGCGCCCAGATAACGGTGCTAGAAACCCAAACGGGCGGCGCCGAGCCACTGGCGGCTCTGGAACAGCGCGTGTCGACACTGGAGACAGCGGTACCGGATGTGAGCCGTCCCGGGCAGGATCTCACCGCGCGCCGCTTCGCCCTGGTCGATGACCAGGGCGAAGAGCTCGCCGTCCTGGGCGTGGACCGGGTCGGCTTCCCGGAGTTGCGGCTGCTGCGCGGGGCCTCCCCCGCGCATGCCGCCGCGCTCGCGCTGGGCTGGACCGAGCATGGCCCCGCCCTGCGCGTCCTGGACGCCGCCGGCAACGCCCCGGTCTTCGTCGGCGTGACGGACCAGGGCCCCGCGCTCACGCTCAACGCGGGGGGCGAGGGCGGCGCCGGCGCCTCCCTCCAGGTCGACGCGCAGGGCGGCTCCACGCTTGCCCTGACCGACAACGACGGATTGGCGCAGGCGGCGCTCACCCTCAGCCCCGCCGCCGTCACGAGCACGCCCAGCCTCAGCTTTTCCCGATGGACCGTGTTCGGGCACGAGCGCCTGTTCCTGGGATACGACACGAACGGGCCACAGGTCGTGCTGAGCAATCTCAAGGACGCGCCGCGCATCCGCCTGGGCTTTGACCAAGGCGATCCCTCCATCAGCGTGCATGACGCCTCCGCCACGCCGCGCCTGGAAATGGTCGAGGCCGACGAGATTGTCGGCCTACGGCTCTGGAACGCCAAAGGCCAGGAACATGCGGCCCTCTTCAGCACCCAAGACAACTCAGCGCTCCAACTCATTGACGCGACGCAGGTTCGCGCGGCCCTCGTGGGCGCTCCAGACGGCTCGACGCTCGTGCTCAACGACGCGCAAGCTAACCCGCGCACGCTGTTGTATTTCAACGAAGAGGTCGGCTCGGCGCTCGACTTCCTCAATGAGCACGGGAGCAATCGCGCGGTCTTTCGCACTTTGGATACCGGGGGCGCGCTTGGTTTCTTGGACGATCAAGGCACCGTGCGCACGACCTTTGCCTTCGCGGACGACGGGGGCGTCCTCGCGTTCTTTGACGAACACGAGACCACACGCGTGTCCTTGACCTCCTCGAGCGACGCGGAGGAACTTGTCTTCCACGATGAGCACGCTACCGAGCGTGCGGTGTTGGCCTCCGGCCCGGCTGGCCCAGCGCTCGAACTCAGGGACGCCCAAGGCACGATTCGCGCGGAGTTGGGCTTTGACGCGTCCGGAGGGCCGGGGCTCGATCTCCGCGACCCACAGGGGGCGCTGGCCGCCACCCTCTCCAGCTCGGCGGCGGGACGGCTGCTGGCCCTGTACGGCGGGGAAGACGGCCGGCGCCTGAGTTTGGCCATCAACGAGGGCGGCGCCGGGCTCACGATCTTCGACGACCCGGACACCTTGCGGACTCACCTGGGTTTCCTCGCTGAAGACCTCGCGCTCCTGTTCATGGACGAGAACGAAAGGGCCCGCGTGATCATGGGCTTCGACCTCAACACGTTGGAGCCTATCTTTCTCACGCGCGACGCCGAGGGCAACGAGACCTGGCGGTCCGGACCAGCCGGCGGCCCATGATCCACTGAGCCGTCCGCCCGCGGCGGCACCCGCATGCCTATCGGTTTATGGAGATCCACATTATGTCGATGTGGGTTTCGGCAAGCCCTATACGTAGGGTGCTTGTAGATCGGTAGCCGTCCGAGCGCAGCGAGCGTTCGGGCTGATCGACGAAAGACTCTGCGTGTTGGACCTGAGGGCCATTGCTGTCATGCGGGGAAGCATTGCGACAGTCAGCAACGCATCACCCATGCAACACGACACGCGGATCGTCAACGAGGTTCCAGCTAAAACACCGCACGGCATGAGGTGGAAATAGTCAATGGATCACGTCAACGACTGGAGACAGCCAGCGTCTGAATGGGAAGACCGCGAAGAATTCTTCGAAAACATATTGCAGGCACAGTTAGCCGCACGAGAGCGCCAGGTGATGATCGCAGCTCTCTCCGCCGCCCTGATCGATCTAGGCAAAAGCCAGGCCGACATAATACCGGGGGGAGACTATGCAATTAATATCATCGAACACGCCATCAATAGTAGTGACAAAAACATCTGGTCAGATATTCCGGAGATAGTGGCTCGCACGGCGCTGCTAAAGAGGGTGGCTCGCATACCGAAGATAAATCAGGCACTAAATCGCCTGGGGTATATTCCCATGGTAGGTTCTATGTCCATCTCAGCTATGCAGGAAATTAGAAAGGTACTTGGCGAAGAGCTCCCGTTGGTAGATGCAACGCTTGATCGCGTGGATGATGCGAGAGCAGCAGTAGCAGACGATGGAAAGCCTATTCCCTTCAGCCTACCTGTTGATCCAGTCCAGATTCACGTCGTATCGGAATATCTATATGATCAAGACTGGACTGAAATTCCAAACCGGTCCGGGCCTGGAACTGAAACCATCCACCATGGCTTTAGCCCAAACTACGCAGATCTCGAGCGAGCCTCGGAAACTCTCGGGCTATGGACAAACGCCCAGGCGGATTGGGCGATTAGAAATAGACCGTTGTCATGGATACAGGAAAAAATGCCTGACGCGATTAGTGCAGTACAGAACACTCGACCTGAGTGGTTTCGTAGCAATAAAAAACTCGTTGACGCTGCCAAGAACACCTGGGGAGAGGCGTGGCTGAATGTAGCTCTCGGTCCTGGGCGCACATTCACCAAGGTGGGCGGAAACCGCATGTTCCGCGACGACCTCTTGGACCTCAACCAAGCGGAATTCCTGTACTTCCCACCCGGCGATCCGACGGTTGGCACTGAGTTTCCGGACGCCAGCCATGAGTGGTCGCGAGAGGCCGGGCCGATATGGGACTCGGCGTATGGAGTCCCGTTCCTGGAAATCGGGCAGGTTGCTGGCGAGCTGAAGGATTTTCGAAACGCGGCCGGCGATGTGGAATACGAGTTGGGGATGCTCCAGTCCGGGTTCAGCTATGTCCGTGAAAGGGTGGGGGACTTTGCCGCCACCACCTACGGCCTCACCCTCAGCACCGAAACTGCCGAGCAGGCCCTGCTGGCCGCCGGTCTCAGCGGCACCGCCGTCACCCAGGTGTTCGACATCATGCGCCAGACCGGCTTCGATCCCGCTGCCATCGCCTGGAGCGAGCTTGAGGCCGCCGTTCACGCCTGGGGCGAGGCAACCGACACCGAGATCGACCGTGTCGTCGGTCGCCTCGGCGAACTGACCAGAGTCCAAGGCGGCGGCGGGCCCGGCTCGGCCGGGTCGGTCGGCTCAAGGGGCTCGGGAGGCGGCTCTACAGGCGTGGACCTGGACCAACTCATGTCGCTGGCCCGACGCGTTGCCGTGAGCCGTGCTGAAATGGACGCCCTCCCCCCCGAATACGTCGCCCACGAGCTTGGCAAGCTGCCCGACCAGCTCGGCAGGCCCGGGTCCGACGCGGAGAAGCTGGCGCTGCTGCGGCTATTCTTCGCCGGCAGCGCGCACGCTGTCTCCTTCGGGCTGGGGCCCTCGGCCAGCTCGCTGGGCTTCACCATCCCGCGGTTTGTCAGCGATGGGAGTATCCCCGGCTCCCATCGCGCTCTGCAGCCGGTCGTGGCGCATGGCGGCCAACACATCGTGCCCCACCGCGCCACCGGCAATCCCATCATCATCGACATGAAGATGGACCGTGAGGTACTGAGCCAGGCGGTGCTGGGCGATCTGCTGCGGCTGCAAGGCCGCGAAGTTACCCTAGGGCTCAGCTAGCCATGGCCCGACAATGTCGAACGTCTCTCCCCGGGGCCTACTCGCCGGTCACCTCAAGCGTCGCGCGCTGACCCCGCACCGCATGGCCGGTGATCGGACAGGTGAGCGTGTGCGTGCCCGGCCGCACGTCGACATCCAGGAATCCCGTCTGTCCCGGTCCGATATTCGGCGACGTGATGGGGTCGCGATCCACGGCAAGCTCCAGCGAGTGGGTGAAGGTGCCCTCGTTCGTGATGCGGAAACGAACCCGCGACGCGCTTGTGCTCATGGTCGACGGCACGATCTTGAAGTCCGACATGGTCACGTCGATCACCTCGCATGACGGCGCTATGCATTCCGTGGTCGGCGTGGTCAAGAAATCGGGCGGCGGATTCTCGGCCACCGCATACGCCAGACCCTCGCCGCACGCCGCGACGAGGAATGACGCGACCAGCAGCAACGGAATCATCGCGCGACGCACGGGGATCAGGATGTAAGGCCTCGGAGGTTGGTCGGCAACCGCTTGCCGACCGTCAAGCATAGGAGCGCGCTCCCGCGCCGTGCAACGACGCGGGGATTCTTCTGAATATCGGGTAGTTACCTGCTTTGAGTCCGTCATTCCCGCGAAGGCGGGAATCCATCCCCGCAAGTCAACCGACAAATCGAGGGTGCCCGCGGGTGCTGGGTCACCGTGCGGCGCTCAGATGTGAAAGTCGCCCACTACCGAATCTCGATTACGCCGGTCGTGCGCGGGCGTATACAATTGCCCGGAGATTGGGATCCCTGCGCTAGATGGAGTTGCTGCGTCCACGCCTCGACCGGACCTCGCGGGCGAACGCCCGAGTCTAAACTGACCCCTCTGCTCCGGATCGGCAGATGCAGCTTCCGCAATTGCCGGGTGTTGGCGCCGTGCGTCGGCCTCGGACGGGAACCATTGGCGCAGGGTTGGGGATCGAGACACTGATGCACACAAAGGTGGGCTGTCGTTGACGCTTGAAGTCGCCCTTGTCCTTGACGAAGAAACGCTTGAAAACGGGTTGGCCGAGCTGGTGGCGCTCGGCGCCGAGCCTGGATTCATCTATCGGGACGCCATCAACCGGGTGCTGCCGGACACCACGCAGATCCCCGACGACATCGTGCAGTGGTTTCGCGACCGGCTCGCCGAGGAAGAAATCGAGCTGCGGGACGAGCGGCCCGAGGAGCGCACCGAAGAGCCGGCGCCCATCACCACCGCCCGCAGTCAGCGCGAAGAGCAGTTCGAGCTCGAATCGGCCAGCCAGGACACCGTGCGCAGCTACCTCAACGAGATTGGCCGCATCCTGCTGCTCACCGCCAAGGAAGAGGTGGACCTCGCGCAGCGGATCGAACGCGGTGACGAAAGCGCCCGCGAGCACCTGATCACGGCCAATCTCCGCCTCGTCGTGAGCGTGGCCAAGAAGTACACCGGGCACGGCATCCCATTGCTGGACCTCATCCAGGAGGGCAACGCTGGGCTCATGCGCGCGGCCGAGAAGTTTGACTGGCGCCGCGGCTACAAGTTCAGCACCTACGCCACATGGTGGATCCGGCAGGCCGTCACGCGCGCCATCGCCGAGCAGAGCCGCACCATCCGCCTGCCCGTCCACGTGCACGAAAAGCTCACCAAGTCCTACCGGGTGCAGCGCGACCTTCAGCTTCGGCTGGGACGCGAGCCGACCGACGACGAGATTGCCGGCGAGATGGAGATGTCGGAGGACCAGATCGGCGAGCTCAAGCAGGCGGCCCGCTTGCCGATCTCGCTGGAGACTCCGATCGGCGAGGACGGCGATACCGAAATCGGGCACCTCATCCCCGACGACGACGCGGTGGAGCCCATGGAGGCCGCCACGCGGCAGCTGCTGACCGAGCAGCTCGACAACGTGATGGAGATGCTGGACCCGCGCGAGCAGAAGATTCTGCGGCTGCGATACGGCCTCGACGACGACACGCCGCGCACCCTGGACCAGGTCGGCCAGGAGTTCGGCTTGACGCGCGAGCGCATCCGCCAGATCGAGTCGCAAGCCCTCCGCAAGCTCCGCCATCCCCGCCTCGCCCGCCGCCTCAAGGACTTCCTGGCCTAGAAAACGGTTCCGACTCAACGCCTTCCCCCTTCGGGGAGTCCGTTGCGTAGTCCTTCGTCATTCCCGCGAAGGCGGGAATCCACCCTGTACTGAACCTAGGGGCGGATGGGGTTCGCCCGGTCATCCTCAAGCTTGGCCGGGTCTTGCAAAGGTCTCCTTCGAGGCGGAATGTTGGGATGCGGGTCAAACACCTTCCTCCGGCAAGGTGACGTTTGCGCCACCCCGTCCGTCATTCCGGCGAAAGCCGGAATCCAGTCCGGACGAACCCGGACCCGAGCCAAAGGTCCGGGGTAGGGGCGGGCCTCAGACCCGCCCTTCCGGTTCCCAGCTCGCCCCGCTGCTAGCTATTTCGCACGCGAAGCAAACGCCCGAACACGTATAAGAACCCCGACCTCAATCCAACCGCCGCGACCCTGCCTTAACGCACGACGCCCGGCGCACCAAGCGCCGGGCGTCGTGTCGCCAGCCCTTCGGCTACATCATGCCGAGGTCGCCCGCGGGCGGAATCGGCGAAGCCTTCTTCTTGGGCGGCAGGTCCGCGATCAGCGTTTCCGTCGAGAGGATCATCATTGCCACGCTGCCGGCGTTCTGCAGCGCGGCCCGAACCACCTTCGTCGGATCGACCACGCCAACCTCGGTGAGGTCGGCGATCTGACCATCCGCCCCGTTGTAGCCCATCGGGCCTTCGGCGTCGGCGACGCGCTGGACGATCACATCGCCCGTCTCGCCGGCATTCACCGCAATTTGTCGCAAGGGAATCGGAAGCGCGTCGCGCACGATCCGAGCGCCAATCGCCTCGTCGCCGGAAAGCTCCTTGTGGACTTGGTCCACCGCCGCCATTGCGCGGACGTATGCCGTGCCCGCGCCGGGCACGATGCCCTCGTCCACCGCGGCTTGGGTCGCGGACAGGGCGTCTTCCACGCGGTGCTTCTTCTCCTTGAGCTCCACCTCGGTCGGGGCGCCCACCCGCAGCACCGCCACGCCGCCGGCCAGCTTGGCCGCGCGCTCCTGGAGCTTCTCGCGGTCGTAGGCCGAATCCGTGTTGTCCATCTCCGCTCGAATCTGCTCGATGCGGGCGTTGATGTCGCGCGTCGAGCCGGCGCCTTCGACGATGGTCGTCTCGTCCTTGGTCACCATGACGCGGCGAGCCTTGCCAAGCACCGACAGCGGCGTGTCCTTGAGGTCCTCGCCCAGGTCGCGCGCCACCACCGTGGCGTTGGCAAGGATCCCGATGTCCTCCAAGATCGCCTTCCGGCGGTCGCCGTAGGCCGGCGCCTTGATCGCGATCGAGTTGAGGAGCCCGCGAGCCTTGTTGACGATCAGCGTCGCCAGCATGTCGCCTTCGACGTCCTCGGCAATGAACAGCACGTTGCGGTGTCCGCCCTGCACCATGCGCTCCAGGACGGGCAGCATGTCCTGCGCGCTCTTGAGCTGCCAGTCCGTCACGAAGATGCTGGCGTCCTCAAGCTCCGCCGACATGCGGTCGGTATTGCTGATCAGATACGGCGAGATATAGCCGCGGTCGAGCTGCATGCCGTCCACCAGCTCGAGCTCGAGCGCGTTCGTGCGGCCTTCTTCCACCGAAACCGCGCCGTTCTTGCCCGCGCGGTCAAGGGATTCGGCGATCATGCGACCGACGTCAGGATCGCCCGAAGAGATCGTCGCGACCCATTCCATCTGACGCGGATCGTCCACCTCGCGCGACTGTTCGCTGATCGCGTCGTCGGCCGCCTTCAGCGCCTTTTGGATCCCGCGCTTGAGGATCATCGGGTTCATATCGGCCGCGATCGCCCGCAGGCCGCCGTGAATCATGGCCTGCGCCAAGACCGTGGCGGTCGTCGTGCCGTCGCCGGCGATGTCGTTGGTCTTGCTGGCCGCCTCCTTGATGAGCTGGGTGCCCATGTTCGCGAAGTTGCTTCCGAGTTCGATGTCTCGGGCGACCGTTACTCCGTCATTGGTGACTACGGGAGCCCCGAAATTGCGGCCCAGAGCCACATTGCGTCCCCGGGGACCCAGGGTGACGCGCACGGCGTTGGCGACCGCGTCCACGCCCTGCAGCAGGGCGCTGCGGGCCTCGGCGCTGAAGCGGAGCTCTTTGGGATTGCCAGGCATACTCGGCAGCCTCCTGAATGTGTGAGCTGTGTGGGAAAGGCGCGCGAGGAATTACGAAACCCGGCGCGCGGGTCAGCCGGTGAATGGCTTCGTTAGCGCCAAATTGTAGCGCAGTGGCTTCGAGCCAAACAGAGGCAGCCGCCGAAATGTCGATCGTCCGCCGGCGCGGCTAGCGACCCTTCCAGTAGGGGTTGGCCGACCAGCGCCTGGCCGGCGCCAGCCCGAGCGCCCGAGCGACCTCCGCGTTGGCCAGCATGCTCTCGCGCAAACGGGCAAGGGCGTCGTCGCGGCTCGCGCCGTTCAAGACCATCACCTCCCGCCGGCCAACTTGCGCGGCGGCGCGCCATGTGGAACCGCCGCGCCACACGGACACCTCGACCTCGACGCCACCGAGATCGAGCGCGGTTGCCGCTCGGGGGTCGTCGCGGGACTGCGGCGCGTCGCACATCGGCGTTGCCAAGGGTGAACGGCGTCAAAGTCTATCGGGCCGGCCGGCGTGGACGCCGCGCCGCCTGCGCGACAGAATCAAGCGCGCCACCGTCATCCAAAGAGTGCCGCGGGCATGGCAACTGAGCTATTCGACGTCGTTTCGCCCGAAACGGCGTTGGAACGGCTGCTCGAAGCCGGCTTGCCCGAGCCGCGTGCGGAATCCGTGCCGTTGGCAGCCGCCGCCGGACGGGTTTCGGCGTGCCCGGTGCGAGCGCCCGAATCGAGTCCGTCCTTCGACCGATCGTTGATGGACGGCTTCGCCGTGCGCGCGTCGGACACCTTCGGCGCGACCGAGTCATTGCCGGCCGCCCTCGCCGTGATCGGCGAGGTGCCGATGGGCGCGCCGCCGACCACGGGCATAGCGCCCGGCGAGGCCATGGTGATCCATACCGGCGGCATGTTGCCGCCGGGCAGCGATGCCGTCGTGATAGTGGAGCACACCGAGTGGATCGATGACCGAATGATCGAGGTCATGCGTCCCG
Organism: Chloroflexota bacterium; assembly: GCA_026706485.1. Classification (NCBI taxonomy): domain Bacteria; kingdom Bacillati; phylum Chloroflexota; species Chloroflexota bacterium. The sequence continues at coordinate 692,583 of JAPOYR010000011.1, read as the reverse complement.
TCGCCGCTCGAGATGCGGTGATTCGACGTGGCGACGACGTGGCCGAGGGGGCGGTGGTCATCCCCCAGGGCGCGCGACTGCGATCGCAGGATCTTGGCGGGCTCGCCGCGCTGGGCGTGACGCACGTCGCGGTTGCGCAAGCGCCGATCGTGGGGCTCATTGCAACCGGCGACGAGGTTGTGCCGCCCCACCAGACGCCGGAACCGGGCGAAGTTCGGGACGTCAACTCGACCACGCTCACCGTCGAGGTGGAGCGCGCGGGCGGCGTGGCGCGGGCCTACGGCATCGTGCCCGATGCGCGCTCCGCGCTGGCGACCGTGGCGCGCGATGCGCTGCGGGACTGCGACATCGTCGTCATCAGCGCCGGAAGCTCGGTGAGCGTGCGCGATCACACGTCGGACGTCATCGGGTCGCTGGGATCGCCCGGCGTCCTGGCGCACGGGTTGGCCCTCAAGCCCGGCAAGCCGTCGATCGTGGGCCTGGCCGACGGCCGGCCCATATTCGGCTTACCCGGAAATCCGGTCTCGGCGCTCGTCGTGTTCGACCTGCTGGTCGCGCCCACGATTCGCCGGCTGCAGGGCGCTCCGGCCGACAGCTCCGGATCACCGCTGCGCGCCCGGCTGGCGCGCAACGTGGCATCCGCGGCGGGCCGCCTGGATTTCATTCCCGCGCGCCTCACCGAGCGTGATGACGAAACGTGGGCGGAGCCCATATTCGGTGCCTCGAACCTCATCTTCACGCTCGTGCGCGCCGACGCGCTGGTCCGGATTCCGGCCGACGCCAACGGCCTCCAAGCCGGCGCATTCGTCGACATTCGCCCGCTGGCATGACCGCGGCCTCCCGATCGGGCGAGCGACCGAGCCGCGACGCTCCACCCGGCAGCGGCGACCGCATGCCGTATTTGCAGGACGTGCCGTTGGACGAGGCGCGGGCCCGCTTCGATGAGGCGCTGCGCAACGCGGGCGCCCTGGAACCCGGTCCGGTCGTTTCGCTGCCCCTCGATGCGGCGGTTGGCCGGGTCACGGCCTCGGCGATCTGGGCCCGAACCTCGAATCCCCACTACCACGCCGCCGCCATGGATGGCGTCGCGGTTGCGGCGGCGACGACGCTCGGCGCGTCGCCCACGTCGCCGCTGCGCCTTTGCCTGGACCGGGACGCCGTATGGGTCGACACCGGCGACGCCATGCCCTCAGGCATGGATGCCGTGGTGATGCTGGAAGACTTGCACGAGGTCGGCGACGGCAGCGTCGAGATCCTTGCGGCGGTCGCGCCTTGGCAGCATGTTCGCCCGCTGGGCGAGGACATCGTGGCAACCGAGCTGGTGCTTCCCGCCGGCCACACACTTCGCCCGGTGGATGTCGCCGCCGCCGCCGCGGCCGGCCATGCGTCGCTCGAGATTCGCCGGCCGCCGCGTGTGGCGGTCCTTCCCACCGGCTCGGAGCTGGTGCCGCCGGGAGTCGAGGCCGGACCCGGCCAGATCGTGGACTCGAACTCGCTCATGCTGGCGGCAACCGCCCGCGAGTGGGGCGCGGACGCCGAGCGACTGCCGCCGATTCCCGACGACTTCGAGCGCCTGCGAGCGGCGGTGGACGAGGCGCTCGACGGCACCGACATCGTGGTGATCAACGCCGGCTCGTCGGCAGGCGCGGAAGACTTCACGGCGCGAGTCATTGCCGAGCACGGCGAGGTGCTGGTGCACGGCGTGGCGATCCGACCGGGCCACCCGGTGGTCCTTGGCGTCGCGCGCGGGCGCGCCGTCGTGGGCATTCCCGGGTATCCGGTGTCTGCGGCGCTGGCGATGGAGCTATTCGTGGCGCCGCTCATCGACGCCAGGCTTGGGCGTCGCCGAGGCCGCCGGCCAACGTTGCGCGCGGTGGTCCCGCGGGCCGTGGTGTCGCCCATGGGCGACGACGAATTCGTGCGCGTGAAGATCGGCCGCGTCGGGGAGCGCACCATCGCCGCGCCGCTAGCCCGCGGGGCCGGCATGATCACCTCGATGGTGCGCGCCGACGGCGTCATCCGCATTCCCAGAATGTCCGAAGGCTTGGCGGCGGGATCGTCGGTCGACGTGGAGCTGCTCACCGATCCGGACGCCGTTGACCACACGGCGGTGCTCATCGGCAGCCACGATCCCGCCCTCGATCTCTTGGCCAACGAGGTTCACCGGCGGTTCGCCCCGGCAGCGGTGGCCTCGACCAACGTCGGCAGTCAGAGCGGGTTGGTGGCGCTGCGCCGGAATACCGCACATGCCGCCGGATGCCACCTGATCGATCCGGCCAGCGGCGCCTACAACGTCGCGGACGTTCGACGCATCCTTCCCGGTCGCGATGTCGTCCTCGTGACCTTCGCGCACCGGCAGCAGGGGCTCATGGTCGCTCGGGGCAATCCGCTCGGCATCCAGGCAATCGACGACCTGGCGCGCGACGACGTCGTCTTCGTAAACCGGCAGCGAGGCTCTGGCACCCGGATGCTGCTGGACTTCGAGTTGCAGCGCCGCGGTCTCAGTGGTGCCTCAATTGGCGGCTATGAACGCGAGCTGTACACCCACGTCGCGGTGGCCGCCGACGTGGCCGCCGGCGGCGCGAACGCCGGTCTCGGCGTCCTGGCCGCCGCCCGGGCGCTCAAGCTCGACTTCATCCCGCTGCTCCAAGAGCGCTACGACCTCGTCATCCCGCGCGAGCACTACGAATCGCCGGTGCTGCGGCCCGTGCTGGATGTGCTGCGCGACCCGGCGTTTGCGCGCCAGGTCGAGGCCATGGGCGGCTACGACACGTCGCGGATGGGACAAGTGGCCGCCGAGATTCCCGGGTCGCCGCCGGGCGAGACGCTGACCTAGCTTGGCGAACCCGTCGGAGCGTGCGCGGCCGGTGGGTGAGCAGGCCGTTAACGCGGAGTCCCGGTCACATCTGAGGGTCTATCGCTGGCTTGGCCTGCTCCTGGCGCCTGCAGCCGTGGCGCTGTCGATCATGACGCCCAGCGCCTTGCCGGAAACCGCTCCGCCCCAGGTCGTGCAGCCGGGCGCGGCCATCGAGCTTTCCGCCGCGACGCTCCAGTGGATCAACGCGGCATCCGCTAAGGAGCTCGCCGATGAGCTACCCGGCATCGGCCCGCTGTATGCCGAGCGGATCACCACCCACCGCCGCCTGTTCGGCTCCATCGCCGACGCCCGGACGCTCATCGATCTGGGTATTCCCGCGCGCGTGGTGCAACGGCTCCCGGCTCAAGTGCCCTCAGCTCCATGACGGCCTGGCTGGCCGCGGCGATCTTGCTGGGGATCGGTCTCGCCGCCTGGTGGGGTCCAGCGCCGGCCTGGGCGGTCATTGGGCTGGCCGTCGTTGGCGCGGCGGCGGCCGCGACGGGTCGCCGCTCTCTGATGGCGGGTGCGGTCCTAGCCGCGCTGGCCCTTGGCCTGGCGCGCGGCGGACATCACGTCGCCTCGCAGCCCCCGTTGCTGCAGGTGCCTGCCGGGGCGGCGCTGACGGTGATCGGAACCGTTGTCGACGACGCGCCGGGCCCACGGCGAACGCTCCAAGTCGAGGCCGTTGCCCGAGGGGAGGACGAGCAGCCGCGACAAGCCGCGGGTCGGGTGCAGGTCTTCGCTCCGCGGGCATTGGCGCTGCCGAACGCGCGGGTGGCGGTCAGCGGGGTGTTCGTTCCCGCACGCCCGCGGGCTACGAACGCCCTCGTAGGACACGCCGACACCTGGGCGGGGACGCTGGACGACGCCACGATCAGGGTCATCGAGGCCGGTACGGCCGCGGATCCCCCGGCGCTGCTGCGCCTGCGGCGCCACGTCGATGCCAGCATTCGCTCCGCCTTGCCCGAGCCCCATGCGTCGCTGCTCTCGGCCATGCTCGTGGGCATTCGTCAACGGCTGCCCGACGAGTTGCGGAATGACTTTCTCACCTCCGGCTTGATTCATATCGTCGCCATCTCGGGCTTCAACATCACGTTGATCGCGCTCTGGGTGCGACGGCTCGCCGGCTGGGGTTTGGGCCGCTACGGAGTCGGCCTAGCGGCGGTGTTGCTGCCGCTTTACGCGGTGCTGGCCGGCGCCGAGCCGGGCGTGATTCGGGCCGCCATCATGGGCGACCTGGTGCTCCTGGCCTGGATCATCGGGCGCGACGCCGATACCCTCACCGCCTTGGGCATCGCGGGAGCCGGCATGGCGCTGGTGCAGCCCCAGGCGCTCGGCGACGTTGGCTTTCAGCTGTCATTCGTGGGAACGCTCGGTCTGATTGTCATCGCGCCCCGCATTTCGGCCCTACTCACCGAGCGCGCCCGGTTCCCGAGGTGGAGCGCCGAGCTGGTCGCGACGACCACCGCCGCCAGTCTGATGGTGACCCCGATCATCGCCCACACGTTCGAGCGCTTTCAGCTCATGGCGGTGCCGGCCAATCTGCTGGCTCTCGCGGCGCCCGCCGCCATCATGGCCACGGGTGCGCCCGTCGCCATCTGGGCGTCCGCCGGGTGGCCGGCGGCCGATGTGGTCGGCTGGGCCGCCTGGCTTCCGCTCGAGTATTTGATTCAAGCCGGGCGGATCGCCGCGCAGTTGCCAGGTGCCTCGCTCGCGACCAGCGACTTCGACTTCGCCCAGGCGCTGGCCTCATATCTCTGCATCGGCGCGGCGCTGGTCCTGCTTGGACGCCCGCCGCCGCGACTTGTTCGCTCACGCGTCGGGTCGGTGGCGCTTCCCCGACGCGCCGTCTACGGGGTGGCGCTGGTCGCCTTGATCGCGCCTCCGGCGATGGCGGTCGCGGGAATGCCGCGCCTCTTCGACGACGGCGCCACGTTGGCCACCGTCGACCTTTCGAGCCGCGCCCCTACCGTCTATGTCCGAAAGGGAGAAGACCGGGTGGTCGTCGCGGGAAGCCGGCTGGACCGGTTGCTGCTTGACCGCGCGCTGCCGCGCTGGGACCTCCAGGTCGACACCCTGGCCGTTGCCTCGTCGGGCGGCGAGCTCTCGCACATGGCCCTCGACCTCGTCGGGGCCCGAGCCGTAGACGTGGTGCAGGCGGCTCCCACCCATGCGCTGGGGGCACACCTGGTAGCGCCGAACCATGCCGGCCGAGCGCCCGTCGTCGTTGATGTGAGCCGGACCACCGGCGCTCTCGAAACCGAGATCGTCCCGGTTGAAGGCGGTTCCTGGGTGGTGGTGAGGTCAAGCGACGCGACGATCGCCGTTGTTCCGCCGACCGTCTCGCAGCCGACGCTGCCGGCGGATCTACGCGCGGACGTGCTGGTGCTTGGACGATCAACGACGCTCGGAGCCATGCCCGCGTCCGCCTTGCTGAATGCGGGATTCGGGATGGTCATCGCGCCACATCCACGCCTACCTCAGATCGTCGCGCGAGCCGTGAACGATGACGGCGAAATCGTCGTGCCGGAGTCTCAGCCCGACCCGGCGCAGCTCATCGGCAGCGCCCGGGTCCGCGCCGACCTGGGCACCATCGAGGTGCGACGCTGAGCCGTGCCCAGCCAATCAGCAGGTAGGATCGCCAACGTTGGTTCTTCCTCGAGGTCGCGACCCGTGAGCGAGCGCGTCACCGTCATCGGCGCCGGGGCGATGGGCGGCGCGGTGGTATCCGCCCTGGCCGCCAGCGGCACCGTTCCCGCCGCGTCGATCGTCGTGAGCGAAATCGACGACGCGCGCCGCAAGGCCGTGGTCGCGGCAAGCGGCGCCACCGCCGGGCAGGGACTGCCGGCCGACGTGACGGGCGCGCAGGCGCTGGTGCTTGCCGTGAAGCCGCAGTCGTTCGCCACCGTCGCGGACGTGATCCGGCCCGCGCTGACGCCGTCGCAACTGGTGCTCTCGATCATGGCCGGGGTGCGCCTCGAAACGATGGAATCCGCGCTGGGCACCGCGCGCCTCGTTCGCGCGATGCCCAATACGCCGGCCCAGATCGGCCGCGGCATGACGGTCTGGATGGCGGGCCGCGGCGTCCACGACGCCGACCGCCGTCGCACCCGGCAGATCTTGGGATCGTTTGGCGCCGAGATCGAGGTCCACGCCGAAGACCTGCTGGACGCCGCGACGGCGGTCCACGGCAGCGGCCCCGCCTATGTCTACCTGGTCGCCGAGGCGTGGATCGACGCCGCCGTCTCCGTCGGGCTCGAGCGGGAGATTGCCACCACGCTCGTTCGGGAAACCCTCATCGGATCGGCCGAGCTTTGGAACGCCGGCGACATGAGCGCGGAGGCCCTGCGGCATGCCGTCACCTCACCCGGCGGCACCACGGCCGCCGCGCTCGACGTATTCGAGGAGCGGGATCTGCGCCAGGCCTTCCTCGCCGCCGTGGCCGCCGCCTACCGCCGATCGCAGGAGCTCGGCTAGGCGAACTCACACGGGTCTTGGACATGCGTCGGGACCGCTGACACATACCCCGGCGACCGCCATGGATCCGTTCGCCCTGAGCTTGTCGAAGGGCGTGGTTCGACAGAGCCTGTCCTGAGCCTGCCGAAGGGCTCTCCACGAACGGGTCAGGTTCTTGTCTACACCGTGCTACGGTTTGCCCCGCGTGTGTGAAGGACGCCACGAGGTGAGCCTTGGCCGTCAACTTGACGCCCGAACAGCTCGAAGAGCTGCGCCAGATCGATTCCGCCACGATCGCCAACGCGATCGAAGAGTTCAACGTCCGGGACAAGACCGAGGGCTACCTCGGCAGCGACGTGCGGTGCCTGTTCCCCGAGATCGGCGAGGCCGTGGTGGGCTACGCGGTGACCGTGAAGGGCGACAGCACCACCCATGGGCGCCGCCGCAATCCGTCGGGGCAGATGGATCTGTGGGAGCTGGTCGAGCGGTCGCCGAGCCCGACGATCCTGGTGATCCAGGACTCCGGCAACAATCCGGCCAAGTCCTGCCACTTCGGCGACGTCATGGCCACCATCTTCAAGGCGCTGGGCGGCGTGGCCGTCGTCACCGATGGGTGCGTGCGCGACCTCTCCGAGGTGCGCGAGATTGGCGTGCAGTACTTCGCCCGCGGCATCACCGTGTCCCACGGCACGTCGGTGAGCTTGGAGCCGGGCGAGCCGGTGATCCTCGACGGCACGCCGATCAAGACCGGCGATCTCGTCCACGCCGATGAAAACGGCGTAGTGGTCATCCCGGACGAAGTGGCGGGCGAGCTCGCGGAAGCGTCGCGTCAGGTTCTCGACTACGAGGCCGGGCGCAAGGAGTTTGCGCAGCAGCCGGGATTCACGGTGGCCAAGCTCCGCGAAATGACGGGCCTCTAGCCCCGCCCACCCACGCGGAGACCTCTGCGGAACCCCTCCGTCATTCCCGCGAAGGCGGGAATCCACCCTTCAGTGAATCTGGAGGCGGAGAGTATTCGCCCGGTGATCGTCGCGTTTGGCTGGGTTTCGCAGGGACCTCCGAAGCCGGGAATCTAGCGCCCGCTAGACGAATCGGGACACGAGTAAGACCTGCCCCGTACTTGATACTGGGGCGGTTTGCGAACCGCCCCGAGATTCTCTATGTCGAACTCCCCTACGTGTAGGACGTCCGCAGGCTCCGGCGTTCCTGGTGGCGCTCGAGCGCCAGCCGGATCAGCCGGTCCATGAGCTCCCGGGCGCGGACGCCGCTGGCTTCCCATAGCTTGGGATACATACTGATCTCGGTGAAGCCGGGGATAGTGTTGATTTCCCCGATCACCGGCTCCAGCGCCTCGGCGTCGACCAGAAAGTCCACCCGCGCGTAGCCGGCGCAATCCAAGGCGCGAAACGCCCGCACGGCGTCCCCGCGAATGCGATCGGCCAGCCGCGGCGGCAGGTCGGCCGGGACGATGGCCTGTGACCGGTCGTCCTCGTACTTCGCGGCGTAGTCGTAGAACTCGGTCGCCGGGACGATTTCTCCGCACACCGAGGCCTCGGGTTGATCATTGCCGAGGATGCTGACCTCGATCTCCCGCGCGTTCGGGACGCCCTGCTCGATGATGATGCGGCGGTCGTACTCGGCCGCGGCGGCCATGGCCTCGTCGAACTCACCGGCGTGGTTGACCTTGGACACCCCCACGCTGCTCCCCAGGTTGCAGGGCTTCGTGAAGAGGGGATAGGTCAGCCGCGCCTCGACCTCCGCGCGCACGGCGGCTGGATCGGCCCGCCAGGCCGACACGGTCGCGACGTGCCACAGACCCACCGAAAGGCCGTGGTCGCGCAAGATCGCCTTCGCCACGCCCTTGTCCATGGCCACGGCCGAGCCCGTGACGCCTGAGCCCACGTAGGGCAAGTCGGCAAGCTCCAGCAACCCTTGCACCGTGCCGTCTTCACCGTAGGTGCCGTGAAGCACCGGAAACACCAGGTCGAGCGCCCCAACCGACGCCCTTCCCGCGGCGGGGAGATGCGCCGTCGGCAGCGTGACCGGCAGCGACTCGCCGGAGTCGGCGGCGGGCGCCGCGCTCAGCTGTCGCATCGGATCGGCGTCCAGCAGCCACTCGCCCTGTTTGCCAATGCCGATTGGCACCACGTCGTACTTGGCGCGGTCGAGCGAATCCATCACAAACGCCGCCGACCGCAGCGACACCTCATGCTCGCCGGAGCGTCCGCCGAAGATGACTCCGACGCGCAGGCGTTCGCCCGAGGATTCCATGTCCCTAGCCTAGCGACTCCAGGCGGCTTGCACGGGCGCGAGGCGTGGCGTCACGATGTAGACACCGTCTCCACCCGGTCGCGAACGCATGCCCAGCGGGCTCATCATCGGCATCACCGGATTCACCGGCAGCGCCCTGGCGCGCCGGCTGGCGGCTGCGGGTTGGGATGTCCGCGGCATCGACGAGCACGAAGACGCGGCTCCCGAGCTTGATGAGCTTGGCGTCACGATCGAGCTCGCCGACGTGGGCGACCCGGACGAGTTGGAAGACCTCGGCCGGGACGGCGAACACGTCTTCTACGTGATGCGCAGCGTCTCGGACAGTCAGGACGACATGGAGCGGCGCACCATCCGCGGCGTGATGAACGTCGTCGAGGCACTGCGCGGGACCGAAATCGCCTCGTTCGTCTATGGCAGCACGATGGCCGTGTTTGGCGCAGGGTCTCGGGACACGCTGACCGAGGAATCGCCACCGGCGCCAAATACCGTGCTGGGACGGCTCAATCTTGAAACGGAGCAATACCTCCTGGAGCAATACGAATCGGAGGGACTTCCGGCGCGAATCGTGCGGGCGGGGACGGTCTACGGCCCAGGGGGTGGAACGCTCGAGTCGCTGCGAGGCGGCAATCTGCGGCTCATTGGCGGCGGCAAGCACCCGACCAGCCGCATCCACGTGGAGGACGCCGCCGCCATTCTCGAGGCTGTGGCGCTCCGAGGACGCTCCGGCGAGCTGTACCTGGCGGTGGATGACGACCCGGCCCCGGCCGGCGAGTACCTGCGCTACCTGGCGGCGCAGGTCGGGGCGCGTCCGCCGCGGTCGTCACCCAAATACCTGGTGCAGGGGCTGGTAAAGCTGCACGAGGGCTTCACCAGCGTGACGCGCACAAAGGCGTCGATTTCCTCCAGCCTGTTTGGCCTGGTGACTGGTTCGTATCCGACCTCGAACGCCAAAGTGCGCACGAAGCTCGGCGTCGAGCTGCGCTATCCGACCTACGTCGAGGGAGCTGCGACGCTGCTCCCACCGGAAGAGGACGAGGGCTAGCCACCGGATGCGGCGCGGGGCATTCGGATGACCGGCGAGATCGTGTTCGTGCTGGTGGTCGTGGGCGTGGCGGTCGTTCTTCTGGCCAGCGGACGGGTGCCGTTCGAGGTGACGGCCATCGGCGTGCTGCTGACCCTGTTCCTCGGCCGTGCGATCGACCTGGAAGCGGCACTGCGTGGGTTCTCCAACAGCGCAGTCGTGACGATCGGCGCGGTCATGGTGATGAGCGCGGGACTCGCGAACACGGGTGTGGCCCACCTGATGGGCCGTCTGATCGGCCGGCTTGCCGGCAACAGCGAAGCGCGGCTGATCGCCGTCACCGTGCTCGCCGCCGCGTTGCTGTCCGGGTTCATGAACGCCATTGCCGCCGGCGGCGTGCTCCTGCCGGCTGCCGTGGCCGCCGCCCGCGAGCTCAGGATTCCCATTTCTCGCGTGTTGCTGCCATTGTCGTACGCCACCCTGCTCGGCAGCGCCCTCACCCTGGTGGGAACGCCGTCGAACTTGCTGGTGAACAGCGTCGTCGCCCAGGAAGGGATCGAGCCGTTCGGCCTGCTGGACTTCACGCCGTTCGGAGCGGCGATCCTGGTCGCCGGAATCCTGGCGCTGGTGCTCGGGCGGCGTCGCCTGCTCCCGCGGCATGCGTCCGGCGCCGCCGGTGACGCGTTGCTGCCGCGCGCCCGCGAAGACCACGTGCCCTATCGGCTCGAGGAACGCCTGTACGAAGTCGCCGTTCCACCCGCGAGCCCGCTCGTGGGCCTCACCCTGCGCGAAAGCGGCATCCGCACCGACTTCGGCATCTCGATCGTGGCCATTCAGCGGCAGGGCGGGACGGACATCGCCCCCGCGCCCGAAGTGAGGTTGCACGCGCGCGACGTATTGGTCATGAGCGCCCGCAACCGTGACATCGTCCGGCTCCGGGAGCGATTCGCGCTGCCGGAGCCGCGGCCGTCGACCCTGGGCGCCGCCGCGCTGCAAACCGAGAATGTGGAGTTCGCCGAGGCATCGCTGGCCCCGCGCAGCACGCTGGTGGGTGAGACGGTGCCCTCGCTCAGCTTCCGCGACCGGTATGGGCTGAGCGTGCTGGGAATCTGGCGTGACGGGGCGCCGCGGCGCACCCACCTCCACGACATGCCGCTGCGCGTTGGCGATGCGCTGCTCGTGCTGGGACCGCTGCCGCGAATCGCCGAGCTGCGCGACGACCCTGACTTTGTGATCGTGACCGAGCGCGTGGGCCTGACGCTGCGCCCGCGGCAGGCGCCGTTGGCGATTGCGATCGTGGCCGGATTCGTCATCGCGCTCATGCTCCAGGCGGCGCCGGTGGCCATCGTGGCGCTGGCGGCCGCAGCGGCCATGGTCGCCACCGGCTGCGTTCGCGGCCGCGAGACGCTGGCCGCCGTCGACTGGCGCGCCATCGTGGTCATCGGCGGCATGCTGACCTTGGCCGAGGCCATGCGTCGGAGCGGCGCGGCGTCGCTGGTGGGCGAGTCGCTGGCCGAGTCGCTCGGCGCCGGTGGGCCGGGGATCGTCCTGGCCAGCATGCTCCTGCTCACTGCGATGTTCACCCACGTCCTCGGGAACCACGTCACCGCGGTGCTCATGGCGCCCGTGGCGCTCAGCGCCGCCGCCCTCGTGGGAGCCGACCCGCGCATGTTCGCCATGGGTGTCGCTCTGGCGGCCTCGACCGGATTCATCACCGCCTACGCGCATCCGGTCAATCTGCTCGTGATGGGACCGGGGAACTTCCGTCCGCGCGACTATGCGCGCGCCGGCATTCCCATCGCCCTACTGGTATTGCTCGTCGACTTCGGCATGCTGGCGCTGGTTTTCGGCGCCGGAGGCTCGTAGAGCCAAAGGGAGCTCTTGCACGATTCGCCCAGCGGAGATTGGAAAGCAGGTTCGGTTCCCTACTCCTTGCCGAGATCTTGGCGAATCCCCACGAGCAGGGACCGGGGAGCGGGTCCGGTCCCCTCTCCCTGAGGGAGAGGGTTAGGGTGAGGGGGATTCGGGGCTTCGGCGCGGGATGTCGACCACGTATGCAAAGGTCTCCAAAAGGGGGAGCGTCCAAATGATTCGCATCGCCATGCTCGGCAGCGGCTTCGTGTGTGACTTCTTCATGCGCGCGCTGCGCTACGTGCCGGGCCAAGAGGTCGTGGTGAACTTTTCGAGGACCGAGGCTCGGGCCGCGAAGTTCGCGTCCGAGTGGGGCGTTCCCGAGTGGACCACCGACATGCAGGCGGCGGTCGCGCGTGATGACGTCGATCTGGTCGCCGTCGGCTTGCCGAACGACGCTCACGCGCCGGCCTGCATCGCGGCCGCCGAGGCAGGAAAAGCCGTGGTCTGCACCAAGCCGTTGGGTCGCAACGGCCCCGAGGCCAAGACCATCCTTGACGCGGTGCGCGAGCACGGCGTGTGGCACGGCTACGCCGAGACCGAAGCGTTCATGCCGGACGTGCTGCGGGCGCGGCAGGCGGTGGAGGACGGCGCCATTGGCAAGGTGCTCATCGTTCGCGCGCGCGAGGCGCACACCGGTTCACACGCCAGCTACGCCTGGGACGTGGAAAAGAGCGGTGGCGGCCCGCTGCTGGGAATGGGCATTCACGCCGTGGCCGCCTGCCGCATCTTCGTCGGCAAGGACGTGATGCCGAAGGAGGTCTTTTGCTGGGCCGACACCCTGGAGCACGATGTGCCGTTCGAGGACAACGCCATTGCGCTGATCCGCTTCGAGAACGACAGCCTGGGCCAGGTCGAAGCCGGCTGGAGCAATCACGGCGGCATGGACGTGCGCACCGAGGTCTACGGCACCGACGGTCTGATCCACATCAACTCGACCCACGGCACGCCGATACGGGCCTTCAGCCTCAACTCCATCGGCTACGTGCAGGAAAAGGCCGACTCCGACACCGGCTGGACCTTTCCGCAAGCCGACGAGGCCTGGCAGTACGGCTACCACGGCCAGATGTTCCACTTCGTCGAGGCCCTGAGCCAGGGCAAGCCGTCCGATGAGGACTTCGTCGACGGCTATATCGCCAACATGGTGATCGACGCGGCCTACCGCAGCGCCAAGTCGCGCCAGTGGGAGCCGGTGAACCTCGATCTGTAGCGCGGCGGCCCGACTGAATCTGTCGGCAGACGGCGTCTCTGCTCGCGGGACGCACGCATGAAGCGCCGGACGCCGTTACGGGGAGTGCTCGGGCAGGCGGCGGGCGGTGTCGGTGCGCTCGCCGCAACTGCGGCCCTGGTCTTCCTCCCGGTCGGGTTGGGCCATGAGGTGCCCTGGGGCTGGTTCGGGGCGGGGGCGCTCGGATGGGTGCTGGCGCTGGCGCTGCGGCTGCCGGTCATCCTGGGCTTGCGGCGACTGGGCGCGGGACCGGACGTCATGCGTCGCTGGACGCCCGCGCTGGCCGGGCCGGCCGAGGAGCTGGTGCGGCTGGGCGTCGTGCTCATCGCCGGCCAGGATTTCGCGACGGTCTACGCCATCGGCGCGGGCTGGGCGGCAATTGAGGCCGTCTACGGGATGCAGGTCGGATTCGTCAGGCTCGCGCTCCTGCGGCGCGCTGACCCCAAGGCGCTGGAGGCTCGGCAAGAGCTTGCGAAGATGGGCTTGGACCGCGACATCTCGCCGGCCTGGGGCGTCGTCGAGCGGCTGTTCGCCGGCGCCGCGCACATTGGGTTCACGCTGCTCGTCGCGGCTTGGCCGCTGCTGGTGATCGCCCTCATACCCGTCCATGCGGCCGTGAACATGGGAGTCATGGCGCTGCTGCCGCGGGGCATCGCCCGCACCGAGGCGCTGGTGGCGGTTTCGGGGAGCGTGCTCTTTATCGGCGGCCTCGCCGCATTCGGCGTCATTGGCGGAACCTGAGAAAGTGCGTCGCCGAACGCCAACCCGCGTCGCGTATGCTCCCCGGACCGACGTTTAAGAGTCCAACTGGATGACAACTAGCCGGCACCGCAACGCCGCCGCGGCGGTCGAGATTGCTGAGGTTGTCTTTCCCACGGACAGCCGAGGCCTAGGAGCCTGCCGCAGGCTGCTGCCCGGCGACGCCTTTGCCCGCGCGGCAACGGCCATCGCGGATCGCCCGCCCGCCCAGGCCATGCTCCTCACGGGATTTCCCGTCGGCGGGATTGGGGAAACCGACGGTCCGCCGGGAGCGATGGCGGTGGGCCAAACGCTCGCGGCGCTCGGGTGGGGCGTGGTGACCGTGGCCTGCGATACGACGTTTCCCGTCGTTGATGCGCTGCTCGCCGATATTGGCCCGGTCATTGCGGCGCCCATCACCGAGCGCGACACCCAGGCGGCCTGCGAGGCGCTGCGCCGTGAATACTCTCCGGACCTGGTGGTGGCGATCGAGCGACCGGGCGCCACGGCGGACGGGCGTCGATTGACCATGCGCGGCGAGGACATCACCGGCATTGCCGCGGCGCTGGACCCGCTCATGCGCGCGCCCCTCTCGGTCGCGGTCGGCGACGGCGGCAACGAGATCGGCATGGGCGTCATCGCGCCCTCCCTCCAGGCCAAGGGTCTCATCCCCGGCGTCAGCGTGACCCGCGCGTCGCACCTGCTGCTGGCCGAAGTCAGCAACTGGGGCGCCTACGGCCTCGTCGCCATGCTGGACTTCGTGACCGGGCGCGACACGCTGCCGGACGGCGACACCGAGCAGGAGTGGATCGAGCGCCTGGTGGCGGCCGGCGCCGTGGACGGCATGACCCGCTCGAACACCGCCATGGTCGACGGCCACTCGCTCGAGGTCAACGCGCGGATGCTCGCCAGCCTGCGCTCCATCGTCGACCGCTGCCGAGGAGCCCCAGGCGCGGCATAACCCAGTCCCGTCTCACGTCGCGAGACCCTCACGAAACTCCTCCGTCATTCCGGCGGAAGCCGGAATCCAGTCCGGACGAACCCATTGGCGCGCTGGAGGCCTGGCATCGGGCGGATTCTCAGAACTATTCCCATGACCTTCATCACCGGCGGGCAGGCGCTGTCCGCCCCCTTCTCCCATGATTGACTGGCGGCCTGGAGCGTCCGGTTCCTTCTCCCTTGGGGAGAAGGCTAGGATGAGGGGATTCGGATCACGAGCGCCCGGCATGGCCAACACGGAACGACTCGAAACGGGCGCGGCCGTGCGCGCGGCGTGCCGCGAAGGCTCGTGGGCCGCGACCACCGCCGGCCTGGCCCCGGGCTACGTCCAGGCGAACCTCGTCATGCTGCCGGCCGCTCTGGCCGACGACTTCGAGGCCTTCTGCATCGCCAATCCCCAGCCGTGCCCGCTGTTGGAGCGCACCGCGGTTGGCGACGCCGAGCCGGCACGATTCGCTCCCGGCGCCGACATACGTCGCGACGCGCCGCGCTACCGCGTATACGTTGACGGGGAAGCGCGCGGCGGGGAGCCCACCGAAGCCCTGGCGCATTGGCGAGCCGACATGGTGGGATTCCTGCTCGGTTGCAGCTTCACCTTCGAGAATGCCTTGCAGGACGCCGGATTTCCGCTGCGTCACCTCGAGCAAGAGGTGATCGTGCCGATGTATCGCACCTCGGTCGAATGCACGCCCGTGGGCCCGTTCGCCGGTCCCATGGTCGTCAGCATGCGGCCCATCCCGGCCGATCGGGTGGACGAGGCCCACGAAATCACGGCCCGCTATCCGCGCGTCCATGGAGCGCCCGTGCACGCCGGCGATCCGGAAGCGTTGGGCATTGCCGATATCGCGGCGCCTAACTGGGGCGATCCCGTCGAAATGCGTGAGGACGAAGTTCCGGTCTTTTGGGCTTGCGGGGTCACGCCCCAGGCCGTGGCGCAGGCCTCGCGCCCGCCGCTGATGATCACCCACGCCCCCGGCCACATGTTCCTGACCGATAGGCGCGACCACGAGCTGGTCGGCGACGCGCCGGCGCTCGGCTAGGGATGGTTTGAAAGATGACGACGGGCGCTCTCCGAATCCGTTCGCCCTGAGCTTGTCGAAGGGGCTGCCGAACGGATTGGGGCGCCTAGCCCCCGAATAGCCCCTTGAGTCCCGCCGGCATCTTGCCGCTGCTCATCATCTGCATCATCTGGCGGGCTTGCTTGAACTGCTTGAGCAGCTGGTTCACGTCCTGCACCGACGTTCCGCTGCCGGCGGCGATGCGCCGCCGACGACGGCCCGTGATGATGTCCGGCGACGCGCGTTCCTGGGGCGTCATGGAGAGAATGATCGCCTCGAACCGGCGCAGTCCCTCGCCCTCGACCGCCTGCCGCACCTCGGGGTCATTGAGCGCGCCGCTCATGCCCGGCAGCATGCTCATCACCTGGCTCAGCGACCCCATCTTCTTCACCTGCTCCAGCTGATCGAGGAAATCGTCGAGCCCAAAGGACGCCTCGCGCATCTTGCGCTGCATCTCCTTGGCCTGACGCTCGTCGATGACCTGCTCGGCCCGCTCGACCAGCGAGAGCACGTCGCCCATCCCCAGGATTCGTGAGGCCATGCGATCGGGGTGAAACGTCTCCAGCGGCTCGACGGCCTCGCCCGTGCCGACGAACTTGATCGGTACCCCGGTCACCGCCCGCACCGACAGTGCCGCACCGCCCCGGGCGTCGCCGTCGAGCTTCGTCAGGATCAGCCCCGTGAGCGGGCTGCGGGCATGGAAGGCCTCCGCCACGGCCACCGCCTCCTGGCCGGTGGTCGCGTCGGCGACCAGCAGCGTCTCATCGGGCTTGACGCGCTTCGAGATGCGCCCGATTTCGTCCATCAAAGCGTCGTCCACCTGCAGCCGGCCGGCGGTGTCGAGGATCACGTGACTGTGGCCCTCGGCGCGGGCGCGCGCCACGCCGTTGACGGCGATATCCAGCGGTTTGGGCCTCGTGCCTTCTTCGTGGACCGGCAGGTCAACCTGCCCTGCCAGCGTGACCAGCTGGTCGATCGCGGCGGGACGCTGCGTGTCGGCGGCCACCAGCAGCGGCGTGCCGCCGCGGCCCTTGGCGCCCAGCGCCAGCTTGGCCGCCGTCGTGGTCTTGCCCGATCCCTGCAAGCCCACCAGCATCACGATGGTGGGCGGCGACGAAGCGGTCGCCAGCGGCACCGCCTCGGTGCCCAACAGCTCGACGAGCTGATCGTTGACGATCTTGATGACCTGCTGCGCCGGCGTGACGCTTTCGAGCACCTCGGCGCCCACGGCGCGCTCACGGATGCCCGCCACGAGATCCCGCGCCACCTTGAAGTTGACGTCGGCCTCGAGCAGCGCCATGCGCACCTCGCGCAGCGCGGCTGTGACGTCCTTCTCGGACAGCCGCCCACGGCGCCCGAGGCGCTCAAACACGCCCCCCAGCCGTTCGGTCAGGGTGTCAAACATCGGCGCTGATCTGGCTAGGCGTGGTGGCTCTCCTTCGAATTCCGGTTCGATACCCTCTCCCTCTGGGAGAGGGTCAGGGTGAGGGCCACGGCAAGCAGCGTTGCCCTCGGCCCTCGATTCTACGCAGCTACACCGCGCAATGCCGTTTCGGTAGCATGGCGGGCGGCCGAAAGCCGCATGGGGCATTCGTCTAGCGGCCTAGGACACCGCCCTCTCAAGGCGGAGATCGCGGGTTCGAATCCCGCATGCCCTACTGCCGATTCCCCTCGGTACCTATCGGGTACGCTCCCTTCTGTTTTGACGCCCTGGGAGCGGTCGCCGGTGGCTCTCCGTAGCTGCCCGTGCGCCTCTATCTATGAGCAAACTCATGCACGGGGGTAGCTCCGAGCGGGCCGAGAAGCTGAGCAGCGTGTTCGGTCCAGTCGGCAGCGGCATCGCGCTCATGGAGCGGGATCCGTGGGGGAGCCGCTGGCCGATCTCGCCGAAGCGTCTGACGCCGGGACTCCTGGCGCACGAACGCTGGCTCTCCAATCACCCTCGCGGCCACGGCTGGGAAAGCCCGCACTGTGACGAACCCCACTGCGGGGACCGGCCCGAGCATTTGCGCACACGCGCGAGCCGACGCCGCATGGCGCGCGCCAGTGGACGGCTCCTGTGAGCGGCGCGAGCACCAACGGGACAGGCAAAGCGACAGCCGAGGAACGCCGCGTGGCGGCGTTCGCCATCGGCTGCGTCATATGGGCTAAGCACATTCGAAGCCTGCTCGGTTACGCGACGTGCCGATCGGTCGGCGACGTTGACGACGCGTTCCCGTTGGTCGAGGGGTACGAACTCGTGTTGCGCTGGGAGCGTGAGGGCGAGACGTACCGCTGCCACCACGAAGTGCGACAACGGAGCGACGCGCCGTGAGCCGAGCCGAGCTGGCCTGGCCACCGCCCCCCGCCGACCTGGATCCCGCGCTTGAGCACTGCCTGCGGGACGTCGGCGCCGGGATGCGCTTCGTGCATCACCCCTTCGTCGTTGACATCTACTCGCCGGAGCTGAACGCCCACTACAACGCGAAGCTCCAGCACAAGGCGCAGCTGGTAGCCGAGCGTTCGCCAACCGACGCCCTCACGCTGTACGAGCGCCCCTATCGCCTGAGCCGCCTGATCGAGATCTGGCGGGACGGGGAGGCCGATCAGGCGGCGCTGTCCGAGGCATTGGCGTGGGTCTGGCCGGACGCCGAGCTGGACGACACGTTGGCCAACCCCCTGGTGCACGACGTGCTGGCGCTGCTGCACGAGCTTGGGTTCTGCACCGACAGGCCCGACACGCCGCGCCCGTCCACCGACTTGACGATCTGGCGCGGCGGCATGCCCGACGGCGTGGCGTGGTCCACGGACATCGAGGTCGCTCGGTTCTTCGCGCGGCGCTTCGCGACGGGCGCGCCCGAGCCGATTCACAAGGCGACGGTGGCGCCCGAGCACGTGATGGCGCGGTTCTTCGGTCGCGGCGAGTCGGAAGTCTTTGCCGACCCGCGCACGCTCACCGGCGTTCAAGCCGTGGTGGGTGGCTGATGGGCAAGCGCGTGCGCCGGACGGCGCTCATGAGACAAGCCGGCCCCTACGTGGTCAAGAGCCACGTCAACGGCGTGCTGGCGGTGTATCCGCAGTGGGCGGAGCTGTACGGCAAGCCGTCGTGGATGCGGGAGACGGAGGAAGACCGAATGGAAGCCGGCGGCCCCGGCATCTTCTCCCGCATGGGGATCGCGGACGACATCCAGCGGTTCCTGAATCAGCCGTTCTCCGATGAGTCTGTCCAGGCCCTCAAGCAGGAGGTCGAGCGCCTCACCGATCACTGGGTCGTGGGGCCGATGTCCGACGAACAGCGCGAGGCCTTCGAGCGCAAGTTCGACGGCGAGGAGGAGGAATGACGTGCCTGGCGGCCGTGGGCTACGCGGTCGTACTGATCGGCCTGGCGGCAGCAATCAGTGTGCGCCGCTGGCAGCGGCGGATCGCCGCGTGGATGGAAGGAGAGGTCGAGTGAATATCGTTTTCGACTTAGACGGGACGCTGGCCGACACCGCGCACCGCATCCACTTCCTGGAGCAAGACCCCAAGGATTGGGACGCGTTCTTCGCGCAGGCCACGTATGACATCCCAATTCAGGCGACCCGTCGTCTCTTTCGCACGCTGATGCAGGTAAAGGGCTTCGGCAATCTGGCGATCTGGACGGCCCGCCCCGAACGCTGCCGCGCCGACACGGTGTGCTGGCTTCGTCGGCACGACCTATGGCTGCCAGATATGTATGGCCGTATCCCAGAGGAAGATGTTCTGCGCATGCGGCCCGACGACGACCGCCGCCACGACACGGTGCTCAAGGCGCAGTGGCTGGAGGAGTCGCCCTGGAAGCCCGACCTCGTGTTTGAGGATCGCACCCGCATGGTCGACCTCTGGCGCTCGCAGGGCATCACCTGCTACCAGGTCGCGCCGGGGGACTTCTAGCATGACCAGTCAGCAGCGAAGCGCCCTCATTCGCTTTCACAAGAAGGTGCGTAAGCACACCCACGACGTTCGCCATCGGTTCTCGTCTGTCGGCGTCGCTGACCTTGAGGACGTGACGCCAGAAGAGCAGGTCGTGGTGCTGGTCGAAGAAGTGGGCAAGCTGTCGCGGGCCGTGAATAAACTCAGGATCGCCACCGACCCGGATGCCCGGCAGGGGTGGGTGGCCGAGCGCGACCACCGCCTAGTCACCGTGGCGAGCGTCGCTGCGCGGATCGCCAGCAGCACGGGCTGATGGGCGACAAGTCGCGCATCGAATGGACGGACGCCACGTGGAATCCCGTCACGGGGTGCGACCGAATCAGCCCGGGCTGCGACAACTGCTATGCGCTGACCCAGGCTGCTCGGCTCCAGCGGATGGGCAACCGGCGCTACCAGCGGGACGGCAAGCCGCCGCGGTCGGGTCCTGGGTTCGGCGTGACGCTGCATCGCGACGTGCTGTGGAAGCCCTCGGGGTGGCGCAAGCCCCGGCGGGTATTCGTGAACAGCATGTCGGATCTGTTCCACGAGAGCGTACCCGCGGAGTTCATCGATCTGGTGTTCGCGGAAATGTGGATCGCGTCGCAGCACGTGTTCCAGGTATTGACCAAGAGACATCGCCGAATGCACGACGTCCTGACCTCTGCGGTGCGCCATCGAGAGGATTCCCTGTACTGGCACTCGCGAGAACCCGCGCCTCACATCTGGCTGGGTGTGAGCATCGAGAACCAGCAGTGGGCGGACGCGCGGATCCCGTGGCTGCTCAAGACGCCGGCGGCCGTCCGATTCTTGAGCATCGAGCCGATGCTCGGCCCCGTCGATCTCTCGGCGTGGATCGACGAGGGGGATTGGTGGTGCGACGCCTGTGACGCCTACGTGTCGGCGGTGACCATCGACGGCCAGTGCGCCAGCTGCGGCTACGACGAGGTGCGCTGGCATCCCGTCATCGATTGGGTGATCGTCGGCGGCGAGAGCGGCCACAAGCGGCGCCCGCTGGACAAGGACTGGGTGCGCGCGGTGCGCGACCAGTGCATCGAGGCGGGCGTGGCGTTCTTCTACAAGCAAGGCTCGGCCTTCTACTCGGGCCGCGACCGCGAACTCGACGGGCGGACCTGGGACGAGTACCCGGCATGACCGATCAAGCGAGTGGTGAGACACAGATCGTCTACGACCCGAGCGAGCCGCGATGGGGCCGCACCCTCCGCCTGCAGGTGGTCCGCTGCCACGACTGCGGGACCTTGCACACGATCCAACGCCCGGGCATGGATGGCCGGTATGAGGCCAAGGTGGAGGTCGAGTGCCTCTGCGGATCGACAAGCACCTACCGCGTCGATGGCATGTCGATTGGCCGGGCACGGCGATGATGGGCGCGACCGATCACATTGAACTCGGCCTGGGCGCTGGCGGACGCACGCTGCGCCTCGACGTTCCGCACCTCATTTCGACGCGCCTGCTCGTCCAGGCGAACAGCGGCGGCGGTAAGAGCTGGCTGCTGCGGCGCCTGCTCGAACAGAGCCACGGTGCGGTTCAGCATCTCGTGATCGACCCCGAGGGGGAGTTCGCGACGCTGCGCGAGCGGCACGACTACGTGCTGGCGGCCGCCGGCGACGGCGGCGATTGCCCCGTCGAACCGCGCTCGGCGCACCTGCTGGCGCGCAAGCTCATGGAACTGCGCGTGTCCGCCATCCTCGACATCTACGAGCTGAAGCAGCACGAGCGCATCGCGTTCGTGGACCGCTTCCTTACCGCGCTGGTGAATCTCCCGAAGCGGCTCTGGCATCCCGTGCTGGTGGTCGTCGACGAAGCGCACGTGTTCTGCCCCGAGCGCGGCAAGGCCGAGTCGGGCAGCGCCGTCGTGGATCTCGCGACGCGCGGGCGCAAGCGCGGCATGTGCGCGGTGCTGGCGACACAGCGGCTCAGCAAGCTGCGCAAGGACGCCGCCGCTGAACTCAACAACGTGCTGATCGGGCGCACCGGCCTGGACGTCGACATGGCGCGCGCCGGCGACGTGCTCGGCCTCTCGACACGCGCGGACCGGATGAACCTGCGGGGGCTGGATCCCGGCGAATTCTTCGCGTTCGGACCGGCCATCGCGAACGGCAAGGGCATCTACCGGCTGCGCGTCGGCGACGTCCAGACGTCGCACCCGACCACCGGCAGCCGACTGGCAACCGAGCCGCCGCCACCGAGCGACGAGATCCGCGCGGTGCTGGCGGAACTGGCGACCCTGCCGGAAGCCGCCGCGAAGGAGGCCCAGGACATCGAAAGCCTGCGGCGCGACAACGCGGGGCTTCGGCGCCGAGTGCGACAACTGGAGCGCACGTCGGGCCCCGACGACGCCGAGGTCGCGCGGCAGGTTGACACCGCCACCGCACCACTGCGAGCGGAACTGGATTCGGAGCGGGCGCATAGCGCCGGCCTGCAGGAGATCGTCGTCGGCTGGGAGCAGTACGCCGACGATCTAGATCGCGCCAGCGAGGCGCTCAGGTCCGTGCAATCCCAGCGGCCGGCCGCGCCGCAGTCGCTAGACGACCGGAGGCGCGAGACTTCACCGGCGCGAGTAGACACTACGCCCGCTCAAGGAAAATCGCCCCACGACGACCCAGCGAGCGGGTCCGACTGTGAGATCAACCCGCTCACCGACCTGACGCGCCCGCAGCAAGCCATCCTCGACGGCCTGGCGGTTCTACACGTCATGGGCGTCCATCCGGCGAAGCGAACCCACGTGGCCGCCTTCGCGGGCGCCAGCCCGCGGTCCAGTGCGTTCACGAACAATCTCGGACGCCTGCGCACGCGCGGGCTGATCGACTACCCCGCCAGCGGGATGGTCTGCCTGACGCGAGAGGCCGGGCATGCGGCGGCGGCAACGCCTCTGGCCGTGCCGACGCTGGACGTATTGCGCGACCGATGGCTAGAGCTGGTGACCGAGCCGCAGGCTCGGCTACTGCGCGCCCTATTCGAGCGGTGGCCACAGGCGGCACCGCGCTACGACCTGGCCGCCGAGGTCGGGGCGTCGCCGCGATCGAGCGCCTACGCGAACAACCTGGGGCGGCTGCGGTCGCTCGGCTTGATCACCTACATCAACGCCGGCGACGGCGAGCGCCAGGTGCGGGCTGCGGACGACCTGTTCAACTCGGAGGCCGGGGCCGGTGCCTGAGCCGACGCTGCAGGCGACGATCCCCGGAGTCCCGGAAAGCGTGAACCACTCCCACGGATTTGGGCGCGGGCGCGCGTGGCGGACGGCATCGACCGACTCATGGCTGAACGACGTTATTCGGCTCGTCCGGAACAAGGCGGTTCACCACAAGGGCCTGCGGTTTCGATGGAAGGCCGCCTGCAGCGCCGGCGCCGTGATCGCCATCACGATGACCTGGTACCGGCCGGATACCGAGCGCCGCGACTCCAGCAACGTGATCAAAGTCCTCGAGGACGGGATCGCAACCGCCCTCGACATTGACGACGAGCACTTCGAGTGGACGACCCGCCGGGCCTACGACGCCCGGAACCCGCGCGTCGAACTGACGCTCACACTCCAAGGGGGAGACGATGGAGAAGCCGGAGCCCCGGCCAGAGTCCGAGCCTGACTTCGACGACACGACCGTTGAGATCAGTTCGGGCGGGGAAACCGTCCGCACCACCCACGGCGAGATTCTCCGTATGGGTGAGAACCTGTGGACCAGCATCGACGTTCCCCCCAAGACCGCGTTCGAGGGCATCGCATTCATCGAATGCCCCGATGCCAGCGAGCTGGCCCAGGCGCTCCTGGCCGACCTCGAGAACGAGCACCTCACCACGCTGCGGCACAACCGCCCGATCATCGCGTGGTTCTGGAAGGCGACGCAGAAGGAGTTGGTGAAGGTCAAGGCGCTCGGCTCGAATTCGCTAGAGCGCGCCCTGCTGGCGAAGTACGACGCCGAGATTGCCGACGTGAGCTTCGTCGTCACGTTCGCCGCTGGCCTGTTGCCGCGGTCTATCGGGCAGCGGCATCTGGAGGCGATGTGCTACCACGCGCTGCGGCGGATGGAGTTCGACGACGAGTCGGAGGAACCGGCCCTCGCGCTGTACGACTACGGCGCGGGCTACCTGGACGAATTCGAGAAGTACGGCCCGTGGAATAGCCACATGGCCGAACTGTCGGCGGTTACGGATACCGAGCCGACGCAGGCGGTGATGCCGCTGGCGCCAGGGGCGGCGGCCTGATGGCTGGCAGGCAGCAGAACGGCGGTCAAGCGTTCCCGGTGCCTGGAATTCCGCCAGGGACGTTGTCTGATGGGCGCGTCATACCGAGCACCCCAAGCATCGAGGGCATGAGCCTCCGAGCCTATCTGGCCGGCCAGGTGCTAGCGGGCGGGATGGTAGACGCGTCGAACGCACCGGTCACCATCGCTAAAGAGGTGCTGGAAATCGTCGACGCAATGCTCGACGAGCTGGCGCGAACAGGATGGGACGCGTGACCACCGAAATCGAGCGTCTGCCGCCCCAGGACCTCAACGCTGAGCGCTCCCTGCTCGGGGCGCTCCTGATCGACGCGGACGCCTACTGGATCGCCGCCGACATCGTGTCGCCGGACGACTTGTACCGCGAGCAGCACCGGGTGATCTACCAGGCGGTCCAGGTTCTCGCCCAGCGCAACGTGCGGCCCGACGCCGTGACTGTTTCCGACGAGTTGCGGCGCGCGGGCAACCTGGACCTTGCCGGCGGTCCGCCCTATATCGCCGACCTGATCAACGCCGTCCCCACGGCGTTTCACATCGAGCACTACGCCGACATCTGTCGCCGGCACGGCACGCTTCGCCGGGTGATCCAGGCGGCTGGGCAGATGGTGTCCCTGGCCTACCGGCCCGACGCCGAGACGGACACCGTGATCGAGGAGGCCGAGCGGCTACTGTTCCAGATCGCGCGGCGAGCCAGCCAGAGCGAGCCGCGCCTGCTGGTCGAGGCGATCAAGCCCGTCAGCGACAGCCTCATGGAGACCGGCCAGGACGGCGGGCTGCGGGGGATCCCCAGCGGGATCGCCACCCTCGATAAGCTCACCGGCGGGTTCCAGCGCTCCGACCTGATCGTGATCGCCGCCCGCCCGGGCATGGGCAAGACCGCATTCGCGCTGCAGGTGGCGCTCCAAGCCGCCGCGCAGAACCAGATCCCCGTCGGATTCTTCTCGCTTGAAATGTCGTCGGAGCAGATCGTGTACCGGCTTCTGGCGCACCAGGCCGAAGTCGACAGCCTGCGCATCCGCGACCGGACCTTGACCGACGACCAACTGGATCGCGTGGTCAAGGCGCTGATTGCCCTGGGCGAGCACCCGATCCTGCTCGACGACACGCCGGGCATGTCCATCGTCCAGCTACGCAGCAAGGTCCGCCGGCTCTACATGGAGCACGAGGTCGGCCTGCTCGTCGTGGACTACCTGCAGCTGCTCAAGGGCGCTGGGCGCCGGGACAACCGGGTCCAGGAGGTGACCGAAATCACCAGCACGCTCAAGGAGATCGCGCGCGAGATGCGGCTGCCGCTGATCGCCTGCGCCCAGCTCTCACGGGCGGCCGAGGCCCGTGACAACCCCACGCCACGGCTCTCGGATCTACGTGAGAGCGGGTCCATCGAGCAGGACGCCGACATCGTGATGTTCCTGCATGAGCCGAAGTCAGAGGAGCATCCGTCGGCCTATCGCCCCCGGGATGTCCGGCTCACCGTTGCGAAGCACCGCAACGGGCCGACCGGCAAGGTCGAGATGCAGTTCGCGGGCTGGCGCGGGCACTTCAAGGAAGTCGAGCAAGCTCAGGAGCTGGCCGTCTAGTGGGCCTCCTAGAGCGCGGACTGGTCGCCAGTCACACACCAGACGCCATAGCTGGACTGGACTACTTCGTGCTCCTTGAGTTGGCCGACAAGGCACTTGGTGACGGCCATGTCATCGCGTCGCTTGACGAGATCGCGCGCGACACGCGGCTGAGCCTCCAGGACGTTGTTCTCTCTGTGCGGCGGCTGGTCGGATGGGGCCAGCTCGAGCGCGGCCAGTGGGATGATTGCCATCTCAGGCTGACGGTAGTCAAGCCGTTCGAAGCAGAGCGCCGGGCAGCCACTGGCCGGAATATTCGGCGACATCTCGACGTGTTGATTCTTCGGCAGGACGGCGCGTGCGGAATCTGCGGTGGGCGCTTGCCAGCGTTGAGGGAAGGCATCCACGTCGATCATGTGGTGCCGATGCAGCGAGGCGGCACCGACGAGATTCAGAACCTCCAGGCGGCCCATGCGTCGTGCAACCTCTGGAAGGGAACCCGGTTGATGTCGGAGCTTCCCGAACCTCCTGACTGGTTGCCGGGCTGATGGGCTACGACGAGATGGCGGTTATCCGCCGACAGACGCCGCCAGAAATCACAGGCACGGCCTATCACGTGCTCTGCGCTATGGCGAACTACACGACGCCCCTGGGGTACTGCTGGGTCACGCCGACGGACTTGGCGGCTGACGTCCGGGTAACCGACCGCAGCGTCCGGCGGTCGCAGTCCGCCATGGTCGAGGCGGGTGAACTCGAGGTGGCTGATTGGGACGAACTCCCGGCGGGCTTCCGCAAGCCCAAATACCACGGGCTGCGCACGCTCTATCGGCTTGTTCGTGTACGTCTCGCGAACGGGTTGAGCACCAACCCAACCCCGGACATATCGTCCGAGGTTGGCGAAGACGGCGGGGCCCAGATGTCCGCAACCCCGGACACCCTGTCCGCAACCTCGGACGCAATTGTGTCCAGGGTTGAAGGAATAGATAAGAGGGAAAACAAAGAAACCTTAAGGCCGGAGGCGCATACGCGCGAAGAGCCGGACCCGGACCCGGACGGCGAGCCGGTGCCGATCAGCCAGATCGCCGAGACCGTCCGAGAGGCGCTGGGAGCGAAGGCCGGGCCCGCCGATGGGGAGTAGCCAAGTGGTAAGGCACGGGACTTTGACTCCCGGAGCGCAGGTTCGATCCCTGCCTCCCCAACCACACCGCCGCGGCGGTTCGCGCCGCGCGGGATCCCTCGGGTGACCCGCAAGCGCCAGAGGCTATGCCGTTGGTGCGGGTGCGTGTTCGCTGCGACGAGCGATTCGGAGTGGGCCTGCTCTCGCCGATGCGACCGGCGCTGGCGAGGTTTCGACGTCCCCGCGGACCCGCCACCACTACCCCCCCCACCCGACCAGTGCGCACTGTGAGGGAACCGCGGCGGTCGGTGAGCGAGCGCCTGGACGAAGTGAGCCCGGGCATCGTCGACCGAATTCTCACGGCATACGACGCGACGCCCCACGGCGATGCGTCCGCTCGCGTGGCGGACGTGTTCGGCGTGACGCCAGACGTCGTGATCGCCGTCGTCCGGGAGTCCGTCGAGCGGGATATCGGTATCGGACTGCGGCGCCGGCGCCAGCCCGCCTTGTCGCCCGAGGATCTGGGCTGGTGACGCAACCGGAGCCAGCGTGAATGTCCTGGCTCTATGTGCCGGCGTCGGCGGACTTGAGCTCGGCGTGCGACTCGCCGTTCCCGAGGCACGAACCATCTGCTACGTCGAACGGGAAGCCTATAACGCCGCGGTCATGGTCGCGCGTATGGCGGAGGGTTGCCTGGACGAAGCGCCTATCTGGAGTGACCTCGGAACGTTCGACGGCCGCCCGTGGCGTGGCGTCGTGGATATCGTCACTGCGGGGTTCCCGTGCCAGCCGTTCAGCGTCGCCGGCCAGCGGCGCGGGCAAGAGGACGAGCGATGGCTCTGGCCAGATATCGCCCGAATCGTTCGCGATGTGGGACCGCGTCACGTCTTCTTGGAGAATCCGCCAGGCATCCTTGCTCCAACCGGACTTGGAGCCGTACTCGGCTCGCTGGCCGATCTCGGGTTCGCTGCGGAGTGGGGCGTGTTCAGCGCGGAAGCCAGTGGAGCTTTCCATCGGCGGCGACGGGTCTACCTCTTGGCCGACGCTGGTGGCGGCGGACGCCAGCCGAGCGAGCCGGCGATATCCAAGGGGCAACCCGACGTTGATGGGGGCGCTACTTCCGACGTTGACCGCACAGGAATATGGTCGGAACACGTCTCTAGGACCGAATGCCAGGGAACGCCCCTCGCTCCAACAGCTAATGCGGATGCTTCCAACGTTGACGGAGTCGGACGCCGAGAGCGGCCCGGGAAGTCAGGGGCGAGACGGCGGGATCAATCTGCGAACGGCGCTTCAGCAGATGCTCCCGACGCTAACGGCGCGCGACCATCGCAGCGGCGCCAGCAATATCACCCGCAACAGTCGGCCCTTGAGCGAGGTGCTGCAGAGGCGGTTGCCGACGCTCACGGCCTCTCGCCGCACCGGTCTGCAATCACACGGCAAGAATGCCGTCCTTGGCCTGATCAACCCGATGTGGGCGTGCTGGTTCATGGGTTTCCCTATCGGGTGGACCAGATTAGAGCCCTTGGAAACGGCGTCGTACCGCGAGTGGCGGCGCGAGCATGGCTGACGCTGTATAAGCGGCTAGTCGCGTGAGGCCCTTCTACGAGCACGCCGGCGTCACGATCTACCACGGCGACTGCCGCGAGCTACTACCCGAGATTGACGGCTACGAGACCGTCGTGACCGATCCCGTCTGGCCGAACAGCAGCCCGGACCTCGTAGGCGCAGATCGACCCGGCGAGCTGCTGGCCGAGTCGGCGCGCCTGTGGCGGGGCAAACGGGCAGCCGTCCACTTCGGATGCGCGTCGGACCCGCGAGTGCTGACGGCCATCCCGGACCGGCTGCCGTTCTTTCGCGTGTGCTGGCTCGAATATGCCAACGCCTCGTATATCGGGCGGCTCCTGCACGCGAGCGACGTGGCCTACCTGTTCGGCGAGCCGCCGGCGGTAGAGCCGGGGCGCGTGCTCATTCCGGGCAAGTGCATGGACCCCGATCCCAAGGGCAAGCAGACCGGCCATCCGACGCCGCGCAAGCTCGGGCACGTCGTCTGGATCGTCGGCAAGTGGACGGACCCCGCGGACACCGTGCTGGATCCCTTCGCCGGCAGCGGCACGACGCTGGTGGCGGCGAAGCATTGCGGGCGTCGCGCTATCGGCATCGAGATCGAAGAACGCTACTGCGAGATGGCCGCCGACCGGTTGGCGCAGGAGGTCATGGCGCTCTGAGGCGACCCCGGCTCGAACTGGCGCCAGTCTCGCTGCGCGACGCGTGCGCGTGGGTGGACCGCCACCACCGGCATCACCCCGCGCCACCTGGCGGAATCTTCGCCATCGCGATTGCCGAGCGCGACGAAATCTGCGGAGTGTGCATCGTCGGGCGCCCCGTCGCAAAAGGCTTGCAAGACGGCTGGACGGCGGAAGTCACCCGCGTGGCGGTTCGTGAGGGCGTGCCGAACGGGTGCTCGATGCTCTACGGGGCGGCGTGGCGAGCCGCACGCGCGATGGGTTATCGCAAGCTCGTCACGTACACGCTGGTAACGGAGCCCGGTTCGAGCCTCCGCGCCGCTGGCTATCGCTTCGTCGGGAAGGTCAGGGGACGGTCGTGGCATACGCCCAGCCGCCCGCGCGTCGATAAGCATCCGCTGCTCGACAAGAACGTCTGGGAGCGGCCGTGATCGCTCAGTCGCCGGCGTCGGCGCGGGCGCTGCGGACGATGTGAGAGACGTGCGGCTGCGTGATTCCGAATCGAGCGGCCACCACCCGCTGTGATTCACCGCTCGCCACGGCCGCCACGATGGCGGCGTTGCGCTCTGGCGAAGGCGACGGCCGGCCCCGCGGGCGCCGCGTGCGCTCGAAGGCGCGCAGGCTTCGTTCGGTGATCAGCCACGCCTTGCCGTGCTTGGTCGCCTTGATGCGCCCGTTGCGACACCAATGCGTCACCAGGCTCGGGTGAACGCCAAGCTCGCGAGCTGCTGTGGCCGCCGTATAAGTCTTCACGCTCTGAGAATATCAAAAAATTGTCGCGAAAACACGCGGAAAACGCTTTACAGGTGCTAGCAGTCACGCTATATTTAGCTATCAGTTGAGTCCCACAAGGGGAGAACGAGATGGCAACAGAGACGGCGACCGAGACCAAGCAGGCGACCGAGCAAGAGATGGCGATGGAGAACCTCCAGTGGACCATCGACAGCACGCGCAAGCAGTCGCAGAACGAGCTCGCGAGCTTCGCCGAGAAGCTGACCAAGAGCGGGTACGACGCAGCCCACGCCTTCTCATGGGGCGGCGACGCGCTCCTATCAGCAGCCCGCCTGGACGTCATCGAGAACGTCGAGCACATGGTGCAGCGGGTGGTCGATGAGAACCAGGACAAGCCCATCAAGCCCGAGAAGGCGCTGGCCCTGCTGGACGACTGGATGCTCCGGCAAGTCCGCGAGGGCGCACGCGTGAACGCGAGCACGAGCGGGATGAGCAACATCACAGCCCTGGCCCGAGCCGAAGTCGCGACCGTCTGGTTCGACGACCACGGCTGGGGTTCAACCCCGACCCGCCGCATGGTCGCCAAGGCTCTCGGTTGCTAACCGCCAACGCCTCCGGTGCTTCGGCACCGGCGGCGCTCTCGGGGCCCAAGCCCAGGCTTCGACCCCGAGACCGCCGAAAGAGCCGGCGGACCGAGGGGAGAACGGGATGGCCAAGACGAAGCGACAGCAGCGGCGGCGGGTGAACAAGCGGATCCGCCGCAGCGCCAGGGTTGCACTCAAGGGCAACCGCCCGAAGGTCGGCATCCGCGAGAACCACCGCCACAACCGCGCCGGCCGCTACATCGCCGACGTCGAGGTGCTGGGGTAATGGCCAGCAAGCGACACCCGACGCGGAAGTGCACCAGCCACCTCTGGGGCGATTGGGAGCCGACCGACGCCGGACACCGGCGGACCTGCATCCTCGCCGGCGCCGAGTACGACCACGTTCACTGCGACGCCGAGCAGCTACGCGAGACGGACGCGGACGGGAACGACGTCCTGATCGGCACGTTCAAGACGCCGGACACCTGGAGCGGCCGCGAGCAGGGCTGGCCGCTGTTCGAGGTCACGATCAACCGCCCCGCGACGTACGTGGATCTGCACCCGATCCGGACCAAGGTCTACGCCAGCAGCCCGGAGTTTGCGGAACACCTGGCGGTCAACGAAGCGGTCCGCTTGGGGCTGGTCTACATCGCCCAGACCGCCAAATGCTCGACGCGCCAGGCGGCGGCGTGATGAAGCAGCCGCTGCCGCTCCCCATGCCGGTGGGCATGGGCGGCGACGTGGGGGCCCAAGACTCTCCCCACTTGGACCCCCACGTCGCTGGAAAGGCCAGCGTGCGAAGGGAGCAGGAGATGGACGTGATCGTGGCCCCCGGCAGAGGCGGCCTGACCGTAACCGGACCGTACGACCCCGAATTCGCCGCCCAAGCACGGCAGATCGGCGGCCGCCGGATCCACGGGCGGCATCCCGCCATCGTCGGCGGCGAGGCTTGGCGCTTCGACCGGCGCGACGACGAGCTGGTCCGCGGGCTGGTCGGCGCCGTCTACGGCGTGGAGGTCAAGTGATGGCCGAGATAATCCAGCCCGGCAGCACCGTCCGAGTGAGCCACCCCAGCATCGAGCGCGGCGAAGACGACCGCGCCGCCGTGAGCGCCATGCGAGTCTGGGGCTCGAAGCTGATCGTCGAGATCGACCTGGGCCCCGAGCCGCTGGTCGACGACAGCTTCGGGCCGTGGAGCGACCGCCTGCCGGTGTTTGACCTGCGAGAGGTGGCGTGATGGCCGAGGCGACCCACGTCGGCCACCCCTGGCCGCCGATCTGCGGACTGAGCTGGGGGCCTGTCGCGCCGACGCCCGCCGAAGCGACGTGCCCGACCTGTCGCACCCGAGAAGCTCACGCCATCCGGCGAAGGGTCTACCTCACGATGGCGGACTCGGCTACGCAGCACGCGGCCTTCAACACCGATGTCCGCGCTCAGTCCCACGCCGCTCGCGTCCTGCGCCTCTTCCTCACGGGATTCACGGCCTGATGGCCGTCGACAGCGCACGCGCGCCGTTCGCCCCGTCACCCGAGGCCGTCGCGGCGCTCGCCGACGTGGCCGCGCTCTGGCGCGAGGCCTCCAGCCGCACGACCGACGCCCGACTCTCGGGCATGGCCGATGCGGTCGCCGCCTGCTGGGACCACGCGCACGAGCAGCCCACGCGCGACAACTACATCGCCGCGCTGACGGCGAGCCGCGTCACGCTCGCGAAGCATCCGGAGCTCGACGTGAGGTTGCCGGTGCCGCCGTGGGCGTCCCGGCGCCGACGTGAAGGGGGCGTGCCTATAGCCTGATCCGCCCGCGCGATGAAGCGCGCCCCGCGGCCATGCGACGGCCAACGGGGCGCTAGGGACCACCGGAGGAGGCCCCATGCCGAACGATACCTGTACCCCCGGCGACCGCGCCACGAGCGCCGCCGTCACCAGCGAATGGACGGCGGATATCCCGCCAGACGCCGCGTGGCAGATCGGGAAGCTGCTACAAGCCGTCGCCGGCGGCGCGGCGACCGATAGCTCCCGTCCCATCCTCGAGCACGTACGACTCACCTTCGCCAGCGACCGCGTGCGCATGGAATCCGCCGACGGATTCACGGCCATGATCGTCGATCAGGCGATGCCCGACTCCGGCAACAGCAGCGACGGCCCGATGGTCTACCTGCATCGCAAGGAAGCCGTGCACCTGGGCAGGGCGCTCGTCCGCCATCCCAAGACGAAGGGCGACGCGACGCTGCGAGCTACGCCTACGGACCACGGCGTGGACGTCACCGCGACGACCCAGCACAAGGGCCAACGGCAGGAGACCGTGGCCCAAGGCCGCACCGAGGCGGACTGGAGATTCCCGGACATCGAGCAGCTGATGCCCGAGCCGGACGCGGCGACGGTGGCGAGCGGCGCGATCAACCCGCTGTTCATGCAGCGCGTGAGCGCGGTCGCGCTGGCGATTGACGGTGGCCCGCAGGGGTGGGCGCGGCGCTCTACCCACGCGCCCCTGCGTCTGCAATCGGTGAGCGCCACCGGCCCCTGGCTGTTCAGAGCCTGGGGGCCCACCGCCCTCGCGCGAATGGCCGTCATGCCGATGCACGCAGATGCGCTGATGCCCGCGCCGACGTCACTGGCGCCGAACGGCGACGCCGGAGCTTCGAAGTGAGCGCCGCCGGCGCGAAGCCCCGCCGCTCGCGGCACGTCTATTCCCCCGTGTACACGGCGGGGAGCTTCAGCACACGGATCTGCTACCGGTGCCATCCCGAGGACGGCGGGAAGCCTTGCGGTCACCGTGAGACGACCCACCCGACGAAGCCCCGACGCCACGCCTCGAGCTGGTATCTCAATGAGCCCGCGATGTCGGGCTGGGCCGCGGACCAGCCGCGATGATGGTCTACGACTTCGTCCGGCATCGCGGCGAGGTGTACGCCGTCGAGATGCTGCCCAACGGGCACATCGAGCGCGCGGTAGGCCCCTTGACCGAGAGCCAACGCGACGGGCTGCCCGTGCCGCTGACGGCGCGGGCGCGGACGTACCTGGCGACGATCATCGCCCGCCGCGACCCCGCGGCGGCGCGGAACACAGCATCTGCGCTCATGGCCGAGCTGCGCCCGCGTGGGACGTATCGGGCGTCATGACGACCCCGGGCGCAGCCCACCGGCTTCGGGACATCTGGCCCGACATCGGCCGCGCCGTCGCCCGCTGTGGTCTCGTCGCCCGTCGTCGCCACAGCCCAAGGCGCGATTGGGAGTCGCTCGACGGGGAGCAAGTCATCTGGAGGCACAGCGCGGCGCACGCGAAGGGCTGCGCCGCATGCGAAAGGAGCGTGTGATGGCCGTCAAGCGCAAGCGACGCGTGCTCAATCGAGCGCGGATTCCCGGGGGTACTCGCACCCCTGAGGGTGAACGGTGGTTGGTAGATCCCATCGACCCGCCCAAACCCATCACGATCTACTTCGACCGCACGCCTGGGCGCAAGCGGGGCCGGCGGTGTCTCCTGCTGGCGCGCCTCGAGGGCGGCCGGCGGCACCGCGTCCAGATCCTTCACCCGCGCAAGGGCGAGCGCAAGATTCGTGAGATCCCGCCCAACTGGCGGCGCCCGGCGCCCATCGACCCGTTCGCGTGAGCGACTACGCCAAGCAGTTCCGCGAACACCTGGATGCCGCCACGGACGGCGGCAAGCTGCGCCAGTGGGAAGCATTCAGGGATATGGCCGACATGGGCTATTGCGCGCTGGCAAAGCCGTGCCAGGCTCCGGAGCGACGGCAAGCGTTCGAGGACCGTTACATGGCGAACGCCAAACGGTACAAGCGGGAGCAGCTCGACCGCTTCTCAGCGATGCTGGGGACGGCCGCGCTGGCCCTTGACGCGAACCCCGCGGACTTCCTCGGCACGATCTACGAAGAGGAGGGGTTCTGCGATCAGAAATACGGCGGCCAGTTCTTCACCCCGGAGAACGTCGCAGACATGATGGCGCGTATGATCATCGGCGACGGGAAGGACGCAGAGGAATCGCCGCCGGTGATCACTGTTTCCGATCCTTGCTGCGGATCGGGGCGGCTGCTACTCGCTGCCGCCAGGGAGCTTGAGGACCGGATCGCGTGGTTCGACGCGACCGACCTTGACCAGACGTGCCAGCACATCACCTACATTCAAATGGCCTGCGCCGGGATCGCCGGCGTGGTGCGGCACGGCAACAGCCTGACGACAGAGGTGCACGACTATGCGATCACCCCCGCCGGAGCGAAGCTGCTTGGCGGCGAGGGAGAGGCGAGCGAGTACCTGCGGGGCCGGCTCGCCGGGAAGCCGAGCGACGATCCCGAGCCGAGCGGGGATCCCGAAGTCGTCGGCCAGTTGGCGTTGCTGTGATCCGCCGAGCACACGTGACCATCGTCAAGCAGGCGGCGGTCACCGACAGGCCAGGCCCCGCCCAAATCGTGACGGTCGAGGCGCGGCATCTGCGTGAGGCGGCCGAGATTGCCCGCGACCGCGTCGGGCGCACGGGCGAGCTGCAGCAGGTGACCATCCGCCAGGATCACGGCGGGGTCGTCATAGGCCGCTTTCGGGGCGGCCGCGCCCGCTACGACGTGCGCTGGCTCGACTGATGGTCGGCGAGTCGGGACGTCCAGACCTCGCCGAGGATGTGTACTACTTCGAAACCGCCTGCCTGACCGAGGACGAGTGCGGCGCCCTCGGCTTTGCCTGGGTGAAGTACGTCGAGCACCGCTACGACACCTATGGCCGCCTGATCTGCACCGCGCCGCCGCCCCACGGCCCCGACTGCGGATACGAGCCGGCCGTCCACACGAACCGATGCGGCCACGTGCCCGTGACGACCGAGCACAAGTCGGCGGCGGACGAATGGGCACGCGCGGCGGAGCGCCGCGGCGAGACCGACGTGCGTGTCGAGTCGCTGGTGCGACAGCACGACTGCGGGAAGTGCCGTGCATGCCGGGACAAGCGCAAGCGCGTGCGCACCGGCCAGGTCGCGCTGTTCGGCGACGACTCGGAGATGCTGGCGTGCACCCAGCCGAATCGCGGGACGGTCTACTTCGTCACCTACGCGACGGACGACGGGCGGGACGCCGACCGCGAGTGCGGGTTCGTCGTCCTCGAGGAATGCGGCTGCCACCTGTGCGACGGGCACGACTGCCAGTGCCCCGATTGCCGCGGCCAGGACGAGCGCGAGGGCTCAGACGGGGCGTGAGGTCCCGGCGCTAGCCGGATTCGGCGCGGAATCCCCGGCCACCCCGTCGTACACGTCGCTGGCGTTGTCCCCGACGTGTTCCACGTCCACCGGCAGGCGATGCTCCCGGGACAGCTTCTGAGCGACGTGGTCGGCCTCGTCACGGCTATCGACGGGTCCGTGCCAGCGGCCTTGGTCGTCTAGGGGTTCCGCCGACACATCGACCAGGGCATATCCGCCGTAGCCCGTCGGCGCGATCACGAGCTTGTGCCTCGCCATATGAGGTGCCCCCTTGCGGCAGTCGGACGTGACGCTTGCTACAGCCGCCGCAATCCACGCGAGCCGACAAGGGGGCGTAGGGCGCCCCGTCCGACTGCTGACGGCGCTCGCGCCGAACCAGCGGCTGTAGCGCGGCCAGTCTATCAGCGGCTGAAATACACGGTGCGCCGTCGCCACCGCTCGACAGGACCCAATGGGTACGCATTAGAATCGGCCATGCCCAAGCTCACGGCGAAGCAACGGCGATTCTGCGAGGAATACCTCGTGGACCTCAATGCGACACAGGCTGCGATCCGCGCGGGATACAGCCGTCGCGGGGCCAATTCGCGCGGCGCACAGTTGTTAGCAAACGTAAGCATTGGGAACGGCATTCGCGCGGCCCTGGCAGCCCGCTCCGAGCGCACCGAAGTCACCGCCGACAACGTGATCCGAGAGTTGGCGCGGCTCGCGTTCGCCGACATCACCAGCGTTGTGAGCGCCAGCGGCACCAGCGTCACAGTGAAGGCGCTGGACGAACTGCCGCCCGACGTGACGGCGGCCATCTCCGAAGTGTCGAAGACCAAGGACGGCATCCGCATCAAGTTCCACTCGAAGACGCAGGCCATTGAGATGCTCATGCGGCATCTGGGCCTATTTGACGACTCGCTGCGCGTGGATGCGACGGTGACGGTGCGCCCCGACTTGTCGGCGTTTAGCGACGATCAGTTGCGGCAGGTGCGCGACCTACGGCGGCGGCTGCCGCCGCCAGTGAGTGACCCGTAACTGGTATAATGGCGAAGCGCCGGGGATTGCAGCCCCGACGCCTCTCACCGGAGGGATAAGCTCCGATGCCCGATCAGGGTACCCGAATCAGCGCGGACAACGTGCCGCACGGCACCGTCAACGCATACACCCACCATCACTGCCGCTGCGACGAATGCCGCGCCGCGTGGCGCGAGTACAAGAACCGCTACAACGCGGGCAACCGCGAGAGCGTGCGGGCGGCGTACCGGCGAAATCGCGCGGCCAATCCCGAGGCCGCGCGTGAGCGTGAGCGGCTTGCGAAGCGGCGCTATCGCGCCAAGCATGGCGAGAAAACACGGGCCGCGCGTAGGCGATGGGATGATGCGAACCGTGACACGGTGCGGGCGCACGTGGCGAAGCGCCGCGCACGTATCCGAGGCGTCGAAGTCCGCCCATTCCCACGGCAGTGGATCGCCACGCTCGTCTTTCAGCAAGGCGGCCTCTGCAACGGGTGCCGCCAGCCGTTCGGCGAGACGATGCCGCCGACGCTAGACCACGTGCACCCGATATCCAAGGGCGGTCCGCACGCGCCAGAGAATACGCAGGCGCTGTGCCTGTCGTGCAATGCGGCGAAAGGGGCGAAGGTCGCCGCGTGAGTGCGCAGGCTCGCCGCAAAATCGGCAACCGCTACACGTGTCGCGCTGAGGGGTGTTCGCGACGGTTCGTCAAGAAGCAGAGAGGCCAAGTGTATTGCTCGCCGGGATGCTGGCCGTCTAGAGCTCCGGGGTATAGCAAGGAAAGGCAGAAGGCGCACCGGCGTGCCAATTCCCCTGTAGCGCAGAGAGCACGGGCGATGAAAAACGGCGTCAGGGAAGATAGAGTCGGTTTCCGCCGCCCGAACAACGCGCCGACCATTCGCTGTGACCGCTGTCTTGAACGGCTAGCGCGAAAGAACTACTCGATGTGCCTCGCGTGCAGCCGATGCGTTGACTGTGGGGAGCAGAGGCCGCGCCCAGGGAAGGCCCGGTGTTCTGACTGTGCGGCGAAAGTGCGTCGATATAAGAGGGCGCGGCGGAAGCGTCATTCTCCCGAAAAACTGGAGCAGCGGAGGGCAAAGCAAAGAGCAAGGATGCGGGAGTACCGCAGTCACCCCGAAGGCAGGGCGCGCCTAGCCGCTAACAGCCGACGATATGAGCGCAAGCGGACGACCGCGCGGCGTCGGGATGCCAAGCGGTGCCAAGCCGTGCTCGACAAGCGCATATGCCACGCCCCCGATTGCGACGCACGAGTCATTGGCAAACAATCAAGCGCGCGCTACTGCTCAAGCCGGTGCCGTAACAGGATATGGGCGCGAGCCAAGGCCGCCGCATGACCGGTGAGACGCCACGCGCGTTCATTGACCGTCGCCCCCGGTGCCACGCCTGCCGCAGAGTGCTCGCCGAATCGGTCACTCCCCAGTGGCGCATTAGGTGCCGCGATTGCAGGGCCATGAACACCAGTTATGCCCGGCGCGCTTCGGGAATCGTGCATCACGACCCCGAGCCCTTATCGCCGAATTGACGGCGCTCGCGTGAAGCCTGCTAGTCTGGCGGGGCGGCCTGGGCCTGCTAGTCGTGAGCGCACGCGGGGCGGTCTTGGTTGTGAAGGACGTACACCCCGCAATCGCTCACGACTCTAGGCCGCGCTTGGATATCTCGGCAGTCGCATGACCCTCGACTTGGCGAGCCTGCAGCCCGACCTGCAAGCCGAGATCGCGATCCTGCCGCCCGAGTTGCAGGACGTGACGCTTAATCCTGAACCGTGGGAAGATCACGACCTAGCCGAGCGCAGCCTGCACGAGTTCGTCCGCCAGATGTGGCGCTACGTGGACCCCGCGCCGTTCCGTGACAACTGGCACCTGGGCGTGATCTGCGAGCACCTCGAAGCCGTTACGCGCGGTGAGATTCAGCGCCTCTTGATCAACATCCCGCCGCGTCACACCAAGAGCCTGATCGTGGCCGTCATGTGGCCGGCGTGGACCTGGATCCAGCGCCGAAGCGACTACGGGCTGCTCGCGGGGCCCGAAGTGAAGTTCATGTCGGCGAGCTATGCCCAGACGCTGAGCGTGCGCGACTCCGTGAAGTGCCGGCGCCTGATCGACAGCGCGACCTACCAAAATCGTTGGGGCCATCGCTTCCATCTCACCAGTGACCAGAACACCAAGATCCGCTTCGAGAACAACAAGGGCGGATATCGCGTCGCGACCTCGGTCGGCGGCGCGCTGACCGGCGAGGGCGGCGACATCATCATCGTCGACGACCCGATCAACGCCGTGGACGCCGACAGCGAGATCACTCGAGAGGCAACGCTCGACTGGTGGGACGAGTCCATGAGCACGCGCCTCAACGACCCCGACGCCGGGGCCTACGTGATCATCATGCAGCGCCTGCACCACCAGGACCTCACGGGGCACGTCCTTGACAAGGACCAAGCCGCGGATGCCGACGACTGGACGCACCTGTGCCTGCCAGCTCGATATGAGCATGACCACCCGCATCACTGGCACGGCGATATCCGTACCCAAGACGGGGAGTTGCTCTGGCCTGACCGTTTCTCCGAGCAGGCCATCCGACGACTCGAGTCCAACCTTGGAAGCTACGGGGCTGCCGGCCAGCTGCAGCAGCGTCCGTCACCGCGCTCGGGCGGCATGTTCGACCGGGCCTGGTGGGCCGATCAGTTCGTGGATGCCGCTCCCAGCGGTGGGCAAGCGGTGCGGGGCTGGGACTTGGCGAGCACGACGCGCAAAAAGTCGCCGTGGACGGTTGGCGTGCTTATGCGGCGAGTGGGGGGAGACTACTTCATCGAGGACATCGTGCGAGTTCGTGGCACCCCGCGGACAATCGAACGGACGCTGCGCACGACTGCAGAGACGGATGGGCACGGCATAACGCAGGACCTGCCGCAAGACCCCGGCCAGGCGGGCAAGTCGCAAGTCCAGCACCTAGTCCGCATGCTCGCGCCCTACGAGGCCCGCTACTCGCCGGAATCGGGTGACAAGACCGAGCGCGCCAAGGGGCTTTCGGCGCAGGCCGAGGCCCGCAACGTCTACCTAGTTCGAGGCGCTTGGAATCGTGCCTTCATCGAAGAGGCCGCCCTGTTCCCCAATTCCGACTACAAGGACCAAGTAGACGGCGCCAGCCGTTCGTTCCACCGCCTCACGCGACGCCGAGGCAGCCGTGGAATGACGGCGCCGGTGCTCCTGAACGCATAGCGTCCTGTACCCTTTGGGTATGGCGAACAAACGGCGGGCGAACCGTCGCAGGCCCCGGCGGCAGCGACGACCGACGACGCGCCGAACCGCCCGCAGGCCCGCGCGAAAGCAGAGCAGGTCAGGCTCGGGATTCGGCAGCCAACGGCCGCTGTCGCCACGTCCGCGCCGATCCAGTCCGATGCAGACCCTCGGCGTCGCGGGCACCGCGCTCTACGGCGGCTATATCGAATCGCGCGAGAAGAGCCCTGAGCTTGCATCCCACGATGCTCGCTACCGCACCTATTCGGACATCCTGGCCAACACCGCAATCGTG
Source organism: Chloroflexota bacterium (assembly GCA_026706485.1). Classification (NCBI taxonomy): domain Bacteria; kingdom Bacillati; phylum Chloroflexota; species Chloroflexota bacterium. The sequence continues at coordinate 652,935 of JAPOYR010000011.1, read as the reverse complement.
GCCGCCGGAGTGCGCTACTACGTCAACCTAGTCGGCGGCGCCGAGTGGTCGTTTGCGCCGGTGGAGGTCGAAACCAAGGCCATGAAGGGAGAGGCCAGGCGCCACGCTGAGCTTGCCGAGGCAATGCTGACCGAGGATCCCGAGAGAACGTGGCCGCGCATCGTGCGCCGGGCCGCCATGCATCCCTTCTACGGGTTCAGCATCCAGGAGTGGACGGCCGGCCGTCGTCCCGATGGCCTGATCACGATTCGCGATATCGCGCCCCGCGCGCAGGTGACTATCGAGAAGTGGGACACCGACAATAAGGGCGTCGTGCACGGCGTGTGGCAGACGAGCCCGCAGACCTACCAAGATATTTACCTGCCGCGCGCGAAGCTGCTCTACATCGTCGATGACTCACTTGATGACAGCCCCGAGGGATACGGGCTGTTTCGCCAGATGGTCGCCCCAGCCAAGCGGCTCGCGCGCTACGAGCAGCTCGAGGGATTCGGCCACGAAACCGACTTGCGCGGAATCCCCATCGCCCGCGGTCCGCTCACCGAATTGGCCGAGAAAGTCCAGTCGGGTGACATCACCGAGGCGGACCGCAAGCGCCTTGAGAAACCGCTGGCAGACTTCGTGAAGGAGCACGTCCGCAACCCGGAACTCGGCATGCTCCTGGACAGTGAGGTCTATCGCGGCACCGACGACACCGAACGACCGTCAACGACGCGCATGTGGGACGTCGAGTTGCTCCAGGGATCGTCCACCAGCTTCGCCGAGAACGCTGCCGCCATTGAACGCCTCAACCGCGAAATCGCCCGCATCATCGGCGTCGATCAGCTGCTGCTCGGAAGCGACTCCCAGGGCAGCTTCGCATTGAGCAAGGACAAGACGCACGCCTTCTATCTGATGGTCACGGGGGCGCTCGTCGAAATCCGCAAGGCTGTCCAAAAGGACGTGCTTGCGGCGATCTGGCGACTTAACGGCTGGCCGGTCGAGATGATGCCCCAGATCAAGACCGAGGCCGTCGGCTATACCGACGTCGAGCAGGCGGCCGGCGCGCTGCGCGACTTGGCGACGGCCGGCGCGCCGCTGTTTCCCGAGGACCCCGCCTACGGCGAGATGCTCGACCTGCTGGGACTCACCCGTCCTGACGAAGCGGCACTCGCCAGACGCAAGGCCAGCGAAGCCGCCGACGACGACACAGATCCCGACGACGACGCGGACGTGGACCCGGAGGACGACGACGAATGAGTCTCACGATGCTCACCATCGGCGAGCGGCAGTACGTGAGCTATGCGTCGGTCGCCGAGGCCGACAACTATCTCGCGGTGGATCCGGCGTACATGGCCACCTGGAACGCACTGGACGACGATGCCAAGGGCCGCGACCTGATCGCTGCTACGCGGCACCTCGACACGCTGCTATGGGCGGGCACGAAGACATCGACAGCGCAGGTCAACGAATGGCCGCGATCTGGGCTGGTAGAGCGTGACGGCGACACAGTCAGGTCGAATTCGATCCCCGTGCAGCTAGAGCAAGCCACCGCCCTGCTGGCAGCCGCCGTTGCCCGCGACCCGTACCTGTTTGAGCGGGACGCCAGCGACGGCGATGTGCAGAGCGAGCGCATCGGCCCAAAGGCCGTCACCTACTTCCACCGGAAGACCGATCGCTTGGTGCGCCGCGTCGGGAATGCCCGGGCGCTAGAGCTGATTCGGCAGTGGTTGGCCGGTGCCACGCCGGCCGCTCCCGTGGTGACGGGAACTGGCGACAAGAGTTCGTTCGTCCCGCTGGACCGCTACGGACGCAACAAGGGCGTGGCGTGACCTTCACCGCGCCGCGCTATGCCCACTACGCCGTGAGTCCGCATCACCCCGAGTACCACGCTGCGCCGATCCGCATGTCGTTCCTCGACATCATCGAAATGGTGGCAGACTGGGATGCGGCGTCGCGGACGTACGGGCGCACGTCGTTGCGCGAGGGGCTGAGCGTACATCGCCTCCGGTTCGCGTTCAGCGACGCCCAGTGGTGGTTGATCGAGCAGGTCGTGGGCTGGCTGGAGCCGCCAGTGAACGATAGGACTGCGGATGATCACAGGCCGGACCGATGAGCAGACGATTCGACCGGCGCACCATGCTCGGCGGAATGATCCGTGGTTCGGTTGCGCTCGCGCTGGCATCGCCCGTCATTGCGGCTGGTGTCCAGCAAGCCCCTAAAACCGGATTGGCATGGTCGCGACTGATCCGGCGAGTGTCGCTCTTTCGGATAGGCGGCACGAAGCTCGGGTCCCCCGGATATCCGAAATTCTCGCCGCAGGCGTGGCGTTCGCATTCGAGCTTCGCGACGCTCGACGACGGCGTCCGCTACCGCGTGACATGGCAACAGATCGGCGAAGGTGCCGAGCGCATCACCCGCAACGTCGTGTATACGCCAGTCAGAGGCTAGGGGATGAGCAACGCCGTCGGCCCGTGGCTCCGTGCGTATTACGGCGGTGAGCGGGCGCCCGATACGGTCGTGATGCTCGGTGCGTTCTGCCCGGCGTGCAAGTGCGAACACGGGTTCCGCGTCGATGCGGTCTACTGGGAGGACCAAGGGTTGGCCGTCTGGACGTGGGACGGCAACGAACAGACCCCGACGTTTGTCGGGTCCATGCTGGCCAACGCGCGCCAACACCCAGGCCGACCGCTCTGCCATAGCTTTGTGGAGAACGGCCAGTGGCGGTTCCTGGACGACAGCACGCACGACCTCGCGGGCCAGACTGTGCCCATGGTTCCGTACCCCGAGGGCTACGGCTCCGGACACCACGCATGAGCGTCGAGATCGTCGTCCACGCCGCGGCGGTTGACCGCTACCGTCGCATCCTTGAGTCGGGCAACGCCGACCTGCTCGCTCGCAAGGGGCAGGCCGAACGCCGCGGAGCCGAGACGCCGCGGGGCGTCGTGCTGACCGGCGCCCAGATCGACTTCATGGTCGAGCGGTATGCGGATGGACTCGCCCGCCGGGCACGTCGACTCACCAAGGCCGCTGGCGCACCAGATCCCGTTGGTGCGCGTCCGCGTGATGCCCAGGCCTACGAGCGGGCTATCCGCCGCGGCTTGCTTGGTCCGCTCATGCGCAACATCCGACTTGGCCTCAGCACCGCCGTAGCGGCCGCCGAGGCCATCGAGCGGCTCGACGAAGTGCCGCTCCGCACGACGCGGCGGGACGGACTCGTTGCGCGTGAGATCGCCAAGCAAGCCCGCCGGCTCAGCGGCTACCAGCGGCGCCGCTTGATCCAAACGTTTCGCGACGCCCTGGGCGTGGACATCCGGCCCGTACTTGACGATGCGGCTATCCGCCCGCTCATGACCGCTTGGCGGCAGGAGAACATCAGCCTGATCCGCACGGTGCCGACGCGCCTGCGCGACGACCTGCGAGCAGGCATCAATCAGGCGTTCGCGGACAAGCCCTTCGACCAGCAGGAGCTCGCGCGCGTGGTGCGTGAGAAGGGCAAGAGCGCGGGGTGGAATTTACGCCGGATCACCCGTGACCAAACGAATAAGGCCATCGGCAATCTGACCCAGGCGCGACATCAACAGCTCGGCATCGAGGAGTACATCTGGAGCACGGTGGGCGATGAGCGCGTGCGTCGCGCGCACGCCGCGCTGGAGGGCACGAAGCATCGCTGGGACGAGCCGCCCGGGGAAGGTCACCCAGGAGAAGCGATCCTCTGCCGGTGCCGGGCTCGGCCCGTGATCCCCGAGGCCGGCGTGGCGTCGTGACCGTCGACACGCGACGTCCGATCATTGACCGTCGACCCCGGTGCTACGCCTGCCGCAGAGTGCTCGCCGAGTCGGTCACCCGCCCCTGGCGCATCGTGTGCCGTTGTAAGGCCGAAAATACTCGTGGTACGCTTCCGGCAGAGTCTGCGCACTCCGTGAGCCAGTAGCCCCGCGCTCCGTGCTCCGTTGCGGCCCTCGCAGCGCACGCACGGAGCACCGCACCGCTTGTCCGACACCTTCGAGATCCGGGGCAAAGTAGCCAAGGTCGATTCCAAGCTCGGCTTGGTCTTTGGCTTCGGGGCCGTCAGCATGGAGAAGGGCGCCCGCTACTTCGACGCCCACGACGAGCACGTGTCCGAGGCCGAGCTGCTCAAGGGTGCGCTGAACTTCGTCGAAAACTGGCAGATCGCTGGCGAGGAGCACCGCGAAGGCGCGGATGGCGAGGTCGAAAAGCGCGGCGGTGTGCCGTTCGTATTCCCGATTTTGACCGACGTCGCCAAGGCGCTCGGCATCGAATCCGAGACGCACGGCATCCTCGTCGCTCTCAAACCGGACGCCGAGATGATGGCGAAGTTCGAGAGCGGCGAGCTGACGGGGTTCTCGATGGGTGGCGTAGCCCGCCGTCGCGAGGTTGACGACGATGGCTAAGCGCGAGCTGTACGACCTCGAAATCCGCGAGTGGAGCGGCGTCGGCGCCCCGGCGCACAAGCCGGCCAAGGCCGCGATCATGAAGCGGCGGGACAAGCAGCCCACGCCCAAGGCCGGCGAGCCGATTCAGAAGGAGCTGGCGGACCTGCTGACCGGCGAAACCGACGGCCACCAGCATGGCGTAATCGTGTCGAAGTACGGCAACGGGAAGATGAACATCTGGGTCACCCACGCGATGGGCACCGACGACGACACGACTCACTCCCACGCCATCGGCCGAGACATCGATGGCAAATTCAAGCTGGCGATGGTCGCCGGCCACACGCACACCATTGACCAGGCAGCCCTGACGCAGGCCATGCTTGCGCTCACGAAAGGACAAGACCCAATGGCGGACGACGGCACACAGGGCGGCGGCGACGGCGGGGACGACAAGCTGCAAAAGCAGGTCGACCGGCTCACCAAGATTCTCGGGCTCAACGCCGACGAGCGGGCGCACTTCGACAAGCTCGAAGACGACACGGACGCCCAGGACGCGTTTCTCGAGAAGTCGGCGGACGACCGCCAGGCCGAAATCAAGGAAGTCCAGAAGGCAGCCGAGGACGCCGATCCGGTGGTCTACACGACCGCCAAGGGCGTGCAGTTGCGGAAGTCGGCGGGCGAACTGGCGATCAGCCAGGCCCGGGAGATCGACGAGCAGGCCAGCAAGCTCGCCAAGTACGAGGCCGAGCGCGAGCAGGCCGCCTTCGAAAAGCGCGCTGAGACCGAGTTGTCGCACCTGACCGGCGACGTCAAGTCCCGCGCGGCCTTGCTGAGGTCTGTCGAGTCCATTGAGGACAAGGACCAGCGCAATACCGCGCTGGAGGCTCTCAAGTCCAGCAACGCCGAAATGGCGAAAGCGTTCGAGACGCGCGGCGTCGGCAGCGACGCCAGCCCGGGATCGCCCGAGGACAAGCTCGACAAGATGGCGAAGGGGATCCAGGAGCGCGATGGCGGGACCTACCACGGGGCCTACGCCAAGGCCGTCGAGAGCCCCGAAGGCAGCAAGCTCTACGACCAGACGTTGACCCAGACGGTGGAGCAGAAGGAGAGCTAGATGGCAACCACCCAAGCTGATGTCACGATCTCGATGCCGCGAGGAGCGAGCTTCGTCGGCGACTTTGCAAAGATCGTCAAGGTCAATTCGTCCGGCCAGGTCGTCCTCGCTGGCGGTGCCGCGGCTCGGTCAACGGACGTCGTCCTCGGCGTCATCGCCGAAGGCACCTCAGAGTCGCCATCGGACGTCGGTACGCGCACCCCGCCGGTTGGCAGCGCGGTTTCCATCGCGCACATCGGCGGCGGCGGCATCCTCAAGGTGCGAGCTGGTGCCTCGATCACCGCCGGCCAGATCGTCATTCCGCATGCGTCGGGCACCGACGCGGCGGGATCCGTCGCGGGAGTAGCCGATCTGGGCTCGCTCGGACAGGACCAAATGGGCATCGGGATTGCAATCGAGAGCGCGTCCGCAGGAGACATCTTCCGCTTTGCCGCGGGCTACATCGCGGCGCCGCACACGGCCTAGGAGGTCTGATCGATGGCCTACACGCAACCGTCGCCGGGCGATGTCCATGTCAATCGCCCATTGACCAACATGTCCATTGCGTTCATGCAGGGCGCCGATGGGTTCGTCGCCTCACGGGCGTTCCCGAGGATCCCCGTGATGAATCAGTCGAACTCGTACTACGTCTACCCGATCGAGACGTTCTTCCGCTCGGAAATGGAAGAGCGCGCCCCTGGCGACCCGCCCGTGATCAGCACGCACAAGCTGTCGCACGACACGTACGACTGCCGCGTCTGGGCCGAGGCCACGCCGGTCACGGACGAGGAGCGCGCGAACGTCGACAGGGTCATCCGTCTGGATCGCGCGGCTACCCGCCGCCTCACCGCCAGCGGCATGATCAGGTTCGAGAAGCGCTGGACCGATCTGGCGTTCAAGGACGGCACGTGGGCGTTTCGAGAGGACGGCGTGAACAGTGGCGAGACAGCCGCTGGCAGCTTCAGCCCGCGCGACTTCGGCAACAACCAGGTGAAGAAGTGGAATGCCACTGGCGTTGACCCGATCCTCCGAATCGACGAGGCGAAGGATCGGATGCGGGAGTGGACCGGCAAGGAGCCGAACACCTTGGTCTTGGGCAGCACGACCTACCGTGTGCTGCGCCATCACGATGAGGTGATCGGCCGTCTCAATGCCGGCCAAACGCCCGGAGGTCCGGCGATGGCGAATCGCCAGCGGCTGGCAGAACTGCTGGAGATTCCAAACATCATGGTCATGAAGGCCATTCGCGAGACGACCAACGAAGGGGTAACGGACTCGTCGAGGTCCTTCATCGGGCCCCAGAGCGACGCCCTGCTGATGTATTCGGCCGAGGCACCCGGCATGGAAGAGGCGTCGGCGGGCTATACGTTCGCGTGGCAGGGCTTCCTCGGGATGGAGGAAGAGGGCATGCGCATTCGACGCTACCGCAAGTCTGACCGCCTCTCCGACTTCGTCGCCATCGACATGGCCTGGGACTTCAAGGTGACCTCGGACGTCCTGGGCTACCACTTCAACGACATCGTCTAGTGCCGCAGCAACGGCGGTTGCCCTGGTGGCCGCGTCGCTTGCGACCGACGATGACGGTTGTCTGGCGCAATCCAGGCCAATGGGTTGGCATGTCAACGCCGGAGCATCCCGTTGAGCGCGGGGCTCCGGTGGCACCGGAGCTTTTGGCCAATCGCCACAGGCTGAAACGCCTGTGGTATGCCCGGCGCATCGACGTGCTCGAAGCCGTCACCGACCCGCCGCCGTCAGACACTCAGGAGTCGTCGACGGACAGTGGCACGTCGGACGCCGACCCGCCGCTCGTCAACCCGGACCTGCTGCCCGAGGGCGCGACCGTCGAGCGCCGTGGCGTGGCGTGGTTCATCGTGACGCTCGCGGACGGCACGGAGCACAAGGCCCACGGCAAGGCCAAGCTCGACGCACTGCTCGCGGATCTCAACGCGCAGGTGGCCTGATGCCCACGCTCTCGCGCGCGGTCCTGCCCACCGAGACGCTGCCGCTGGACATCAAGGACGACCTCGGCCTCACGGAGGGCACGACGTACACGCTGCAGGTCACCGGGCAGGCGATCCGTATTGCCGAAGCCGCCGACGTCGATTCGCTGCCAGACCACTGGCACAGCGTGCCCGCGACGCGTGTGCACTCGAGCTCCGTCGGGCCGCCGGTGCTGTTTCTGTTCCCCATCATCGTCGGCAGCGACGGGATCTGGGTCGATCTCTACGATCGCGACGGTCCAGCCGCACTCATCTCGATCACCGAGGCTGAATAATGCCGTTCCCGGGCTCGCTGGGACACGGCGGCGGCACTCGAAACGGCATCTCGTTCCGCCCGTCGAAGACGAACCTCTTTGCCGCGGTCAAGGCGATCTTCCATCCGAGCACCAACCCGGGGGTATCGACGGACGATCCGAATAACGAGCTCGACGTAAACGCTGGCGAGTCCTACAGCCTGCCAGCGGCCACCGAGAGCGTTCGGGGCGGCGTCCGGGGAGCGACCTCGACCCAGGCTTCGGCCACGTCTGGCACGACGGTCCTGGGCTGGTCCGTGACGCGGCTGCGGGCCGCGATCGCCGCCGCCGTCAAGAGCGCATCAACCACGGTCACCGGCATCGTCAGGCTGGCCCGCAACGAGGACGTGGACGCGAGCGAGACCGACACCTCACGGGTGCTCACCGTCGCGTCGGCCAAGCGCCTGATCGCGCGTCTGATCTCGGGCAAGGTGGACGACACCGATTACGAGGTGGACGTCTGGACGCTCTACATTGCCGACACGCGGCTCTCGGAGTTCGATGCGCTCGGCGCGGGGAGTGACGTCCAGTTCGTCGGGCTGACCGGCGGCTCGACCGCAAACGCGAAGGTGCTGTTCGCCCGACGTTCCGGCAACGCCTGCATCGTCGCGGTGAACGCCCGCGAGGACTGGAATGCGGTGCGCGGCACCGGCAACTGGACCGTCGGAGTCCCCAACGAGACGCCGCTCGGGGTGTTCCATGGGTCGGCCCAGCCCACCGCGGGCGATGTGGACACTGCCGGGGATTGGCATTTCGTCCACTACGCGGACGGACTCGGCATTTTCACCGAGATGGAACGGATCGACGCGAAGACCGGGACCGGCTCGGCGTTTCGACCGACGAAGGCGGCCTTGTACCAAGCTGTGAAGTCCATCTTCCACCCGAGTACGAATGCGGGTGTGAGTGCCGACGACGCGAACCACGAGTTGGATGTTCCGGGAGGTGCTCCCGCACTCACCGATGCCCAGATCGGCGACAAGGCATTCTCGACCCCGCCGTCCGATCTGACCGACGACGAAGAGGCGGCGGTGCGGACGGCCGTGGGCCTCGGCACGGCGGCGACGGCCGACACCGGCACGAGCAGCGGCGACGTCCCGGTGCTCGACAGCGGGGGCACGCTCGCTGACCGCGTGATCCCCGGCGCGATCGCGCGCGACACCGAAGTCACCGCCGCCGTCGAGGCGCTCAAGGGCGGCGCGCCCGCGAGCATGGACACGCTCAAGGAACTCGCCGACGCCATCGGCCTCCGGTTCCGGGACCGGGGCGACTTCGGTTCCACGACCAGCGACTACGTGGCCCGCGACGTGGTGCGGCATACCGCGCCCGCCGCCGCGTTCTACATCGCGCGCGGCAACGTCCCGGCGGGCAAAACGCCGGGCGTCGCGTCCGATTGGACGACGTACTGGTATCGCCTGGGCTGGGAGAACGGCGCGCCGTCGTCGCTGGTGGGCGGGCCGACCGTGGCGAACCGCGTCATGGAGTTCACGGAGCGCGGCGGGACCACGCATGAGGTTGCGTTCCCGGAGGGTCTGGGCGTCTCGTCCGCGAGCCGAGCGGAACGCATCAGCTTCCAGGCGATCCCGACCGGGCAGTCGGACCCCGAAGGGCAACCGCTCGCCAGCAACGCGCGGTCGGTGGTCTTCGGCGACCCCGGCGAGCTGATCATCACCGGCGTCAGCGGCAACGACTTTACGGTGGCGGCGGGCCTCTACCTGGTCAAGGTCGAGGCCGAGGCCACGCCCGCCGCCAATAACGCCACGCTCTCATGGGAGCTGCGCCAGGCATCGGACGACAGCTTCCTCGCCCAGACCACCTCGCCCAACATGACGGGCGGGAACGTTGCGCGGCCGGTGTCGGCGGTGGCGGCCCTCTTCCTGGCGGCGGATGCGACGATCAACGTGCAGGTGCATCGCGCGGTGCAGAACTCGGCGTTGGCCGCCGGGTGGAGCGTCACGTTCATGCGCTGGGGCGGCAGCGAGGCGGGTCTGAGCTACTACAACGCGTATAACGACGCCACGTCCGACCCCAAAATCACCCTGCCCGTCCTCACCGCCGCCGACAAGACGGTGGCCGCCGACGAGACGCTCGAGTTCCGGTTGCTCGCGGCGACGGGGCCGTCCGGGATCAACCTGCAGGATCCGATCTTCACCGACTACGGGGGCTCGATCCGGTTTCAGGTGGCAGGGCAGATCGGCTTGATGCGGCTCGTGGTCGGTCTGGGCTATCGGCTCTTCCCGGGAACTGCGAAGCAGGTCACCTTCTGGTCCTATCGCTCCATCAGCATCCCGTGGTGGCGCGCGGGCGATACGCTGACGTTTGGGGTTCCGCTCTCGGTCTTCCAAACACGCGGCCGCCTGGCGCCGGGCCAGTATCCGCAGGAGAGCGACGACCTGACCTCGACGCTGGTCACCCTGGCGCAGACGGACTTCAACTCGCCGATCGGGTTCCAGCTCCTGGTGCGGGCGCGCGGCTTCCTGACGCCATCCGCCGGCAGCGAAGCGCGCGCCGAGATCGTCATCAGCGACGTGGAACTCGACTCGCCGTCGCTGACCGTGTATCAGATCGGGTCGGAGCCGTCGGGCGCACCGTCGCCGACGCCGCATCCACACGTGTCAGGCTTCGGCCTCACGTCGGGCAACCTGTCGCCCGCCGCAGGGTCCATTGGGACGCTGGTGTATGGATTCAATTACGAGGTTTCGCAGTCGTCCCATGCCTCGGCCATGCGCGTCGTGGGGTTCAAGGGAACAGAGGCGAACCCCGATACGGTCTCGGTGTTGGCGACCATAGCGGAGGCGGACTTCCATAAGGGGACGGGCAGCGTTGTTATTCCTGGCGGTGTCTCGCTAGCGGCGAACGAGTCCTACACGGTGAGGCTTGAGGTCTATGAAACGGGCCAGACTCCTGCTACCGACCAGCCCGTGAGCTACAAGGATGCCCGTATCACGGCCCACGCTCCGGCGACGGCCAACTACCACGTCGGCTATGTGGCCTACGATAGCGACGACTCAGGCGTGGCCGACACGCTGGCCCGCATCACGGACTTCAGCAACGACACGGCGACAGCGCAGAGCATACCGTCCACGATGGCAATCCAGCTTCCTACCAGCGGTGAGTACCAGATGTACCTGGCGGCTAAGGCCAGTGAGACACAGCCGACAGGGTTCACCCTGAGCGGACTGAACGCCACCAACGCCTTCTATGCGGCGCAGGACAAGACCCTTGATAGCGTCGCGTACAAGTTCTACATCCTGAAGCCGATCAACCGGCTCACATCGGCCAATAATGGCCAAGCATATGGAGTGACGACCTGATGCCTAGGTTCGAGCAGTCGAAGGACGGCGCGTCGCCGGTCACCGCCCTGAAGGGGACCTGATGCCTAGGTTCGAGCAGCCGAAGGACGGCGCGTCGCCGGTCACCGCCCTGAAGGGGCAGACCCCGAACGTGCCCGTGACGTTCGCCGACCAGATCCAGACGGATCAGGACGTCGACGGGAACAACGACCAGGGGTCGGTCAATGCCCGTGACAAGCGCGTGAGCGACGAGATACTCGCCCAAGTCGACACGCTCGAACATCTCACACGCGACCTCCAGATCGTCGACGCGGAGAACGCGTGGACGGACTTCACGGACACGAGCAAAGTCGCGCTGACGGTCGTTCGGGGGCTCCATACCGCGCCGACGGGCAATGAGACGTATGCCGCCACTGCTGAGATCACGGGACGGGCCGACCCCACCGCCAACCCGACCACGTTCGAGGTCATCGCGCGAATCGCCGATGGCGAAGACCTGGCCGATTACCGCGTCTACGAGGACGAGGGCGGGCACTGGCAAGGCAACGTCTGGACGCCCACAGGCGTGACGACGACCGGGTTCCGCTACTTCCGCGTGCACGGCTGGGGTGATGACCACACGACGACATACAAGGTTCAGAAGCTCACGACAGCCCACGAGCGAACGAGGTACACAGGGATCGTCGACGGCGAGCTTCGAGAGTTGTCGGCGTTACCGGACATCGACGACTTCGATCTCAGCGATATCGTCGATGTCGACGGTGAGACGTACATCCTTCGGGCCGCCGCCGGGACCAACACGTTCGCAGGGGTGAAAGCGGGGGCGCACGATCATCTGAGCGCAACGACCAACAGCCACGCAGGGGCGGTGCCGATTTACGGCCAATTCACGAGCGACCCGGACAATGCCGTCGCCGGGGTGATAGCGCACACCATCGGACAACTGCAAATCCTGATCAAGAAATCATCCTACGAGGCGGCCAAGGGGTCGGCGATTGCAAGCGGAGACCAAATCACCGCGCTCATTTCAGCCGGATCGCCGAGCAGAACCGACACGATCACTCTCTCACGCCTCGCCAGTCACGACTACTCCGATGACGGAGTGGATTACGTGGTTTTTCAATATGCCGACAACGACGGCGATCTGAACTTCTGGAGGCAGCCGGACAACACAGCATGGACGATGCGGGTGTTCGAGGGCACTGGCACGACCACTCCGTTGCTAGTCCACGCCGACAACCTGAAGCACTGGGTGCTTTACCACTTCGAGGACGAGACGCGGCTGGATGCCGAGGTCGTGGGGCTTGACCGCGACAAGGCTTCGGTCGTCCCCGATGTCGAGAGCCGGGCCAATAACACCGACGTGCTGGTCGACACGCGCATCCAGGTCCCGTCGACGCGCCCGTCATCGGGGTTCGCGCGCACCGGGCTCATCATCACCAACCTGCCGGACGGCAAGGTCTGGGTGCGCTCGGTCAGGTCGACCGGCGAGACCAGGTCCATCCTCACCACCAAGGCGGCCCTGCTGGCGCTGACGCCCACGGCGGTGCCCGGGCAGGCCTACAACCGGCACGGGCATATCGACATGCACCCGGTCACGCCCGGCTCCGCGCTGCAGACGGGGGTGGGGCGGGCGGACGACGACGAGCTGCTCTTCTACGCACCGTCGGCGGGCGACCAGGGCAATCCCGGCAACTTCTACGCCCTCACCGTCCTGTCGGAACACAACTGGCCGAAGTACTTCGTGCACCCCGAGCATCTGGAGCTCTCGACTGGCGTGGGGCTGGAGCAGGTCGGCAATCGCGTCCAGATGGCCAACCCCGACGTGCCGGTGTCGTTCTGGGGCAAGGATGTAACGGACACGCTGCGCCCCATGCGGGCCAAGGAGGTCCGCGTGGACGACCAGCGGGCGGGCGGCGTCCAGGGATACCACTTCCGCTTCGACGGCGGCTGGCACGCGGACCACGACGTAGACCGCGGCGCGACCAGTCCGAACGCCCGCCTGCTCAGCATCGGCGACCAGGTGCGGATGCTCCCCTACAGCAGCGGGCTGGACGGCTATGACGGCTCGCGCCCCGGCTTCACCTGGGAGAGCGGGCACCAACACCTGAGCTACAACGGCGCGGCCTGGACGATTGACACGGCGGGCACGACGACGCGCTACATCGACATGGTGATGCGGATTGCGCTCGGCGGCGTGACCGGAGATTCCTGGTCCATCATTCTGACAGCTAGCGATAACTCGTGGTTCGGCAGCGGCAAGGAGAAGCGGATCACCTTCACAGTGCCGGCGGGGTATGAGACCGGCGGCACCTATGACTGGGTGCATACCGAGCGGCTCGCGCCGAACGCCCAGCCGTCCGCCGGCTCGAACATCTCGATCCAGATACGGCTCAATAGTTCCCAGCGCGGCCTGCGCAACGAGTACGTCTACGACTCCGACATCACTTGGCGGCTCCCGGAAGTGGACCATGTGCCGAAGGTCATTAAGGACGTAGGTGCCCCCGTGGACAGCCTCGCGTTCGGCGGGCGGAAGGTGCTAGTGCCGCCCGATACAACGGACGCGCGGAACTTCCTGAAGATCGCCACTCTCGGTGATGCGACGCATGGGTTCGCGGACGAGACGAACAGGGCCGAGGCGGCGCTGATTGTGGTGCGGTCCAACAACGACGAGCCGGCCATTCCAACGCTCGCCGATGCCACGGGGCTGAATGACAACCAGTGGGAATTGGCCACCAGCGGCGCGCACACGCGCGTTTGGGCGATGTTGGTCCGGCTAAAGAAGGACCTGAACCCGGCGCTATATCAAGTGGCCTACGCCGACAACCACGAAGCCAGCATCGTCGGGTCGAGCGCCGACTGGACACATCTCGGGTCGGACACGAATTTCGACTACTACTACTTCTACTACGGGGCCGCACAGTCGATTGCCGCTGGTGCAAAGATGCAGGTCCGGGCCGGCATAGGCATCTACGTGCCCGGCGTCATCACCTTCACGCACGACCTGCGCAACTGCCTGATGAACCTGTATTCGACCGCCGAACCGACCAAGACCGATTACACCCTGGAACTGTGGACATGGATCGACGGATTGGTCCCGCCGCACCGCGTCAGGCAGTTCGATCATGTGCGGCGCGGCCAATACTACATCTCGGTCGATTTCCTGCCCATCAGGGCCGGGCAGCATTTCGCCCTTGTCGCCACGGGCACGGACATCCCTACGCTCAGGTCGCAGATGGGCAACCCGAGAATCGAACTCGACACCAACATAGACGAGCGGTTTCCACAGACATCCGTACTGATCCCCGGCCTGATCCGCGATACCAACGTCTATTCCGAAACGATCCTCGCCAGCCGCAACATCAGCGAAATTACCTTGCAGCGGAAGCCGCTCGACGTGGCGCACAAGGACAGCCTGATCGCAATCTACGTCGCCATCAGGGGTGCGGACGGCAACGGCAAACTGGCCGGGACGATCATGCTCCAGTCCGCGCGAGCGTTGGCCGACAGCAACAACTACGCGATCGCGGGCCATTGGGGCAGCGGCCAGGACGAGACGATGCGTTGGGACCCAGACGACAACAAGGTCATCCTGTCCGGCGGCCCGGTTAGCGTCGCCATCAACGACGTAATCGAGGCATGGGTCGAGCACTACCTGTGATGGCCATCGTCGCCATCAGCCGCTAACGCTGAATCAGGTATACGGTGCCTATTAGGTACACTCTGGGGCGTATCGCCTTGCGGAGCTTGTCCATGCGTCGCATCGGATTCGCCGCGGCCGCCCTCGCGTTTCTGCTGGCCCTGGCCGTCGCTGGGGCCGCGTCACCCCCCGACACAGTCCCCGTCGTCTACGAGCCGACCGGCACGCGGCCGACTGAGCCGGTCAGGCCGGAGCCGCCAGCCGAGCCGGAGTATGAGCTCGAGGATCTGCGAGCACTCACCGACCAGGTCATCAAGCGCTCGACGTGGAACCGGGCCTCCGGGGTCGCCCTAGATCAGCGTACGACCGTGACGGTCGTGTTCAACGCCGACCGCACGCGTGTTAAGCGTGTCACGATTGACGATCCGCGTTACGCCAATCGTCTGATGCCGACGCCGGAGCCTGCTGGCGCGCCGGTGTTGAAGCGGTTCTACGAGCAGCGGGTCGTGTGGCGCGAGGGTGTCGTCCCGCCGACGCGGCCGTGCGGTCCTGACAGGGACGGCGACGGCACACCGGACGGGGCGTGCCAGGTGAGTTTGGAGGACGCCCCCAAGCACCTGAAGCGCAAAATCAGCTTCCCGGTCTCGTGGGACGAGCAGTATCGCCTCGACGCCATGGCTGTCGCATGGCACAACGCCCGCCTCCTCGATCAGGCCATCGCCGCCGCTGGCGGCGAGTACGCCGCCGCGAAAGCCCGCAACGACGCCAAGCGAGCCGCGTACGCTGCCGCGCTCGCCGCCTGGGAGGCGACCCTCGCCGCCCACGACGCGGCCATCGACGCCTACCGCGCCGCGATGGAGCCTTGGACCGAGTACCAGGACCTCAAGGATGCGCAGCGCGGGATGTTCGTGGACTGCCGCGTGTCCGGGTGCGTGGTTGTCAATTCGGTGCGCTGACGAGGAGGCTGACCGTGGACCTGACTAGCATCCGCAACGCGGCCACGCAGGACGAGCTGATCGAGGCGTCGAACGCCATCTTCAACGCCATGACGACCGACCCGACGCCTGAGCAGGTGGCGGAGATCGACGCGGCGTTCAATGCGCGGATGGCCGAGCTCAATTCAGCGTCCAGCGCAGCCGCGATGCCGGACCCGCCGGCGCTCACGCTCACCCAGCGCAATCACCACGTGCTCATCGACGAGCCGCCGTTCGAGGGGCATCGCCTGGAGCATGAGGCCAAGATCGGGCGGTCGGGCTGGCGGCCGGTGACGCACCTGCTGCGCGGCGCCTTCGGGCACGAATCGGTCCTGGACGTGCCCGTGCGGTTCGCCACGGTCTACGTGCGCGCCCGGTACGAGGGCGGCGAGTGGGGGCCGACGGCGAAGATCAGGCAGCAGGAGAAGCCGCGCCGGGTGAGCCGGTCGAATCCGTACTGGCACTACTGGCGGACCAACGACCGCGAGGGCTGGGGCCTGACCTGCGGCGGGTGTCTGCCCGGCGTGAACGAAGTGGACGCCGACGGCAACACCATCGGCCACATCATCGCGGGCGCGCGAGGCGACGGGCAGGTGGACGAGCACGGCAACTTCGTCGACGACCGCAGCTACAACCGCGCGCAGTGGCTCGGACGGTTGCTGGGCGACGGCGGCGAGTTCCGGGGCGCCGGCCTCGACGTGCGCATCAAGAACAAAGCGGGCCAGACCGTCGCCGACGTGTGGGCGGCGAACGACGCCGAGCGGTCCGTGGACTACGACCTGGACGTCGAGCGGGCGACCTACGCGGGCGCCCCATGGGCGTGAGCTGATGGAGCACCGGATGGCCGCGGTGGCAACTGTGGCTGGACTCCTGCTCACGCTGTTCATCGCCATCGGCGGCTTCGTCTACCACGAGGGCGCCCGCGACGCCGGATTCGACAGCTTCGAGCAACGCCTGGCGGCGGACGAGGCCCGGTTCGACAGTGTCTTGGAGTCGCACGAGGTCCGGTTGCGCGATCTGGAGCAGTCGACCGGTGAGCGCCTGGCGCGCATCGAGACGCGGCTGGAGTCGATCCAGACCTACATGATGGCCATCAGCGACGAGCTGAACATCAGCGTGCGCGGTGGGAGTCCGTGACGCCCGCCGCCGTCGGCGGCTGCGGAAGCACTGATCCTCCGTAGGTACCGGTCAGGTACACTCGGAGGGCGCTGCGCAGTGCAGCCTGTAGCTTCGAGAAGGTGTGTTGATGGGTTCGATTGTTATCACCTTGCTGATCGTGATCGGCGTCGCCTACGCGTTGGAAACCGTGGCCGGTTGGTTCCGCGACGAGACGGCCCCCGGCCCGATTCGCAAGGCGTTCGCCCAGGCCATCGAATACGTGCGGTTTCTGTCCACCCTCGGCGCCATCGTGTTCATCGTCTGGCTGACGGTCGAGGTGGCCAAGTCGTTGAAGTTCCACACGGTCGAGACGGTCGACGGGACGCTGGCCCTCACGGTGACGCTTGAGAGCGCACTGCCGCTGGCGCTGCTTACCGCCGTGCTGACGGCCCTGCTGGGTGTCCTCGGCGGCCTGATCACCGGCCCGAACCCGCTGTCGGTGGCGCTGAGCGAGGCGTTCAGCGTGATCCGCCAGGGGCCGCAAGGCCGAGTAGCCGGAGCAACGGAATGAAGCATCGGCGCGACCACGATAGACGCTAGGGGAGGCGCATGACCCTGCGTCAGCAAGCGGCCGTGATCGTGCTCGCGCCGATGCTGTCCGTGGTCGCCTCGATGGCCGTCTCAACGCTCGTCGTGGCCCCTGCGGTTGCGGGCGCGGTCGCGTCCGAAGTCGGCGAAGCGGTCCGTGACACGCTGGTCACGCCGGCACAGGCCAAGGACCCGCCAGCCGTCGGCGATCCATGTGAGCGCAACGACGGGACGCTGGGGCGCTGGGGCTATCCCAGCGGGCACTACGAGCTGTTCTGCATGGTCGTGGCTTCCGAACCCGAGCGGATGACGACACCTGCAGCCGACGAGAGTGCCAATCAGTCGTCGCAGAATCCGAGCGGCCAGGGGCGCCCGCCGTTTCCGTGCGCCGACGGCGAAGTCGGCGTGATCACGCAGCAAGCTTGGGCGCAAGCGGACATCCCGTGGGAGTGCGTCAAGGCCAGCGACGACGGCGACGACGACACGCTGGCGACCGACCCCGCGGATCCACGAGAAACTTCCGTGGACCAGCACCGGCTGGAGTTCTACGAGAGCGGCACGCCGAAGCTCATCACGGGCAGCGCAGCAAAGAACGTCGAGCCGACGCCAGCGCCTGGCGTCACGATCGAGGGTCTGCGGATGCGGTGGGAGCAGGAGAAGGCAGCCTGCACGAATGAGGCGGGCATCTACCCCATCGACCTCGAGTGCAAGGGCCGGGCCGAGGCCGCGTACGACGCCTACTTTCAGGCGCTCGAAGACTCCGTGAGACTGAGATCCTGATGGCCTGCGACCAACTGGCCCGCGTGTGCGTCCTCGTCTTGGAGTGGTTGCTGGTGACCCTCGTGGCCGCCGCTATCCTGTCGCTCGTGATCGGGTCGTGCATGCGCGCAGCGTGCGGCTGACCGCATGCTGGCGGCAGTCACTCCTGTCACGACCACGGGCGGCAAGCGCTTCAAGCGCATGCTGCGGCAGGCGGGGCGGGGTGGCGTGATCGGACTCGAGGTCGGGTTCTTTTCGACGGCCCGCTACCCCGACGGCACCCCAGTCGCAACCGTTGCCGCGTGGAACGAGTTCGGCACCCGCAAGGCGTCTGGCGAGATTCACGTTCCCGAGCGCCCATTCTTTCGCCAGGTCATGAACGACGAAGCTGTCCGGCAGGGCGTGGTCAACATCCTGCGAGCTGGCATGGATCCCGAGCGCGGCGTCGTGGACCCGCAGCTCGCCGGCCGCGTGGGCGCCTATCTGCAAGGTCAGGTCCAGCAGCGCATCGTGGATCTCTACCAGCCGCCCAACAGACCATTGACCGTGGCGGCGAAGGGCAGCAGCAACCCGCTAATCGATACTGGTTTTATGCGGTTGTCTGTTACTTGGCGGGTGGCCTAAGATGTTCTGGCGCGTACCGTCCCAATATCTTGAGGGCATAAGCAATCTTATCTTCAACTCTTTGCCCCGGCTGATGACTGCGATTCCACAATTCGAGATTCTCAATCCGGTTATCCGTTCGGTCGCCATTGATGTGATGCACGGTTTCGTCAGACTCCAGACTGCGTCCCAGCTTTTTTTCCATCACGTAACGATGCTCTTTGATCCATCCCTTGCGACCAGGATTGGTCTTAATCGCGATATAACCGTCGCTAGTATTTCTCCGAGTTCCGAGGGGCAAATCGTAGGCTTGGACAGGCCGGTCGAGATCACGCCCTTGATACCATCGATGGTAGTGCGTTTTGCAAAATCCTTTTCCAAAGTGACGCTTATCACACGACGCAATCTTGCATGGGCGGCCGCCCATGCGCTTCGGCGCGTCCAGTGGCCGCCCGCGCCTCGCACGCGCGTAGTGCATCCCGCACAGGCCCTTCGCCAGGCGTGGGCTATCGCAGCCGTCCAGTGTGCACAAGGCGTTAGTCATCGCTCGGCTCCTGGCCGCCTGTCGTTGGGCGGCTTGTCAAGTATATCACGCGTGGCTCACTGATGCTCACGCGCCCGAGCAGCCGCTATCAGGAGCCCGCCGTTCTGATCCGTCAAGCGCCCGGCGAACGCGTCGGCGGTCGCGCGGCCCCCGGGCCGGAGAGCCGCACATCGATCACGATTGAGACGGCGCCGGCGCCGACCGGCATGGTCCGCGACGTGGCTCCGGAGGGCGCGAGGCTCCAGGACTGGCGTGTGTTCTACGCCTATGTGGGGGTCGCCCTGCTGCATCTCACTGCCGGAGCCGACGAGATCGAGTACGGCGGGCGGCGCTATCGCGTACGCACCGTGCGGGACTATCGGCCTCACGGGCCGATTGAGGTGCTGGCGAATGCGGTGAGCGGCCCATGACCCTGAGCGCGACCGCCGTGGCGATCGAGGACGTGGTGATCGCGTGCGCGCGCGAGGGCGGAGGCGTCGAGGTGCTGCCTGGCAATGACCCGAGTGGCTGGCGGGACCCGCCAGGGCTGTATGGGACCGTGCTTCTGATTACCGAGGGCGAGTCGGGCGTGCCCTACAGCCGTCGGACCCGCAACGACGACGACAGTCTCACCGTGACCACCACACGCACCGCGCGCGGGCGATACTCGCTCCAGTGGTATCGCGCGGGCGCACAGGACGCTGCCCGCCGCTTCGCCATTTGGGTGCGCTCCCCCACGGGGGCGCAGTGGCTGCGCGATCACCGAGTGACGCTCAATCGCGTCTCCGACATCCGGCGGTTGGACATCCCCCTGCTATCGGAGGTCATCTCCCCCCAGGACGCGGTGGAGTGGGAGGAACGGGCGGGCGTGGACCTGGATCTCGGCTACCTCGTGACCCTTGAGCAGACCGCTGATTCCGTCGCATCGGCTGAGATCGACATCGTCCTTGACGGCGTAACCACAGAGGAGATTGCCGCGTGACCCTTGACAGCATCATTCGAATCGACGCCACCATCGAGCCGAGCGCCGCGTCTAGCGACACGTTTGGCCGGACGCTGCTGCTCTACGCCGGCGACTTCTCTCGCACGACCCGCGCCGACGTCGCCGGCGACCGGGCCCGCGACTTGCGGGTGAATCGCTACACCAGCTTGGCCGAAGTCGGCGAAGACTACCCGACCACCCACCGCGTGTACGAGGCGGCGGCGGCCTACTTTCAGCAGAAGCCGTATCCGCGCGACCTGCTCACCGCCAGCTTCGTCGCGGCGGGCGCTGGTGACTACATCCTGGGGGCGACGGGATTCACGGGTGACGACTCCCTCACAGTCATCAAGGGCGCTGGCGCATCCGCCGAGTTTCGGCTGCCGAACGGGAAGTCGGTCAACGTGGACCTCGCCAGCGTGTCGGGATCCGGAGACACTGGACTCGAAGCCACCGCCACAGCAATCCAGACGGCTCTCCGCACGATCAGCAGCGACCCGAACCTGGGCACCGCCACCGTGGCCTACGACGCGGCTGCGGACGCCTTCACGCTGGCCGTGCCGACGATTGGCGAGAGCCTGGGAGGCCTCCTGAGCGGTGCCGGGGCCGAGGTCGTGGGCCTTGGATCGACCGGGACGTACTACCCGGGCCGCCCAGCGTCCACCGTGGCCGAGACCATGGAGATCATCCAAAACATGGACGATGATTGGTATTGGCTCGAAATCACGCCCGATTTGGTCGCCAGTTCGGTGGCCATCGCAACCTGGATACGTACCGAGCGCAAGCAAGCGATCTACGAGTTCACCGATCTCGGCGTGTTGACGCCCAACGAGTCGGCGAGCCGCGCGGCCCAGATCGTCGCGCTGGACTCCGAGCGGAACTCCATCATCTGGGACGCAATCGCCGACTACAAGGGCATTTCGTCGGCTGGGGTGTTTGCCGGGACGAACTTCAACCGGCGCAATTCGTTGCCGACGCTGTTCGGCAAGACGTTGGCGGGTCGTCGCGTCGGGCAGGTCCTCACCGCCGGCCAACGCAACGAGCTGAACCGCAAGCGGATCAACTGGTACCAGACCATCGCTGGCGACAACGTCGTGCGACCGGGCGTCACGACCAGGAAACCGTGGTTCATCGACACGCGGCTGTTTCTCGACTGGTTCATCGTCACCATGCAGACCCGCCTCTGGCGGATCATCCGATCCAAACCCCGCGTCCCTCTCACCGACCATGGCATTGGAGAGCTGCAGGCCGAGGCCGAGGCCGTGTGTGAGGACGGCGTGGACAACGGTGGGATCGCGCCGGGCACGGTCGACGAGGAGGTCGCGGGAGAGATTCGACGTGTCACTGGCACCGATTTCGATGGCACGCTCAGCCGCGGCTATCTCGTGTGGTTCGACCAGCTGAGCGAGCAGCCGCTGGCCGACCGCCAGGCCCGCAAGGCACCGCCCTTTACCGTCTGGCTCAAGGACGCAGGCGCTGTTCACGAGACGGATATCGCTATCAGATTTAATCAGTAGGAGGGGTTCATGATCTTCGGCATTGACAACGTCCTTCTCGTCCTGAACGGTCACACCGTTGAGGGCGGCTACTCCGATGACGCCGACGCCATCATGTTCGAGCCGATCGAGCTGGTGGCTGAACCGCGCATTGGCGCGAGCGGTCAGGCGGCCTACTTTCGCAAGTCGAACCGCGGTGGGCCGTTCACGCTCAAGTTCTTGCCAAACGCCCCGTCGATCCCCTTCTTTCAGCAGCAGGCGGGCATCGTCCACCGTGGCGGGTCCGTGGTCTGGAACGGGAGCATTCGGGACACGCAACGGGGCATCAGCGCACAGTTGCGGGCTGGCGCGCTCCGCTTCTACAAGCCATTTCCCGATTACGGATTCGAAAACGTGTCGAACATGGAGTACCCGTTCTATTTCGCGCACATCATCCCGGACTTCAGCACACCGACGCCGGGCGCGTTTGAGCTTGTCGGAGCGGCGACGTCATGAGCGACGCCACCGATGGCGCGGACGCTGGCCTGCAGGACGGCGCGCCGAGCGAGGATCTGTCGCCCGAGGACATCCTGCGGGATCTCGGGTCGCGTACGACGATCACGTTCGGCGAGACGACGTTCAACATCTCCAAGCTGCCGGCTCGGAAGGCGTATCGCGTCTGGCGCAAGACGATTCGCGCGATCGGGCTCGACATCGAAACCGGCGTCGGGCCCGAGGTCCTGCGCGCGGTCGTCGCCATGGACGACGAACACCTGGAGGCCATTCAGGCCGAGCTGTTTGGTGGCGTCAAGTTCACCAACCAAAACGCTCGGTCGCCGCAGCAGGTCGCCGGTGCGGAGGACACGGCATTCCAGGACCTCGAGGCCGTCGACATCGACGAACTCACGATGCGAGCGTTCGCCGTAAATTTTTCGAAATCATTGCAACGCGTCGTTACCGTGCTCCAGTGGCTCGACAGGCTGGGCGTGGGGCCGACCCCCTAGGCATCGAGGCGTTGTTCGCCCCGCTGCTGGCCGAAGGGCTGGCGACACCGGTCGACCTGCGGTCAACGTGGACGCTCGATGATGTCTATGACGCCCTGGAATCGCTTGCCGTGATGCGGGAGAACCAGCGGCAGGCGTACGAGGCGGCGTCGAAGAATGCGGGGCGTCGCTGATGGCCACCGTCATCGACACGCTCGTCTATCAGTTCGGCTTCAAGATCGACACGCGGGGGCTGCGTCACGCCGAAAGCAGGGTCGACCGATTTAGCCGCCGCGTGAATACCGCCGTCGCAGGCGTCGCTCGGGGATTCGGAGTCGCGAGCACCGCCGCTCTCGGCATCGGCGCCGCGGCGTTCTTCACCGGCTCGAAGGCCGAGCGCGAGTTCCTCAAGCTCCAGACCCAGCTCGGGCTGACGAAGGAGGAAATCGCATCCATTCGACCGCAGATCGAGGCGCTATCGCGGGAGACGGGGCGCCCGTTGGCCGAACTCGCCGAGGCCTACTTCAGCCTGCGCTCCGCCGGCCTCGATGCTGCGGCGGCCTATGACACGCTGCGCGCCAGCGCGTATGCGGCCAACGCCCAGCTCGGTGCCACGCGCGATGTCGCTCATATCGCCGGCGGCGCGATCAACGCCTATGGTGCCGACGCCATCTCGGGAACCCGAGCCACCGACGTCCTGATCGGGACGATCAAGGAAGGGAACCTCGAGGCCCGGAATCTGATCCGGCCGTTCGGTCAACTGCTGCAGGTGGCGCCGCTGCTCGGGGTCGAACTCGAGAGTCTCGGGGCCATCATCGCGGGCGCGACCAGGAACAGCGTGCCAGCGAACGAGGTGATCACCCAACTCAAGCAGGTTCTGTTTGGGATTCTGCGCCCCACGGTGACGGCCAAGAAACAGCTGGGCGATCTCGGGATCTCGGTTACAGACCTTCAGCAGCGTGTACGCGAGGATGGGCTGATCGCCACGTTGCAGTGGCTGCGCATGGAGGTCGGAGAGGACACCGAGGCGTTCACGCGCCTCTTTGAGTCGCAGGAGGCCGTCGGTCTGATCCTCGACATCACCGGTGCCAAGGCCGGCGACTACACGACCATCCTCAACAACCTTCAGTCAGCCACCGGCGCGACGGACGAGGCGCAACGGGCCTGGGCGGAAACGGGGCTTTCGGAGGCAGAGAAGGCGACGAACGAAGCGAAGCTCGCGCTCGACTCCCTCTACAACCGGACCATCGTGCCTCTGCTCAAGACGTTCGGGCGGCTGCCAGAGCCGATTCAGCGCGTGGCCGTGCTGTTTGCGGTCCTCTCCGGAGCGTCGCTGCTGCTGGGCGGGCCTCTCGGGTTGATCAGCACCGCGTTCGGAGTCATCAAGGCCCCGCTGCTGCTTGTCACGGCGCTGTTTGGCCTGCTCTCGCTCAAGTTCATCGTGGTGGGGGCGCTGATTGCAGCGCTCGTGATCGGCATCAGATGGCTGGTGGACAACTGGGACCTGGTCGTGGCCAAGGTCCGCGAGGTGTGGAAGGAGCACGGCGGCCTGGTGATCGTTATCGGCAACGTGCTTGGCGTCCTGGGCTTGCTGATTGCGCGCCAGCTCGTGCTCGGCAGCGGCATGGGATTCGTGATTGGCCGCGTGCTCGGCTTGGGTCGTGGGTTTGGCGGGCTGATCACGACGTCGATCCGGCTGGGGGGACGCTTCGGCAGCCTCGGGCTCCGGCTCGCGGGGATCGGATGGGCTGCCGCGACCACGGGCGCACGCGGCTTTCACGGGGCGCTCGGCAGCATCCTCGGACGTGCCCGCGAGCTATTGCCGAAACTTGCCACGCTTGGGGGTCGGGTCGCGAGCTTCGGGGGCAATGCGCTCTCGCGCGCGGGCGGCGGGGTCGCTGGCGCTGCGCGCGCGGCGGCGCCTGTGCTGGGCGGGGCCGCGCGACTTGCAGGCCCCGCCGCGCTTGTCGCCGGTGGGCTGGCTGCCGCCGGCGGCATCACCTACGGCATCGTTACAGGCAAGGAGAGCGACGCGCCGCGCACGAGCCGCAACCTGCTTCAACGCTACGGCCTTGACGCATTGGACGGCTACGCGCGCGGGGGGCTCGTGCCGGGCGCCCGCGGGCGTGCGCGGTTGGCGATGGTCCACGGCGGCGAGATGGTGCTGCCGCCGGACATCGCCGATTTCTTGGGCGGCATTGTGAGAGGGCCGCCCCCGCCGCCCGCTATGGCGATGGCCGGTTCACGCTCGATCACGGTTAACGTGGGCGATATCAATGTTGAGGTGCAGGCTGCTCCCGGCCAGGACGCAGACGAGATAGGTCACAGGGTTGCCCGCGCGGTGGAACGGACGGTGAAGCGGGTGCTGCAGGACGAGTTCGAATCTCTCGCCGCGGCCTTTGACTCTGACGTTCAGGTCTAGCCATGCCAGACCCATTCGCGATCTACGAGGCTCGTAGCACAAGCATCGAGCCGTTGGTCGGCTATGCCGATGGCTTTCTGGACGAAGAACACGAGCGGCAAGTCTCGGTCACGCGCTTTCCCATCGAGAGCGGTGCCGCCCTGGTTGACCACGCCG
Organism: Chloroflexota bacterium; assembly: GCA_026706485.1. Classification (NCBI taxonomy): domain Bacteria; kingdom Bacillati; phylum Chloroflexota; species Chloroflexota bacterium. The sequence goes on along the minus strand of JAPOYR010000011.1, from coordinate 627,686 downwards.
TCCGCGAACCCGACGCGCTCAAGATCACGGGGTGGACGAGCGACCTGTTCCCCAGCGACCTAAGCAACATTGGCGCCACTGATCGGCCAGCGCAGGCATGGGCCGAGATCGGGCGGCTGATGCAGGAGCGCGAGCTGCTCGAAGTCGTGACGATTCTCGGCGTCTACAAGGACATGATCATCACGCGCGCCATCGCGCCGGTGAGCAGCCGCACGGGGCGAGGGCTGCTATTCACGATCGAGCTTCAAGAGGTCCTCACGGCGCCACTGCGGCGCGTGGAATTCGAGGTCCCAACCCCCACGGCGACGGGGCCCGCCGCGGATCGGGTCCCGCCGACTCCCACGCCGGACTTCGTCGACGACGACCTGGCGCTGCAAGGCCCGAGCACGTACAGCTTGGAGTGGGAGGAAATCGACCCGTTGGCTGGTGCCGGCGATGTCTTTGCCAACACGGTCACGAATGTCTGGGAGTCGGCGCAGCAGCTTGATGTCGGCGGGGCTGCAGCAGCCGTTGGTGAAGGCCTCGAGGAATTCCTGCCCGCGCTCGGCGACAAGATCGCGCAGGCGCTGGGGTTCGAGGAACCGGAGCGAGAGGTCGTACGTCGCACGATCCCCGGGTTTGACGAGGGGCCGTGATGCCAGCGTGCGGGATGATCACCAGCTATCTCCGCGATCACTGCCGATGCGACCTCTGTCAGGCAGCCTTCGATGCGATCGCTCACGGAACCTGGAAGAAATATTCGTATGGCTGCCGCTGCATGACATGTCGGGCGGCAGCTCGTGAGAAGTCCCGCCAGCGGCGTGCTGACCCGACAGCCCGCGAGCAAATTAACCAGCGGCATCGTGCGCGGGTACAGGCCGACGCCGACTACGCGGCCCGGAAGCGCAAATCAAGCCGTGACTCAGCGAGGCGGGCGGCGCAGCAACGCGCCAACTCCCCCACTGCTGCTGCCGAATTTCGCGCCTCGAAGCGGGCGTATCGTGAAGCAAACCGTCAGCGGATCAACGCCGCTAGTCGCGCGCGGCGACAGCGCATTAAGACTAGTGATCCCACGCGCTACGCGGCGATCTTGGCGTCGGCACGCCAGTGGCGCCGAGACAATCCCGAGCGAGCCCGAGCCAACGACCGGCGCAAATGGCAGCGGCTACGGCAGTCCCCCGGCGGCTACAAGCACTATCTGCGGAGCCGACTGGAGAAAAGGCACGAGTCATTGGCTCGGGCCCAGGAGCGACAGGTCGAGCGCGAGGCGGAAGTCCATGCCAAGATCGACCGGATCAAGCGGGAGAATACGCCGCGCCACCTCTGGCCCGACGACTGGCTGCGTGTTGAGGCCAGACGCGAGGGGTGGGAGATTATCACGCCAGGTGACCTTGCGTTTTACCGGCGGTTGCTAGCCGAGGACGTGGCATGCAAGCGATCCCATTGACGAACGCCGTCGAGCAAGTCCTGCGAACGACCCTTGGTGGCCAGCAAGTGGGCTTGCGCTTGCGGTGGTCACCGCTAGCCGGAGCGTGGTATCTGAGCGTCGCCCGTCCGGGATCTCGGCTGGCCACGGGGCGCCAGGTCGTTCCATGGCGACGCCTGCTTGGCACGCAACTCACCGATTTCGATGGCGACTTGATCGTCCTGGCAACGAAGGGCAACGACGACGTGTCGGTCGGGCGTCGCGCGTGGACGGAAACGCACGCGCTCTGGTACCTCACCGACGCCGAGATTGCTGATGTCGAGGCACGACTCGCCGATTACGGCGACGTGACCCTGTGATCAACCCGGCATACATCCGCCAATCCAGCCTCGCCATTGCCCCGCCCGGCATCGTCATTGAGGGATTGCGGATGTCGTTCGAGGTACGCACTGAGATCCACGGCGATCCCGGCCCTTCGACTATCACCGTCACCAATCTGGCCGAGCCTACGGCGCGCGAGATCCAGAAGGACGCGACGGCGCGACTGTCCGCCGGATATCGCGGACATCCGATTGATCAGGTTTACGTTGGCGAGATTCGGCGTATCGAGCAGGAGTTCGAGGGCCGCGAGCGGCTCACGACCCTCACCCTTGAACCCGCGTCACGGCAGGCCCGTGCCGCCGTCACGATTGCCACGAGCTACCAGGGTGTCGTGAGTCTGCGCGCCATCGTCGGCGATATCGCGGGCAAGCTCGGACTCCCCGTCGGGCCCCTCGACGCCGTACCGGATCTGGCGGTCGCCGACTACGTGCATGCGGGCAAGGCCGAGGATGCGCTCACTGGACTGCTTCGGCCGCGTGGGGTCGAGTGGTACGAAACCGACGGCGAGCTGCTGTTTCGACGCCGCGGGCTGGCGGATGCGCAGATCGGATTCGTGCTGCGCGAGGACACGGGAATGATCGGCTCGCCGGCGCTCACCGAGAACGGATTCACGGCGCGGATGCGCCTGAGCCCGCTGGTGCGGCTGAACCAGCGCGTGCGCGTCGAGTCGGAGCGGCTGAATGCCACAGGCAAGATCATCAGCCTGGAGCATCGCGGCGACACGTGGGATGGCGAGTGGCAGACGGCGCTCGAGGCGGTGGCGCTGTGAGCAATCTCGACCCCGAGATCCGACGAAACAATCTGTCGAGTGCTGTCCGCTCAGTTCTGGGCCAGTTCCGGAAGTCGCCTAACGCCGCCATCCCGGGCATCGTCCACGCCTACGATCCAGCCACGCGCCGTGCCACGGTGCAGCCAGCGATTGATCTGTTGTTGACCAACGGCACGCGCGTCAGCCAGCCGTTGATTCCCAACGTGCCAGTCGTCTGGCCCGCGACCGCGCAGTGGACGATGGTTGCCCCGCTCGCCGCGGGCGACGCCGTACTGCTCGTGATCAGCCAGCGCGGACTCACCGACTTCAAGCGTCGGTTTCAGCAGGCAGCGCCCGACGTCGACCGCATCATGTCGCTCAGCGACGCCGTGGCGATCCCCGGATTCGGGCCGACGCGGATCACGCCGGCGAGTGCCGAGGGCGTCGCGATCCAGTCGACGGACGGTGCCATCTCGCTCACGCTGGAGCCGGACGGGCGCGTGCTGCACAACGGGGAGGAGATCGGCGGCGGGTGGCCGGGGGAATTTGCGCCGACGGCGCCACCGAATCTGCGGATACGGAGCGATGTCGGCAACATCCAGATTCAGGAATGGGACGCCTCCACAAGCCCATGGCTGCCCATCCTCGGTTATCTCCCCCAACTGCGCGTCGGGGAGGGGAGTTGGATGCCATATCCAGGCTATAGCAACTATCTTGAAAGGGAAAGCCGGTGGCTCACCGCGCCGCGTCGTACGCGCCTGCGCGTGCGAGTGCGGGCGTATACTTGGGACGGGCCATCACCCTGGACACCGACCCTCGATTGGGTCACCACATCCTAAGGCACCATGTCAGTAAACCTGACTGAGACTGAACTGCTCGAACTGCACTACGGGGGTCCCTACACGGCCCACCAAAGGCCGCGCTATTCCATCCGCGACATGACATTGCAGCGCGAGTTATGGGCCCGCGAGATCGAAAAAACCCCGCACCGCGACACCGTCGAAGAGGCGCTGATGCAGGACCACATGCTTTGGCGATTCGAACTGGTCTGGCGTCGGCGGCTCGCCCCCTACGCTGAGAGCACGGATCAACTGAAACTCATGATGTCGAACCTGTACGTCGCATGCCTCATCCGCTATCGCTCGGGGTCGGCGCCGCCCCTCGAACCATTCACCCTCCGAGGGATCGACTCCCTGGATGCCCAACGGCTCGTCGACGCCTCCGCGGCGCTGCCGGAAGCGACGATCAAACACTTCGCCGAGCAGCTCAAGGTGAAATTCCAGCAGGAGAAAACGCCGAAGGAGCGGGCGCCGCTACGCGCTCTCGGCAAAATCGACCACGAGCGCGTCCAGTTCGAGGCCCTGAGCCCGCAGAAGGTCGAGGTCTACGAATACGGCAGGCTGCACACGGCTCTGCAGAAGCCCGCCCCGCCAACGCCGGTGCCCGATACGGACAGCGACGATGACGACGAGGAAACGCAGGTCGGCGACACCACCCCGCCGGCGCTCCCCGTGTCACTCACGCTGAGCGAGGCCAACATCCGCCAGCGCGAGTTTGCCATCGCGAAAGCGCCGACCGCGCCGAACACCGCCGCGGCGGCGCTCAAGATCACGAATGAGCTCACCGGCCGACCGCTCATCGTGCGGCAGGTGCTCGCGAAGGACAGCACAGCCACCCCGGTCGTCCACCGCCTGCTCAAGGACAAGTCTGTCACCCTCAAGGCCAAGGATCTGCGGGGGTCGAGCTGGACCCTCGCCATCGACGTGTGAGGCATGGCCCGCACCATTGCTGCCGCCGACTCCGACATCGCCACAGGCTTCGCCGTGGCGGATGGAATCGAAGCGGTTCGGCAGCGGGTGCTGCAGCGGCTGCGACTGTTTCGGGGTGAGTCGTTCCTCGATGCCGAGGCAGGCGTGCCGTACTTGACCGATCTGCTGGGCGAGCGGCTGCCGAGCGCACTCGCGGGATCCATCATCGCCGATCAGATTCGAGACGTCCCGGGCGTCCTGGCCGTGGATAACGTCGACGCCCAGCTCGATCCACGCACGCGCCGTTTGAGCGTGACGGCGGACGTGACGGCGGACGACGGCACGGCTTCTGTGAGCGTGACGGTCTGATGGCCCGCGTCACAGCAACGGGCGTCGAAGCGGAGTCGCTGTCGAGCTACGTGACGCGGGAGCAAACGGCGTTTCGCGACGCGCTCGGCCAGGACCTCGATGTGTCCGCCGAGTCGCCGCAGGGCCAGCTTATGGCGGCCGACGCCCTGACTCTCGCGGAGGTCGACGAGGCCGTGGTGGCCGTCGGCAATGGCCTGTCACTCCCTCGCTCCCTCGGCGTCCAGCTTGACGATCTCGGCTCGGTGCTTGACATCGACCGGCGGCTCGCGACCTATTCCACCGTGACCGCGACGCTCACCGGCACGGCCACCACGGTCGTCCCCGCGGGCTCGCGGGCTCGGACGGCCGGTGGCGCGGTGTTTGCCTTGGTGAATGACGCCACGATTGGTGCCGATGGGAATGTCATGGCCACGATGCGAGCGACCGAGACGGGGCCTGTCGAGGCCGCTGCAGGCGCCCTGACCGAGACCGTCGACCTGGTGGCGGGCTGGACGGGGATCACGAACGCCGCGGCGGCCAGCGTGGGGCGAAACGTGGAGACGGACGTCGCTTATCGAGGTCGCTATCAGCGGCACGTCGCGCGGAATGCGCGCACGAGCGACGATGCCATCCTCGTCGACGTGCGCGAGGTGGATGGCGTCGTGGCCGCCATCATCCGTGAGAACGTGACGACCGCTGCAATCACGCTCCAAGGCGCCACCATTGGCGCCGGCTCATTCCTGGTCGTCGTCGATGGCGGAGCCGATGCCGACGTAGCGGCCGCGATCGCGCAATCGAAGCCGAGCGGGGTGGTGATGAGTGGGACCACGAGCGTCAATGTCCCGCACGCGACGGGTGGTCACAACGTCCCGGTGCGATTCAGCCGCGTCACCCGTGTGCCGCTAGAAATCACAATCGATACGGCGGTCGGTGTGGGATTCCCGGCTGGCGGCGAAGCGGCGATCATCGAGCGTGTGGTTGCTTGGGCGGCCGGTGAGTGGTCCTCGGGCGAGGGCGACTTCGACACCAGCGGGCTGGCCATCGGCGAGCAGCTCGACACGAACCGATTGCTCGCGCCGATCCTGAGCGTGCCCGGGCATACCGTGCAGTCGGTCACCGCGGTGCGCCGGCAGAATGACGCGCCGATTGGCACGGTGCAACTCACCGAGCGACTCACCATCGCCGCGGCGGATGTGACGGTTACTTGAGCGACATCGCCTCCCGCATCGACATCGATTCAATCGTGGACCTCACGGTGAGCCAGTGGGATGACTCACCCCGCCTGCGGGCGCTGATCCGCAATCGGCTCAAGGTCATCAAAGACGCGCTCATCGACCCGCTGATTTGGCTGGAGCGTCAGCACAACCTCAACACGGCCGAGGGCATCGGGCTCGACTGGATCGGCGAGCGGGTGGATCTGGAGCGGCCAGTCGCTGCCCGGACGAACGTGGACGACGAGACCTATCGCCTGTTGCTCCGGTTGCGCGGCCGCGCGCTATGGTGTGATGGCACGACCCCGATGATCGACGCCTTGATCCAGCGCGTGTTTCCGATGGGCTACTGCCAGGACCACGCGGACGGCACCGTGACGATCCACAACGTCGTGAATGACCCGCGTCCGAACTTGGGCCAGCTCGCGCTGACCGTCATCGAGCGCGCCATACCTGCCGGCATCCGCGTGACGTTCGCCCTCCGAAACGTGCCGCCGGAACAGCCATCCCTCACGGCCACCGTGCGCAGCAGCACTCAGGTGGATCTTGAGTGGACGGAGCCGAGCAACGATGGACCGGCGATCAACGGCTACGACGTCGAATACAAACTCGCGACGGCCAACACCTGGACCGACGCGGGGCACACGGACCTCACCCGCATGGCCTCGATCACCGGCCTCTCGCGGGCGAGCGCCTACCAGTTCCGCGTGCGCGCGGTGAACGCCGCCGGAAATGGGACTTGGGCCACCGCGAGCGCGACGACCCAGGCGGAGCTCCCCGCTGCGCCGGTGCTCACGGCGACGGTGCGCAGCAGCAGTCGCATCGACCTGTCGTGGACGCAGCCGAACAACGGCGGCGCGACGATCACGGGCTACGACGTGCAGTACAAGCTGGCCGCGGCGAACTCGTGGACCGACGTCAGCCATACGGGCACCGGGCGCACAGCCTCGATTACCGGCCTGACGCGGGCGAGAGCCTACCAGTTCCGCGTGCGCGCGATGAACGCCGCCGGAAATGGGACTTGGGCCACCGCGAGCGCGACGACCCAGGCGGAGCTCCCCGCTGCGCCGGTGCTCACGGCGACGGTGCGCAGCAGCAGTCGCATCGACCTGTCGTGGACGCAGCCGAACAACGGCGGCGCGACGATCACGGGCTACGACGTGCAGTACAAGCTGGCCGCGGCGAACTCGTGGACCGACGTCAGCCATACGGGCACCGGGCGCACAGCCTCGATTACCGGCCTGACGCGGGCGAGAGCCTACCAGTTCCGCGTGCGCGCGATGAACGCCGCCGGAAATGGGACTTGGGCCACCGCGAGCGCGACGACCCAGGCGGAGCTCCCCGCTGCCCCGGTGCTCACGGCGACGGTGGTCAGCAGCAGTCGCATTGATCTGCTGTGGACGCAGCCCGACAGCGGCGGAGCGGCAATCACGGGCTATGACGTGGAATACAAGCTGGCGACGGCGCAGTCGTGGACCGACGCCAGCCACAGCGGCACCGTGCGGACGGACAGCATCACGGGGCTCACGCGCGTGACCGCCTACCAGTTCCGCGTGCGAGCGGTGAACAGCGTGGGCAATGGCGGCTGGTCAGCCATCGTGAGTGCCAGCACGATCTCAGGCGTCATTGGCACCCCGACGCTCACGGCGACGGTGGCCAGCAGCACACAGGTCAACCTGTCGTGGACCGAGCCCGACGGCGGCGGCAACGCCATCACGGGCTATGACGTGGAATACAAGCTGGCGACGGCGCAGTCGTGGACCGACGCCAGCCACAGCGGCACCGTGCGGACGGACAGCATCACCGGCCTCATGCGCGCGAGTGCCTACCAGTTCCGGGTGCGAGGGCGGACAAGTGCCGGCGTGGGACCGTGGGCCACCGCGAGCGCGACGACCCAGGCGGAGCTCCCCGCTGCCCCGGTGCTCACGGCGACGGTGGTCAGCAGCAGTCGCATTGATCTGCTGTGGACGCAGCCCGACAGCGGCGGAGCGGCAATCACGGGCTATGACGTGGAATACAAGCTGGCGACGGCGCAGTCGTGGACCGACGCCAGCCACAGCGGCACCGTGCGGACGGACAGCATCACCGGCCTCATGCGCGCGAGTGCCTACCAGTTCCGGGTGCGAGGGCGGACAAGTGCCGGCGTGGGACCGTGGGCCACCGCGAGCGCGACGACCCAGGCGGAGCTCCCCGCTGCCCCGGTGCTCACGGCGACGGTGCGCAGCAGCACGCGGATCGACCTGTCGTGGACCGAGCCGACGGACACGGGCGGAGCGGCAATCACGGACTACGACGTGGAGTGGCGGGTGGACCCATCGTGAGCAGCCTGGGCTTGTTCTGCGACCAGACGGAAGAGCTGGTCATTGTCGAAATCACGCCAGCAAGCGTGATCCGCCCCGCGTGGCCAACGGACCTGGACGGCGAGCAGCGGCGAAACCTGGCGGAGGCCTCCGACTGGCTGCTGAACGCCGCGGGGGCGGGGCGCGAACGCTTGGACCAGGCGCTGCGGGCGCGCTGGCCAGGAGACCGGCGTGGGCTGCGGCTGGCGAGGCCCTTGCAGTCCGCCTACTGGGTGCGCATGCAGTATGGGTTGGGCGGTGGGGCGTCTACGAAGCGCTTGCTGAATGGTAGGCCCGTCACCATCGACGACAGCCATAACAACACCAGCATCTCGCGAACCTCTGCGGGTAACGGAAGCAGCGGCGAGGACGAAGATGCAGCGGGCGGCGGCGGCGGCGGCGGATTCGGCCAGGCGGGCCGTGGCGGGGGCCGCGGGAACGTGGACGACGACGATGAAGATGCGGACAACTCTCGCCGCGAAGGGGGCGGCGGGCGCGGCGGCGGCACGTATAGCGATGACTACGTGGCGGCCGTCGTGGCCGGCGACTTTTCCAGCTTGCGCGCTGGGAGCAGTGGGGGGGATGGGGGCGACGCCGAAGACGGCGGCCCAGGTGGGGGGCATCGTGGCGCGGGCAGCGACGGCATCGTGCGCGCATCGCTCGCAGCCCTGGCGCTCAATGAGTCTCGTAAGGGCGCCAACGGCGGCGGCGGGAACAGGGGATCCAATCAGGCGAGCGGGGGTGGCGGGGCTGGAAGTGGGGGGTTGGTCATCGCCATTACGCCCCTCACTCTTTCGGGGAAGGTCGATTGCAACGGGGGCATTGGGGGTCGGGGAGGGCGAGAGACTTCCGGTGCGCGTCATCACTCCGGGGGCGATGGCGGGCACGGTGGCGACGGCCGCGCGGTACTGTTCTATGGAGACGCGAACACCGCGACCGTCGTCAACGCCGTGCTCGCGAGTTATCAACTGCTGGCACTTCCAGGGTGGACGGATGCAGGCCACAGTGGGACGGGTCGCACGGACAGCATCACGGGGCTTACGCCGGGTGTCCGCTACCAGTTCCGGGTGCGCGCGGAGAATAGCGTCGGGGAAGGGCCGTGGTCGGCGGTACGCAGCGCGACGACGTCGGAGCCGAATTGAGCCCCTGGTCCGACACACTGCGGCTGGAACTCTTGGCGGACAGATTGGCGAAACGTGCGTCGCGATGAGCCGCTGAGCGGCCAGCTAGCATTCCTGCTTCAGCTGGTCGCAGTGGCGTTCTGGTGGGGCGCAGTCCTGGCGCCCTCGCTCGTGAGCGTGGCCATTCCCCAATGGCTGCCGCCTGAGATGCTAAGCCCAGATATCGAGGGCTCCTGGGCAAACGGCGTCTCTGCGGTGGCCCTCCTGGCAGTTGCCCTGCTTGCTGCCAGCAATGCGGTACTGAGCTTGCGCCGAGGCCTCGGCTGGATCACGGTTGTCGGATGGGCAGTGCTCGGAGCAACTGCCGTGTTTCTCACCTTTGAAGAGCTGCGATCAACCTTTCATGCCAGCGGTGTAATCGATGCTGGGCGCTTTGTGTTTGGCGAGCAGTGGGTCGCCGTCTTCGGTGCCAACATCTGGGTACTGTTGCTGAGCCCCTTGATCGCCGCATTCCTGCTGGTCATGGTGGTGTTTGTCTGTCGCGGTCTGCATCGCGGTTCCCGGCTGCTGCTCGCATTGGGGTTCGCAGCCTGGTTCGCGGTCATTGCCCTCGAGGCTTTGGGCCCCATCTTGGCCAGGGACCGCGCCGAAGCGATAGTGATCGCGCTCGAGGAGTCGCTGGAGTTCTCCGGAGCCCTGTTCATCGCTCTTGGCGGGGCGATTGCTTTGGGAGCGGGGGGGGGCAGAGACAGCCGCTCGGCTGGAGTCCGTTGGCGCCGCAGTTTGATCGGATCCGCCTCGCTCGTCGTCGTGCTCGGCAGCCTCGCCGTTGCGCTGGTCTTTCGGGTGCCCCTCGTGACCGCCCACACGCCGTTGCACTACGGCGACTTTGGGATCACGCTGCGCAACTCGGAGGCCGTCGTTCAGGAGATGCGCATGCCCGCGTCTCCGATAGGGCGCCTGGACGTCCAACTCACCCTGCGCGAGCCTAGCGGGCGTGACGGCGCTGTGGGCGTCCGCTTTAGCCGACCCGACGGGCAACCCCGCATGCTGTCCAGTGGGTCGACGGCGGTTCCCGTAGACGATCATTCCGCGTGGTACAGCATCGACCTCTGGCCGCCCGTGGCCGAGCCAGAGGGTGTGCCACTATCCATGACCGTGGTCGCGGACATCGGCCCAGCGGCCGAGCTGCTAGTCCGCGCGACGCTTGGCGACAACTACCCGCTCGGCTCGCTGTGGGTCAATGGCGTGCCGGCATGGCCGGATCAAGACCTCGAGTTCATCGCCTACACCGCGCCCGAGCCGACGTTGAGCAAGCTGCAGGCGCTCTGGTGGCTGGTGACGTCCGACTGGCGCTGGCCGGCGCTGTTCGCCGTGCTCGGCGTCGGGCTTACGCTCGTCACGCTCACCCCCGCCGTGCTGCTCGTAGCGAGCGCGTACGCAGCGGGAACACCGTGGGGTAGGCGGAAACACCGCCGGCGGCCAAAACCGGCTCTTCGACGAGCCTAGCGACTGCGCCAAGTCGCTACGGGGTACCGTCGCTGCCTACTCCTTGCCTTCATATCCCACGAAGCGATCCCCGTCCGCGTCCTCTTCGAGATAGAAGATCAAGGGCTGGTCATCGCCGAAAGAGGTCTTGGCACTCCCCTCGCACTCCAATCGACTGCTGCTGCGGGATACCTCCTTGGCGTCATACACCTTGAGGATCGTCGGGCGCAGTGGGTGCTTGTTCTCCTCGCTGATCCTTACAACATCGGGAATCAGGTCCTCACACTGCACATCAGCCGTGGTCTTGAGAGCTAGCTCGCCGCATCCAATGAGGGCAACTGCGACGGCCACCGCCAGTGCTGCGGTCGAGGCGATCAAGAGGCGCCACGACATTTGTCTATTTCCTTCCATCAGCCCTCCTAGACTTGCCGCAATGCGGACACTTGTCATAATGTTTCGCACGACGAGATTCGATTTCATCGATAAACGCAGATCCAAGAATCCCTGCGGGCAGGGCAAAGACGCCGATGCCCAAAATGGCGACGATGGCTCCGATGAATCGACCCAGCGTCGTCGTCGGCGCAAGGTCTCCGTAGCCCACCGTCGATAGGGTTGCGATACCCCACCACAAAGCGGCTGGGATGCTTGAGAAGCCGTCGGGCTGGGCGTCGCGCTCTACCAGATACATCAGTGCCGACGCGACGAACAAGAGCAGGAAGCCGACGAACAGCGTGGAAATCAGCATGTCGCGCCGGCTACGCAAAACAGTCCCGACAATCGCCAAGGACTCCGAGTAACGCGCGATCTTCACCAGACGAACCACCCGCATTAGCCGAAAAGCGCGCACGAACCGCAAGTCCAACGTCACGAAAAATGGGATGTAAAACGGCACAACAGCAATGAGGTCCATGAGCACCAGTGGCTTGGTGGCGAACCGTAGCCTTCCCCGAATCGGATGCGCGTACGCTGGATCCTCGGTGCATCCCCAAATGCGCACGAGATATTCGACTGTGAATATCGCCACAGACACGATCTCAAATGCGAGAAAGGCGCCGCCAGCGTGCTCGGCGACAGAATCGATTGTCTCCAGAGCGATCGCCAAGATATTGAGCATGATGATGGAGACGATGACAGCGTCAAAGGCTCGACTTGCGCGGTCTCCTGTATGCGATGGCTCGACGATCTGCCACGCCCGACCTTTGACTCGCCGATACCAGTTTGTGCGGGGCAAACCCTCTAGCTGCTTCCAGTCAGCTCTTACAGTCCCTGACGGTGGTCTTCCTATCGCACTGGTTGCAGCGCTCGCTGGCCCTCGGTTTCAAGTATCGAGTCTCGTACCCTGATGTCGGCCAGTCAGGGCAATTGCGGCACCAATGCCATAGCTCGCTGGTTCGTCGCTTACGGTACGCCACTCGCCATCTCTGGCTCGCCGGAATCGGGAAGGCGTTTGATCAAGGCTGCTCGAATCTGCTCGGTGTAGGCATGAAGACCGTTTACCCCGTCAAGTGGGAGGCGCGTCTCGCGCCTCTTGTCACCCTCCAAGATCAGCCGAAGGGATTGCGTCTTAAGCCTGAGCCGGAAGATGACCCAGCTGTCGTCCAATGCGACGGAGCAATAGTGTCGATACGGCCTGAGAGTTATTCGGTCACCATCCACGAGATCCTTCACGATGTCCCGGACGACCTCCAGAGCCTCCAGTTCAAGCGGGGTGCACTCCAAATCGCCTTTGGCGACCTTGGCCGCCTCTCGATCATCTGCATCGTCGTCTCGGGGATCGCGGCTCGGCCCGACATCCCGCTCCAATGCGCCTTTCAGTCGGTCACTGATCAGGTCATTCACCCACCCGGCAAACGCCCCTCGAATCAGGAGCGCAAATTGCTCTCGCACGGACTTTGTAAGCAGTCCCGAATAGACGCGCCTGGCGATGAAGCGAACGAACTCGTCAGACGGTTCGGCCATTTCCTCGGTGAGCACGCGTTTGATCTCAGTCGCGTATTTCATTTCCCGGGCAGCATCAACTAGGCCGTCAAGTCTGAAATCCGGCTTGGTGAACAGCTTGAGTTGCTCGACATCATGCTCGGTGAAAGCAAGCATGTTGAACTCGAGGAACGGCCTCGTGTCCATCATGTTGGGCTTATCGAGGTCGCCGAAGAATCGATAGGTGACCCCGTCCGTGAGGATGCCGAACCGCGCTTTGGTTACTGCAGTGAAATAGCGGAATAGCTGCGACTCCTGCGGCTCATCAAGGCTGCTCCCGTAAGGCTTGCACTCGATAAGGACGGCGGGATCTCCGTTCTCCTGAAGCAGCGCGTAGTCAACCTTCTCGTGTTTCTTCATCCCTATGTCGGCAACGTACTCCGGGGCAACCTCTAGCGGGTCGAAGATCGAGTAGCCCAGCATCTGAATAAACGGGAGCACTAGCGATGTCTTGGTGGCTTCCTCCGAGTCGAGATGTTCAATTCGCTTGGCAAACCGGGCCGAGCGAGTTCGCACCTCGTCGATAAAGTCCAACTGCATGCCTCCGCTCTCCGCCGCCTTGCGGCTCAGGGCTTGCCTAGTGCCCGTCGTCGTCGAATCGCCGCATCGTCCAGCGCACCTGCCCCTGGACCTTGATCGACTGGCGGTGGCGAATCGGCACGAACTCGGGGTTGTCGCTGCACCACCACGACCGCGACTTCACCCGCTTGAACCGCTTGATCAGCAGGGAGCCGTCGTCGGCGATCACGAAGAGGCTGTTTGGCGACGGCGTGGTCTTCGCCTTGTCCACCAGGACTCGGCATCCATCGACGAGCGTCGGCAGCATCGAGTCCCCGACGACCTGGTACACGGTCGCGTTGTAGGGCTCGATCCCGTCCGCAGCCAGCCGCTGGCGGCTGAAGCAATGCGGCGCTGACATCTTCGGGCTGACGACGCTCTTTCCGACGAACCCGGCGGCAACCGGCGCCGGATACACGGGCACGAACGCAGCTCGGAATTCCTCCTCCCATGCGCCCTCGCCTCGCGGGCCTTCGACAAGCTCCCCGGCTGAGACGTCGAGTTCGTCCGCCAGCGCACGCAACTGCCCGTACGGAATGCCCTTCCTGAGATTGATGATCCGGTTCAGCCAGTTCGGTGCGTGTCCCAGGCTCAAGGAGACCGCGTAGGCGGACCGACCTTGCCGTGCCAGGGCGGACCTGATGTTCACGGCGATCACTGGGTCAATGAACGACCGAGGCATATGGAATTGTCCATAAGAAATGATTGACATGCTATGCTCTAATGGGTACCGTTACCCAATCGGTACTGCCAGCCCGCTGAATCGGAGGGGCCCCGAATGGTCGCGAATGGACTCCCCAAGCTCCGTGGACGCCTCGCCGAGAGCGGCATCCAGAATCAGGTGCTCGCGAGCGCACTGGGCATGGATCCATCGCTGCTGAGCGCCATTCTACGTGGACGGCGTGTCGCCCCCGAGGGCTTCGAGGCCCGGGTGACGGCCGCACTTGATCGACTGGAAGCCGCCGAAGCCGCCGCCGAAGAGGCACGCCAGCGCGTGCTCGCGGAGACGGCGGGGTGAATCCGATGAAAGCAAGCTTGGGAAAACGTAGGGCCGGGTACCCCGTGAGACAGGACCCGACCCCACTTGCCACGGAGGTGATCCATGGCTGCAATCGATGGTAGCACCGTCGTTGGGGTGGATGGCCTAACGCCACCCGAGCGAGCGGGGCCGACGCCCGCTGCGGACCTGCTGGAATCCGAGGCGAACGCGCTGATCGAAGCGTTCGAGCGCGCCTCACTGAGTCTCAGCAAGTCGAGCCGCGACCACAGCCGCGCGAGCGCCGCCGACCGGGAGTCGGCGCAGGCGGAGCTCAACCAGCGCCGCGCCGCCTACGACGAAGCGCGGCAGGGCCTACACGACGCGCTCACGGGCGCCGCCGACCAGCCGGAGCGGGTGTGTTGGGGCCTGATCCCATGCAACCGCCCCGGCGCGGGCTGGTGGACACGGTGTGGGCGCCGCGTGGCGCGGTCGCGATGTCGGGCTGAGATCGAAGTGGACGACCGTCGGCGGATCACCTGCGCCGAATGTCGAGCTGGCGAGGAAGCGCGCGGCTGGGACTGCGGCGCGCCGTCCGACGAGCTGGCGGAGGTGTCGGCATGAGCATGCGCGGCGCCCGAACCACTGGCCGAGGCCGGTTCTACCTAGACGCCGAAGGCGGGTCCTATTGGTCGGTCACGACCATCCTCGGGATCCTGCCGAAGCCCGCGCTGCCGTATTGGGCGGCCAAGAAAGCCGCCGAGTACGCCGCCGACAACCAGCCGGCGATCACCGCGTTGCTCAAGGACGAGGAAAGCGGTCGCGAGGCCGTCATTGATCTGATCAAGCGAGCCCCGTGGCGCTACTCCGAAAAGCGCATGGACATCGGGACGCACGTTCACCAGGCCATTGAGGCGCACGTCACCGGTCGCCCGTTCCCGCCCATCGAGGACGAGCGGACCGCGAAGCTCGTCGGCCACTTTCATCAGTTTCTCGCCGATTGGCAGCCGACGTTCGAAGCGTCCGAAATGACGGTGTTCAACCGGACGCAGAAGTACGCCGGCACACTGGACGCCATCGTCGTGATCGACGGCCAGCGACTGCTGCTGGACGTCAAGACGGGATCGGGCGTCTACCCCGAGGCCGGCATGCAGATCGCGATGTACCGCAGCGCCGAGTTCCTCGAGCTGCCCGACGGGCAGGCCAAGCCCATGCCCAAGACCGCTGGGGGCGCGGTGCTTCACCTGCACGACGACGGCTACAGCCTCGTCCCCGTCCAGTGCGACGACACCGTATTTCAGCTGGCGCTCTACGCCCGCGAAATCTACCGCTGGCAGAACGAGGTCAGCCCCGACGTCGTGGGCGAGCCCATGACGCGGGCGCCGCAGCAGGAGGCGACCGATGCCAATCCTTAGCGCGCAGCAGAAGCTGCGAGAGTTGGGACGCATCCGGCTCGGTGATCGCTCCGGGACGCGGGGCGCGCCGAAGCGCCTCGACACATTCCGGTTCACGTCGGCCGGCCGCCAGTTGATCGACCAGGCGGCACAGCGGTACGGCGGGACTGTCAAACCCTGGAAGTCGCCGCGCGGCGACGAGTGGGAGGTCGTGAGCGAGGCGACCGAGCTTGACGTGATCATCCCGCCCTTTGGCTACCTGCAGCAGTGGATGGAGATGTGGTCGGCTGGCGGATGCCAGCGGCGATGCGACACCCAAACCGAGATCATCACCATGCAGCCGTGCATGTGCCCCACCGATCCCGCCGAACGGCAGGAGCTGGCCAAGGACGGCGACGCCTGCTCCCCCCACTCGTACCTGTGGGTGATGCTGCCTGGGATCCAGGGGCTCGGCACGTGGCGACTGGTGACCGGGAGCTGGTACGCAGCCGAGGAATTGGCCGGCGTCACCCAGGTGATCGCCGAAGCCACCATGCGCAACATGCAGATCCCGGCGTCGCTGCGCATCGAGGCCCGGAGCAGCCTGCGGAACGGAAAGACGCGCCGCTACACCGTGCCGGTGATCGACGCGCGGATCGACGTGGGCGACCTCGCCCGAGGAGAGCTACCCGCACCGACCACGCAGGTCGCGCCGCCACTTGAGGGCCGACGCGGCACCCAGCGGGTTCCGCTTGGGGACCAGGCGCAGTTGCCAGACAACGCCGCCGGCCATAGCGAGCCGAATCACGGCCCGGCCCCGTCGTTGCCGAGCGGTGAACCGCCGGCGCATCCGTGGGTCGGGGCCACGGTCCCCGATCGCATCCAGGACGCTTGGAACACCTGGCGGGACTGGGTGCAGGCGTGCCAGTCCGTCGACGACCTGGCCGCGCTCGAAGACCACTTTGCCAAGCACTACGCCGACGACGACCCGACCCGGCGCAATTTCGAATCCCCGCTCACCATAGAGATGCAGCGGCGACGCGAGCAGCTGGGCTCGGAGACGAACGGGGGCGGGAAGTGATCGACCCGACCAAACTCATCGACCTCATGCGGAGCGCGGCGGACGAGATCGAAATCGCCGCCAGCCGCGAACGGCCCGGGCCGCCGGAGTGCCTTCAAGACCCGGATGGCGAGCACCACCCCAAGCACGAAGGCGTGCGTGCGAAGCAACTCCGGCTGCTGGAGCGGGTGGACGCCATAGCGATCTGCGGCTACATCGACCACGACCGCGACATCCCCGACGACCTCATTCGTCGCTGGGTGATCCTGCGCTGCGCCGTGGCCGATGAGCGGCAGGCGGCAGCGATGGAGCGCATTGCCGACAGCCTTGAGTCCATCGTGGGTGCCCTCGGTGATGCCGACGAGCACGGCGCCATCGCCCACTCGCTGGGCGCCCTGGCTAGCAGGCACGGCACGGTATGAAAGCCATCACCCTTCGCCAGCCCTGGGCGTCGCTGATCGCCCGCAGTCCGAGACGGCCAGCACCGTCCCGTGCCTGCCGCACGCCAAGGTGGCAGATCGAGGCGCGGCACCACGGCGTGCGGTGGGCGGTGACGACGTGATCGCGATTACGCTGTGGCAGCCCTGGGCGTCGCTGATTGCCTGCGGCCATAAGACCGTCGAGACGTGATCCTGGGCACCGCCGCCCAGCCTGATCGGCGAGCGCATCGCGATCCACGCGGCGAAGCGCAAGTCGTGGCCGAGCATCGAGATGGAGCTAGCAGCCTGCATCGAGGACTGCAAGCACCGCAAGGCGGCGGCACCGCTCAAAGGCGTCTCCGTCCCCATGCCTTACGGCAAGGTCGTGGCGACCGCCCGGCTTGCCCGGGCCGGCCGCGTCCACTACCGATCGCGCACGCATGCCCACTACGAAGCCATCCGGCGCCCAGGCCGGCACCGCGACTCGCAGGAGTACCGCGAGCCGGTTTGCCGGTGCGGCGACTTCGGCCTGGGGCGCTACCTGTGGCTGCTCGCCGATATCCAACCGCTCACCAAGCCAATCCCCGCCCGAGGGCATCAGGGCCTCTGGGAGTTGGACTTGGCGGTGGCGGCATGACCGCCCGTGAACCCGAGATCAAGATGCACTGCCCCGACTGCGCACGCCCGCTGGTCGTTCGCCGGCGACGCGCCGACGGCTCCGAGTTTCTCGGCTGCACCGGCTGCACCGGCTGGCCGGACCACTGCCGGCACACCGAGGCGCTCCCCGAGACGGTCCGCATGCGACGGATGGGCGCGCCCGAGCTGCCTGGGATGGACCCGTGAGCCTCACCTACGTCGCCACCTGCACCGGCTGCGGCGGCTTACTGGCCGCTTCGGTGCTCGTCCCCGACAAACCCAGCCGCATGGTGGAGAGCGCCAAATTCCTTCTCGAGTTGGAAACCGAGCCGGTGGACTTCGACATCATCGAGACCGAAGCGGTGCGCACGAGCAGCGAGTGGTCCCACCGGCCCGACTGTGCCTACAAGCCCGCCGAGCAGCTCGAACTGGTCGATACGGATGCGCAGTCGTGATCGATCTCCCGCTGCACCTGATCTTCTGGGGCACCGTCGCGCTGGTGCTGCTCGCGGGCGCCGCGGCGGTTGAGTGGTGGTTGCGATGATCCTGGACGCGGGCTGCGAGGGGCGGAACTGGACCTTCACCGGCACCGTGATCTGCCCCTGGCTGGCCGATACGCGCTACGGCGGGCGTTGGTACTGCTCGGACCACGCCGAGGCCGCTGTCCAGGCCGACCGTCGCCTCGGCGAGCTGCGCACGCACCCGCCCTGCCGGCACGAGCGGACTTGCATGCACGACCGGTGCCTGCGCTGTGGCGGCACCTGCCCCGAGTGTTCGGAGGGACCATGACGCGAAAGTGCCTGAACCGATGGATAGCTGGAGCCGCGCTCAGTGCTTCGGGCCTTCGGCGCATGCTGTCGCTGGCCGGGTGGACGTCCGAGGAATCGAAGTCGTGACGCACCTGGGCGAACTCGCCGCGCACATGGAACAGCACGACCGCCAGCAACGCCTCGCGGACTTCATCCGCGAGAGCAACCGCATCGAGCGCATCACCGGCTTCACGACGCGCGAAGCCGACGAGTACGACCGATTCCTCAAGTTGGCGCGGATCGACGTGGCGGACCTTGAGCGGTTCGTTTCGGTGGTCGCGCCGGGTGCGGTCCTACGCCGGCGCAAGGGCATGGACGTGTTCGTCCAAGGCAGCGCCCATCGGCCGCCAGCGGGCGGCAAGACGATCCGACCAATGCTCTACCTACTGATGGGGCGCGCGAACAGCACGCGGTTCAGCCCCAAGGACGCCTACGAGGTCCACCAGGACTATGAGGCGCTTCACCCGTTCATCGATGGCAACGGACGCTCGGGGCGGGCGCTATGGCTCTGGCAGATGGGCGGGATCGGCGTGCTTCGATACCCGTTTTTGCACGAGTGGTACTACCAGAGCTTGGAGTACGGCAGCAATCGGACGTCGGGGATCCATGTCTCGCAGCGGGGAGGCCGCTGATGTTCGACCTCACCGTCAAAGACGGCTACACGCCCTGCCACGGCTGCGCCGGCTACATCGAAACCGACAAGGAAGATTTCGTGGCCTTCGTGATTCCATACGATCCCGAGAAGCACCAGTGGCGGGGCAAAGCCACGTTCCACCCGCGCTGCTGGGTCGAGCGCGACCCCGCCGAGCCGCTGCTACTGGTGACGGGCGTACGGTCTGGGCTGGAGGGCCGCTGACATGCCCAACGTCCCGGACCGGCTCTTGACGGGCGACGAGATCGCGCAGTTGAACGAGCAGGAGTTTTGGACCGTTGCTGAGGCCGCCGCGTTTCTGCGCGTGGGCCAGGGCGTGATCCGCACCGCCATCCGGCGCGGGACGATCCCCTGCTTCCGCGTCGGGACCTGGATGCGGATTCCCCGGCGCCGGTTCCTCGAGTCGGTCGAATCCGGCGCGCTCACGCTCGACACGGCGGACGCCGAGATCGTGAGGCTGCCGCAGTGACCCGCGTTGGCCGTCTGCGTGGATCCGCCGTCAAGCGCAGCGGAGGCCGGTATCAGATCCGCGTCCACGTCGGCGGCGGGCGCTACAAGTCCCGCACGGTCCCTGGTGCCACCAAGCGCGAACTTGAGCGCAACTGGCGGCAGTTTCTCAATGAGCTCGAAGTCGGCCTAGGTCTAGAGCACGGCCGCCTCACCGTCGCCGCCTTCGCCGCGCAGTGGTTAGCGCAGATCCAGCGCACGCGCGAGCACGCGACCTACATCCGCTACGCCGGCATCACGCACCGCCACATCCTGCCGGTGATTGGTCACCGGCGCCTGGATCGTCTCGGACATCACGACGCGCAGCGCTGCGTCGACGAGCTGGCGGACGCTGGCAAGATCGCGACCGCGGCGACCTGCCGCACGCTCCTTCACAGCATCTGCAAGCTGGCGGTGCGCCGCGGCCTGCTGAGCGTGAACCCCGCGATGGAACTGGCCGTACCACGAGCGAAACCGCGGGAGTACAAGGTCCTATCGCCAGAGCAGGCCCAATCGCTCCTTGACGTTTGTCGCGTCGGTCCAGAGCACCTACGGCAGCTCTACCCCATCCTGGCGCTGATCTTGAACTCGGGGCTGCGCCGCGGCGAGGCACTCGGGCTGCGCTGGCGCTCGGTGGACCTCGAGGCGCACACCATCGACGTGCGCGAGCAGCTGAAGCGCCGGCCCGACGGCCACGACCTCGGCGACACCAAGACCCACACCCGACGTCGGGTCCACCTCGGCGCGGCGACGACCGCCATGCTCGCCGAGCACAAGCGCAACCAGGACGCGCTGCGCAAGGATCTCGGGAGCGCGTACATCGACCAAGGCTTCGTATTCACGCGCCTGGATGGGCGCGCGCGCACGCACGGCAATCCGATCTACCCGTCAACGCTCTGGCGCTGGCTGCGGGACGCGCTGCAGCGAGCGGGCCTTGAGGGCTACCGCCTACACGACCTGCGCGACACGAACGCGACGCTGTCGCTGGAGCAGGGCGTGGATCTCGTGACGGTGAGCCGACGCCTGGGACACACGTCGATCACCATGACGGCCGACCGCTACGTGCACCCGCGCGATGCCACGCTGCGAGACGCCGCAGAGCGCATGGACGACCTTTTGTCGGGGAACTATGCACAACCCATGCACAAGGAGGCCGAACGCGATGCCGGATAACAGGTTCGGACAGCGTCGAAGGGTTAGGAATCCCGCATGCCCTACCCCACTGCCTTGCAGGCTGTCGAGCTCAAGCGGGTGCCCAAGAGTCTGCACCGCACGCTGGTCGTGACCGTGAGATTCCGATTTGTCGGCAGGCAGCCCAGCGGGACAACGCTCCGTCGTTCTTCTGGTCAGCCCCGCGGAATCGAGAGCGCAGATCGCCGTCGCTACCGGGAAAACGCGCGTACCAGCGCTCCAGCTCGTCACGGGCGTTCTGCATTTCGGGCAGCGCGGATCTATTCAGGCTCTCGAACCGCGATTGGCCCCGCCAATGCTCGTGTGATGCGGAGTGCGTGAGCCGGTGGTCGAATAGCCGCCTATGTCCGCGTCGAGTCAAAGTTGAGGCATTCCTCGCAGACCGACTTCGGCACCAACCCCCAGCGAATCATGTAGTTGAAGACAAAGCATCCGGCGCAGAAGCCCAGCAACGACTCAAGCGCGGCAAACACGGTCAGCACGGCCAAAACGACGCCCGCTGCCACCGACAATCCTGCGGCGAAGTGCAGCACCAGCGCAGTCACCGAGAAGATAAGTCCCACCGTTTGCGCAAAGCGCTTGGGCGGCCCGGGCACGAGTTTCTCCTTAGCAATCCTCGGCGCGATCACCCTGGTCGCCAGCAGGCCCATTGGGCTCAGCGTAGGGCCGGTGGCGACTCTGGCCAGAAACCCATACGCAAGGAGAAACATCAACCACCACTGACCGGTTACCAATACAGCAATGGATAGGATGACTACCATTCCGGCTACGAGCCTTGCAGCCACCTCGTTTACCGGATGCGGAAAGCTAAAGATACGGCGAAGCCGAGGTGGAATCCGCCGGCCAATTGGCTGCGTAGACACTGGTCGAGCCTCGCCTCCTGCGCTTATAGGCCGAGATCATACTCGGCGCTGCGGCGGCACTCCGAACGGGCAACCGCTGGCGCGCCGCCAGCTGGTCGAGCAGTTGGGATTATCGGCGCGCTCCGGGATTGAACTCGCGGGATGGGGCGGCCCCGGCGTGATGCGCGCGAAGGAGGCCGCATCCGCCGCCGTGACGTTGCACCAAGAGGAGCCGAGCGCCTGAAGCGTGGCGATGTCCGGCACGCGGCGCCGCTGGCTCAAGGCGTCGGCGCAGCCACGCGCTGGACGAGAGCGCTTCGCGCCGGGTCTTCCGAACTCTTCTCCTTGAACTTCACGCCGGCGATCGTCGGCTGACAACATGAGGGGCGCGCGGCGTTCCTGGCGGGCCGTCCCTCACAACCGCACCGGTTCACTTGCCACAGTGACTTGCGCAGACCCTCCCCGTGTGACAGGCTCCTTATTGAGACAACATCTCAATAGCATGGAGGGTGAGTTGGAGATGATTCGACGAACGGCGCTTACGCTCGTGGCGGCTTTGGCTTTGCCACTGGCCGTAGCCTGCGGAGAGAGCGACGCCAGCCCGGCAGCGGCTGCCACATCTGCGCCCGTGACTTCCGCGGCCACCTCGCCGACGGCAGCGCCGCCGCCCCCGGCAGTGACCACGACTCCGCGCCAGCCTTCTCCAGCGACCGAAACACCCAAGCAGCCGGCAGCTTCGACCGCCAAGGCCGAAGAGACTTCGGGGGCGGCCAGCGCCGAGGCTGCACGTCCCATTCTGAAGGCAGGCGTCATCTGGCTTGACAGCCCGCTGGACCCGGTGCAGGGCGGTTGGGTGGCCAGTCAGTCGGGGATGTCCGAGAACCTTTTCCGCCTGTCTCCCACCAATTTCAGCCCGGTGCCATGGCTGGCGACGAAAGCCACCGATGTGGACCCGATAACTTGGCGAATAGACTTGCGGTCGGGCGTGAGGTTCCACAACGGCGCGGTGATGGACGCGGAGGCGGTGAAGGCGTCGCTGGAACGAACGATCCGGCTATCGGAAGCGTCGGCGAACGCGCTGGGGATCGATCGCATCGCGGTGAACAACGAACAGACCATCACCATCACCACGGTGGCACCTCGACCCACGCTGCCGGGCCTGTTGACCAATCCGGCGGTGGCCATCACCGATGCCGCGGCTGCCGACGCCGCCGGCGACGGCAACTTTCTGCAGGCCGGCGCCTTGACGGGTCCCTACATTCCCACCGAGTACATCCAGAAGGAACGCCTCAGCAGCGTCGCCAACGACGACTACTGGGGCGGTGCTCCGCCGCTGGCCGGCATCGAACACATCGCCATTCCAGACACCAACAGCAGGGAACTGGCCTTGCAGGCCGGCGACATCGACGTGGCCGTCAACATTTCCCCGGAAGGGGCCAAGACCATAGACGCCCACCCCGAATTGGAGAGTCGCACTGCCGGGATAGGCGCCGCGGCGGTGATCTGGTGGGTCAATTTCGAGCGGCCTGCGCTGTCCGATCCGCTGGTGCGCCGGGCGGTGAGTCTCGCCATTGATCGAGAGAGCATTGCGGGGCTGGTTGCGCCTGCAGGGTCCGGATCGTTTGCTAGTTTCCTGTTGCCCGAAGCCCTCGTGTCCTGCCCCGGCGTCACCACGCCGGGTTTCGACCCTGCACAGGCCCGCGAACTACTGACGGAAGCCGGCTACGTTGACACCGATGACGACGGGTTTGTGGACAAAGACGGCAAACCGCTGGAAATCGTCATCGGCGGTTACCCCGAGCGGTTCCAGCTACCCATCATGGCCGAAGCCGCGCAGGCCATGCTGGCCGACGTGGGCATCAAGGCCGAAGTGCTCATCACCGAATGGTCGGTGGTGAAGGAGCCCGCCTGGGATCTGTTCGGGTGGTACAACAACGTGGTGGAGGCTGGAGACCCCATCCAGAACATCGGCAAGTTTGTCGGGGTCAGCGCCGACGCCTCCGGTAGCGGCGCCAACAACTACGGCCACTACCACAGCGCCGAGCTGGAGGACATCATCAGCAGCGCATCGGCGGTTGCCGACACCCAGCAACGCCAGGAAATAGCCTGCCGGGCGCTGGACATCGTTGCATCCGAAACCGCGCTCCTGCCGGTGGCGCACCCCTACCTGGTCTATGGCGTCAACCAGCGAGTCACCGGATTCGAGCCGCACCCGGCCAATCTCTACTTCTTCGACCATCGCATCGGTCTGAAAGCGTGAGCGTGTTAGCCGGATAGCGGGTGCGGACAGAGGCTCTTCAGCATGGGAGCATACGTGGCCCGACGGTTGGCCACGCTGCCGCTGTTGCTCCTGGGAATCTCGGCGGTCAGCTTCGCGCTGCTGAATCTGGCTCCTGGCGATGCTGCCGAGACCGTCCTGCACCAGCGCAACCCCGGCCAGATGCCCAGCCCGGCCGCCGTGTCTGCCATGCGCGCCGAACTAGGTCTCGACGCTCCCCTTCCGGTGCAATACGTTCGCTGGATGTCCCGGGCGTTGGCGGGCGACATGGGCCGCTCCTACGTGACGGAACAGCCCGTGGCCGCCCAGCTGGCGCGCCGCACGGTCCCAACCGCCGTGCTCACGGCGGCTGCCTTGGGCCTGGCGCTGCTGCTCGCCGTGCCCATGGGCATCCTGTCCGCCCGGCGACGGGGAGGCGCCGTGGATGCCGTCGTACGCCTGGTCGCGCTGGTGGGTTCGGCGGCTGCGTCCTACGCGCTGGCCTTCGGACTGATCATTCTGTTCGCGGTGAAACTGTCCTGGTTGCCCGCCATGGGCTACGGATCGGCCGCTCAGGTCGTGCTTCCGGCCATCGCCCTGTCGCTAGCGCCGATGGCTCAGCTCACGCGGCTGATACGCGCCAGCGTCCTGGATGTCCTGGGGCAGGACTACATCCGCACGGCGCGGGCCAAGGGGTTGACGGAACAGGCCGTTTTCTTGGGGCACGCGCTGCGCAACGCGCTGGTTCCGGCCGTTGGAGCCACCGGGGTGATCCTTGCGCACTTGCTCGGCGGGGCCGTCATCGTCGAGACCATATTCACCTGGCCGGGCTTGGGTCAGTTGATCGTGGGCGCGGCCCTGACCCGGGACTACCCCGTGGTACAGGGATTCGTAACCTACGTTGCCGTATTGGTTCTGCTGGCGAATCTTGCGGCTGACATTGCCCTGCGCCTCGTAAACCCGCGCCTACGCTATGAACGGGGCAATGGGTAGCGGCCGATGACGAGCATTGCAGAACGCGCTTGGGAACGACGTCCCCGCCGGCCGGCCACCACCGGACCGCGCCGCCGGAGTCAGTGGCATGCGCTGCTGCGGGAGCCGGGCACCGCCTTGGGGCTGTTTCTGGTGGTGTCACTGATCATGGCGGGATTGTTGGCGCCTTGGATCCCGTTGGCTGATCCCACCGAGATCAACCTGCCCGACCGGTTGCTCTCGCCGTCGCTGGAATACCCATTGGGCACCGACCATCTGGGTCGAGACACCTTCAGCCGAATCATCCATGGAGCGCGCACGACGCTGCTGGCCGCCGCGGCGACCCTGGTCCTCAGCATGACCATCGCCGTGACCGTGGGCCTGCTGTCCGGATACTACGGCGGCTGGCCGGACACGGCGCTGATGGGGGTCGTGGACCTGCTGTTGGCCTTTCCTTCGCTGATCTTGGCGCTGGCCGTGGCAGGAACCCTGGGCCCCGGGCTGCT
The DNA here is from genome assembly GCA_026706485.1 of Chloroflexota bacterium. Lineage (NCBI taxonomy): Bacteria > Bacillati > Chloroflexota > Chloroflexota bacterium. The sequence goes on along the minus strand of JAPOYR010000011.1, from coordinate 602,183 downwards.
CAACCTGCTGCTGGCCGTCGGCGCCGTGTGGTGGGTGGGCCACGCTCGCATTATTCGCGGCATCACCCTGGGGGAGCGACAGATGGGATACGTGACGGCGGCGAGGGCCGCTGGAGCCGGTAACCTGCGCATCATCCTCCGGCACATCGCGCCAAACATTCTCGGCCCGATCGTCGTGCTCGCCTCCCTGGATGTCGGCTGGATCATCCTGGGCATCGCCGGACTCAGCTTCCTGGGGCTGGGGGCGCAGCCGCCCACGCCGGAGTGGGGCGCCATGCTCAGCGACGCCCGCCCGCACCTGCAAACCGCGCCGCATCTCCTGCTGCTGCCGGGAGCGGCCATTTTTGTCGCGGTGTTGGGGTTCAACCTGTTGGGAGACGGCCTGCGGGATCTGCTGGACCCGCGTATCCGGCGACCAGGGGGCTGACCGACGAGGACGAAGGTCGATAGGCGCCAGCTTGTTCGGGCAGGCCCAGTCGTGTAGCGCTGCTTTGGGACGTGATCAGCAGATTCCCGCACCGTGGCGCAGATCTGCGCGGACGCGGGCCATGCGGCACTTCTATCGTCCGATCCGCCAGGCCGTCACGCCGCCCCGCGCGTCGAGCGCCGCAAGCGCGCGCCCGTCGGGCCGCCAGTACACCGCGGCCACTTCGCCCGCCACCTCCGCAGACCCAATCGGGCCGCCTTTTCCATCCTTCTGCAGCGACCACACAACCACGGTGCCGTCGCGCCCGCCCGATGCCAGGCGCCTCACGCCCGGAGCGAAGGCAAGCGTCGTGACGGGTTCAACATGAAGCTCCAAAACGCTGGGCCGCGTGCCTTCGGGCCCCTTCCCCTGGAAGCTCCAAACCGTCACCTCCTCCCCGCCGCCGGTGGCCAACAGGGTGCCGGTGTCATCGAACGCCAGGGCCGACGGCTTGGCCGGGTATCCCGACATCATGGCGTCCTGCTCCGTGGAGCGACGCCAGAAGTGCACCGAGTTGTCCTGGCTGCCGCAGGCCACGATTTCCCCGTCCGGGCTCATTACCATCGACACGAGGGAGCCCATCCATTCCAGCTTCTGGCGAAGCTCCCCGGTGGACGCGTCGAAGAATGTCACCCGGCCGTAACAGGCCGTCGCCAGCTCCTCTGCGCCTGACCACGCGATCGCGCTGACGGTGCTGGGATGATCAGGCGATTGCCAGGTTTTCACTCCATCCGCGCCGTACGCGTGAACCTGCCTGGAGCATGAGGCCGCCAATCGCTGGCCGTCCGGCGACCACGCCACGTGTTCAACCCAATCGCTTCCGACCTCGATCGCCTGGCTGACTTGACCGTCGGCCGCGTTCCAGACCAGGACTCGGCCGTCCTGGCCCGTCGTGGCGAACGCAGGTTTGCTTGGGTGGATGGCCACTGCGAGCACTCCGCCTTGATGGACTCCGCGCTGCGCCCAGATGGTCGCGCCAGACTTGCCGTCAAACGCGTAGACGCCACCCGCCGCATCGCCGACCACCAGCGCCTCACCGCGAACGGTCCAGCCCCCGGAGATGGCGTAGTCACCGACCCCCGCCGTCCAGCCTGGGCGAAGATCACCCCTCGGGCCGTCGACATTCAAACCAGACAAGCCTCGAATCCCTGGCGCATGCTCTGCCCATCGAGGTTGCGGCCAATGAATACGAGCTGATTGCGGCGCGGCGCCTCGCCCCATTCGCGATCCGGCTGGCCGTCGAAGAGCATGTGAACCCCTTGGAAGACGAAGCGACGCGACTCACCCGCCAGGCTGATAAAGCCCTTCATGCGGAAGATGTCGACCCCGCGTTCACGGAGCAGCTCGCCAAGCCAAATGTTGAGCCTGTCGGGATCGGCGTCGCCCTCGATCTCGATGGCGATCGAGCCCACTTCGTCGTCGTGCTCGTGCTGTGCGACCCAGGTTCGCTCGACCTGGGCGGGGACCACCACGCCATCCGCGTTCGTCAGGTGGAGATCGAACTCTTCCGCGAGGTGCTGGGCGTAAAGGCCAACCCGCATCGGCGAATCGACCTCCAAGAAGAACGACTTGCTCCCTGGAGAATCGAGCTGAAGAGTTGCGTGCTTTTCGAGAGGGATTTCTTCCCCCGGGTGAATGAGCTCCGCAGGATCGGCGTATCGCCGCACACACCACTCCGCGCGCTCACGGAGCGCGGCGTCATCCGTGCCTTGGTCGGACACGACGACGAGCGACATCTCCGGATCAGGTCCTTCGGCGAGACAGATTTCGTAGCGCCCGATGTCGAGCGAATAGACGCCAGTCCACTCGAACGGATACTCGGGCTCGAGAAAGGTGGGACGACGCTCCAGCACCTGGTCCAGATCGAAGGCGCCGAGGTTGAGGACTGTGTCGACGGAAACGTCCGCCCGCTCACTGCGCACGACTCGCGCCATTCGGTTCATGTCTCGGAGCCGAGTTTCGAGCCCGTCGAGCGCCTCGCCGTTGACGAGGTCCGTCTTGTTGAGCACGAGAACGTCGGCAAACGCGATTTGCTCGGTGCTTTCGTCGCTTCGGCCGAGTTGCTGCTCGATGTGGGCGGCATCGACGAGCGTGACGATCCCGTCGAGCGAGAAGGCCGCGTCGATCTCGTCGTCCATGAAGAACGTTTGAGCGACTGGACCGGGATCGGCCAGCCCTGTGGTCTCCACCAGCACATAGTCGAACTTGTCGCGGCGCTTATTGAGATTGCCGAGTACCCGAATCAGGTCTCCGCGCACCGTGCAGCAGATGCAACCGTTCGACATCTCGAAGATCTCCTCGTCAGCGTTGATGACGAGCGCCTGATCGATGCCAACCTCCCCAAACTCGTTCTCCACCACGGCAATGCGCTTGCCATGCTCTTCGGTCAGAATTCGATTGAGCAGAGTCGTCTTACCAGAGCCGAGGAAGCCGGTGAGGATGGTGACGGGTACTTTGCTCGGCGTGTCCATACCAAACCCTCTCTCAAACCTTGTTGAGATATAGTCTCAATTGTCGCACTGCAGATGGTACACACCGGCGGTGTCGCTCTCAACGATCGATCAGGCTCGGCGCGATCAGACGTTGGTGAACCTCAGAGAGCCACGACGACTTCAGCCGCACGGCGGCGCCAGGTGGGCGACAGGGAGTCCTCGCATGCCGCTCCTGGCGGACGGTCGTCGATGTCGGAGGGGGAAAGGGTTCTGGAAACGGCCTGCGGAAGACCGTGCGCTCTACCCCAATCCGTTCGCCCATTCGGTGAACTCAGGGCAGGCTCTGAGCTTGTCGAAGGGTCTATCGAACGGATTGGGATCTAGCCGTCCCCCCGCCCGCGCCACTGCGGGTCTTCGGTGCCAGAGGCGGCGTTGGCCGCGCGGGCCATCTCGAAGAGCACGTCGGACAACCGGTTGAGAAACACCGGCGAGCCTTCGGGCGCGGGATCCGGCACCACGCGCCACACGCCGCGTTCGGCGCGGCGGCACACCGAGCGGGCCACTTGCAGCGCGGCGGCCAGCGGGTGCCCGCCGGGCAGGATGAAATGCCGCAGCGGCGGCAGCGCGTCGCGGTACTCCGCCAGCCAGGCATCCAGTGTTTGCAGTGACCCGGGCGCCAGCGAGGTGCTGCGAGCGCGGCCGCCGGGATTGGCCAGATCGGCGCCGACTTCCAGCAGCCGCTCCTGGACCCACCGCAGCCGGTCGCCCACTCCGGCGACGTCCGGCTGCGCCGCGGCGAATCCCAGCCACGAGTTGAGCTCGTCCACCGCCCCCAGCGCTTCGATCCGCTCGTCGACCTTCTCCACGCGGGTGCCGTCGAACAGGCTCGTTTCGCCCTGGTCGCCGTGGTGCCTCGTCACTGGGCGACCTTCGGGAGATGGCGCTCGAAGAAGTCCGCCGTGGCGGTCACGGCCAGGCGCGCGTTCCGGGTCAGGTAGTGCCCCACGCCGGGATGAATGGTCAGCTCGCTCTCGACGCCCGCCTCCTCGAGCGCTTCGTGCAGCCGTTCCGCCCAGCGCGGCTTGACCGCCAGATCGGCCGCGCCCTGGTGGATGGTCACCGGCCCCACCAGGTATTCCAGGAAGTTGCCCGGCGATAGGGCGTGGCGCAGATCTGCCGACGACGACAGCGTCGGCAGCCGGTAATAGTCGACCAGGTCCTCGGCCCAGGCGCTCAGCGGCGCCCACATGCCCACCGGCTGCACGCGCGAATCCACCTCGGCGGCGCGCAGGGCCAGGTCGCATCCCAGGCTATGGCCCCACATGCCCACGCGCTCGTGCCGGGCGTCCGGCAGCGAGGGGATTGACGCGACAAGGTTGAGCACGTCGATCGCGAAGTCCAGCCGCGCGCCCAGGTTCATGCGCGAATCGTCCTCGGATCCGCCAAGGCCCCGGTAGTCGCTGGCCAGCGTGATGAAGCCTCTGGGCGAAAGCTCGGTGGCCAAGGCGCGCGTGCCGTCCCCGCTCTGGTACTGGACGGGAAGCGTAAACCCGTGATTGAGCACCACGACGGGATGCGGTCCGGCTGAATTTGGAATCGTGGCCACGCCGGTGAGCAGCAAGTCGTCCGAGCGGTACGTCATGGCGTAGGTCGAATAGCGGGGGCGCTGGTTGAGCGTGCGGTGCAAACGGATGTCGCCGGCGCGGTAGTCCCGCGCGCGCAGCGCCTCGATGGCGAACGGCGACCCGCCCGGATAGCGGTCGTCGGCGTTGCCCACCACCGACCAGGCGTCGCACGCCTGCGCGGCGCCGGCTGCCAATGCCAGGCCGCCGCCCTGCAGCAGACGTCGTCGCGAAAGCCGGAATGACGGCACGCAGTCTTGGTCATTCGAGCAAGTCATGGGTCTCATTGAACGTGGACCATGGGGCGCCGTGACGTCGGCGGCTGCGGCCGAACTTGACGAACTCGGCTAGCAAACGGCCCCATCGTGGCATGCGAACGATTGGGTTGCCGTGGGCAACGCGACACATCGGGCCGCGCGGCAGCGCCGCCTGACGCCGGTCGCCCCGAGGCTCTAGGCGGTCGCCGCTTCCAGCCCCGAGGCGATGGTCGGCACCAGCTGCGCGCGCACCGCGCGGTCGGCTGCCAGCAGCGCGTTGGTCACGGCCGGCGCCTTGGATCGGCCGTGGCCGATCAGCAGCAGGCCCTTCAGTCCCAGCAGCGGCGTGGCGCCGATCTCCGCGTAGTCGATCCGCCGCCGCAGCGCGCGAAACGCGGGCCGCAGACCCAGCGCCGCGAGCTTCGCCAGCGGGCGCCGCAGAATCTCGGCCCGCAACTCGCCAAACGCGTATTCCGCCGTGGCTTCCGCCGTCTTGATCACCACGTTGCCGGTGAAGCCGTCGCACACGATCACGTCGGCTTCATCGCGAAAGATGCGGGCCGGGTCCACGTGGCCCACGTAGTTGAAGCCGCCCGACGCCAGCATGGCCGCGGCCTCGTGCACCAGCGAATTCCCCTTGGATTCCTCCTCGCCGATGCTCAGCAGCCCGACCCGGGGATTCGCCAGGCCTTGCAGGCGCTCCTGGTAGACGCGACCCATCACGGCGAACTGGACCAAGTGCCGCGGGCGCGCCTCGGCGTTGGCGCCCACGTCGATCAGGAGCGGTCGCGGGTCGTGCGCCGGCAGCAGGACGCCCAGACCCGGGCGCTCGACGTCCGGCAGGCGCCCGACGATCAGCACGCCGGCCGCCACGGCCGCCCCGGTGTGCCCCATCGTGACGACCGCATCGACCTCGTCCGCCTTTAGCATCTCCGCCGATTTTCGAATCGACGTCGGCCGCCGCGACCGCACCGCCTCGACGGCGTGTTCTTCCATGGCCACGGCCTCGGGGACGTGCACGATCTGCCAGGGCGCCGCCTCGACGCCTTCGGCGTCCAGCTGCGCCCGGAGCGCGACCTCGTCGCCCACGAGGAGTGGGGTTACGCCGGCCTCACGTTGGGCGGCCAGGGCGCCGCGCACGGTCTCCGCCGGGGCGTAGTCGCCGCCCATCGCATCGAGCGCGATCCGGGGAGCCACGAGATGCAGCGTGCCACCTCCGCCTAGATGTCGAGGTTTCGGACCGCGTGGGCGTGATTGAAGATGAAGTGGCGGCGCTCGGCAACGTCCGTCCCCATCAACCGCCTGAACACGTCATCGGCGTGCTCGGCGTCCGACACGGCGACGTTGAGGAGATGCCGCGACTCCGGATTCATGGTGGTGTCCCACAGTTGATCGGCGTTCATCTCGCCCAGGCCCTTGTAGCGCTGCACGGCCACCTTGCCGGACATCTGCTTGAGTGCTTGCTCGCGCTCCTCGTCCGAGTAGGCGTAGATTGCCCGCTGGCTGTTGGCCACCCGGAACAACGGCGGCTGGGCGATGTAGAGGTGCCCCTCGTCGATGAGTTCGGGCAGGTTGCGGAAGAAGAACGTCAGCAGCAGTGTGCGGATGTGCGATCCGTCGACGTCGGCATCGGTCATCACGATCACGCGCCCGTAGCGCAGCTTGCTCAGGTCGACCTCGTCGCCGACGCCCGCGCCGACGGCCGTGATCAGGTTGCGGATGGCCTCGCTGGACAGCACCCGGTCAATGCGCGCCTTCTCGACGTTCAGGATCTTCCCGCGCAGCGGCAGCACGGCCTGGAACCTCCGGTCGCGGCCCTGCTTGGCGTTGCCGCCGGCCGAATCGCCTTCCACGATGAACAGCTCGCAGCGGTCCGGGTCACGTTCCTGGCAGTCGGCCAGCTTGCCGGGCAGCGCCATGCCGTCGAGGGCGCCCTTGCGCACCACCAGGTCGCGGGCCTTCTGCGCCGCGATGCGGGCACGCGCCGCCAGCAAGGTCTTCTCGATGATGCGGCGGGCGTCGGACGGATGCTCGTGCAAGAACGTGCTCAGTTGCTCATTGACCACCGACTGCACGTGACCCGCCACCTCGCTGTTGCCCAGCCGGTGCTTGGTCTGGCCCTCGAACTGCGGCTCGGGAATCATCACGCTGATCACGGCCGTCAGCCCCTCGCGCACGTCCTCGCCGGTCAGGTTGGCGTCGTTGTCCTTGAGTGTGCCCTGCTTGCGGGCGTACTCGTTCAGCGTGCGGGTGAGGGCCGTGCGGAATCCGGTCAGGTGCGTGCCGCCGCTGATGTTGCGGATCGTGTTGGCGAAGGTCAGCACCTGCTCGGCGACCGTGTCGCAGTACTGCAAGGAGATGTCGATCTTGGTCGTCTCGACCTCGCCTCGAATACAGATCGGATCGGGATGGAGTGGCATGCGTCGCCGGGCCAGCAGCTTGACGAACGACTTCGTGCCGCCTTCGAAATAGAAGGTCCGTCGATCCCCGGTGCGCTCGTCGCGCAGATCGATGCGCGTGTTGGCAACCAGGATGGCCATTTCTCGAAAGCGCTGCACCAAGGTGTCGAAGTCGAGGTCGAGGGTCTCGAAGATCTCCGGGTCCGGCATCCACTCGATCGTTGTGCCGGTCTCGTCGGTCCGGGCGCCGCGCTTGAGATCGGCGAGCGGGCGCCCGTGCTTGTACTCCTGGGTCCAGACCCGCTTGTTGCGGTGGACCTCGACCCTGAGATGCTCCGACAGCGCGTTGACGATGGAGACGCCAACGCCGTGCAAGCCGCCGGAGACCTTGTAGGCGTCGCTGTCGAACTTGCCGCCGGCGTGCAGCTTGGTGAGCACTACCTCGACGGCGGGGCGGCCTACCCGCGGATGCTTGTCGACTGGAATGCCGGAGCCGTTGTCGCGCACCCGCACCCGTCCCCCCGGCATCAGCGTGACCGCGATTTCGTTGGCGCGTCCGGCCAGCGCCTCGTCGATGCTGTTGTCCACGACCTCGTAGACCAGGTGGTGCAGACCGCGCGCGTCGGTGCTGCCGATGTACATCCCGGGACGCCGTCGGACCGCCTCCAGTCCTTCCAGAACCTGAATATCCTTGGCGCTATACGCCATTCGCGTCGCTACTCCTTCGAACGCGTGACCTCACGGATCGCGCGCTGTTTTGTCTAAGCAAACGGCCGGTCGAACGGACGGCCAGCCGATACCGGAAGCCACCGGTCGGCGAACGCTGCGCCGCGTGGCCTGTGGGTGGTTACGTCGAGTGGCATGTTGGCACGTCAATCAGAAGGGATGGCGATTGACGCGAGACCAGTCCACCTGGTCGAGTCGTGAGAGTTTCGCACCACCAACTTGCACACTCAATGGTAGCACAGTTGGGACGAAATCCGCCCCAGACGCCGAGCGGATTTCGCTCTTGTAGCTACATTATCTCGATGGCCGCGGGACGATCCTAAATCAAGAACCGCCCATCTTGCTGGATCAGCTCGCCGTCGAGATAGAGCGCGCCGTCCTGCCGCAGGTCCTTGATCATGTCCCAGTGCACGGCCGACTCGTTGCGTCCGCCCGTGAACTCGTAAGCCCGGCCAATGGCCAGGTGCACCGTGCCGCCCATCTTCTCGTCGAACAGGATGTTCTTGGTGTGGCGCTGGATGCCGAAATTGGTGCCAATGCCGATTTCGCCCAGCCGGCGCGCGCCGGGGTCCGTGTCGAGAATGTCCGTGAGAAACTCCTCGCCCTTGTCCGCCGTGGACGTCACGATCTTTCCGCCGGCGAATTCGAGCCGGATGCCCTGCACCTCGCGTCCCTGGTAGATGGCGGGAAACTCGTAGCGAATGTGCCCCTCGGTGGCGTCCTCGATCGGCGCGGTGAAGATCTCGCCGTCCGGCATGTTGTGCGTGCCGGCGGCCGGCTCCCAGATTCGCCCCTCCACCCGCAGCGTCAGATCGGTTTCCGGCGCAACGATGCGGATTTCACTCCCAGCTTCCAAGCGCGCCTTGATGCGGGTCAGATCGGCTTCCATCGCCGTCCAGTCGATGTTGGTGGCGCCAAAGAGAAAGTCGGCGTATTCGTCCAACGCCATCTCGGCCTCTTGCGCGAAGGCGTTAGTGGGGTAGTCGCAGAGCACCCAGCGCACGTTTTCGATGATCTGATTCATCACCGGCCGCGAGGCGGTCATCACCTTGCCGATCTTGCTGGTGTCGCTGCTGGTGAGCGCCCGTGTGTTGCTGGCGGCCCGGATCCGGATGGCGGCGTCGATGGTGTCGGCCTCGAACTTGCGCACCGGGTCCAGGTGGCTCAGCTGCTCATCGGAGGCATGGCGCAGAAACAGCCCCTCGGTCTCTTCGAAGGTCACGCTCATGCGGGGATGGGCGCCCGCCTCCAGCGCGAGGCGATAGCAGGACAGCATCAGCGGCTTGGCCTCGGCCGGCCCCATGATCGCCACCAGCTCGCCGGCCTGCAGCTTGGTTGAGTGATGCACCAGGATCTCGGCCAGACGGTCGATTCTCGGGTCGTTGAGCATGTCGCCTCGGGCGGGGCGCGGAATGGGTCAGACTAGCACCGGCCCCAGCCGTCGCCGCCCGCGCTGCGTCGAGCAGGCCGGTTGGCCGAACCCGCGAGGAAGGCTGTGCGCATGCCCGTCAGCTCCACCCCAATCCGTTCGCCCTGAGCTTGTCGAAGGGGTTACCGAACGGATTGGGGCCCGCGTCGCCGGCGGGCCTTGCCCATAGGCGGATACCCTAGCTCGCCTACATGCCCGCGAACTGGCGCCAGGCGGCGTAGTAGACCTCCGACGCCTGCACGACTTCCGCGACTGGCACCCACTCGTCCTCGCTGTGCGCCACCGCGATGTCGCCCGGCCCGCACAGCACGCTTGGAATCCCGACCGCCGCCAGCGACGCCGCGTCCGAGCCGTAGGGCGCGCCGGCAATGGCCGCGCGCCCTGTTACGGCCTCGCACGCCGCCTTGAGCGCCTGCACCACGCCTGCGTCCTCCGGTGTGTCCAGCGAGCCCGCGACGACCTCGGGCGCGGCGTCTACCTGCAAGTCGGGAAATCTCTGGCGCGCGATGTCCAGCACCTCGTCCAGCTCGGCGTCCACGTCATCGAGCGCCTCATCCGGCAGGAAGCGCCGGTCGAAGACCAGCTCGCAGCGGTCCGGCACCACGTTGAATGAGGTGCCCGCGCGAATCCTGCCCGCGGAAAACGTGGAATCCCCGCACAACGGATGCCAGCGCCCGGCCAGGCGCCGCGTGAACTCCTCGCGCAGCACCTGGATCACGTCGGACATGTGGTAAATGGCGTTGACGCCCAGGTCCGGACGCGAGCTGTGCGCCGACTTGCCGGCAGTGGATATCTTCCAGAAGCGTCCACCGCGATGCGCGCGCACGATCTCCAGGCTCGTCGGCTCGCCCACGATCGCGCCGTCCGCGGTCACCGCCGAGGCGGCCAACGTGTCGGCCCCACTGCTGCCGGTTTCTTCGTCCACGGTCGCCGCCAGAACCAGCGTGCACGGCCGCACCGATTCACGGGACGCGCGGCGCAGCGTGAGCATCATGGCCGCCAGCGAGCCCTTGGTGTCGCAGGTGCCGCGGCCGTGCAGCAGGCCCCCATCATCCAGCCACGGCTCATGTCCACGCGTCATGGCGCCCAGGGCCACCGTGTCCATGTGCGCTTCCAGCATCAGGGCCGGCGCGCCGGCGTCGCCTTCCAGCGTGCCCACCACGTTCGCCCGGCCGGGCAGCGCCTCCTGGAAGATTACGTCCGCGCCGCACGCCTCGGCATAGGCCGCCACCTTGGCCGCCATGGCCGCTTCGCCGGTGCCTCCGGGAATCTCGGGCGACACGCTCGGCGTGCTCACCAAGTCCGTCAGAAGCTCGATCGCGTCCTGTTCACTGACGGCCGGCTCCTCGCGCATGGCCGCATGATAGGCCCGCGCGCCGTGCTATGTGTAACTGGACCGCGATCCGCGCAGATCATCCTGGGCGCGTGTCGGCTGCGTTCCGACCCCGTCCCCCGGATGAGACCGTGGCGCAACCCTCCGTCATTCCCGCGGAGGCGGGAATCTACCCTTCACTGAACCTGGAGGCAGACAGAATGCGCCCGGTCATCCCCAAGCCCGGATTGGTTTCGCAGAGGTCTCTGCATGGGTGAGGGTGCCAGAGAAGACTGGCTTCACCCGGCAGGCGCCGAGCACGTTAGCCTCAGGACCGCTTGGCTGGCCCCGTCAGATTCCGGCGGCCAGCTCCGCCCACTGACTCTCGGGAAACGCCTCCATCGTCTGCGTGCCGCCGCCAAAGCGCTCCCGGAACGCCATCATCGCCTGCGCGCAGGCCACGGTGCTGGGGAACTCCATGACCGCCACGCCGTCGAACTGCCCCATGGTCAAGTAGATGGAAAGCAGCTTCCCGCCGTGTGCCTCCAGGACCTTGCGTGTCTCGGGCGCTCCTTCTTCCAGCTTGTGGGCGAGGGAGCCTTCCTCGGCGGATTCGTTGGGCAGGGTGAGCAGAGCGATAAACGTGGCCATGGGATCTCCTGGCAAGCGATGCGTTCGACCAGTGAAGTATCGCACCACCTGCGGCGCCCGCCGGATGCAAAATGGCGCAGCGCCGCAAGCACAGGACGAGGACCCATGGCCTACGACGAAGGACTGGCTCAGCGACTGCGCGAGGCCCTGGCGGACGAGGGCGGGCTCACCGCGCGACGCATGTTTGGCGGCATTGCCTTCATGCTCGACGGCAACATGGCCGTCGGCGTCTCGGGTAATGAGCTGATGGTGCGCGTGGGCCCGAATCGGTTCGACGAGGCGCTGGCGCGTCCGCATGCGCGCATCTTCGACCTGAGCGGGCGACCCATGAACGGTTGGGTGCTTGTCGCGCCCGAAGGCACGGCGGACGACGCCGACCTTGTCGACTGGCTGGAATTGGGCGCGTCGTTCGCCCGCTCGCTGCCGCCCAAGTAGCGCCGGGCTACATCGGGATGTTCTTGACCAGCCCGATCACGTGACCCTCGGGGTCGGCGAAGATCCCAATAATCACGTCCTCCATCACCTGCATCTCGGGCATCACGACACTACCGCCCAGGCTCACGGCCTTTTCCAACGACGCCGTCACGTCGTCCACGCCCACGTAGAAGGTCACGCGGGTCGGCGGCTCAACGTCCCCCATGCCCATGATGCCGCCCCCGATTCCCGGACCCTCACTGGGCGCGCTCACGACGCCGTAGTTCATGGGGTTGTCGGCCGTGATCTCCCAATCGAAGAGGTCGCCGTAGAACTTCTGCAGCGCCGGGCCGTCCTTGCCGTTGATCTCCCAATGCACCACGCTGTTCGCCATCCAACTGCTCCTTCCGCGTGTCCGCGGTCAAAATCGTTGCCAAGCGCTTGGCCGGCCTCTCGAGGTGCGCGGCCCCGCGGCGGCGCCCACCGTACACGCTCGCGGCGCGCCGATGCGTCCGATCGACACGCACGATGCGGACGGTAAATCGGTAGGCTGACCCATTCAGCAGGTAAACCTACGGAACCGGCATGAGGCGACCGTCGCACCGCCGTACATCGCGCCCGGTCCGTTCGACATTCGGGCGTCCCGGCTCCGGTCCGGTCCCCTCTCCCCACCGAGGGAGAGGGCTAGGGTGAGGGGGAACGTGCACCGCGCCGTCTGCACGACCCGCCCGGTGGCCCAGGCTGCGTGCAGCCTGGGAAACGCCCCCATCATTCCCGCCCCCTCCGTCATTCCGGCGGAAGCCGGAATCCAGTCCGGTCGAATCTGGAGGCACGCCGGATGCCCGGCGTCGGGCGGATCTCAGACCCGCCCCTCCGTCATTCCCGCGGAGGCGAGAATCCACGCCCCATGACCGGCAACAGCCCACCGGCACCCGGGAACCGGACCCCCTAAGTGGAGTTCCTCCAAGCCCCCGTCCTCGGCGTCGCCGCCGGCCTCAATCCCTACGTCACCGTCGCGCTGACCGCGCTCTTCGCCTGGCGCTCGGACTTCGTCACGCCCAACCCCGCCTTCGAGTTTGTGGGCACCACCGCCGTGTTCGTCATCGCCCTTCTGCTCCTGCCCATCGACCTCTTCGCCGACAAGTTTCCCGGGAGCGGCGGCCTCATGGATCGCGTGGGCTGGGTGCTCCGGCCCGTGGCCGGCGGATTGGCGGGCGCCGCCGTCATGCCCGACCACCCGGCAGCGATCATCGGCGGGCTCGCGCTCGGCGCTGTCGCGGCCGCGGCCATCCACGGCCTGCGGCTCCACCTGCGCCGCCGCTTGCAATGGCGCATGCTCGGCTTCGGCCGCCTGGTCCTCGGCGCCTACGCCGACCTCACCAGCGGCATCGTCGCCGCCGTCGTCCTCCTCACCGCCCCCATCGGCGCCGTCATCGCCGCCCTGGCCGTCGCCGGCGCCCTCCTCGCCGACCGCCGGTGGGGCGCCGTGGAGGCTGTTTCAGATGCCACGGATGAACCCGACGCGGAGACCAGCGGCGCGTAGACGCGCTTCTTCTGGTGACACGACTTTGCCTCGCGCGGAGACATAGGCGCCGAAAGACCAGGGACTTGCACGATGGTGCCATATCTGTTACTAATTGCTCGTGATCGAGATCCGGGAGTACATTGATCACAGGGGCCGCAGCCCGTCTGCTGACTGGTTCAATCGACTCGACGGTCGGGTCGCGGCCAGGGTGCGACTGGTCGTTGAGCGCATCGGGGCCGGGTATCTGTCAGGCATCAAAGCTGTCGGCGGCGGAGTGCTGGAGTACCGCATGCACACAGGACCCGGCTACCGGATCTACTTCGGACGAGATGGCGACACCGTGATCATTCTGCTCGGCGGAGGAACCAAGCGGCGCCAGTCGGCGGATATTGCGGCCGCCCCGGCATCGTTGGACGGACTACCTACAGCGCAGGCGAGAGGAGGTCTAGAGAATGCCGCTTACGCGTGACTTCAGGGAGACCGTGATGGCCCGCGCGCGGCGCGACCCGGAGTTTCGGGAAGGGCTGTTGAACGAAGGCATCGGGGCGCTCTTGAACGGTGAGGTGGATGTTGGCAAGGCTCTGCTGCGCGACTACATCAACGCGACGGTCGGTTTCGATGAATTGGGCCGCCTGACCGGCAAATCGTCCAAGAGCCTCATGCGCATGTTCGGTCCAACCGGCAATCCGCAGGCTCGCAACCTGTTCGAGGTCATCAACCAGATCCAGCGACACGAAGGCGTTCGGCTCCACGTATCCGCCGTGCGCTGACGTGCAAACGGCGCGGGAATTGTCGACCGGGCCCTTGAATGCGGCGGGGGCGTGGAGTCGCGGGGCGACCACCAGGCTCTGTGCCATCGAGCTGGCTTGGGCAAGCTTTGCCCAACGCGCGTCAGTGCGGCGCCTGCTTCTACGGGGAAGTGCCCGGTTCGGCTATCGCTTTCGGATTTGGGCCGGAACTACGGCCCACATCAGGAAGAGGCCCAGAAAGGCTACTAGACCAAGAATGGCTTCGACTGCCAACGGCATGCCTCCTACGCTCCCTCGGTTTCCCGGGTGAGCAACTACGGCCACCGCTGCAACTCCACCCCCTTCGCCGCTATTCGGCGCGCAGTGTACCGGAGCCTCGGCGAGGTGGCGCGACCGGAGCGTCCGGATTTGCCCAGTTGGTCTGGTAGGGGCGCTTCGCGAAGCGCCCCTACGGGCGCACCGCTGCTCGAAGGGTCGAGCTACAGCCGCACAATCTCGCGGGCGTCGCTCACCACCTCCAGCGGCAGGTGCAGGGCCTCCACGAAGTTGACGATGGCGGTGAGCTGGCCGTCCACGTAGCGGCCGTCGTTGGCGACGCAGGCCACGCCCACCCGCGCCGAGTGCGGCGCCGGATCCTGCTCCAGGTCGGCTACTGCCGCGTTGAATTTGTTCCGCAGCCGGGCCGTGAGCGCCCGCACCACGCGGCGCCGATCCTTCAAGGAGTCCGCGCCGTGGATGCGCAGCACCAGCTCCAGGGTTCCCACGTGCACGGGGGCAGTGTAGGTGGCCGGACCGCGCGGAAAGTCCAAGTTCGTTCGTGGTGAGCCCTTCGGCAGGCTCAGGACAGGCTCTGTCGAACCACGCCCTTCGACAAGCTCAGAGCCTGCCCTGAGTTCACCGAAGGGGCGAACGGATTGGGGAGTGCCCATGGCCCTTTTGCAGACCGTTCCTCGACTCCCGCATCCGCGGGAATGACGCGGCGGGGCGCCTCGACGCTATCCCGCCTTGGAAACCTCCAGCACGTGCGCCCGGGCTTCGCGAACGGTGGCCTCCACCTGCTCCGGCGGAAGGTCGGCGGTGCCGTCCCAACTGAAGGTGAACATGCCGTAGTAGTTGCGCTCTTCGAGCTGGTCGAGCATGGCGCCGAGTGCGTCCGAGTTGTCCGGGTCCGCGCTGGCGAGATGCACGTGGCCGATGCGGGCGCCGGCGGCGTCGGCCAGCGCCTCGAACGTCAGCCCGTCGCGCGCGGCCTGTGCCGGATCAAGGCTCAGCTGCACGCGCGGATGCCCCACGTCGTCCAGGAACGACGCCACTTCTTCGGCCGTATCCATCCAGGTCTCCGCCTGGTGCGCCAGACAAAGCGTGACGCCCGCCTCTTGCGCCGTGCGTCCGTAGGCGCGGACGTCGTCGGCGGCCTCGCGGCGGTCGTAGTCGCGCGGCGGCGCCGTGGCGATCACCACGCGCGCGCCCAGCTCCGCGGCAAAGCTGATGCGCTGCAGCATGTCGTCGCCGGAGGTGGCAATGGCCGTCACCGACGAGGCGCGCAGCCCGCGGGCTTCGAGGCCGGCTTGGACATCCGCCGCGCTCTCGGACTCAGGGGCTACGTGGGCCAGCACCGTCGGCGCCGCCCACAAATCGACGTGATCGATGCCGGCCGCCTTCACACCGTCCAGCGCCCGGTCCAGCGACTGCGCGCGGAACAAGAGCGTTGAGCACGCGAGTCGAGTGGAAAGGTCGTAGACGAACATCGATTCCCGTTGCGAGGCACCGTAGCGGCAAGCTACGCCCTATTGTCGCGCATCCGCCCAGATTGGCCTACAGGCCCGTCCCCTAGGCCAAGAACGGGTTGTGGAGCTTCTCCTCGCCCACGGTCGTTGGCGGACCGTGTCCGGGAAAGAACTTCGTGTCGTCGGCGCGCGTCATCAGCTTGGCGCGGATGGCGGCCAGGTGTCCGGCATACGCCAGATTGCCCGTCCGCGTGCCGCCGATCGATCCGGCGAACACGGTGTCGCCCACCAGCACCCCGTCGCGCAGCGCGTATGACGTGTGGCCGGGCGCGTGACCGGGCGTTTCCAGCGCTTCGAGGGCAAAGGGGCCGGCGGTGAACGGTCCATCGCCGGTCACGACGTTCAGGCTCGACTCGTCAACGCCTTGGACGAGGGACCGTGCGCCCTCGTGCACCCACACCGGGGCGGGCGCTTGGGCGTAGACCGCGGCCAGCGCGTCGATGTGGTCGGCGTCGCCGTGCGTGATCAGGTAGGCCGTCACGCGCCAGCCGGCCTCGCTCACGGTCGTGAGCACCGTCTCAGGCAGCGCACCCGGGTCCACGACCAGCGCGTCGCCGGTCGCCGGGTCGCCGATGATGTACATCGTCACGCGCATGGGCGGGTGCGGAATCATGCGCACCTGCAGGCCGCCGGCCAGCGTGGCCGACTGCGCCTGCGGTCGCCACGCCTCCGTGGCGACGTCCCAGAGGCTCGGCGCGTGAAGCTCCAGCGCCGCGGCCAGGCGGTCGCTCTCGGCCTGCGTCGGCTGGTGCTCACAGTCCTCCAGGCGTTGCAGCGAGGCCTCGTCGAGATCCACCCGCCGGGCAACCTCCGCCGGCTCCAGGCCGAGCCCCCGGCGCGCCTTGCCGATGACGTCGCCGAACTCATCTTCCAGCGGTGTGGCCGTCATCCCCGCTGCGCTCATTCCGCGCGCTCCAGCAGCTCGATCTCGTATCCGTCCGGATCGTCGATGAACGCCATCTTGCGCCCCAGCGGAAACTTCTCCCGCCAGCCGTCGGGCCAGATTTCGATCCCGCGGCGCTCCAGGTCGTCGCAAAACGCGATCAGGTCGGGCACGCCGATGGCGAAGTGCATCAGGTCTTCGGGAACGTTGAGCTCGTAGTCCTCGGACCAGGTGAACTCGATCGTGTGCGCGTTGCCCGGCAACTCCAGGTGCACGATGTGGTTGCCGGAAGGCGATCGATCCGACCGGCTGATGACTCTGAAGCCTAGGAAGTCCTCGTAGAACCGAATCGAACGGTCAAGGTCGCTGACGCGGATGCGGGTGTGCAGCAGTTGAGCCATCAGTCGGACCTCCTCACGCAGCGCCGGTCCATAGTCTCACGCCTCGCCCGCCGGCGCGTGCGGCGGCTCGTCCGGCGCATCGGTCTCGGCCGACGAGCGAGCCCAAAGCGGCATCACGGGCCGTCGCCGCCACCGCGCCAGGAGCACATAGAGCGCCGGACCGGCCAGGGCGGCCAGCCATGGAGCCACATGTTCGAGCACCACATTGGGCGCCAAGTGGCCATGCATGGCCTCATCCCAGGTCAGGACGATCCGTTGCCCGATCGAGTCCACATCGATTCCCCCGTGCCAGGCCGAGTCCTCCAGAATCAGCACAAGCGCGATGCGGAAGATCAGCGCGCTTCCCACGTAGATGATCAGCGGCAGCCGCTCGGTGGCGAACGCGATCAGGCCCGCGCCCACGAACAGCAGCGGAATGGAGAGCGCCAACCCGATCACAAGCAGCGAGATGTCCCCGTGGGCCGCGCCGGCGATGGTCAACACGTTGTCCAGACTCATCACCACGTCCGCCAGGATGATCAGTCGCAGCGCCTGCCAGAAGGTCGTCGCCGCTTCGTGGTGCTCGTCGTCCCCGTGAGGAGCGAGCAGGCGCCAGCCCACCCAAAACAGCGCCAGCCCGCCGACCAGCGAGATAATCGGTAACTGCAGCAGCAGGGTGGCGATGGACGCGAACGCAATCCGCAACACCACCGCGCCGCCCGCGCCGAAGAGAATGGCCAGTCGCCGTTGCCGCCCCCGCAGCCGGCTGGCCACCACCCCGATCACCACGGCGTTGTCGCCGCTGAGGATCAGGTCGAACAGGATGATCTGTCCCAGAGCTGCTACGTACTCCGTCTGCGTCTCCACGCGGACTCCTCGCCCTACTTCCTCGCCGCCGCCAACGCACGGCGGGCACCTCGGCGGCCTAGCCTACCTGCCGGAGCGCATGTGCCGACGCATACCTTGCCGGGTAGCCCACGCCGGGCGCCAATGCTTGGGTAAAAAACCTCACGGTCGAGCCGCGCACGGCCGGCGATAGAATGCTCCACAGGCGTGGCGCGATGGTGGGTGCATGCGCTGGTCAAGGCTCCGACGCACATCCCAACTGCTGATTCTTCCGCTCTGGCTTCCGCTCGCGATTCTAGTGATATCGGCCATCCGGTTCGCCACCATTGCGCCGGGTCAGGAAGGGGCGGGCCTGCCGATTGCCGTCGCCATGATCGGGCTGATGGTCGTGTTCGCCTGGATCGCCGCGTTTCCGCTCACCCTGGCCGTGACCTTCATGCATCGGCGGGTGCGAGCCTTGGCCTACGTGTGCGGCGTCGTGCTGGCCCCGCTGACGGTCTACGGGGCGGTGATCGGCGGGCTGTTCGGCCCGGTCGGCATCGTGCTCTACCCGCTGGTCCTCTCGCTCCCAGCCTGGATCGCGTTCGGCGTCACCGTCCTCGTCCAGCGGAGGCGCTCCAACGTGCGCCCCGCGGAGAGTGCCTAGCCTCCCTGACCGGAGCCGTCGGAAGCTTGGTCGATCTCTCGGCGCAGTGCCTCTAGCTCGTCGGTGGCCAGCTGTCGCGCCGCTCCTGGCGCCAAGGCCCCGAGGACCACCGAGCCGATACGCACCCGCTGCAGCCGGGTGACGCGCATCCCCACCGCCTCGAACATTCGCCGCAGCTGCCGCTTGCGGCCCTCGGCAAGCACCACCTGCCAGCCGTTACTCACGCGCCGGGCACGTAGGGCGCGGGCCGGCCGCCGGTCGCCAATGTCGACGCCCTCGGTGAGCCGCCGGGCGAGGTCGGGCGGTTCGGGTCCGCGGACCGTCACCACATATTCGCGCTCGTGGCCGAAGCGCGGGTGCATGAGCTGAAACGCCAGATCGCCGTCGTTGGTCAACAGCACCAGGCCCTCGGAGGCGAAGTCGAGCCGACCGACCGGATAGAGCCGATCGCGACGCAGTGCTCTGGGCAACAAGTGCAGCACCGTTGGCCGGCCCTGCGGATCGTGCGTGGTGGTGAGCACCCGCGGCGGCTTGTGCAGCACGATGACGGTTCCCGGTTGTCGATTCGGTGCAACCCGCTTCCCGTCCAACCGAACGTCCTGCTTCTCAGGATCAACTCGAACCCCGAGCGTCGTCACAGTCTGGCCGTCGACGGCCACCCGCCCGCCGCGGATCGCCTGCTCCATCGTTCGCCGCGACCCGCGCCCCGCTCGCGCGAGAAACACTTGCAACCGCAAACCGCGGCTGTCCGGTCGTTCGTCGCGATCGGCGTCGAACGCTGGCGACTGGCTGGTGCGCGGTGACAAACGCCGTCTCCGGATTTAGAGTGACCTGCGGAGCATACGCGCGCGGAGGACCTCGCCATGCAGCGTCGCTTGTATCGCAGCGAGCAGGATCGCCTGCTTACCGGACTCTCGGGCGGCATGGCGGACTACTTCGACGTTGATCCCACGCTCATGCGCCTGCTCTGGGTGCTCCTCGCGATTTTCACCGGCGGGGTCGCCGTCATCATCTATTTCGTCATGGTGGTCGTCGTGCCCACAGGCGCTGTGCCCGCGCCTGGAATCGAGCCTGGCCCCGTTGGAGCGGATGACGAACCCGCCGCCGGCAACGCGCCGCAGCAGGCATCCGAGACCGCGGCTCCCGGCGCCGCGCAGACGTATCGGCCCTACGCGCCTGAACGCCAGTCGGATGGCCGGAGCAGCCGCCTGGGCGGTGCGGCATTCGTCGGGCTCGCGTTGGTGGTCATTGGTGTGCTCGCGCTGCTGGATTCGCTCGGTCTCCTGGCGCAGTTCGATTCGTGGCGGCTGTGGCCGGTCATCCTCATCGCCTTCGGCGCATTCCTCGTCATCAGGCGGCGCTGACGACGCGCCGTTGCGGACGACGGGGTGGGTCTACGCCGACGCTAGACCTCGAACTCAGCTTCCGGATCCACGGCCAGCGGCGACCAACGCTGGCCCGCCAATAGGCGCAGCGTGATCTCGCCCACCTGCTGGATGTAAGGCTCTTCGCCCGGAATCAGTTGGTGCGCGTCGGCGTATCCGGCCTCAACGTGGGACGCGCCGGGTCGCCGGACCATCGCCGGAATGCGCCCGACTTCACCCCCGGCCAGCTGCCGCAGGGCGTCCGGGTCCACTGCCAGCAGCGCCGCCACTTCAGGATAGGGCGGGGAAAGCTCGAGCAGATCGTAGGGGCAGCGCCAGAGCCATAGCTCTTGGACCTCGAGATCGATCTGTCCGTTGGGGAGCCGTGCCCCGCTCTGGCGCTCGCCCAGCGACAGCACCTCGCCCGCGGCGGGTCGCCGACCGAGCTCCTCCTCGGCCTCGCGCCATGGGTCGGGGTCGCCAACCCGCAGGTGACCGGCCGAGCTCGCGTCCAGACGGTTCGGCCAGGATGCCTTGAACGGCCCGCGCTGCTGCAGCACCAGCATCGGGCCTGCGTCGCCCGACGGCGGCAGCAGCGCCCACACGGTGCGCGTGCGGTGCCAGTCGCCGTCTATGTGTATGGCGGCTCGCGACTTGACGACGCCGGTCGGGGTCCCATCGGGGTGGGTCACCGCGAGCTGTTCGTCGTCCTCGGACGCTCCGGACGCAGGATTCGAGGCCATTCGGCAACTCCGGGCGGTAGCGGTCCTGGGGCTCGTGGCACTCTAGCGTTTGCGAACCGGAATCGTCCGCGGCGGCGTGAGGCGGTGGTGGCATGCGGCTTGGGTGCTGCGCGTCGCTTGACGCGCTGGATGCGGTGCGGGATGCGGGCTTCGCCTACGTCGAGCCCCGCGTGGTGGACCTGGTTCCCGACGACGACGAGACGGTCTACGCGCCGATCCGCCGGCGCATCCAGGATGCGGGACTGCCGGCCGAGGCTTTCAATGTGTTCGTGCCGGCGCACCACCCGGTCGTCGGGCCCAAGCGCGACCTTCCGGCCCTGCGTGCCTACGTGGACACGGCCATGGGACGCATGGCCGAGTTGGGAACCCGCGTGGTGGTCTTCGGCAGCGGACCGGCCCGCACCACGCCGTCCGACTACGACCGGCACCGGGTGCCCGGCCAGATTCTCGAATTCCTGTCCTTGGCCGCCGACGCCGCGGCGCCCTACGACCTGGACATCGTCATCGAGCCGCTCTGGCGCGGGGTCTGCGACAACATCAACACCGTCCTCGAGGCGGCGGTCGTGGCCCGCCAATCCGGAATCTCCCGGGTGGCGGCGCTGGCCGACTGGTGGCACATGGAAAAGGAGCGGGAGCCTCTCACCAATCTGGCCGAGGCACGCGATCGACTGCGCCACGTCCATGTGCCGGTCCCGCCCCTTCCCGGCTCCCCGCCCCAGTCCACGGATGCCGGCCTGCCCGAGTTTCTTCGGGCGCTGACGGCCGTGAACTACTCCGGCCGCGTGAGCATTGAAGACAACGGCAAGCGATTTGAATGCATCAGTCGCCAGGCGCCGCAGGCGCTGGCCTACCTTCGTGCGCATCTCCGCCGATGAGTGCGTCGGCGCCGCGAGCGTGGGAATTCGCGTTTGACGACCAGGTCATGCGCCTGGATGACATGCACCGGCCCAGCCACGCCTTCCGACCCGGCATTGACTTTGCGACATGGCGCGAAAGCCTGCGAGAAGCCATCGCGGCTCTACTCGGACCGCTGCCGACCCCGGTCGATCCCGATCCCGTGGAGCTTGAGCGCACGCTCGGCAGCGGCTACGTGCAGACGCGGCTCGTCTTCCGCTCCGCCGCGGATGTTGACGTGCCGGCACTTCTGCTCGTGCCCGAGGGTGTCGACGCCGACCGTCCGGCGCCGGCCGTCCTCGCGCTGCACGGCCACGGCGCAGGCAAGGGCGACCTCGTCACGCCGGGCATCTACCACGCCAATGCCACGCGCTTCGCGCAGCGCGGTTTCGTGGTGCTGGCTCCCGACGCGCCGGGATTCGGCGAGCGTGCCGAGGGATTCCGCCGCTACGGCGGTCGCGACGGCTGCAACATCAACTTTCTCAAGCTGGCCCTCTTCGGGCGCAACATCATGGCGCTGGCCCTTTGGGACGACCAGCGCGCCCTGGATGTCCTCCAAGCCCGGCCCGAGGTGGATGCCAGCCGCATCGGAGTTGCCGGTCTTTCCTTCGGCGGCACCCGCGCGATGTATCTGGCGGCGCTCGACGAGCGCCCGGTGGCCGTGGTGGTGAGCGGCTACCTCACCACGTTCCGCTCCTACGCCCTCGACGCCGGCAACTTCTGCGGCTCTCAGTTTCTCCCCGGCATCTATGCCGTGGCCGACGTGCCCGACATCCACGGCTGCATCGCCCCGCGGCCGCTGCTCATCCAGGCGGGGCGGTCCGATCGCGGCTTCGCCATCGAGGCGTCGCGGCAGGCCCACGCCCATCTTGCGGACATCTACGCGGCGGCAGGCGCGAATGATCGCCTCGCCCGCGACGAGTTCGACGGCGGCCACGAGCTCCTGCCCGAGGCGCCCCTGGAATTCATGGATCGGTGGCTGCGCGGCCGGTGAGTCGGCACGCCAGCGTTCGACCCTAGGCGAAGCCCGACGTCACCGCGACGCCGGGAGTACCGTCGGCGCCTGCGTAGCTAGCCGAAGCGGAGATACTGGCCTTGGACCCAGTTCCCGTCGTCGAGTTCCCACCAAGTCACGCCGTCGACGACCGTGTTCTCGCCGGTCATCTGCAGGCGCGATCTAGCGGGCGCGACGTAGGCCGTATTGTCGGCCTCGCCCGCCTGAACGTTGGGGACACGCGGTTCCGTGCGCACGTTCAGTCCGCCTTCAGGCACCACCACAGCCGTGAGTTCATCATCGCTCGGTGGTTCGGTGGCAGCCGCCGTAGCGGCGGCGGTTGGCGTCGGGGCGGCGGTCTCTGCGGGCGCCGGTGTGGTCGCCGGGGCCGGAGCAGCCGTACCCCCGAGTTCGAGGTACTGGCCCTGCACCCAGTTCCCGTCATCGAGCTCGTGCCACCGGATGCCGTTGATCTCCTGAACCTCTCCCGTCAAGTTGAGCTGCTCCCCGGCCAGCGCGACGTACTGCACCTCGCTGGTGGTGGTGTTGGGCTCGTTGCGGACGTTAAGCCCGTCGTCGGGAAGCACAACCCCGGTCAGCGCCGCGCCCGTGCCTGTGCCGGTGGCAGGCGCGTCCGGGAGGGGGGCCGCCGTGGCGCCCAGCTCCAGGTATTGGCTCTGCACCCAGTTGCCGTCCTCGACCTCATGCCACCGGATGCCGTCGATGTCTTCGAAAACGCCCGTCAGGTTGAGCTGCGATCCGGCGCGCGCCACGTACTGCACCGTGCTGGTGGCGGTGTTGGGCTGGTCGCGAACGTTCAGGCCATCGCTTGGAATCACAACGCCCGTCACGGCCACGGGTCGCGCGCCGAGCCGCTCGGCGAGCTGGCTCGGATCGGTCGGGATTTCAATGATCTGTCCGACGAAGATGATCACTTCGGCGTTGGCAAAGTCGTTGAAGGCCACGATGTCGCCCAAGGCCACGCCATACGCATCGGCAATGCCCGACAGCGTTTCATCGGCCTGGACCGTGTGCTCGATGGGACCGGCGGGCGTCGGCGTCGCGGTGGGCGTCGGCGTCGCGGTCGGCTCGGCCGGCACCGTCGGCGTCGGCGTGTCCACGATGACCGGAGTCTGGGTGGGTGGCACCCGCAGCGTTGGCGGGGTGGTTGTCGTGGGCTGCGTGTCGCCAGGTCCAGGCGATGTAGTGACGGTTGGCGTGGTGGTTTCGGCCGTGGTATCCGCCTCGCCGCCGCCGAACAAGGTGATGATCAGCACCACGATGATGGCGATGACAAGCGCCGGTCCAACAAGCAACGTGAGGAACAGCCGATACCTACGCAAGCTGTTCAAGGAGGCCCCCATTCATGGGCAAGCGAATGCTATCCCAACGCCCCCCCGCGTCCAGCGGCCCCGCACGCCCGGTGGGCACGTACGTCTGACGTCGACTGAACGCTGCCGACATTCTACACGCGCCCGGAGCCGCGCGATACTGTAACAGCTTGGCCCGGCGATGCGCATCGATGCGTGACCCAACGTTGTGAGTGGGCCGCCGCCGCAGCGTATGGTGGGGCAGAATCTCGAATGGGCGCCAGTTTCGCGTCCAGGCACCGTGCAGGGGGGGAGAGAGCTTTTGGCCACACGACGTCGGGTATCACTCAGTGACCTATATGCCGATGCATGTCGTCGAGTTGATGTCACACCCGAAGAGGCCGTGGGGTGTGAGCGCGTTGGCGACCGGCTTCGGCTTATGGTGACGCGCGATACGACGGTAGAGTTCTTGCTCGTCGAAGATCCCGAAAGCGATCGCCTGGTCCTCGGACCGGCCATCGAGGGATAGCGCGGTTGGCCGGGTCTCCGCCCGGCTATGACATCCCTGCCCGACGGTCGAGCGCCGCATTCGCCAGTCGCACCGCCAGCCCAAAGAGTGCCAACAGCGCCACCAGGAATCCGGCGGGTCCCCAGGCTCCGAAGGCGATGGCCCATGTTCCGAGCATGAACACGCCCCAGGCGCCGCTGGCGAGGCCGAGCACCATCAGCGGAAACACCAGCAGCACGGCCATCGCCGTGTAGCCGGTGGAATGCCGCACGCCGGGAATGCGGCTCACGCCGAACGCCCGGCGACTCTCGCGATCCAGGTGATACGCCGCCGCGAACCAGAACGCGCTCAAGACCAACGGCGCCCCCACCCAGGCCGCGGTCATAAGGCTCAGATCGGCGCCGAGCCGCGGATCGTCCGGAATCGGCAGCGGCGCCCAGCCAACGTCCATGGCCAGCACGCGCTGCACGGTTCCCGGGATTCCCTCCGGCCAGGGCACGACTGCCGAAATCACGGCCCACGCCAGGGCGCCCGCGACGAGGAGCGCCACGGCGGCAATGGGGCGCTGCCAACGCGTGCGCTGCAGCCACCCCGAGAAGTCGCTCCAGGTCTCCGCCAGCGTCAGTGGCCGATCGGGGTCTCGTGAAGCAGCCGTCGACCCTTTCGCCTCGGACGCGCTAGGCCCCATGTCCGCAAGCCGTTCAATCGTTCCGGGGACATTCGGCGGCTCCGCGTCGCCGGAGGTCGGTCGGGGGGCTGAGCCTCGCCCGCTCGGATCGTTGGCCGTCATAGCTGCGTCGGCGCCAAGCTGCCCATGTCGAGCATTCTACGCAGCCCATTCGCGGATATTCGCGGCCTCACGGTTGACATTCGCGCCTTTGCGGCGTAAGTACGGGGAACAAGCAAGTGTGCGGCGCTGAGCGAGACCAGTAGCCGTCCTTCACGCGGACAGCGAGCCGGCGGCGGTGCGAGGCCGGTGCGCGTCGGACGGCGAATTGCCCTCGTGAGCCGCTCGGCCGAAGCAATGGCGTGGGTAGGCCGAGCCGGTTGGCCCCCGGTAGCGGGCTTGGGTGCCTTGGCACCCGCCGAGGTTGCGTGCCGCGAGGCCGCAGCGCAGGAAGGTGGAATCACGGGAGCGCCCGTCCTTCGGGATGGGCGCTCTTGGCGTATTGGAGGGTTGGAAGATCGACCCGGGAAATGACAGCACGGCTGAAACGCCGGAAGTCGCGGCCAAGAAGCGCCGCGGGCCAGAGTGGATGCGCGTCGTGCTCGACAAGGATCCAGCCGCCAGGAACGTGCTCGAGGTGTTGCTCTATCCCAGCGTGCACGCGCTTTTCTTCCACCGGATCGCCCATTGGCTGTATGTGCGCGACGTGCCCGTGCTGCCCCGCGCCGTCAGTCAGTTCGCGCGACTGGCCACCGGCGGCATCGAAATCCATCCGGGCGCCCGAATCGGGCGCCGCTTCTTTATCGACCACGGCTCGGGCGTGGTGATTGGCGAGACCGCGCGCGTGGGCGACGACGTCATGCTGTACCACCAGGTGACCCTGGGCGCCACCGGCTGGTGGCGCGACGACGGCATCGGCGGCAAGCGGCGGCACCCGATCGTCGAGGACGGCGTGACCATCGGCGTCGGGGCCAGCATCCTCGGCCCGGTCACCATCGGCGCCGGCAGCCGCATTGGCGCGCTGGCCATCGTCACCGAAGACGTGCCCCCCGGCTCCACGGTCGTCGGGCCTCGCGCCAGCTACGTGGAGCGTCGCGGCGAGCCGGTTCGACGGCAAACGATCCGTCAGCTTGGCGAGCGGCGCGACCCGCCGGACTACGTGATCTGAGCTGGCCGATACACTGAGCGGCTGCTTGAGGTCGTCGTGAGGCCGTCCGTGCAACGCTTGTCCTCGCTCTTCGGTCGCACCCTGCGTGAAGACCCTGCCGACGCCACCATCGCGTCCCACCGACTCATGGTGCGCGGCGCATTCATTCGTCCGCTCGGCGCCGGGATTTTCAGCTATCTGCCGTTGGGCTGGCGCACCTTGCGACGAATCGAGCAGGTCGTTCGCGAAGAAATGGACGCCGTCGGCTGCCAAGAGCTCCTCATGCCCGTGGTGCATCCGTCCACGCTTTGGGAACGCACCGGCCGCTTCGCCTCGCTCGGGCCCGAGCTCGTGCGGTTCAAGGATCGCGCCGAACGCAACATGGTGCTGGCCCTCACCCATGAGGAGATCGCCCTCGACCTCGCCGCGCGACTCGTGGGCTCCTATCGCCAGCTCCCCGTCAGCGTCTATCACTTTCAAACGAAGTTCCGCGACGAACCTCGCCCGCGCGGCGGCCTGCTGCGGACCCGCGAGTTCACCATGAAGGACGCCTACACCTTCGACCCGTCGCCGGAGAGCCTGGACGCGACCTATCGGCAGTTCGTCACGGCCTACGTGCGCGCGTTCCGCCGCTGTGGAATCGAGCCGCTGGTGGTCGAGTCGGACGCCGGCGCGATGGGCGGTTCGGACGCGGACGAGTTTCACGCGCTGACCTCCGCCGGCGAGGACACGATCGTGGTGTGTCCCGCCGGCGACTACGGGGCCAACCAGGAAGTGGCGACCACGCGGCCGCCCGAGCCCGACGACGCCGAGCCGCTTCTCATGGAGAAGGTCGAGACCCCGGGCCAGGAGACCATCGCGGCCGTGGCGGGCTATCTCGGCATCCCGACGCAGCGCACGCTCAAGGCCGTGTTCTATTGGACCGGCGAGCAGATCGCGTTTGTGGCCATTCGCGGCGATCTGGACGTCAACGAAGCCAAGCTGCGACGGGCGCTGGGCGCGCCCGACATTCGTCTCGCGGCCGATCAGGAATTGACCGCCGCCGGCCTCGTGCCGGGCTACGCCTCGCCGGTGGGCCTCGACGAGGTCCTGGTCGTCGTGGATCGCTCGGTGGAGTGCGCGGCCAACCTGGTTGCCGGGGCCAATATGCCCGGCGCGCACTTGGTGAACGTGAACTTCCCGCGCGACTTCAACGCTGATCTCGTGGAAGACATCGCCGATGTCGCCGCCGGGGATCCTTGCCCCAGGTGCGGCACGGCCCTCGAACTCCGCACCGGCATCGAAATCGGCAACACGTTCAAGTTCGGCGCCTACTACAGCGGCAAGCTCAATGCCACATTCCTATCCGAGGGTGGGTCGCCCCAACCTATCGTGATGGGGTCCTACGGCATTGGCATCACGCGACTCGCGGCGGCCATCGTGGAGCTCCACCACGACGAAGACGGGATCATTTGGCCGGCCAGCGTGGCCCCCCATGACGTGCACGTCGTGCAGCTGGGCCAGGCCGACGAGGTGACACAGGCCGCCGAGCGCCTGGCCCAGGATCTCGAAGCTGCGGGCCTTTCGGTGCTGGTCGACGACCGTGATGAGAGCGCGGGGGTCAAGTTCAACGACGCCGACCTCCTGGGGATTCCCATTCGGTGCACGATCAGCCGCCGCACCGTGCGGGCAGACGCGGTCGAGATCAAGATGCGGCACCAAGATGCGCGAGAGCAGGTGGCGTCCGCGGAGGCGGTCGCCAGGGTCGTGGCGGAGCACGAGGCGCTGCTGGCCGCGCTCAGCCCGGACGCCCCGGTTGGATAGCTCCCGGTGGAGGCAGCAGCTATGGCCAATTCGCACAACCCGTTGAAGGGCCTGTGATGACCGTCGCGCCATCCAGTTCTGCCGACGGCGTCGTCTGGGACCTGTCCGCGCTCTATGCCGGACTCGACGATCCACGCATCGAGCGCGACCACGACACCGCCGACACCCGCGCCCAGGACTTCGCCACCCGCTATCGGGGAAAACTGGGGGAGCTGTCCGCCTCCGGCCTTCGCGAGGCCCTCCAGGAGCTTGAAGACATCTATGAGCTCATGGACGCGCCGGTGATCTTCGCGCATCTGCAGCACGCGGCCCACAGCGACGACCCGGCCGCCGGACGACTGCTCAACAGCACCCAGGCGCGTAGCACCGAGATTCGCCGCCATCTCATCTTCTTCGACTTGGAGTGGGTGCACCTCGATGACGACCGCGCCGCCGAGCTGATGGCCGATCCGCGGCTGGCCGGATTTGCCTATCTGCTTGAGCGCGAGCGCCGCACCAAGCCGCATCGCCTGGCCGAAGGCGAAGAGCAGGTCATGGATGAGAAGGCCAACACCGGGTCGCGCTCGTGGTCGCGCCTGTTCGACGAAATCACCAGCCGCATCACCTGCGAGGTGGAAATCGACGGCGAGCGGCGCACCCTGACCGAAGCCGAAACGCTGGCCCAGCTATACAACCCCAACCGCGACACCCGCCGCAGTGCCGCGGCCGGCCTCACCGCCGCGCTCGCGGCCCAGCAGCATCCGCTCACCTACGTCTTCAACGTTCGCCTGCAGGATCACGCCATCGACGACCGGCTGCGGCACTACCCGATGCCCATCGCCGCCCGCAACCTGGCCAACGAGATCGAGCCGGCGGCCGTCGAGGCGCTGGTGGCCGCCTGCGAGGCCGGGTTCGGCATCGTGCAGCGGTATTACCGCCTCAAGCGGCGCCTGCTCGGACTGGACGAGCTCTTCGACTACGACCGCTATGCACCCATCAGGGCCGACGACACCGTCTACGCGTGGGACCGCTGCCGCGAGATCGTGGTTGATAGCTACGCCGCCTTTTCGGAAACGCTCGGCGGCATCGCCTCGCGGGCGTTCGAGGAGCGCTGGATCGATGCGGAGTTGCGCCTCGGCAAACGCGGCGGAGCGTTCAGCGCCGGGTCGACCACGCAGACCCATCCCTACGTGCTCTGCAACTACACCGATCGCATCCGCGACGTCATGACGGTCGCCCACGAACTGGGCCATGCCGCGCACCAGTTTCTGTCGCGCGACGTGGGCTACCTGCAGGCGCACACGCCCTTGACCACCGCCGAAACCGCCTCGGTGTTCGGGGAGATGCTGGTCTTTCGCCGTCTGCTGGAGGCCCAGCCGTCCGACCAGGCGCGCCTGTCGTTGCTGGCGAGCAAAATCGAAGACAGCTTCGCCACCGTGTTCCGGCAGATTGTCATGCACCGTTTCGAGGAGTCCGCCCACGCGGCCCGCCGCGACGAGGGGGAGCTGCCCGCGGAGCGCCTGAGCGAGCTGTGGATTGACGCCAACGAGCCGATGCACGGCGACGCGGTCACCCTCACCGACGACTACCGCACCTGGTGGAGCTACATCCCGCACTTCGTGCACTCGCCGTTCTACGTCTATGCCTACGCATTCGGCGAACTGCTCGTCCTGGCGCTGCTCCAGGTCTACGACGAGCGCGGGGACGCCTTCGCGCCGGCATACACCGAGATGCTGAGCCGCGGCGGCTCGGTTTCGCCTGAGGCATTGGTCCGTCCGATGGGCATCGATCTGAATGACCCGAGCTTCTGGTCGGGAGGGGTGACAATATTGGGCGACATGGTGGCTCAGGCCGAGGCGCTGGCCTCCCGCGTCGCATGAACGTCCGATCCCAGGTGCTCCAGGCCGAGGCGTCGCCCGCCGTCACGACCCCAGACGCCGCGGCCGTGATCGCCGATGCGCTGTCCGAGCTCCCGCTCGATGCGTCCCGCGTGCTGGTGCTGGCGCCCGACGACACCCGCAAGATCCCCGTCAGCCAAACCTTTCGGGCCGTGTGGCAGGCGCTCCAGGGGCGTACCGCCGCAGTGGACGTCATGATTGCGCAGGGCACCCACGCCTCAATGCCCGAAGCCGCCAAGCGGCAGTGGGTATTCGGTGCCGAGGCCTATCCCGGGGTCCCCATCCTCGACCACGAGTGGGCGCGGGCGGACGCCCTGGTCGAAATCGGCTCCGTGTCGCTGGCCGAACAGCAGGCCCGTTTCGGCGACTACGGGGATCTCGCGCCCGGGCTGGGATTCGACAGCGACATGCCGGTGCGGATCAACCGCCGGCTGCTCGACTGCGACCGCGTGATTCTGATCACGCGCGTGCAGCCGCACGAGGGCGCGGGCTTCGCCGGAGGCGCCAAGCAGATCTTTCCCGGCGTCTCGGGACCCGAGATGATCAACCTGCTCCACACCATCGGCAGCCTGCGTGGCGCGCGGGCCATTCAAGGCGTGCTCGACAACCCGGTGCGCGAGCTGATCGACGACATGACCAGCAAGGTGCCGGTTCCCCTCACCACCATCGCCCTGGTGGTCGACGACGCCACGGGATCTACGCGCGGCGTGTTCGTGCAGCCGGACGGATGGCGCGAGGTCACGCGCGCGGCGGCGGCGCTCAGCGCCGAGGTCAACATCCGCTACACCACCCGCCGCGTCTCGCGCACGGTGGCGGCCACGCCGCGCCTGCCCGACGGCACGTGGATGTATCCCGAGCTTTGGACCGGCGCCAAGGGCGTCTTTCGGGGCGACGACACGGTGGCCGACGGCGGCGAACTCATCCTGTACGCCCCCGGCGTTCGCGAGATTTCCGCGACGCACGGCCGCGCGATCCGCCAGGTGGGACTCCACGGGTGGCCATTCCTGCTGGCCCATCCCGAGGCCTGGCAGCCGCATGGCGTCAGTCCCTTGGCGCTCACCCTGGGCGTCTTGATCAAAGGTGACGCGCCCATGATCGACGGGCGTGAAACGCCGCGTATCGACGTCCACCTGGCCACCGGTATGTCCCCCGACGAATGCCGCGCCCTCGACGTCGGCTACGAGGACCCCGATCAGGTGGCGCGCGAGATCGAAGCCGCGCCGGCCGACGTCATCGACGACGACCGACTCGTCATGCACAACGCCGGCAGCGTCCTATGGCGATTTCGGGCGCCCAACGGCCAGTCGGGGCCGTAGCGTCTGGGGCCGGTAACGAGGCGGGAGATCGACGTTCATGACCCCGCACTGGGTTCCCCTCGTCGCGCAATGGCTCGAACGCCGTGATGGAGGCCGTTGCGTATCATCCGACGGATCATGGCCCGATTCACCGCTCGGGGTAGGCGAGATGCTTGAGAAACCTCCAGCGCTGCATTGGCAGCCCCGGTCGGGCCAGGAGTGGCGATGACGGCCGAGGCATCCCTCAATCCATCCGAGCCAGGCGACACGCCGACTCACGAGCTTCCCGACCTGTCGGTCGTGATCCCGACCTACCGGCAGTCCGACGTCATCGGCCACCAGGTCGGTGAGGTTCTGCGGGCGTTGGACGGCCTTGGCTGCGGCTATGAGTTGCTGGTCGTTGTGGACGGCGATGAGGACGGCACATCGGAAGCGCTCGCGCGAATTGAGCACGAACGGCTGCGCGTCGCCGTGCATGAGCGGAATGCGGGCAAGGGTGAGGCCGTGCGCCGCGGGCTGCTGGCGGTTGCCGGGCGCTCGCGGGCCTTTCTCGACGGCGGCGGCGACATTCCCCCGCAGTGCCTCGTGGAGGCCTATCGGCTCCACGTCGAGTCGGGGGCGGACATCGTGGTCGGATCAAAGCTGCACGCCCAGTCCGTAGTCGAATATCCGCTGGCGCGCCGCGTCTATAGCTGGGGATACCGGCAGCTCACGCGCTTGCTCTTCGGTCTCGCCGTGCGCGACACGCAGGTCGGGCTGAAGATCTATGCGGCGCCGGTCGTCGAGCAGGTGTTTCCTCACGTGCGCACGTCCGGCTTTGCCTTTGACATCGAGGCGTTGGCGCTGGCGATTCGCCTTGGGTTCCGCACCATCGTCGAGGCGCCCGTGATCGTTCGAGACCGCTATCCCAGCACGATCCGACCGACCACCGCCGCCACGATGTTCGTCGAGACGCTGATGGTGGCGGGCCGCCTGCGCCGGTTCGACCCTGAATAGTCCGGTGGGCGGTCCGGGTCCGCGACGCCGTCGCCGGCGACGGCGTCGCTTGCTCATGGCACCCGCGGACAGGGGGTATGTCGTCGAGCCCTCGGCCATGACGGCGACAAAGGGTTCGGCCTAGCAATGCCCTCCGGGACCGGCGGCGACGCCCATGACGACCTGGCAATCACGCTCGGGGTCGAAGAGGAGTTTTTTCTCGTCGATCCCGCGTCGCGCGATTTGCTGGTGGACCCCGACGTTCGCATTTTCGAAGCGTCCGAGGAAAACCGCGGGCCGCACAAGATTTCTCGGGAGCTGCTGCGCACCCAGATCGAGGCAATCTCGCGGGTGTGCGCGTCGGTGGCCGAGGTTCGCGCCGCATTGCAGGAGACTCGCCGGGTTGTGATCCAGGCGGCGGAGACCTTTGGGGCGGCGCTGATGGCCGCCTCTACCCATCCGTTCGCGGAATGGCGGGCGCAGGCCACCACCCCGCGCGAGCGTTACGAACGATTCACGACCACGTATCAGGAGAGCGTTCGGCGATTCCTGATCGGCGGCATGCACGTCCACGCGGGATTTGGCGACCCGGATGAGCGAGTGCGCGTGATGACCGCCATGCGGCGCTACCTGCCGCTGCTGCACGCGCTTTCCACCAACTCGCCGTTTAACGGAGGCCACGACACCGGCTTCAAGTCCTACCGCCTCAACCTTGTGGGCAACCTGCCGCGCACCAGCCTGCCCGGTCCCCTGTGGTCGCGCGCCGACTATGACCGCCTGGTGGCCGACTATCAGCGCATGGACTTCATCACCGACGGCAGCGAGCTGTGGTGGGACATTCGCCCCTCCCACGCCCATCCCACCATCGAGATGCGCATCTGCGATGTCTGCACGCGCATCGACGACGCAATGTGCCTCGTGGCCATCTACGCGTCGCTTGTCCGGCGGTTGCTCCGCCGGCACCGGGAGGGCGCGCTGCCGCCGGAGCCGCCGACCGAGATCATTGCCGAGAACCGCTGGCTGGCCCAGCGCTACGGCGTGGTTGCATTCTTTGGCGACGAGCGGGGCGGCGGGCGGAAGGACATCGGCGACTTGACGGACGAGCTCGTGGAGGACCTGGCTGAGGACGCCCGTGCGCTTGGCTGCGAGGCCGAGCTGCGCCACGCGTGCACCATCATCCGCGAGGGAACCGGCGCCGACCGGCAGCTCGATCTGTATCGCCTCCGGCGGCTGGAAGGGGACACGCGCGAAGAGGCCCTGCGCCGCGTCGTCGATCTGGTGCTCACCGAAACTCGGGCCAGCGTGGACGCGTGACCTGAGGTCCCCCGCGGCGACGGCGGGCCGAGGGCTCCGTGGGGCGCGACTGCTGCGATGCGCCGCATCGTTCGCCCTATCCCATCAGATGGAGAATCGGCTAGGACGACGGCGGACGCGGACGTACCAGACCACCCAAGAAGTGCCAGCCATAGCAGAGGTGGCTGGCGACAATCGCCGGGGCAACGGCCGCTCCGATCCCCGCGCTGCCCGAGTCGCGCGTCGCGTGTATCGCGCTTCCCACCACCGCTGCGGTGTATATGGCGAGGCTGCCAAGCAGCAGCCACCGAATCGGCTCAACCCAAATGGACGCCAGCGCGGCGATGACCAGCCACAGCAACCACAGGCTGGGGATGAAGTATTGGAGTCGGCGCGATGTCTCCGGAAACACGCGGGCGAAATAGCCGCGATGCCGCCCGTAGTGCGCGATCTGCCGCAGGTGACCGCGCATCACCGGCCGCCGATGGTGATAGACCAGCGCGCCGGGCTCATACACGATGCCGCCGCCGCGGCAAACGATCTCCAGGCACAGCTTGGTGTCCTCCCCCGGATAGAAGGCGCTATCGAACCCGCCAACGGCCTCGAACACCGAACGTCGCACCATCAGATTCATCGAGGGAAAGTCGTCTACGGCGCGGCGCCGACCCGGCACATAGCGGAAACGGGTGGGACCGGACACGATCCATGACGCGTAGGTCCAACCGGATACCTTCGCGCGGAATTCGTCGTTCGGCGGGGTGACGCCCGGACCCCCGACCGCCGACACAGCTGGATTCTCGAAGTGGGGCGCGGACGCTTCGAGCCAGCCGGGGGCGGGATACGCGTCGTCGTCGAGGAACGCCAGCCAGGCTCCGCCGGCGGCCGCCGCCCCCATGTCGCGCTTTTGCGCCGGACCGGTTGGGCCACTCACGATGCACTGGGTTGAACCCAGATCGCCTGGCGGCCCCTCGTCAAGAACGACGATCGTCTCCCGAGGCGGACGTTTCAGGCGCGTGATGGCCGCCAGCGCCTCGTCGAGATAGGCGGTCCGGCGCGCCGCGACGATGATGATGGACACGTCCACGAACGCTGACGCAGGCGGCGCCTGGAGTCCGTGACGATCTGCGGCGGGCGCTTGGGGCGGGGGTTTGGAATCACCCATGGTGTTCTAGAATCATAAAGCCGACGTGTTGCGCGGCGGAACAAGCTTGTCGCCAGTCCATTGATGCTGCCGCTTCACCACCCTTGGAACGATAAACCCGCGTGAGAGTTGCCATCAGCTTTCCGCCGTTCGAAAGCGCCAAGGGCATCCCGCTCCTCAGTCAGAATCGGCAATACCAGGTCTTTTCGACGGGCCGCAGCGAGGGCCATGGGCTCGTGGGTGCGCTGAACCGCTTCGTCGGCGACAACGCCACCGTTATTTTTCCGGTGTTGCCCGCGCTGGCGGCCACGCTGCTGCAACGGCATGGCCACGAGGCCGTCTGGCTGGATGGGATCGCCGAAGGCTGGGACTGGGAAGCCTACTGTCGAGAGGTGGAGCTGGCGCGTCCCGACCTGATGATGATCGAAACCAAGACGCCCAGCGCGCCACCGCTCTACCACGCCATCGCCGACCTCAAGGCGCGGTTTCCCGAGATGACCATTGCGCTGGTGGGCGACCACGTCACCGCGTTTCCCGAAGAGCCGTTTCTCTTTTGCCCCGTCGACTATGTGATCCGGGGCGGCCAGTTCGACTTCGCCATTTTGAATCTTGCCGACTTCCTGGAGGGTCGCGACGACCTTGGAGGCGGCGTGTTCTGGCGTCATGACGAGACTGAGATCGTCAACTCCGGCGAAGAGCCGGATCCGCCGGTCCGGGAAGCCGTCCGTCCGCACATCGACCGCCAGCTGGCCAAGTGGGAGCTCTACGCCTATCGCAACGGCAACTTCCTGAAGAAGGGCACCTACGGCTGGGCAACCGGCGCAACCAGCGCCGACTGCTGGTGGCGGCGGCGAGTGCCCGGGGGGCCGCGGCGCGGTGGCGGCGGGTGCACGTTCTGCTCCTGGACCAGCATGCTGCCGACGTGGTCCGTCAGGCCCGTTGACGACTATCTGGACGAATTGGAGCAGCTCGTCGATCTCGGCGTCGAGGAAGTGTTCGACGACACGGGCACGTTCCCTGCGGGACGCTGGCTCACCGACTTTTGCACCGGATTCCGCGAGCGCGGTTTGCACAAGGTCCTGATGATGGGCTGCAACATGCGGGCCGATGCCCTGTCCCAGGCCGAATACGAAATGCTGGGCGACAGCAACTTCCGCTTCATTCTCTACGGCATCGAGTCGGCCAATCAGCGCACCCTTGATCTGCTCAACAAGGGCACCACGGTTCGCCAGCAGTGGGAGTCGGTGAAGTGGGCCAGCGAGGCG
The DNA here is from genome assembly GCA_026706485.1 of Chloroflexota bacterium. Lineage (NCBI taxonomy): Bacteria > Bacillati > Chloroflexota > Chloroflexota bacterium. The sequence continues at coordinate 566,383 of JAPOYR010000011.1, read as the reverse complement.
GGCCTCGAGCCGCATGTGACCTGCATGGTCGGCTACCCGTGGGAGACGTTCGAGGAGGCCAAGCGGACCATCGACTTCACGCGCGAGACCTTCGACCGCGGCTGGATCAATACCCTGCAGGGCACCATCGTCATTCCCTACCCGGGCACTCAGCTCTACGCGCAGGCGCGCGAGCACGACTGGCTCCGGTTCGACGGCCCGGAGCACTGGGAACGCTACGACATGCGAGAGCCCGTGCTGCGGTCGCCAATTCCCACGCCGGAGATCATGGGCTTGGTGCAGTCGCTCTACACCAGCTTTCTCACGCCGCGCTACGTGACCCGCAAGCTGCTGCACGCGGGCAAGAGCCGCGACCACTTCCGTTACTACGTGGTGCGCGGGTCGCGCTACATCGTCGGCCACATGCTCGACTTTCGGAAGGGACAGCTTGACGCCGGCGAGACCGGCGCCGCACCGGTCGACACGGGTGTCGCCGAGCTTCCCGCCAGGCTCTTCACCGCCGGCGGGTCAACCGCGCCGATCGACGCAAGCCTGCTTGAGCCTTCGGCACCCGAAGCTGCACCGGCGATCGCCGGAGGCTAGGCCTCCGTGTGCGGTGGCTAGGTCTCCGGCTGTCGGAGACCCAACGCGAACGCACCGATGCGCGCCATCCTGCCTGAACGGACGGAGCGCTTGACCGGAATGCCCCTCCGACTGCACGTCAGGGCGTCTGGGGCAGCGTCCTTTACCGCACGTGCGCAGCGCGTCTTGGCCCACGATGCGGTCTGGATCGCGCTTGGGCTGCTGATTGCTTTCGCGGTGGCCTGGCGCGTCGTGGCGACGCCAGGTGAGCTCATTGTTGGCGACCGGGAGTATCCGTTTGCCGCGGAACTCTGGCTCCGAAAGTTCGTCACCGCCTGGGACACATCGACTGGCAGCACCCTCATCACCAGCTCGCGCACGTATGCGGACGCTCCCTGGGGAATCATCGTTTGGACATTTGGACTCTCGACCGAGGTGGCGGGCAAGTTCCACTGGATGAGCTGGCACCTGCTGGGGTTCCTGGCCGGCTACTTTGGCGCGCGATTGCTCGTTGGACCGAAAACGCGCACCGCGCATCCGGTCGCGCTCCGTGCGGGACTCTTTCTCGCAGGCCTCTTTTGGATTCTCAACCCTTGGATCCTGGCGCGTTCGGAGCAATTGCATGTCTGGGTGAGTGCGCTGATGCTCCCGCTATTCCTCGGCTTGCTCGTATCGGCGACGCAAGCGCAACGGCCGCGCACCAGGGTGCAGCGAGCGTTGGCGGCGGCGGCGATTCTCGCGTTCACCATTTCGGTCTCGCCGCACTACATGGTGGTTGGCGGCCTCGCGGGGATTGGCTGGCTGGTCTTTGCCTTGGTCACAGCGCCTCGCCGTCGGCGCCAGATCATGGTCACAGCCGCAGTGTTCCTGAGCGGCTACGCGCTCTTTGCTGCATTCTTCCTCGCGCCTTTCTTCACCGCCACGGTCGCCGGAGCGCCGACCGGGCCTGCGTATCTCGAGACCTCCGAGCGCCTGCTGGTGGCTTATCCCCTCAAATCGGTCGGCAACACCCTCACCCTCACTGGCGAGAGATCCGGGGCGCCGATATTGAAGCCACCGGTTCCGGGCGCGCTGCCCGGCTGGCGCCTGGCAGGCTTGATTCCCGCGGCATTGCTAGTGCTGGCGCTTTTTCGCGTGCCCGATCACCGGCAGGTGCTGGGTTATGCGGTCGTTTTCGGCGGTGCCTCGGCCCTGCTTCAGATCGCCACCTTCGACGACGCCACCCGCCCAACATATTTGCAGCTAGTGGACGCCGCCCCGTTCGGTTGGGTCATCACCGAACCGGGCAAGCTCTCGGGCTCGTTGGCGCTCGCCTTTCTCCCGGGAATTGCGCTCGCCCCCGTCGTGTTTGCGCGCGACGCGCCTCGCCGCTTCCCGAGCATTGGCATCATTCAGACCGTCGCGATTGGCGTCGGGCTTGTGGTCTATGTGCTGCCGGCGCTCAATTGGACCCTGTTAGACGAGTCGGCACAAAACGTGCCGGTACGCTTTCCGTCCTCGTTTCGCACCGCGCCGGCCGAGCTTGACCGGCGCAACGCCGCCGGAACGTCGCGCACATTCTTGGCCATCCCTTATGAGAGCCGCTACCCCGAGTGGGGGGCGCAATCTGTGGTCATTCACCATATCGAAGAATCTGCGATCACGACGCCGTTCGTGTCGCATACCATCCCCGTGCGCGCAAGACTGCGAGACCTCGTGCGCAGCGAATCTCCGGAGCTTGTTGCCGCCCTCCGGTCGCACGGCGTTGCCCGAGTGATGGTTCCCATCGGAACGCCCGGCGGTCGCGCGGTCGCCGAGCAGTTGCGTCAGACCGACGGGCTGGAGTTCGAATTCTCGGAAGGCTACTACCAGGTTTTCCGGACGGTCGATCCCCCGTATCCTTGGGTGTACGAGATGGACTCGGAGCGGCCGGTCGAGCTTTCGTGGCGGCGTGACGGCATGCACCGGCTCGTTATTGATGTGCCGCCTGGCCCACCGGCGCCGCGCGAAATCGTCGTCCAAGAATTCTGGAATCCGCTTTGGGCCGCTCATCTGCCGGACCACGCAACCTCACTGGAACGCTCCGCGCAGGGGACGCTCAGCGTGCGGCTGGCGCCGGGCGCCCATGGCCCGTTGGTCGTGGAATACGGCGTGCAGCGCGCCCTCGTGGCGGGTCACGCCGTCACTTGGGCCGGGCTCATCGCGTGGGCCGGGTGGACGCTTTGGCCGCGGCGGCCACGTCGATCTCGAGGGCGCCTGTGAAAACCGCGGCCTGGCTCGCTGGCACGGTCGTGGCGCTCATCCTCGCAGCGGTGGTCGGACTGGAGCGCCTGCCGCTCGCCACGCCCGCCGAACCGAGGCAGCCGCACTTCCCGTTCGGCCCCGTCGTGGGATCGGTCACGCAAACAATCGAGATGCCACGTGGCTCGTTGGACTCCATGGTCGTCTGGACGCGCAGCAAGGGCACGCATCCGGCTGCGGCCGAGGCGCACCTGCTCCGGTCGCCGGATGGTCCGCCCATCCGTTCGGCGGTGTTCGAGGCGCCGGCGGGCGCTGACCTGCAGGCGACGCGCATCCCGTTTGCCCCAATTGATCTGTCACCTGGCACCCTGTGGCTGCGCATCGGGGCGTCCGATGGCAGCGCGGCGCCGATATTCGTCGGGGCGACGCTCGGCAATGTCTACCCGGACGGGCAACTCACCGACCGCCTGGGCGATTCACCGGTCGATATCGATCTCGCGTTTTTGGCGACCGGATCCGCGGGCGCGCTCACCCGTTGGCGAGCACAAGCGAGCGAAGCCCCGTTTCACCTGGCGATTGGGCTGACCGTGGCCCTTCTGGCGGGCGCCGCGGCGGGCCGGGTGGCCTGGTCGTCGCTCAAGGGCGCACCCTTCGGCCGGATAGCCGCGGTGACCGTCGGAGCTGGTGCTGCGGTAGCAACGGCGATGGGTCCGCTGCTTGGGCCGGTCGCATTCCTTTGACAGTGGCCGCGCTTGCCATAGGACTCCGCCAACCCAAGTTGCTCAGCTCGCCCTGCGCCACACCAATCAGCGATGGTCCGATCGAAATGCCCCAGGCGCTTCTTGCATCCAATTTGGGCGGACTGGCACTAGCTTGTAGTCTAGGTCGTTAGTATGAGAGTAGAAGTTAACCCCAGGCACATGCTCAAGCTCGACTGCACCGGCTACACTGATGCTACCCACTGGTATTCGAGAGTTATCTGCAACTCATGAGTGACTCAGTGGCGACAGTTTATGCTCGAGAAAAACGATGGAGGCAGGAGCAAACAATACTCCACACTTCCGGGAACACCTGCGTCTAATAGTCGTCAACTCTAGTGTAGATTCATCGCGCTTGTCTCTCCGCCAATCGCGGAAATTGCCCTGGCTTTGCCTCGGCGGATTCTGGCAACGGAACGGCGTCGGTGGTAGCATCCTGCGCTTGCTGCCGTGGTGCCCACGCCGTTGCAAATCCTGCTGATCATGAACGGTTTGGTGCGCGAGCAAGTCGACGGCGGGTGCGTCAGGATCATTGAGATCGCCAAGCAGTGGCAGCGGGCCGGCCATGACATTCACCTGATGGGTAGCATCCAGGCCGGTGCTTCGTGCCGGCAATGGGGTCTCGAACCGACACTGCACACCAGCCGCTGGCGCGGCGGCCACAGCCGTTGGTGGCTGGCGTTGCACTCGATAACCGTATGCCTCTTTCTTCCGCTATCGCTGTGGCGCCTCCGCCCCGATCTCATCGTGACATCGCATGATCAGCCCTACGATGTCCTGCCCGGCGTCATGCTCAAGCTCTGGCGCTGGCGGCGCGCGCGCCTGGCCGTCTCGGTGCCGATGATGCCGGGCTGGCGGTTTTGGCGCCGCCGAGGGCCGCCCTGGTACAACGCGCTTGCCTTCCTGTTCGCCCAACGCGTCTCCCTGCTCCTCGCGGCGCTGTTCGCGGACCGCACCATCGCCGTGGCCCGCGCCACCGCGCGCCAGCTCCGTCGCAGCAGATTTCCCATGGGCCGGGTCACCGCGGTTGCCTGCGGCGTGAATCTGCGGGACCTCCGCGGCGTTGCCCCGAGCCCGCAAACACCGAAATACGACGCGGTGTCGGTTGGCCGCTTGGCCGCCGCCAAGGGTGTCTTTGACCTTGTCGATGCGTGGGCGCGTGTCGCCGCGCAGAAGCCGGACGCCAAGCTCGCGATCATCGGCGACGGACCCGACCAGGACCTCGTGCAGGAGCGCGTGCGACGACTTGGTCTTTCGGACAACGTTGACTTGCTCGGCGCGATCGGTTCTGACGAAAAGAACCGGTGTGTCGGTGCTTGCCGTCTGTTCACGTTGCCGTCGCATGAGGAGAGTTGGTCAATTGCGATGGGCGAGGCCATGGCCCTTGGCACGCCGGTTGTCGCCTACGATCTGCCTGAACTCCTTGAGGTCTGGGGTGACGCCTATCACGCGGTAACCGAAGGCGACATCCCGGCTCTCGCCGGCGCAATCCTTTCTCTTCTGGACAACGAATCCCGCCGTCGCGAGCTTGCCGAGCGGGGCGCGGCCCGCGTGAGCGAGCTCGATTGGTCGGTGATCGCCGAGCGCGAGCTTCAGCTACTCATGGGAGACTCGGCTGATGACGATGCGCTCGGCGTGGACCCTTGGTTGGTGGCGTCGTCCGACTCTCGCGCGGCCGCCCGCGCGCCGCACTCCAGGCCTCCGAAGATCGCGACAAACTAGGTGCTCGTCCCGAAAGGCGATCGCTCCGAATACGCGCGCGTGGCAGTCCGCTGAGTCAATCGCAGTCTGAGGCGAGCCAAGCCGCAACAGCTCCCGGCGCCGCCGACGGACGAAGCGCCTCGAACGGGCCGGCCGCGGCGTCCAGCGCCGCTGGGACTGGATCCTCGGGGCCGCGCGTCGTTGCCCGCGACACCGTGGTGCTTGGCGGCCTCAACCTGCTCGCCAGCCTGACCTCCTTTGGGTTTCAGTGGGCCATGGCGCGCCTGCTGGCGCCGGGCGATTACGCCGACTTGTTTGCCGTGCTGGCGGTGTTTGCCGTGCTCGCCGTGCCGTCGCAGTTGCTGCTGCCGATCGGCACGCGCATCACAAGCCTTGCCGTCGTGGGGCGCGGGCGCGCCGCCGCTCTCGAGGTCTTACGGCGGTCGCTCATCCGGAGCGCGCTGATTGGCCTGGTCGCGTGGATCGTCGTCGTGGCAACGAGCGGCGCCATCGAGCTCTTGCTTGGGACCGACAACCGTCCCGCGATCATCTGGTTGGGCGGCGCGGTTGCCATCGGCTTTGTCGTGCCGTTCACCAAGGCGCTGCTGACCGGTCTACGTGCATTCCTTCTGCTAGGGGCCTCGAATCTGGTGGACGGCGTGTTGCGCGCCTCGATCGGGGTTGGCCTGGTGGCGCTTGGATTTGGCGTGGCGGGCGGCATGGCCGCCTCGGCGCTTTCCGGTCTTCTCGGCGTCCTCGTCGTGGTGCTCGCCGCGCCGTACATCGCGCGGGCGACGACGGAAGCGCCGGCTGAAACTCCGCCGGATGCGACTGGAATGTCCGCCCACGTGCGGGTTGGGCTATTGAGCTTGTCGCTGGCGATCCTGATGAACGTCGATGTCCTGGTGGTGCGCCACTTCTTCGACGATGCCAACGCATCGCTCTACGCCGCCTCCGCGCTCGTTGGACGCATCGTCCTGTTCGCGTCCGCGCCCGCGGCGCAAGTCGTGCTCCCGCACATCATTCGGCACGTAGCCGCCGGCGAGCCATTGACCCGCACCTTCGCGGTGACGGCGGCATTCACGGTCCTCATCAGCGGCGGTGCCGCCCTGATCATCGTCGCTCTGCCCGAATTCGTCTTCCAGATCATCTTCGCGGACCGCTACGTGCCGGTCCCGCAGCTCGTCTGGGGCTATACCCTTGCCGGATCACTTCTTGCGCTCTTGACCATGCTCACCTACTTCCACATCGGGGCCGGTACGCTTCGCGTATGGGTTGTGCTTGTCCCGCTGTGCATCGCGTGCACCGTGACGCTGTGGCTGCGTCACGAATCCCTGACAGCCGTGGTGTGGACGCTCGACGCCTTCCTAGGCACCGGGGCGCTCGCGTTGCTCGGCTGGGCCGGCTGGGTGCTGCGGCGGGACCGTGCGGTTGCGACGTAGGAGTCGGCAAGCGTGCAAACCGGGCCCGCGCGTCTGGCCTGGTGGTGCGCCGCGGCCGCCGGCGAGTGGCTGACGCCGCCCCGCGGCTGGCCACGTGACGGCCGTGAAGTGAGCGCGCCTTCCACATGAGCCAACAGGCATCGCCGGCCGTGGCGCGCCACGGGCGTTCGACCGCGATGGAAGCGCTCCACCGTGTCGTCACGTGGGCCAGGGAGCTGTTCGCGCGCCACCCGGACGCGTCGGCCTATCTGGCCATTCTCGTGCTGGTGGTGATCTGGCACCGGGGCCTGATCTTCGATGCCGGCTACCTGGGGCTGCGCGACGACTGGACCACCCCGTTCGCCGCCTGGCAGAACACCGACTTCGCTGTTGACCGGCTTTCGGCCTGGCAGACGAACTATTTCGGGCAGTCCGAGGAAGAGCGGGCGATGAGCCAGTATTTCCAGCTCACCCTGGGAGCCTTGGCGCTCATTCCCGGCGTGGATGGCTGGTTGACCTCGCGCGCCTCCATCATCTTTCTCGCCTTGGCCGGCGTCTTCATGTACCAGGCCGGCAAATGCTTCGGGTTTGGCAGGCCCGCCGCATTCACGGCGGCGGTCGTCTACATGACCACGCCATTCTTCCTCGATGCGTTCGTCACCGGCTATGCCGCCATGCTCATCAGCGTGGCGCTGTTGCCCAAGGCGCTGCAGGTCGCGCATGAGACCTTCGACCGCGCCCCGGGAGTTCGTGGATTCGTGCGCGGCAGCCTGTGGATCGGGTTGGCGGCCAGCTCAATACACATGACGTTCATCACCACCGCCGTGATTGGCATCTATGCGCTCTTTCGGGCCTTTACCGCTCCGGGCACGCGAGGCCTCCGGCTGCGGCGACTCGGGCTGGTCGCCGCCATGGGGCTCAGCGTCATCCTGCTGCACCCGGCCATCGCCTTTATTACCTGGCAGCTCATCGTCGTGCCCTCGGCAAACGAGGTCATGTCGGCTTGGAGTCTGGAGGCCGCGGCTCAATGGATCAAGGGCGCGGCGCCGACCTTGGCCGAGGCGCTGACCCTAACCGGCACGCCCTATAACTACTCGCAGAATCCGGAAGGTCCACTTGCGGCCGGCAGCGGCATCCGGCTCGTTGCCCGCGGACTGATGACCGGCCTCGCACTGGTGGCGCCGGTCCTGCTGCACGGGCAAGCCCGGCAGCGTGCCCTGCTGGCTGTGCTCGGGTTTCTTGCCCTGGTGCTGATCGGAAAGGGATTCAACGAGCCATTCTCCGTCATCCAAGATGTGATCGACGGCACGGTCGTGGGTGCGATCTTCAGGAATATCCGCTATCTCACCGTCGGGGCGGGCCTGCTGCTGGCCTTTCTGGTGGGGCAAAGCGTCGCCCACCTCGTGGCCCGCCCGCCGAGTGCGTGGCGCGCCGTGGGCGGCGTGCTCGTGGGTGTAGTCGTGGCCGTAAGCACCCTCCCCTTCTGGATCGGCAACCTTGCGGGGCATCTGCCGCCCTACACGATTGACGACGACACCGTCGCCGTGATCGACAACCTGCGCGCGATGCCGCACAACGACCGCATGGTGCATCTGCCGATGTTCTGGCCGAGCAGCTATCAAAGCCGCACCGGCCGGTTCTCAACCCAGGGAAATCCCCCCACCGTCCACCAGCCGCCCAAGCGATCCATCTGGGGCTCGGCGGCCTCCACCCTCAACGGCCCCTGGACCGCCACCCTCAATCAGGGGCTCTATGGGCCCAACCGGTATCCCGTCGACCGACTCTTGGCCTACGGGCGCTTTCGCAACGTCATGCTCGATCCGCATTGGGAGAGCACGCATGCCGGCTTCATCGTGCCCACCGGCGAACCATGGCTGGAGTGGCAAGAGCGACGGCCGCGGCCACGGCTCGCGCTGGCGGCTCAGCCGGGTCTCGACCGCCTGGACGATCTGTCCGTGGGCGAAGTCGAGGTCTACGAGGTAGCCACGCCGCCCGCATCGCGGCTGGGAGTACCTGGGCGCATCATCGTTGGCTCCCCCTCCCTCCGACCGCTCGTCACCGCCTGGCACATGTTCGACGACGCGGGAGCGATTTCCATCGCCAGTGGCGAACTGGGCGTGCGCGGGATCGACGGCGCCCCCGGCGGCGCCGTCCGAGCCGCCACCGAGATCTGGTTGGGCGCGGACCCACTCGACCTGACGGCCAACTATCTGCCCCAGGGAGCGTTGCGGAGCCCGGCCGATGCCTTCTGGCCGGAGGTCCCCGACGCCACGCGGGAATGGGTGGCCCCGTACAAGAACGCTTGGTGGTACGCCGATCCTGAGATTGCGGACATGACGCGTGGGCTTCTGACCCGAGCCGATGGCGTGGCCTTTAATACGACGGTCGACACCACCGGCGCGACCAGCGAGCTCTGGATTCGCCACTTCGTAAGCCCGGAGGGCGGCGCGCTCGAGATCATCGTGGACGGGCGATCCGTCGCGCGCATCTCCACCCGCGAAGCGGACGGCTACGGCTATCGGTGGACGCGGCTCCAGGCGCCGACCACCCGCGCGGGCTCGCATGAGGTCCTGGTGCGAACCGACGGACCCGGACTCAACGCCGTTTCGAAGTTGGGATTGCTCTCGTCGTCGGAGATTCAGGCAGCCGAACGCGAGGCGGAGCGAGCGTTCGGCCGGCTTCCCATCTATGCGGTGCTGCCAGACCTTGGCACCACCGACGGCGACCGCACGTTCCGGCTGGCACGGTCGGGCGCGTACACGGTGCGGCTCGCCGCCGTGCCCGGCCTGCAGCCCACGGTCAGCATTGACGGGTCGCCGGTGCCGTTGACACACATCGGCACCGAGATGGGCTACGACATCCTGGAAGGGATCGTGGACCTCGAGGCTGGACCACACCGTCTCACGCTGCGGGCGCCGCCGCCGCCAGAGCCGGTCGTCCGCGTGAGCCACCGACTCCCGGAGGCCACGGAGTATCAGCCCTGCGACACCGCGGTATGCGCCGGGGCCGTGCGCGTTGAAGTTACGGTGCCGTCCGACGGACGAACCGTTGCCATCAGTGGTCGGGTCACCACCGGCGTCGACGGCGTCAATGTGATCGGCGCCCAGGCATACCCCTATGTGACGTATGCGATGCACCGCGAGCTGGCCAATCGGCATGACAGGTTCGTGCGAGTTGAGGTGCCGCTGGATGCCGGGTCGCCCGTCGCCACGCTTGACGTGCACCACCTGCGCGAAGGCCTGTCGGGTCTGGAGTTCGAGCTCCTCGACATTGCGGTCTCCCCTCTCCCGCACGGCCTGTCCATCGTCCTCGAGCATGCGTCGCAGCCGCGGTCTCCCGCCGGGGGCGGGCTTGCCCTAACGGGCGAAGGAGCGGGATGGGCATCCGCCGAATACCAGGGCGAGCCGCGTGAACAACTCGTCAGGCTCGACGAGCGGTTCGATCCGCGCTGGGTGCTCCACGTCAACGACGATGAGGTCGGCCCTGAGCATCACGTCGTCGTCGACGGGCATTTCAATGGCTGGTTCGTGAACCTGGCGCCCGGGGACGTGGTGACGGCGACGTTCACACCGAACTTCGGCTATTTCTGGATTTTGATGGTGAATCTTGGATTTCTCGTCGGCATGCCGATCATCGGCTGGGCGCCAATCCCGCGTAGGTGGCGGCGGTGACGGTGAGACTCCGGCGACCCGTCGTCCCGGCAGTTTGGATCGTCGCCGTGGCCCTCAGCGCGGCCGCCGCGCTTGGCTGGCCCGCCGGACCCTTGGTCATCGGTGGCGTGGAAGGCGAGCCGTTCGAGATTGGACCGCTGCTCCCGGGGTGGAGCATGCGGCAGGCGCTCAGCCCCGAGCGCGGGCCGGAGCTGTTCGTGGGATTCCAGGCGCGGCCGACCGCTTCGGTCGTGGCGCCGCCAACGCTTGAAGTGCGGCTTGAGCGCGGCGACTCCGTGGAGTGGGCCGACCGGCTGCGCCTCACCGCCCCGGGCATGGCGGAATACGTGGCCACCTTCCCCGTGCCGACCGAAAGCGACGGCTACACATTGGCCGTGCGCGTGCTCGAAGCGCCCGGGGGCGGCGTCGTGCTGCGCGGGGTCGACATTGGCGATCCCCTTGCCGAGTCACAACTCACCATCATGGAACAGCCGCTGCGGGGCTTCCTGGCGCTGGGCCACCGGATGTTTCAACGCTTGCCGCCCGCGTTCCACCTGGAGGCCGTGGCGGCAGCCTTCCAACGATGGACCATTGCCGTCGCCGCCGGGGTCGCGGTCCTCGCGGGGCTCGTTGGCGCGGCAGCCGCTGTGCTGGTGACGCGCGTGTACGGGCGCCCGATGGCGCTGGTCGTGACGCTCGTCGGGGCTGTGGCTCTCGCCACCTGGCTCTTCGTGGCGGCGGCTCACCTCAGCGTGCCGCTCAATGCAGGAGCCCACATCGGGGTTCTGCAGGGCCTGACGCCGACAGGCATCGCCGCGATGCTGGCGTTTCCGATCGTGCTGATCGCCGGGCTAGTCGCCATCGTCGCAAGGGTGCCCCGGGCGGCGTTCGACAGCGCCGGCAGCGTCGTGCGCGGGCTGAGGCTCGCAATCATCGCGGCCATTCGCCACTGGTATCTCGCGCCCATCCCTCTCGGGGGCGCGGCTGCCGCGGCCTGGATGCAGGAGGCCGAAGACGTGGCCACGGCCTTGGCGTTCCTGACCGGGGCGTGGGCGCTGCTCGGTGCGGCGATGGCTCGGCCGCTAGGCGCCGGCCGGCGACCAAGATCGAATGCTCGAGGCTTCGCTTCCTGGCGCCGCTGAGAGCTCCACCTCGGCCTCGCGCGCGTTGTCGTAGACGAATCCGGTCACGTCACCGGTGTCCGTTATCTCGAATTGCAGCATTGGGATGACCGCGACTTCCTCTTGCGCCACGTAGGTGCCCTGGTCTTCGGTGCGAAGCAGTCGCAGGGTGAGCATCCAGATCCCGGCGCCGACGCCGTCGCCCGAGGTCGCTATGGTGGTTTCCTGACCGTCTTCGCGAGGCGCCAAGCCTGAGGTCCGGGCATCGAACAGATAATGGCGGGTGGTCGTCCCCCGGCCCGGCTCCGTCTGGCCGGCAAACCACTGCACGACCACGGGTGTGCGGCCATCCGGCTCAAGCTCGGTGGGAATTGCCCAGGGCGATGCCTCCCCGGCGACGAGTTGCCAATCGTGCCTGCTCCACTGGTCCGGGGCGTGGTCGGTGAGCGTCACGGTGAACGCGAGCTGGCCATCCACGCCACGCACCTCGGACACTCGAATGCCGACTGGAGGCATGAGCGGCGGCTCGGAAGGCGGCGTCGACATGACCGGACCGACGGCTCCTTGCGGCGCATAGACGGCGACATCGGCGTTCCACCGGATGGGGTTCCGCCCCTCGGGCGGAAGCATCGACGGCTCGACCGATAGAGGCAGAAGGAGCAGATCAGGCACCTGGCTACCCAGCGGGTCGGCGGGCCACGGCGTGAGCAAACGCAAGGCTGGCGGGTGTGAAGTCACTACACCTAGGCGACGATCGGCTTGCTGATAAGGAAGTCCTCGAGCGTTAGGAAGGCCAGGTCGCTCTCGAGCAGCGTTCGCAGCGCGTCATCCGGTGAGTTCACCATCGGCTCGCCATGCAAGTTGAGGCTGGTGTTGAGCACGGCGCCGATCCCGGTGCGATCGCGAAAGCGCTCGATCAGGCGGTAGTACTCCGGATTCGCGCGACGCTCGAGAATCTGGGCCCGGCAGCTGCGGTCGTAGGGGTGCGTCCCGGCGGCGATCTCGTGCCAGCGTTCGGGCACGGTGTCGAACGCGAGCATCATGTGGGGCGAGGTCGGGGCGGGCGGCGTCTGCAGATAGGTGGACGCCGCCTCGTCGAGAATCGTGGCGGCGAAGGGCATCCAAAAGTCGCGGCTCTTGATGCGCTTGTTAATCTCACGCACGCTGTCGTGCCGCGAGGGATCGGCGAGGATGGACCGGTTCCCAAGGGCGCGGGCGCCCCACTCCATGCGCCCGCGAAGGCGCGCGACCACATGGCCGTCGGCCAGCAAGGCCGCGGTGCGGTCGGCAATGTCCCCGGGACGCTCCACGCGCAGTCCGTGCTCGCCGGCTGCGCGATCGACGGTCTGCCTGATGTCGGCGTCGCTCCAGCCCGGCCCAAGGTAGAGGTGGTTGGCCTGCCGAAATTGCGGTTGACGCCCGGCCGCGGCACAGGCGTCCATGTACCCGAGGAAAGCCGCACCGACCGCGCAGGACTCGTCGCCACAGCTGGGAATCGGCGTGACCGAGTTGGCCCAGGCTTGTTGAGCGATCCGCATGTTGGCCTTGACGTTCATGAAAACTCCGCCGCCCAGCCCGATGTCCACGCCGTCGCGGTCGAGACCCAGATGCTGCACCCAGGCCGACATCCATTCCAGAATGGTCTCCTCGCAGAGGCGTTGCACCGCCCCGCACTGCGCGTCGAATCTGAAATCCCGCAGGTAATCGCCGATGAAGCGATGCACCAGACGCGTGCCACGCGAGGCCGCCATGGTCGGCGTGCCGGCCCGGTCCCTCGCCACCCACAGCAGGGATCGCAGACGCTGGTAGCACGCGTCGCGCGCCCCGGCGTGCGCGTAGGGCGCCATGCCCATGACTTTGAACTCGTCCTGGTGCGGTGTCATCCGCAGGTTGCCCGTCACTCCGGCGTACACGTGGCCGAGTGACGCATTGCGGGACACCGCGCCGAGGCGCTCCGGCGGCTGGCCGTTGCGGTACCACGCGACCGCTCCGCTCAAGCCGTCGCCCTCGCCATCCAGCGTGAACGCTAGCGTCGGCTCGGGACCGATCAGCGGAGCCAACGCCATGGCATGCGCCGTGTGGTGGTCGTAGAACACCATCCGCTCGGCATCGGCGCCGGTTGCAGCGACAACGGCGGCGGATCGTGCGCGCTGGAGGACCGCCCGGCCGAGCCGACGAGCCGCATCGGACGGCAGGGTGAGGGCTCGGCTTGCTGGCCAGTGCCGCTCAATCGACGCCAACAGGGTCCACGCAGCGCCGTAGACGTCATAGAACCGCCGTGTCGTCTGAGACGCCGGCACGTCGTCGACGGTCGGCATGATCCCGTCCTGGGTGCTGATCGCGATCAGGTCGACGTCATCGATCGTGTGGCCCTCCGTCGCCAGCACGACTTCGACGGCATGCAGCGGAATGCCGGCTTGGTTCTTCTTCCGCGTCAGGCGCTCTTCCGCGCAGGCCGCACGGAGTTCGCCGTCGACGACAAGGGCGGCCGCGGCCACCATCCCGTCGTGAATGCCAAGCGTGACGATTGGCTTGTCGGTCATCCGCTGCGCTTCAGATCCAGGCCGACTGCACGTGCCGCGACGGCGACGTCGTGTGTCTTGGCACCGTGCCGAGGCAAGCCGTCAGCGTTCGTTCACCGGCACGGCCGAGGCGCCGACCCGGCCCTCGGGCCGGATATGCCCGAAACATCGGACGGCGCTCGAAGCCTGGGATTTGGTGAATTGCACATCGCCTGGGTAGACGCGGCCATGGCCGGAGAACCTCATGCCATCCCGGCCGGCGGTGATCCTTCCGTCATCGTGCCGTACCCACGCTGCCCCGTCTAGCACCGATGCCGAGGGTAGGCGGACCACCACTGAGACCAGTCGGGGGCCACGAAGTGCCCTGCCGTTCTGCTAGCTTCACGAGCTTGACGGATAGCGAAGGCCCCGGACCATTCGCATTCTCCTGATCGTGAACGGCATCGCTGGCCAAGTGGCCGTCGGCGTGGCCGGCGGCGACGTTCGAATCATCGAAATCGCAAAACACTGGGCGCGGGCCGGCCATGAGGTCCACCTGATGGGAAGCGTGGCGAGTGTCGATCTCTTCCACAGGCGCGGCCTCATCGTGCAGCCGCACATTGTCGCCTGGCACGGCGGCGAGAGCCGGTGGTCGTTCATGCTGCGCGCCGTCACGGTGTGCGCGCGACTTCCGCGGTCGCTCCTGCGGCTGCAGCCGGACGTGATCGTCAGCGCGAACGAGCAGCTCTACGACACCCTGCCCGGATTGATACTCAAGCTCTGGTACCGCCACCGCGTGCGCTGGGCGGTTGTCGCGCACAACATCCCGGTATGGAGATTCTGGCAGCGCGAGGGCCATCACTGGTACCAATCCCTGGCGTTCCTGGTTTCCGAGCGGCTGTCGCTCTTGGTGGCGACGCTGGGAGCCAACCGCGTGCTCGCCGTATCGCCCGCCACGACGCGGCAGCTCGTCGGCTTGGGCTTCCCAAGGGGACGCATACTTGGTGTTCCCTGCGGCGTGGATCTCTCCACACTCGCGGCAATCGACCGCAATACACAGACCCGCCGTTTCGACGCGGCGACGTTCATGCGCGTCTCGGCCGAGAAGGGGGTTTTCACGCTCATCGACGCCTGGAAGCTCGTCGTGGCAGCGTCGCCAAACGCCAGGCTGGCAATCATTGGTGGCGGCATCGACATGCAGGCCGCCCAGGCGCGAGTTCGCGCGCTCGGGCTCGAAGGCAATATCGACTTCTTGGGGCTGATTCTCGAAGCCACCCAGGCCTTCAGTACCCTTCGCACGGCCCGGCTATTCCTGCACCCGTCGTTCAAAGAGAATTGGGCGATTGCGATCGGTGAAGCGATGGCGCTTGGCATGCCGGTGATCGCCTTCGACCTGCCGGAGCTCAAAGAGGTCTGGGGCGATGCCTTCCGCGCCGTTCCGAAAGGCGACGCGTCGGCATTTGCCGACGAGATCCTGGCGCTCCTGGCGGACGACGCCGGATGCCGGAACCTCGCCGAGCGAGGACGGGCCCGCGTGCGCACGCTCGACTGGGCCGACATCGCGGAGCGCGAACTCGCGGCGATTGCGGACCATCGGACGTAGCCGACTCCCGTCGCGAGGCTGGCGGATACCTCCGCCCTGTTGTGCCGCCGCCGTTCGCCCGAGTTGCCGAGTCCGGGGAGTCAACGACGCCGGCGCCGCCGATGGCTAAGGCGATCTCCTGACCGCGCGAATGGCCAGATTCGTGCTTGGCCCAAACGGATCCCGCAGCGTGTCGTTGCGACGATCGATCGCCTGCATCAGTCGCAGTCCCCACGTGATTGGGTTCAGGTTGAGGCGCTGATGGGGCGTGCGCGCGTATTCGAACTTCTCCATCGAACGGTAGGCCGCCGAAGATTCCGGCAATCGCCCGTAGAGCTGCTTGCCGGTCCACAGCAGCATGTGGTTGAACGGCAGGCACCACCGGGTCAGGCCCTCGAAGTGCGTCACTTCCAGGCGCTCGTCGCTTGCAACCACCCGCCGAAACTCATCCGGACCATACAGGCGCAGGTGCATGGCCCACAGCCCGCCCCAGAATCCCGAGTCCGGGCTGAAGTGGCCGAGCCCAAGCCGCTCACGCACCCAATTCAATGGGTCCCACAGCGCGGGGTAGTTGCCGCAGGGGACGGTGAGCGCGGCGACGCCGCCGGGCTTGAGCACCCGCGCAATCTCACGCACCACGGCGGTGTCGTCCTCCACGTGCTCCAACACTTCCGAGCACACCACCCCGTCGAAAGTCCGGTCGCGAAACGGCAGGTGGGCGCCATCGCCAAGCAGCCAAACGTGTCGAGATCCGTGGACGTCGCGATCCACGCCCTGGTGCAGAATCGGCGGCGCGGAATCCAACGCCACGATGCGGCTCCCAAAGGCCTCGCGCAGGGCCAGGCTCACGAAGCCCTCGCCGGCCCCCAAATCGAGGATGCGGTGCTCGGGCTTGGCGTCCAGGTACTCCGCCATGGACTGGATCCGACGGCGATAAGAAAGGTCCCCGACATTCGTCAGAACGTGGGCGAGCCGCTCCCACGCGGTCAGCGTCGGAGTCGATTCAGCCGAGTGGCGCATGCGCGAGCACTGGGCGCGGCCGACGCCGGATCATCGCTGTAGCCAACCCACAAGGTAAGGTGCCTGACGGTGCATTCGTTGCCGGTGAGCGCGCTGGATCCCTGACGGGTTGGTGGTCGGAATAGTACTCAACGCACGTGGCCTCTCACTGCCGCTGGCGCGCGTTTTCGCTGACCAGCCGAAGCCGTCTCAATGACCACCCACATCGCCCGGCTGCTGGCCCGCGATTCGGCTTGGATTGCGCTCGGCTTGCTGCTCACCCTGGTAGCGGGCTGGCGGGTCGTCGCGACGCCGGGCGAAATCATTCAGGGCGATCTCGGCTATCCGTTCGCCAACGAGTTCTGGACCCGTCGGTTCACCAGCGCCTGGGATACCTCATACGGCACCGGGCTTGTCAATGTCATGCGCACCTACACCTATGTGCCCTGGGGCTATCTCGCTCAAGCATTCGACCTCACCACGGAAGTGGCGGGCAAGCTGCACTGGCTGAGCTGGCACCTCTTGGGATTCCTCGGTGGATATTTCGGTGCCCGATTGGTGACGGGGCCGGGAATTCGAGCCCGACATCCGGTCGCAACTCGCTTCGGCCTCGTGCTGGCCGGCTTGTTTTGGGCTCTCAATCCGTGGACCCTGGCGCGCTGGGAGCAATTGGGCGTCCACCTGAGCGGCGTGCTGCTGCCGCTTGTGCTTGGTCTCGTCGTGGCGGCGACGCGCGCGCCCACCGCTCGCTCCCGTGCCCACCGGGCGCTGGCGGCCGCCGCCGTGCTGGCCTTTGCCGTCTCCACCTCGCCGCACTACATGGCGATTGGCCTGCTCGTGGGCCTCGGATGGTTTGCCTACGCCGCCGTCACCAGTCCCGGCCCCCGCCTCCCGATCGGCGCAGCCGCATTGGCGTTCCTCGGCGGCTCTGCCGTGTTCGCCGCCTTCATCCTCGTCCCGCTCCTGGTCACGGCAGCCGCCGGTTCGCCCACCGGACCCAGATACGCCGAAGGAACCGATGTCCAGCCGGTGCTCGAGAGCGGCCAAACCGTCATCGACACCCTCACGCTCACGGGGCACACCTTCTTCGGCGTGGGCCTCAAGCCCGACACCGCCGCCTTGCCGGGGTGGCGCATGGCTGCCCTGATTCCCGCGGCCGTGCTGGCCATGGTGTTTTGGCGACAGCCAGGACAGCGCCGAGTGCTGGGATACGCCGCGATCGTCGGCGGAGCCACAGCTTTCATTCAGATGGCCAGCTGGCACGAGGCGCTGCGTCCGGGCTATTTGGCCGTCGCCGCAAATGCCCCGTTTGGCTGGGCGCTCAGAGAACCAGACAAGCTCTCCGGCGCACTGGCCCTGGCCTATCTGCCCGGACTGGTCCTCGCTCCAGCGACGTTCGTCCGAATTGCCCCACGCCGTCTGCCGGCCGTCGGAACCATTCAGGCAGCGGTCTTTGGTCTACTGCTGGTTGCCTTCATGGTGCCGGGGATCCAGCGCATGCTCTGGGACGATCGGACCCTGAGCCTGGTGCCCGAGCGGTTCCCGGCCTCGTTCCGCACGGTGCCCGAGGAGATTGACCGGCGCAACGCGGCCGCAGACTCCCGCACGCTTCTGGCCGTGTGGCCCTTGCGCTTCCCGGATTGGTCGCGGCAGAGTCGTGTCCTGCACGCCATCGAGACGCTGTCCGTCTCCACGCCCTATGCGACGGAAAACTCGCTGGTCGGCGACCGCCTCGTGTCGCTGGTCGAAGCCGGCCCGCCCGCCCTCGCCGACACTCTTCGCGCTCATGGGGTGTCCCGCGTGCTCGTTCCAACGGGCACGCTCCGCGGTCGGGAGCTTGCCCAAGCTCTGCGCCGGACCGAAGGCCTCGCGCTCGAGCTGACCGCGGACTACTACGAGCTGTTTCGCACGGTCGAGCCGGCGTATCCCTGGGTCTACGTGGCAAGTTCCCGTGGACCGATTGAGCTACCGTGGAGGCGCGAGGGCATGCATCGCCTTGTCATCGACCTACCGCCAGCCGGAGAGCATGCGCGCGAAATTGTCACCCAGGAACACTGGGATCCACTCTGGACCGCTCACGTGCCGGGCCATGCCGCGATGGTTGAACCGTCCGAGCGTGACCTGCTGCGCGTCCGCACGGCGGCCGGCGCCTCTGGCCGTCTGGTCCTCGAATATCGCTTGCACCAGGCGTTTCTGGCGGGCCACGCCCTAGCGTGGGCGGGTCTCTTCGCATGGGGCGCGTGGACACTGTGGCCGCGCCGGCCGCGGCCAGGTGGTTGGCGTCCATGAGGATCGCCGTCTGGCTCCTCGCCACGGTGCTGGCGTTGATGTTCGGGGCCGCGGTCGGCCTGGGATGGAAGCCGCTGACCACCGCTAAGAATCCGGTGGCGCCGAGCTTTGGGCTCGGACCGCTGGTTGGCTCGATCACGCAGTCGGTCGCCTTCTCCGGCGGCCCCATAGACACCATCACCCTCTGGGCGCGGAGTGAGGGTGGTCCGGCAGCCGACGCGAACGTTCACCTCCTGCGCGCTGGGGATGGCCAACCGCTCCGCTCGGCTCGCTTCGAGGCGCCACCCAGCGCTGAGCTCCAGGAGGTTTCAATCGCGATCGCCTCGGTAGACTTTCCCGCCGGACCGCTTGCCATTCGGGTCGTCGCGCTCGAAGACTCTCCGGCGGAACTCTATGTTGGAGCGACGGGAAACGATGCGTATGCGGCTGGGCAGCTTGTCGATCAGCTGGGCCGATCGCCGATTGACGTCGATCTGGCCTTCTCGGCCTCCGGCCACGCCGGTGCGCTCACACGACTGCGAGTGCAGGCCACCGAGTCGCCGCTCTATCTCGGCGTCGGCCTCGCCGTCGCCCTCCTGGTGGGAACCGTGGTGGGGCGCGCTGCGTGGTCGTCGCTCGACCGGCGACGGTTTGGACGGCCGGCGGCACTGGCGCTGAGCGGCGGCGTGACCGCGGCTCTCCTCATCGCCCTCATGCACGGGCCGGACGCAGTCACATGACGCCGGCTGCACGCGACGCCCACTCCCGCGACCGTCGGCGTGTGCTCATGCTGTCACCGTTCGCCTCGCCCAATCGTGGCGGGGTCGAGACGCACATCGACGCGCTCATCGCCGCGCTCGCGCGGCGAAACACCCGCGTCACGCTCCTCACGCACCAACCGCTGGTCGCTCCGGTGAAGGCCCCATCGCGCGAGCCGCTCCCAAACGGCGAAGTCATCCGCATTCCCTGGTTTGGGAAGGGATGGCATCCGCGCATCGAACCATACGCGCCGCTGGTGTTCGCCTACCTGGTGCCCGGCCTGCTGGCGGGCGCCATTCGACACCGGATACGTCATAGCGACGGCTTTGACGTCATTCACGCGCACGGGTTGTCCGCCGCTGTGGCCGCCTTGGGCATGCGCTGGACCGGTGCGCGACAGCCGATCGTCGTCAGCATGCACGCGATCTACGAGCTGCGGCAGCGCCGAGTGCTGGCGCAAGCCGTGCGTTCCCTGCTCGGGCGCGCCGATCGGGTGTTGACCGTGAGCGAGGCGTCCCGGCAGGAGCTCGTCGCCATCGGGCTGGATCCGGCCCGCGTCACCGCCCACCAGCACTGGGTCGACCTCGAAGTGTTTCGGCCGCGCAGCCAGGTCGAAGCTCGTGCCAAGCTCGGTTGGCCGGAGTCGGCGCCCACCTGTCTCTTTGTTGGCCGGCTCCTGCGCAAGAAGGGTGTGGGCATCATTCTCGATCTCGCGCGACGGCTGCCCAACGTGCAATTCCGGATGCTGGGCGCCGAAGGCGATATGGGAACCGAGGTCGCGGAGGCTTCAACGGCGTTGCCGAACTTGACGCTCATGCAGGATCCTGCCGGCCCGCCAGCCGAACGCCTCGACACCATCGCGACGATGTACGCCGCGGCTGACCTGCTGCTGGTGCCGTCGCAGTACGAAGAGGCGGCGGGGATCGTAGTGCTCGAGGGCAGCGCGGCCGGCACGCCAATCGTCGCGAGCAACCTCGGTGGCCTGCGAGAAGCCGTGACTCCCGAGATCGGACGGCTCGTCGAGCCGGGCACCGAGGCGTTCATGGCGGGACTGCAGGACATGCTGGCCGATCGCGCTGGTCTGTGCGCGCTCCGTGAGCGAGCGCGCGCCGAGGCCGAGCGCCGGTTCTCCGAGCGGAACGTGGACGTGATCGTCCGGCAATACGGATTCGACGCCGACAACGGCGGCGCGTCCGGCAACGACGCTTAGGAGTCCTCACGCCCGAATTCCGCGATGTGGATCGGGTAGCCAGTCGACTCGCTCACGGGGCGCTTCGGCATACTGCCTGCCATGGCGGATGCCCCCGGAATCTCGATCGTCATTCCCACGCTCAACTGCGCGCGGAGTCTTGAAATCGCCCTCCGGTCGATTCGCGCCCAGCGATATCCGGCAGATCGGCTGGAAGTCATCGTCGCCGACGGCGGCTCAACCGACACGACGCGGCAGGTCGCCGAATCGTCGGGCTGCACGGTGGTCGAAAACCCACTGGTCACCGGTGAAGCCGGCAAGGCCGCCGGTCTGGAGCGCGCGACCCACGCGATCGTGGGCTTTGTCGACTCGGACAACGAGCTGCCGTCGCCGGACACCCTGGAGGCCGTCGTCGACGCGTTAGCCGATCCACAGATTGCCGGCGCCGAGCCCATCCAGTTCACCGCCCTGGACACGATGCCCGCGCTCGATCGCTACTTCGCGCTGCTCGGCATGAACGATCCCTTCGTCCTCTTTCTCGGGACCTACGACCGCGAATGCCTCGTCACGGGCAAGTGGACCGGCGTGGATCACGAGGTCTACGAGGAGACCCCCACCTATCGCAAGGTTCGGTTCCGGCGTGAGCACCTGCCGACGGTGGGGGCCAACGGCTTCTTTACGCGGCGGTCGGTTGCCGCCGCCGCCGTGCGCGACGGGTATCTCTTCGATGTCGACATCCTCCACTCGGGCACTTCCGGGCCTTTCGTCCATGTCGCCAAGCTGCACCTTGGCATTGCGCACCACTACGCCCAATCCCTGCGACAGTTCGCCCGCAAGCAAACGCGCCGAGCGCAGGATTTTCTCTACTTCAGCGCGGCGGGCATGCGGACGGGGCCGACCGCCCCGCCGTGGCGCGGCGCCCTGCTATTCGCCGCCGCCACAGTGACCGTCGTGCCCCTGCTGGTCCAGGCGGCGATTGGCTGGCTCGGTCGACCCGATCGCGCCTGGCTCTACCACCTGCCCGCGTGCTGGATCACGCTCGTCGTCTACGGCACGGTGACGCTGCGACGCCTGCTCGGCGCGGCGCGACCGCACAGCCGCGCCGAGTGGGGCGGCTAGCGCCGTCAGGTCACCCAGGGCGCGAGGACTTCAAAGCCGACGCGCAGCAACCCCAGTCCCACCGCGACGCCCAGCAACCCAGCCGTAGTCGCGACCGATCTCGATCGGTCGGCAAATCGACGCCAGCCCCAGGCCAACGCCAGTCCAGCGACCGCGATCAGCGTCGCCAGGGCAAATAGGGCGCCGAGCGCGTTCGCGCGCAGCACCTCCAGCGCAAGCCCCGTTGGCGTGACACGTCGCCACGTCTGAAGCACCAGGTCAACCGAACCCGTGCCGGGGTCGCTGCCGATGGCGGCTTGTCCGCCCCCATAGGGGTCGGTGTGATTGGCCTGGAGCGACAAGGGCGTAGGTGACTCGGGCGGATTGACGACTTGGACTTGCAAAAGCCGCCCACTCGTGTCCACAGTCCCCGGAAGGTCAATTCGTATCAAGCCGTCGGCGGCAATCCCAACGCTGGCCTCGACCAGCACCACCGCCGCCGGATCGCCAGCATCGCGCACCCGAACCGTGACGGTCTCGGGCCACGGGCTGACCGCGCGCAGCTCGATGCGGCGCAGCGGCGTGGCGGGAGCGGCGAACGTCTGCTCCAGGCTTCCGCCGGCAAAGGCGGGCCCAAAGTCCAGGTTGAACGCGTAGGTCGGGAACGCCGGCCACTGGCGTTCCGCGCCTCCCAGCGCCAGGGCGGCCGCCACGGCCAGGACTACACTCAAGGCCGCCAGCACACCCCGCGCCACCCCAAATCGCCGCAACATCATCGGCAGTGACTCGCCGCCCAGGTCGCAGCCCTTCGCCGCTGGCTGCCCTCTGGCGACTTGGCGGGCGGATGGCCAGCCCCTGGGCGCTGGCGTTCGGCGTCGGCGCGCTGATTGTCGTAGCCGTGTTCTGGGCCGTCATCACGAGCCCTGGCGACTTGCAGCAGCGTGACCTCTATCCCTCGCTTTTCCTGGATCGCGTCGTCGAGCACAGCGTCTATCCCTTGTGGTCGCCGCGCGAGACGCTGAGCATCGCGGGCACCGGACGCCTGCCGATCACGCTCACGCTCGTTGGTGTTGCCAAAGCGCTTGGCATGGACGGCGCGACGTATGCCCGCCTGATCGTGCTGTGGATCGCGGGCGTCGGATATGTCAGCGCCTTTACGGCCTTTGCGTTGTTCGCCCGCTGGCGCCCTGAGACTCCTCGCACCTGCGCAGCCATGGGCGCCATGGTCGCGGCGGTGGCATTGGTGGTCAATCCCTGGACCATCGCGCGCCTGGAGCACAGCTGGCTGCTGGCTCAATGGGCGGCGGCCCCACTCGTGCTGGGGCTCTATCTCGAGGGCACGCGAACAGGGCAACGGCGCTGGACGGTTGGGTCCGCCCTCGTCTTCGCGCTCTTGGGCGCCGCGCAACCCCACTACCTGGTCTTCACCACGCTCATGATTGCCGCGTGGGTCGTCGGCACGATGGTGCAGTGCCCCGTCAAGCGCCGCCGGGCGCTGACCGACGGCCTCGTGTGGTCGGCGGCAGTCGTCCCGCTGCTCGCCTATCAGATCGCGCCGTATGTGGCCGTCAAGCTCTTCGGGGGCAGCCCCGACCCGGCCTACACCCTCATGGACCAAACGCGCACGGTGCTCGCGCGCCACCAGGACCTGCCGACCACGCTCCAGGGAGCCGCCAACGCCAACTGGCATGAGCTCTTGGTTCCCGCCGGCGCCAGCCGGCTGCCCTGGGAGTTCGCCGGCTGGGCGGTGGCGGCGCTGCCGCTGGCGGCCGTCGCCCTACGCCGTTGGGGACCGCCGGCGCTCTATCTCGCCGTTGGGGGGTATGCCGCGGCCTTGGTCGCGGCCACGTCGAACTGGGCGCTCACGGCCGACATGTATCAAGCAGCCGTGAACACCATTCCCGGCCTGTGGGTCTTTCGCGAACCGGACCGGGTGGTCGGACTGCTCATCATGGCGCAGGCCTTTGGCGCCGGATTCGTGGTCACCGAACTTCTCAGCCGGGTTGCGGCCGGTGGGTGGACGCGCAGCGCGTTCGCGCCCGCACTGCTCGTCGGCTATGTGGTTGTCGCGCTTAGCGTCCATGCCGCGCCCGCCGTACCGCTCCTGTGGAGCACCGATCAACCCGGCTACGTTCCCCGGCCGTTGCCGGCGGACTATCGCGACGTGTTGCGGGCGGCGGACGGGGCCGCCGGGCCGGAGGGTCGAATCCTGGTCGTGTCCTCCGACGACCGGCCCGCGCCCTGGGACCCGGCGCGCACGCTGCGCTTGATGGAGGCGGCAAGCCTGGCAAACCCATCCCTCACTGGCGACACGCGTTCACCGGCGCCGCCGTCCTCCATCCCCGGTCGATGGATCGAGTTCGTCTACGGCGTCGAGCCTGCCGAGGCGCTTGCCGCCGCCCACCGGGCGGGATTCAGCCACGTGGTGGTAATGCGCGACCAACTGGCCGGTGAGGAGTTGGCCGCAGCCCTCGCCGCGCTGCCCGACGCTGCCGTTCTGGCGTCCGGCCCGAACGTCTTGGCGTTCGATCTTGGCGCCGCCGTGCCGCTGCTCGAAGCCTCCAGCGCCGTTTGGAGCGACACACTCGACCTTGCCGCCCCTGCCGGCGTCACGCGCGTCCTGGCCAACCACCGGGTGCGCCCGTCGCTGCCAGACTCAGTCTTCCCGGCGCAGCCAACCACCGACGCAATCTTCGCCGTCGCGGACAACGTCGAGCTGATGCCCGTCACTGGCTGGTTTGGCTTCCACGGCTCGAAGGGCGGCTGGACCCGTGGCGGCGCCTACGCGGATGAGCGGCAGTCCTGGCTCAAGCGCCTTGGGCGGGAGGACCTCGATGACTGGGCGTCGGACTACGGCCTGGGCCTGGCATTCGCCACGCCCGGAGGCGAGCGTGCGGCGCTGCGGATTCCCGTCCCCGCCGACCGCGACCGCGCCGTCTGGCTGCGTGTCTTCACCAGCCCTCGCTCGACCTGGATCAACGTTGCGACCGCCAGCTCCAGCGCGCGGCTCACCACCACGTCTCCGACCACGGGCTGGCGCTGGATGCGGGTCGGGACCGCGGCGGAGGGAGACGTCAGCGTCACCGCCGGTCCCGGGCTCGAAGCCGTGAGCACCCTGGCCCTCGCGCCCACCGCATGGCGTCCGACGTCGGCTCAGGCCTCGCCCGCGCTGGTCCGGCCGCGCCTGGAAGTCTCGACGCGCGAGCTCACGCGGATCGAAGCCACCACGCGCGGCGCCGGTGGCTGGGCGTTCATCGTCCTCCGCCGGGCCTACGACCCCACCTGGCTGGCCTGGGTGGACGGCGAGGCATTCGCTCCGCTGCTCGCGGATGGCCTCTGGAACGGCTATTTCTTGCCGGTTGCCGAAGGCTCGGCGATCACTTTCGAATACGCCCCCCAGCGCTGGTATGACCTCGGCATCGCCATCGCCGCCGTCGCCGCCGGAGGTGTGGCAGCGAGCCTGGTGGTGAACGGTGTCGACCTCTCCCGTTGCCGCTCGATGTTGCGGCGAGCAGGCCGACGCCCAACGGATCGGTGATGCACCCACAGCACTTCCAGGCGTGACCGTACAGCCGGGGTGGTTCTTGCCGCTGGGTTAGCTCTCCAGCAAGCGTCTCGCGGTCGCCTGCGCGTCGTCCAGCGTGGCCACGAAGTGATCGGCCGGGACGCGCCGCAGCACGTTGAGCGCGTGCAGGGTGATGGCGGCCCGACCTCCGAGTCCCATCACCACGCACGTGGTGTCTTCGGCAATCGCCATATCGATCATCCGCTCCAGCACCAGCGCGGCGCTGTCGTCCATGTAGACCGTGTCGGAAAAGTCGAGGATCACGACCTCGCGCAGGCGAATGTCGGCGCTGATCGTATTGATCAGCTTGCTCGCCGAGATCACGGAAAAGCTCCCCGTCAGCGACACCAGGCCCACGCGTTCGGCGAACGAGGTCTCCTTGCCCGAGCCATCCGAACCGGGACCAGCGCTCTGCTCCGGTAGCGGCGTGGAAACCACGCTGTCCATGTCAAGGCGCTCAAACTGGCGCGCGCTTGCCACGGCGGCGGCGATCAGGCCGATGGCCACGGCGGTGACCAGGTCGAGAACCAGCGTCAACCCCAGCGTGACGGCCATGACCAGCAGGTGCTCGGGCTGCACGCGGTGGATGCGGGTGAGGAACTGCCAATCGATGATGTCCCAGCCGATCTTGATCAGGATTCCGGCCAGCGCCGCGTGGGGGATGAACTCGACGTATCGCCCCAGGGCTAGGACCAACGCCAGCAGGATGGCCGCGCGCAATGCGCCGGAAACCGGCGTGCGTCCCCCCGCGCGGAGGTTCGCCACGGTGCCCGGCGTCACCCCGGCGCCCGGCAGTCCGCCGACGAATCCCACGGCCATGTTGCCGATGCCATGGCCGATCAGCTCCCGGTTCAGGTCGTGCCGCGTGCGCGTCATCGAGTCGGCGACCCGAGAGGTCATCAGGCTGTCAATCGCTCCCAGCAGGGCGATGATCAGCGCCGGCAACACCGCGCCGGCCAGGGCGTCGACGGACACGTCGGGCAACTGCAGCTCCGGCAGGCCCTTTGGCACGTCGCCGATGACGGGCGAATCGCTGAGCCACAGCGCGCTGAGCAGCGTTCCGGCCAGCAGCGCCACCAGCGTCGGCGGGAGATAGGTCCGCAACCGCTTGGGCCACGCCACGACCACCGCCAACGTGACCACGGCGATCGCCAGCGCGCTGTAGTTGACGTCGTGTCGCGCCTCCAGCCACGCACGCACCGTCTCCACGGGGCCGCCGATTGCGACCGGGGCGCCCACGAAGGGCAGCGTCTGCACCAGGATGATGATGATGCCCACGCCGGACAGGAGTCCGGAGATCACGGAAAACGGCGCGTAGGCCACGAAGCGACCCACGCGAATGGCGCCCAGGAGCGCCTGGATGAGGCCCGCCATGATGACCACGGTGAACGCTTCGGCCATGTTGTCGGCGTGCGTGGCGACGACCACCGCCATGGCCATGGCAATCGGGGCGGTGGGCCCCGATATCTGGGACCGCGTGCCCCCAAACACTGCCGCGAAGAATCCCACGGCGATCGCCCCGTAGAGGCCGGCCATTGGTCCAAGACCCGACGCCACGCCAAAGGCCAGCGCAAATGGCAACCCGACGACGGCAGCCGCTACGCCGCCGAAAAGATCTCCGCGAAGGTCCTGGCGGGTGTAGCTCACGACCGAGTGCCCGATCGATCCCCCGCTTCCGCCTGTCGGCGGCTACCCGCGAATTCCACCGGGGTTGCTGTGAGGCTGGAAGCGCTGCGCGGGGAATTCGACTGCAGCGATGCCATTCGCCGGGGTGGGGCTACGGCGGGCAACGTGCCTCTCCCTCGCTGCCGCATGGCGGACCGCCCGGCCCCGCCAATCCTAACGATCCCGAACTATAGCACCAAACTTCTTTACGGACAATGCGGCCGTAATCCTCGCATTGATGATGCAATAATCCCATCGGTGAAATGCAGGATAATAATTGAATGACGACTCAATTAGATTCATCGATTGAAACCGAAACTTCTGCCATGAGTTGACTATGAATCCAGGACCTCCGCAAGCTTTCCAGAGGCGCAATCGTAGATGAACCCCCGAATCTGGTCTTTGTGTGGAATAAACGGGCTGGCGTGGATTCGGGCGATGGACTGCCGCACGTTTTGGTCGAGATCCGCGAAGGCTTCGAGCGCGAATGCCGGACGAATCCCCGTTTCGGCTTCAATCTCATCCTTGAAGTCGTCGTCGCGGAATTTCAGCATGCCGCAGTCGGTGTGATGGATGAGCATGACCTCGCGGGTGCCGAGCAGTCGCTGGGAAATCATTAGCGACCGAATCACATCGTCGGTGATCACGCCTCCCGCGTTTCGGATGACGTGAGCGTCGCCCTCCTTGAGTCCCAGGATTCTGTGCACGTCAATGCGCGCGTCCGCGCAGGCCACCACCGCAAGGCTGCGCACGGGCGATGCGGTCAAATCCCACGCGCGGAAGTTTGCCGCATAGCTGGCGTTGCTTGCCAAGACTTCGTCGATTTCAGTCAAATCGTTCTCCTCTCATGTAAGGAAAATCAGAAATAAAGCGACGGTAGTGGCCAAGCAATATATCACGACGCTTGTTTCTAAATGAGACCCGTGCGGCGCCAACATGCGCCGATGATGGCGCCCGGCTGGGCGGGACTGCGGTTCGTGCCTCAGCCAGGCGAGACCGCGGCTGGCGCGGCGCCGGTGAAGGTGGCAGCATTCTTGGGGGTGGGCCGTGAGCACGAGCGGATCGGAGAGCGCCATGCAACTCACCGAGCAACAACTGCGATTCTTCGAGACCTTCGGCTACCTGGCGTTGCGCGGCCTCTTCCGCGACGAGGTCGACGCGCTCAACGACGCCTTCCGCGACGTGTGGACCGCCAACGGCGGCGGGCTGGACGGCGCGGCCGACGACCTTGACGAGCGGCTGACGGTGGTGGTGCCGTTCATCGACCAGCACCCGTATCTGTGCTCGCTGCTCGACGACCCGCGGGTCCTCGGCATCGGGTCCTCGATCTGCGGCGAGGATTTCAACTACATGACCAGCGACGGCAACGTCTACAGCGGCGATACGCCCTGGCATTCCGACACGAGCTGGGGAGCCAAGCTCCCCATCAAGACCGCGTTCTACCTGGATCCGCTGGACGCCGCGTCCGGCAGCCTCCGGGTAATTCCGGGCAGCCACCACAAGGGCGGCCGCTTCTGGCGGATGTTGGGCGCCGTCGACTACTACCGCACGCCGCTCGACGAGCGCACGTCGCTGCCCGAGAAAACTTGGGGCCTGTCAGGGGCCGAGGTGCCGTCCGTTGCGCTGGAAACCGAACCCGGCGACGTCTTGGTATTCAATCACGAGATCAAGCACGCGTCGTTCGGGGGCGGCACGCGGCGGCGCATGTTCACCATCAACATGCAAGCGCGGCAACCCGACGACGACCTGGAGCCCGTTCGAAAGTCGGTGGCCAATCTGTCACGGCACGAGATGGAGCGCGCCTACGGCGACGTGATGCTCCAAACCGCCTCGCCGGAGCGCATGCGGCACCTCGAGCAGCGCCTCGCCAACGACGGCCACCTGGCCGCGCTCTCCGCCAAAGTCCGCGCCGAGCGGCAGCAAGCCGCCGGCGGCTAGCCCGAATCAACCGCCGGCCCGACTCCCTCTCCCATGGGGAGAGGGCCGGGGTGAGGGGCCGCCCGACCGCCTAGACTGCCACCGCCCGCACCTCGTCCGACCAATCCGCCCAGATGTCGTCGAGGGTCTCGTTCTCCACGCTCTCGTCCGGCATGGACTCCGGCGTCTTGGCAAAGGCGTACAACGTCGCCTGGCGGATGATGTCGCTCGAGGTGTTGACGCCCGCCATGTGCAGCATGATCGAGTGCCACAGCACCACCGAGCCCGCCGGACCGTGGGTGTCCACCGGCTCCGTGTCGGCCTTGATGTCGGCCACCACGGGGTGGTTGTAGCCGTCATACGTCTCGCCCGAGCCGCTCTGCTTGATCTCGCGGTAGGCCTCCCACACCCGTGCGTGGCTGCCGGGCCACAGGTGCAGCCCGCCCGCTCCCAGCGGCAGGTCGTCGAAGTAGACCGCGGTTTGCACCTTCCAGCGACTCTCGGAACCCATGCCCTCACCCGAATGGGCGGAGGGATAGTTCGGTCCGCGGGGCGATCCGTTCGGCAGCGTGCAATACATGCCGCGCGTGCCCTGGCCCGTCACCCAGTGGGGACCGGTTTTCGGCAGGCGCAGCGGTCCGGTCCTATTGGTCGGCGGACCGGTCCATTCCCTCGTCCTGTCGCCCAGGTGGGACTCCATGCCCTTGACCGCGCCCTCGGTCAGGTAGCACGGCCCCGTGGTGTGGCCGGTGGCGTCCAGGCCCGCGGGGTAGACCACCTCGCCCTCGCCCAGCAGCTGCTCGGCGACGTCCCACACGACGCGGGCGCCGATGTCCAGCAGCAGGTCCTCGGCCCCATTGCGGATATAGAACCGGTGCCCCCCGCCGCCAAAGTAGGGGTCGCCGCCGGTCTCCTCACGCACATAGCTCGCGTTTTCCGCCTCGCTGATCGGCGTCCAGGTGGAGGGATCGTCGCGCCGCATGCTGGGCCGGTACTGCGCGATCGTGTCCCACATCTGGTCGCGCGCCTGCCGGCACAGCTCGGGATCGACCACGCCCGGCAGCACGAGAAACCCCTCGCGCTTGAACTGGGCAATCTGGTCCGTCGTCAGCCGCGGCGCCTGCGCCACGGCGGGTGATGCCGTCGTCATGGAGTGCCTGCCTCGTTAGGCGAATCCAACCGATGTTGACGGGAAGTCATTATGGCGGATTCGCCGCCGGCGCCCAAGTTGGAGACGCTGGATCTGCGACCCCGTCGACGGACTCAGCATCGCCGGTAGTCAGGGTCGGAAGCTCGTTCGATGCGGTCAGCCGGCAGCGGCAGCCGCTCCGTATTCGTTCGTTGGGTCGCGATAGATCGAGTGGTAGTGCGCCCGCTCGCCGCCGGACCTGCTCTGCGTGGCGAACTCGATGATGAGCGCTGGTCCCTGGATGCGGTAGTAGATGGGCCGGCCGGCGTCAACGTCGCCGTGCCAAGCGAAATAGGTTTCGCCAACGTCTGCCGCAATCTCGGCCATGCGGACCTCCGCGCTGGCGGCGGGCAGCAGGCCGATCCATTGCGCGACCGCGTCCAGCAGCAGGGCTCGCTGGGCCTTGCTCCACCCCGCTGCGGATGAGCCCTCCAGCGGTGGCGTCACGCCGTCCCTGCCGGCGCCGGCCCAGAGTTCGCTGGGACGCTGCACCCGCGCCGCCGCCTGCTGCGCGTCGTCCAGCGCGTGCATCAGCGCCAGCCCGGCCTGCACCTCGCCGGCCAACGGCGCGATGGTGGCACCCTCGACCTCGTAGGACGCCGGTTGGACAGCCACCAGCGTTGGCGAGAGATACGAGCGCCCGTCAACGACCGTCACGTTCACGGCCAGGTGGTGACCGCCGAACTGCCAGCCCCAGGGGGCGTCCGTGGTGGGCTCACCAAAGAACGCCAGCCAGTAGTTGTCCGCGCTCAATTGCCGTCCGGACGCTGCGGCCAGCGCGTCTTCGGCCCCCACGATGCCGACGACCTTGGTGTAGCCCTCGGGACTGAGCGCCGCCCGCAGGAACTCATGCATCAGCTCGGTTTGCCGGTCGTCCAGGTCGCCGATGCGGACGCCGTTGTGCTCGAATCCCGTCATGCCCGGCGGGAGGTTGGACCAGTTGGGCCGCAGGGGCGAATCGAAGGCGAGCACGGCCGCCGTTTGTTGGTCCGAGTCGAGCGCGTTGAGGAACGCATTGGCGGCGTCGACCGCGGCCGGCGATTCGGAGACCGCGACGCCTGGCGCCGGCACGGCAGTCGTGAACGCAGGCGAAGGCGCGGGTGTTGGCGGGATCGCCGCCAACGTCGCCGCTGGGGACGGCACCGCTGTTGCGGTGGGCACGGGCTGCGCGGGCGCCGGGGACGTCTGCACGGTGATGGTCGAAACCGCTGGCGCCCGAGGCTCGGCCGTTTCGGATGCGTCCTCGCCGCAGGCAAACAGCACAAAGGCCGCCAGCGCGGCAACGACGAGCGACCGAACCATCATGTGGCGTCCAGAACGGCCATGCCAACCCAACGTTAGCGCCGTTTCGGCCCCTGGTCGCGGCCCTTGGGGTGGTTGGCCATGCGATTCTCGGCGGCCAGTTCGACGGTCTGCGCGATGCGCCTGGCCCGGGTCTCGGGTTTCCGCGCCGACTTGATCCACCAGAGGATGCTCTTCTTCGCCGAGGCGGCGAAATGCTCGAAGCAGTCCCTCGCCGTCTCGTTGGCGGCCAGGGCCGAACCCAAGTCGGGCGGGATCACCAGGTCCTCGATCTCGTCGCCGATCGTCCACCACCCGTTCGCCTTCGCCGTCTCGACCATTCGCATGCCGGCCGGCGCCATCCGGCCCTGCTCCGCGAGTCGCGCCACCTTCGCCCTGTTGATGCGCGACCAGAGGCTCTTCGGTTTCCGTGGCGTGAAGAGCCGCATCGCCCGTTCGTCGTCCACCCGGTTGGGTCGCGAGTCAATCCAGCCGAAGCACAGCGCTTCGTCCACCGTGTTGGAATAGGGAATGAACGGCCTACCCGTGGCCTTCTTCCACGAGACGAGCCACACGCCGTCCGCACTTTGGTGATTCTGCTCTAGCCACGCCCGCCACTCGGCCTGAGTTTCCGCGTGCAGCAGCAGCCGTCCATCGCTCGGGTGGGCGCCAAGCTCAGCGATCACCGGCGGCCTCAGCCGCTCTCCGAAGCCCGGCGCAGCGTTTCGATGTCGATCTTGTCCATGGCCAGCAGCGCTTCCGTCACCTTCGACGCGTTGCCCTGCATCAGGGCGGGAAGCATCGACGGCGTCACCTGCCACGACAGGCCGAATTTGTCCTCCAGCCAGCCGCACCGGCCCGGTTCGCCGCCTTCCGAAAGCCGGTCCCAGTAGTAGTCGATCTCCTCTTGCGAGTCGCAGGAAACAACGAACGAAACGGCCGGCGTAAAGCTGTACATCGGTCCGCCGTCCACGGCGCCGAACTTCTGGCCGTCGAGCTCGAACTCCACCAGCGCTGCGCCTTTGGCGGGGCCATCCGAGATTGCCGAGACACTCAGAATCCGAGAGTTCGGGAACACGGAGACGTAGAACTCGGCGGCCTCCTCGGATCGGCCGTCGAACCAGAGGAACGGGCTGAGCTTGGAAGATGCCGACATCACGAGTTGTCCTCCGGTGCTTGCGGGTAATCCGACGCCGCGGATTGACCCATGTGGCCGATTTCCCAGATATGCCCGTCGAGGTCCTGGAACGCGCCGCCATACATGCCTTGAAACTCCGACCGCTCTCTGAAGGCCGTTCCACCGGCCTCAACGGCCTTGTCGAGCATGGCGTCGACTTCGTCCAGTTCGGCCAGGAACACGGCGAGCAATGCTTCGGTCGTATCCGACGTGTCGGCGATCCGCCGTCCCGGAATGAAGCTGCTGAAAAAGCTCTCCGCCAGCAGCATGGCGAAGATGTTCTCGCCGACGATCATGCAGGCGCCCTGGTCGTTGGTGAACGCGGGATTGAACTCGAATCCCAGCGCGGTGAAGAACTCGACGGACCTGTCCATGTCCTTCACGGCCAGATTCACGAAAATGCTTCTTTTCGGAGTCATGGGATCAGTCCCGTGCCAAGGTCAACGATAGGTCCCGGTGCTGGCGCCCGGCGGCGGTCACGGTGGGCACATTATCCGCGCCAGCGTCGCGAGATCAGGCACTTCCAGATCCGGAATGGCGTCGACGCGGCGCGTGCCACCGCCTCGATTCGAGCGATTCACCCAGACGCTGGCGATTCCCAATTGGTTGGCCGGCGCGATGTCGTGATAGAGGCTCTCCGCGACGTGCAGCCAGGCATCCGTGGCCACGGCCATGCGCGCGGCGGCGGCGTGGAAGTTGTCCAGTCCCGGCTTGTAGCTGCGGACCTGCTGCGCCGTAACCACGGCGTCGAAGTCGATGCCCAGCGCCGCGGCCGTCCCGGTGAACAGGTCGTCGTCCACGTTGGAAATCACCGCGAGCCTGAAGCGGGATTGCAGCGCCCGCAGCGCGTCCACCGTGTCCGGGAAGACCGGCCAGTGGGGCAGGGAGTCGGCCAGGCACGCCAGCTCGGACTCGGTGGGCTGGAAGCCGAGCTCGCTACCGATCTGGGCCATCACACGAAGCAAGACGTGGCGGTATTCCAGGTAGCCCGCCCGCTGCACCCGCGGCTCGACATCCGCGAAGAGCGCCAGAATCTCGGCCCTCGACTTGTAAATGCCGCGAGGCGTCAGCACCTCGCTGACCGCCTCGACAATCCCAGTCTCCCAATCGACCAGGGTGCCGTAGCAGTCGAAGCTGACCCATTGGAACCGGTCGAAATCGAGCACCCGTCACCCCTCGCCGAGGACGTGGGCGAGGCAGTTCGGTCGGCCATTGGCCTCATGGAATCGCCGACGGCCGCTGCTGAGTCCGACGGCACCGTGGCTCATCGGGCCAGGATCGTTTCCGCGGACGATATCAACGCCGCGCGCGGCGTCGATGGCCGCCGGCTGGATGGCCTACTCATGACCTTCCAGTCTTTCGCGCAGTGCGGCGACGCCGACCTCGACGGACTGTCGCGCCGTGTCGATGACGACGTCGGCCTCCCACGGTTCATACTCCCGGTCGTACACCTCGCGCCACGTCGGCAATCGGTGGCCGTCGATGTCGGACTTCCGAGACTCCACCCGGCGCCGGTGTTCTGCCCGGTCGGAGCAGACGACCTCGACTTGGATGCAGCGAATGCTGGCTCGCGCGGCCACGTTTCGCCAGGCGGCTCGGGTAATTTCCACCGGGTTTACGGAATCGGCGATGACCGTGTGGCCCAGTCGCAGGTTGTCCTCCGCGACCGCATAGGCGACCACATAGCCCTCGGGCCCCGAAATCTCCACGCCGGAGTTGCGCAGCGCCTGCTCGATGGAATCGATGCGCAGATGCACCGCCCCAATGCCTCGCGCCAACTCGGTGGCAATTGCCGTCTTCCCCACGGCGGGCAGGCCGCCAAAGATCAAGAGCATGGGATCGCGGCTTTCTAGCAAGGGGCTGAACAAGGCGGTTCTACCCCAATCCGTTCGCCCTGAGCCAGTCGAAGGGGCAATCGAACGGATTGGAGGGCGCCTGCGCGACGGCGTTTCGCTTGGTCAAGGTCCCCCCGGTCCCTCTTTGCAATCGCAGGCGGCGCTCGTGAGACCACGACCTAAACTGGGCGCAACTCTTCCGCGGACGGCGCCGGCCGCTGGTCGGCTTGGATTCAAGGAGCATTTCATGCGCTTCTCGTCATGGAAACGAATTGTCGCCCTTGGACTACTGGCTGGTGTCGTGTTGATCCTCGCGGCCTGCGGCGAGGATGCCGACGAGGCCGCCCCCTATCGCATCGGCGTCATGGAATCGCTCACCGGCGCCGGCGAGACCTACGGCACCGTGGCCCATCAGGCCAAGCTCATGGCTCTCGAGGAGATTAACGCCGCTGGCGGCGTCGACGGGCGTAGGCTCGAGTTGGTCGTCGAAGACTCGAAGTGCAACGCCCAGGACGCGATCAACGCCTACAACAAGCTCACCGACGTCGACGGCGTGAAGATCATCCTCGGCACGTCGTGCAGCGGCGCCATGCTCGGCGTCGCCCCGCTGGCCGAGGCCGACGGCGTGATCCTCTTCTCCGGGCTGGCCAGCAACCCCGACATCGCCGACGCCGGCGATTACATCTTCCGCACCCAGATCAGCGAT
This sequence comes from Chloroflexota bacterium, assembly GCA_026706485.1. Classification (NCBI taxonomy): domain Bacteria; kingdom Bacillati; phylum Chloroflexota; species Chloroflexota bacterium. Next base: position 531,220 of record JAPOYR010000011.1, on the reverse strand, counting down.
ATCGAGGTGGGCATGCGTACCGGCGACGCGCTCTGGGCCGATGGCATCCGCACGCTGGCCACCATCACCGAGGAAACCGACTACGCCGAGGGCGTCCGGCGCACGACCGTCGCGCGGTTCGAGGAGAACGGCGGCGCCGTCGTCGCGGCGGAGCGGTTTGGCTCCGACGTCACGGACTTCCGGTCCCAGCTGACCAAGCTCTTCGAGGCCAACCCCGACGCGCTCCACGTCACGCCGCAGGCCGAGTTCGCGGCGGGCACCATCATCAAGCAGGCGCGCGAGCTGGGCTACGCCGGCCCCATCTACGGCGACACCATCACCGTGGGCACCACCTCGCTCGAAATCGCGGGCGACGCGGCCACCGGGGTCAAGGCCATCACCGCCGCGCCCGACCCCAACAACGCCAAGACGCAGTCGGTGCTCGCCGACTTCCGGCAGCGCTACGACTACATCACCCTGCCCTGGCACCTCGGCTCCGCCTACGACACCGTCTACATCGCTGCCGAGTGCCTCAGCCAAACCGGCGACGACCAGGACGCCGACGGATTCCGCGACTGCCTCTACGACATCACCTGGAGCGGCGCCCTCGGCAACGACTACAGCTTCGACGCCGACGGCGAGGTGGTGGGCCTCTCCCGCGTCGTGGTCGAGGTGCTCCCAGTGGCCGAACGCACCAAGGACAACTACGGCTACAAAGTCCTCAGCGGCGGCTAGGCCGAGCTTTCCCGCGCGAGAACGTCTCTGATCAGACCACTCCCTCTGAACGGAAACCGTTGCGTAGCCTCTCCGACATTCCCACGGAGGCGGTAGTCCAGCGGCGGCTCAACCTGTTCGCCCACGAGTAGATCCTGTCCCGGACTCGATGCCCAGGTTAGAGTGCAAGTGCAGGTCCCTTTTGGCCCCCCGCCGTCGACACAAGCAATGTGATCCACTGCCCGGTCGGGCGCTCACTCTGAGATGTGACGCACGTGGCGGAGTGAGGCCATCCTCCGATCCAAAGTAAGCGTGTCCAGCCCGGCCCGCTCGTAGTCAATGGCGATCAGGCGGTCGAACAGGCCGGGGTTGCTGGTCGCCGCGAGGGCTTCTAGGACTGCACGGCCGTTCTGTGGAGCTATGAGACCGCTAGTCAGCACATCCCGAAGCCCGGCCCTGGCGTCGGCGCTGGACAAGCTGTAATGGTGGATCAGTGCAGCGTAGGCTTCGCCAATGGCCTGATTGGACGCGAATATCTCGCATCCCCGTTCGTCGACCAGGACGCCAAGCTGGGTCAAGCAGCGCTCGAAGTCCGCTCTGGGCTCCTGGGCGATCAATCTGACGAGGATCGAGGTGTCAACCCCGTAGCGACGGGCCAAGCCTGCCTGGGAACCGTCGTCAAGCCGGTCGGTTGCGGTCAACTCTCTGGTGCAGGGCCATGCCCTCGCTCCCGTTCGTCCCGGAACTTGCGGATGTCGAACGGCGGAGTGCCGGGCTTGATCTTGTCCCTGAGCGTTCCCAGCTTGGAATAGTCGATGCGCCGTGGCTTCAGGATGTAGCCATCGGGACCCTCACGCAGCTCGAGCCGGTCGCCCGGCCCCACGCCCAGTTCGTCCAGCACATGCTTGGGAAAGGTGACCTGGCGCTTGGACGTGATCTTCACGAGCATGAGGGGCCTCCTTACGAAATCCTAAGCCAAGTAAGGCGGGACCGTCCAGCAGGCCGTGGGTTACTTTGCCAAGCCTCAGATCGTTTCGCTGCCCTCGTCTCTCGTCCGATCCCCTCTCCCTCTGGAGACCATTGCGCAACCGTTCGTCATTCCCGCGAAGGCGGGAATCCACCCTTAGTTGAACCTGGGGGTGGACAGGATGCGCCCGGTCATCGCCAAGCCCGACTGGATTTCGCAAAGGTCTCCGTCGGCGGAACCAGGCGGTAGGCTCGGCGTGTCGACAAAAGATTCCAGGCGGTGCGGATGATGAGCAGACTTCGGATCGGCGTCATCGGCTGCGGCGGAATCGCCCAGATCCAGCACTTGCCGCACCTGGTCGAGCTGCGGGACGAGTTCGAGATTGCCGGCCTGTGCGACCTGTCGCGCGAGCTGTTGGACCACGTCGGCGACGCCTACGGCGTGCCGCCGGAGCGACGGCACGTGGACTTTCACGAGCTGGTCGCGCGGGCGGACATCGACGCGGTGATCGTCTGCACCACCGGCTCGCACGCGCCGCCCGCCATCGCGGCGGCCCAGGCCGGCAAGCACATCCTGGTCGAGAAGCCCGTCTGCTACACGGTTGCCGAGGCGGAGGCCATGGCCGAGGCCGCCGACCGCGCCGGCGTCGTCTACCAGGCGGCCTACATGAAGCGCTACGACCCGGCCTTCCGGTTCGCGCAGCGGCGGGTGGCGGAGATCGACGACGTACGTTTCATCCAGGTCAACCACCTGCACCCCGACAACGCGCTGCACCTGGCGACCTTCGATTACCACGTGCCGTCCGATTTGCCCGCTGAGGTGATCGAAGCCGGGCGCGCCGAGTCGGACCGGCTCGTCGCCGAGGCGCTGGGCCGCGACCGGGTCGACGCCGCCACGCTCAGCGCCTTCGGGGCCATCAACGGCAGCATGATCCACGACATCGGCAACCTGCACGCCATGTTCGGCAGTCCGCGCCGCGTGGTGAGCACCGACATCTGGTCCGGCGGCGTCGCCCTGTCCACCGTGCTGGAGTATCCCGGCGGCGCGCGCGCCGTGTGCAGCTGGATCGACCTGCCGGAGCTGTTCAGCTTCGAGGAGACGCTCGCGGTCTACGGCTCGCGCGATCGCGTCATCGCGTCGTTCCCCACGGGCTGGAGCCGCGGCGTGCCGAGCGACGTCACCGTCCAGTGGATCGACGCCGAGGGCCACCCCGCCACGACCACCCGCTCATGGCAAGCCAACCCGTTCAAGCTGGAGCTGGAGCACTTCGCGGCGTGCATCAGGCGCGGCGAGCAGCCGCTCACGCCGGGCCGCGAGGCCGTGGAGCACGTCGCGCTGGTACGCGATATCGTGCTGGCGCACCTGGAAGGAGCCGCCTAGCCATGCCACTTCAAGTCTTCGACTATCGCCGCGATATCAAGAACGTCGTCATCATGCCGGAGATCCGCGCGCGCTTCCTGCGGTTCGAGGTGGGCGAGGTGGCCACGCGCCACAGCCACGACCTTGGCGCCGAGGTCTTCCTGATCATGCAGGGCCGCGCCGAGTTCGAAATCGAGGGCGAAACCGCGGTGCTGGGACCGGGAGAGCTGTGCTTCGCCGGTCGCGACGAAATGCACCAGGTGCGCGTGGTCGGCGACGAGCCGGTCATCATGTACCTCTCGGTGACGCCGCACGTCGAGCCGACGCACACCATGTATGCCGAGGACGGATCTCGCCTGCCGCCCAAGTACGGCCATTCGACCAGCGAAGAGCGCGCCGAGCACGATCCGTCCGCGGGAGTCTCCACGGCGGACCTTGCCCTTGAGCACTTTCGGGCCTCGCGGGAACTGGCCCGGCTCGCGCGCGGGACCGCCGCCCGCCACGCTGCGCGCACCGCCGAGATCGAGCAGCTGGCGGCATCCGGTGACGACGGCGGCGCCAAGGCCATCGTGGACGCCATGTGGCCCGACACCTACGCCACCCTCAGCGCCGTCGCCCGCGTCGAAGCCGCCTGGAACGAGTTCGCCGCGCGGGTGGATACCGGCTAGCCGCGCCTAGACTGCTTGGTCATCTGACCACTGCCGTTGGCGGCAAGCTTGCCAGTCTACGAAGACACACTCGATCGTCGCGCTCCTCGCGGCGCTGTCGATCAAGTCAGCCCGGTGCGTTGGGCGACCCATTCGCGCGCAATCGCGCCCTGCGCATCCTGGAATGCGCGCACCGTGGGTAGGCCGGGCGGCGGGGGCTGCACGGCCCGGTGTGTGAAGTATCCGGCCAGCGCCACGACCGCCGCCGTGATGGCGTCAGGATCGGCGTTGCGACATGCGGAGTGTCTGGCGATCACCTCCTCGGGAGATGGACCACCCTGCATCGTCACACTGGGTGCAAAGCCAATCACGTCCAACCAAGCGGGACCGACAAGGGCATGGGGCCAGTCAACGAACCAAATACGGTCCGGCGTGAGCAGAATGTTGTCTGCGCGGATGTCGTGATTCAGCAGTGTGTCGCCCGCCAGCGCAGGCCCGACCGTGTCCTCGATTGCTGCTAACGCCTCGAGGTGACGGCGCGACCACTCGTCCACGTGGTCTAGCCGGGACGGGCGTTCCTCATGGAGTCGCCGCCAACCTCGGGAGAAGTCCTCGACTGCCGTCCCAATCACGGCGGCTGGCAGCGGCGATGGCGTCAGCAAGTTGCTGAGCTGCTCCATTGCTGCGACCACGCGATCTAGCTCGTCGATCCGCCACGGCTGCATCGGGTGGTAACCGTCCACGTCCTCGAACGCCAGCACGACCCAACCGCTCTCTCCCTCGTCGTGCGACCACAGCAACCGCGGGACGGGCGCCGCGCGTGGCAGGGCAGTCACAATGTTGATCTCACTCCTGTGCGCCTTAGGCGTAGCAGTGTTGGGCTCGGGACCGGCCGCCTTGACGAAGAGTCGGCGGCCGTCGTCCACGGTCAGCCGCGCCGCGACCCCAGGTGTAAAGCCGGTGGGCTGCGAAACGGCGCCGACGACAGCACCACCCAGCCACCGTTCGACCTCGCTGCGGATGCGCCCAGGCATGTTGGCCCACTCAAGTCTGACGCCTCGATCCGGTGGCGGCAGTCCCATGCCTTCCTCTTTCCGAGCTCTGCCGAATTTGCCGCGCTTCCGAGCCCAACTCTTCGCGGAAAGACACGTGAGTGCGGCTCTGTGAGGTTAGCGCGGCGGGCGGCGAGTTGGCCGCGCGCGTGGAGTCGGGCTAACTGTTCTCGTCGACGAACGGTTTACCGCGCGCAGCTCGCACTAAGGGCACGGAAATTCCGTTCGTGGTGAGCTTGTCGAACCACGCACCGTTCGAAGGGCAAAAGGGGACGCCCTTCGACAGGCTCGGAGCCTGCTCTGAGTTCACCGAAGGGGCAAACGGACACGGTATGAGGAGCGGGTGAGTGGTCCTGCCCGACTAGAGTGGCTCGACGACCGAGACCTCCTCGGAGCTCACCCGCACCAGCTGCTTGCCGGTGTTTTCTCCGGTGAACAGCCCCACGAACGCCGCCGGGGCGTTCTCGATGCCGGCCACGATGTTCTCGCGGTAGGTGAGTTGGCCGGTGGTGACCCACTCGGTGAGCGCGGCCATGGCCTCGGGGTCGCGGTCCTCGAAGTCGTTGACCAGGAATCCCTCCATGCGCGCGCGGCGGCTGTGGAGCGTCCGCGAGTGCGGCGGCACCGGCGCGAGCTCTTGGGAGTGGTACTGCGAGATCGCGCCGCAGAGGGCGATGCGGGCGTGGAGATTGATGCGCCGCAGCAGGGCCTCCAGTACCTCACCGCCCACGTTCTCGAATATCACGTCGATGCCATCGGGGCAGGCGCTGTGGAGCGCGTCGTCCAGCGGCTGGGTGCGGTAGTTGATCGCCGCGTCGAATCCCAGCTCGTTGACCAGGTACATGCACTTGGCGTCGCTGCCGCAGGTGCCCACCACGCGGCAGCCCTGCAGCTTGGCGATCTGGCCGGCGGCGCTCCCCACCGCTCCCGCGGCGCCCGTGACCACCACGGTCTCGCCCGCGCGCGGCCGCGCCACCTCAACCATGCCGTAGTAGGCCGTGAGGCCGGGCATGCCCAGAATGCCGAGCGCGGTCGAGAGCGGCGCGGCGTTGCGATCAATGATCTCCAGGTTTTCCAGCGTCGTAACGGCGTATTTCTGCCAGCCGAACTCACCGCGAACGATCTCGCCCTCGCGCAGGCGCGGGTCGCTGGAAAAGACCACCTCGCCCACGCCCTCGCCGATCATCACCTGGCCGAGGGCAATCGGCTGCCCGCGCAGCGGCTTCCTCCACAGGCGCCCGCGCATGTAGGGATCGACGGAAACGTAGATCGTGCGCACGAACACCTCGCCGGCCGTGGGCCGCGGAATCGGCGACTCGACAAGCTCGAAGTCGTCAACCTGGGGCACGCCGACAGGCCGGCGCGCCAGGACTACTTGGGTATTGGTTGGAGTCGCAGTCACGGATTCACCCTCTCCCTCGGGAGACTTTTGCGTAACCCTTCGTCATTCCCGCGAAGGCGGGAATCCACCCTTCATTAAACACGGGGGCGGATAGAATGCGCCCGGTCATCCCCAAGCCCGGCTGGCTCTTGCAAAGGCCCCCTTGGGGAGGGGACCTAAGCCCCGCCGGCTAGCCCTTATTTTCGCAGCGATCGAGGTCGCTGCCGGTCACCCAGATGTCGGAAAACTCGCTCGAGACGCAGCCGACCAGCCGGTTGTCCGAGATGTCCACTGTCGTGAGATCGGTGAGGGCCGCAAGCTCCGGTGGGATGATTCCGCTGAAGTTGCCATTGGTGAGCCGCAGCACCTGTAGTTTGGACAAACCCCCTAGCTCGGGCGGGATGGGTCCGCTGAGATACGTGTGCTTGAGGCGCAGAAACACCAATTCAGCGAGGGTGCCCAACTCAGGCGGGATCTCGCCGACGAGAGGGTTTTGGGAGAGATCAAGAAGCTCCAGCGCCTGCAAATCGCCCAGTTCCGGCGGTATCGTGCCCGACAGCCCGCTGGACGCAATGACTAATTCCCTAATCCGCGGTGGCGAGCCACTGACGACCACGCCCTTCCACCGGGTGAAAGGGACGTCAGGACTCCAGCCGAATCTGGAGTCGCCGGCGAGCACTTCAACGGCCGCAAGGAGGGTCTCGCAATCCTGAACGAGGCCAGGGTTGGTTTCAGGATCGGGGACAGCGACGCCGGCAGAGCAGACGGCGGTATCAATTGGCTCCCTGACCGGAAGCGCCGCCCGCGGCCGGAAGTCGCCACCGTAGATGATGCGGTTGTGGGTCCCGTCACGGTTCATGGTCACGAGCAGTCGTCCCGGATAGTGAATGGCGATCTGGGAGCCATCCGGCGACCATGCGGCAAGGGCCGTTCCGCCGGCCTCGGCCATGCGCCGCTCGAGGTCGGCTGGCACCTCCAAGCGGCGCAGATTGCTTCCATCAGGGTTGACGAAGTACAGCCAATCGGTGACGAAGAGGATCTCCGACCCGTCCGGTGACCAGGCGATTTGGCGCACGTCAACGCCCTCGACTACCGGTTGTTTGTCAGAGCCGTCTGGACGAACGGCGTAAATGCTGCCGAGGCCCGTCGGCCCTGCTGCGAAATAGGCGAGCCGACTAGCGTCCGGTGACCAGGACGGCAGCGGGAAATATTCGTGATCGGCATCGAACGGTTCTATGGCGCCTATCCTGCTGAGGTCAGAGCCATCGGCTTGAACTGTGTGAAGAATGTACCTATAGGGCCTCTCTGATCCTTGGAGCGCGACAAACGCCAGTCGACGACTGTCCGACGACCAAACCGGAGGCGAGAGCGCGACAGGCGTGAGTACAACCTTGCGTACATCCGAACCGTCGGGAGCCATTGTGTATAGCAATTGACGGTACGCGGGTCGACTATGAAGATCCAGGGGTTCCCTCTGATCTTCGTTCGATAGAAAAGCTATGCGCGTGCCGTCTGGCGACCAGGCTGGGAAGTGGTCCAGACCCCGACGCTCTGTAAGGCGTTCAGATGAATGTCCATCGGTTTCTACGACGGCAATCTCGTAGTCACGCTTTCCGCGTATGTGGTGCGGTGTACCGAAATTGTCAGGATGCATATTCTCAGGAAATCTCCTGAGCCAGCTATCGCTGTATTCGGTTTCATATTCGCAACTTGAATATACAATGCGCCTGCCATCTGGTGAGATATCAGCATAGAAGCCGTATTTGAATCCCGATGGAACTACTGAGCTAACCTCGGGATTGGCATTGACTCGATCCATGAGCTCAAGGCTCTCGAGATTCAGTGTCCAGATGAACTCACCGTAGCCGAACACAAGGTAGACGTTGTCGCTGCTCCAATGAAGGAAGTCATTGGAAAAATGGCTAGTTTTGTAGAATTCGGCACCCTCGGCTCCGAATGGAGTCGGACTGCATTGATATACCGGCACGGGCCCATCAATCAGCTGTTCGCAATATTTGAAGTCTTCGCCCGACTTGCACTTGGTTCCGTCGGCGAGAACATAAGTGCCATCAGGCAACAGTATGGCTCGCTTCTTGGTGCCATCGAAATCCTCGAACAAAGTGACTTGCGGAGCGTCACCGTCGTGGCTGGCTGATGTTGCCGTCTGAGTTGTTGCGGACGGTTCAGTGACCTCGACCGCAGGCGATGTGGTGACGGCCGGTTCGCGTGTTGCTGTGGCAATGGGGTCGGCATCGGGACCACAAGCAAGAAGGAGGAAGCCGATGAAAAGGATGCACGCGCAACGGGTGTAACCACGCGGCGTACGACCGAGGCGCACGCTCATGGCTCTCTATGGGGCGCGGCACCGATTTGGTGCGAGGAGTTCACGGGAATGCCGCCCAAACCATGTCGGGCTTTTCCTACGAAGTGACTTGAACAGCCGCCAGCCGCCGCTGCAGGTCCACGCCGGCCTCGATCTGGCCCATGAACTCGCGGGTGGACGTGAGCACGGTGCGCCAGTCGGGCTTGGCCGGCACGCAATCGATTGACAGGTAGCCGTCGTAGCCGATGGCGTCCAGCACGCGCACGATGTCGCTGAAGTCGAGGTGGCCGGTGCCTGGCATCTGGCGATTGCTGTCGGCCAGGTGGGTGTGCATGAGGTGCTCGCCCGCGGTCCGCAGCGCTTCGGTGACCGGGCCGTCCTCGATGTTGAGGTGGAAGAAGTCGGCCACGATGCCCAGGTGGTCCGACCCCACCGCCTCGACGACCGCGACCGCCTCGACGACCGAGTTCATGAATCCGGCGTAGCCCTCGAAGCGATTGACGGGTTCGATGGCCACCGGCACGCCCACGGTCTCGGCGTGAGACGCGATCTCGTGCGCCGACCGCTCGAACTGACGCCGCAGATCCGCTAGCGGCTTGCTGGTCACCGGATACTCGGGCACAAACGACACCGCGCAAATCTCGTAGACCGGCGGCTCGTCCAGCGTCGCGCCTAGGTCGAGGCAGCGCTTGGCGTAGTCGACGGCGTACTGCCGCTTCGACTCGTCGCTCGACGCCAGGTCGCGCTCCTCCCCCGCGTGCCAGCCGCCCCAGGCTCCGAGCAGCGACGGAATGCTTAGCCCCAGGTTCCGCGCCTTGTCGACCACGGCGTAGAACAGCGCCTCGTCGATGCGGTCGGGCTCGGCGTCCAGGTCGACGCCGTCGTAGCCCGCGTCTGCCACGGCGCCCAGCACCGTGTCCGGGTCCTCCCACACCTGTCCGCCGGGACTGCTCGCCAGCGTCGCCAGCACCACCGAGTACTTCAGCGCCATCGCTCAGTGCCCCATCTTCGAGAGCGCCTCGTCCACCGAGGCGTTCGGCCCGATCAGCGCGTCCATGGCCGCCCGCTCGGTGACGCGAACATGCTCCACCTGCGCCGGCAGGTCTGCAGCGGCCGCCAGCGGCACGTTGAGCAGACCGTTCACATCGCCGTGAATCAGGTCGCCCGGCTCGACCACCATGCCATCGATCTCGATTGGAATGTCCATGGTGATGCGCCGCGGGTTGCCGTGGGAGACCGACGTGCCCGCGGCGAAACACGGAAAGCGCATCTCGCGCATTTGGTCAATGTCGCGAATGGCGCCGTCGGTGACGAAGGCCACCGCGCCCAGCGCGCGGTAGAGCGTGGCGGCGTAGTCTCCAAACATCGCCGCGCGCGCCTTATGCGGCCCGACATCCTGCACGACGACGATCGCGGGCTTGGGGGCGGCGGCGAGCAGCTCGGCGAACTCCCGCATGCCGCGGCCCACGTCGATCGGGCCGGGTCCCGTGGTGTCGATTTGCGCCGTGACGGCATATCCCAGCGTGATGCCAAGCTCCGGATATATGCAGCGCACGGTCGACCCGGCGAACCCGACCCGATGGTCGCGCACGCCCAGCTCCTCGATGGCGTTCGACACCGTGGGGCTGTCGGCGGCCTTCAGCGCGGCAAAGGTGGTTTCGTCGAGCGGCCCGGATACCGACATGGCGGCTCCCTCGCTGGGCTGGCGCTGCGGGTCGATGCTATGCGCGGCGAAGTGTCAGCGTCAACGCGGACCGGGCATCGCCCCGGTTGCTTTTGGCGGCATTCGTCGACCGAGTGCGCCTCCAGTCATCACCCTCACCCCATCCCACTCGCGTCCCGGGAGAGGGAGCCGGACCGTGCCCCGGCCGTGGACCTCCAAGTCCTTGCGCCCCCACCACTGTCATTCCGAGGCTCGGCGAGGAATCTAAGGGGCGCGGAGCCTGCACCAACGTCCTTGGATTTCTCACTGCGTTCGAAATGACATGTCCGGTGGCCCAGGCTGCGTGCAGCCTGGGAGATTTCGACAGGCGCCAATCCCACGCTGCACGCAGCGCGGGCCACCGATGGCTCTCTCGATTCGTCGTTCGGAGTCCCTGCGAATAACCCCGAATGCCACGGCACCGGCCGCGCTGTTGCCCTGCGCGGCGGCACCGCGGCCCGTCCTAGTACGCCGCGATGTTGAGGACGGCCTGTTCCTCCGGCGTCAGGGCCTCGATCTGTTCCTGGCTCATGCCTCGGAAATGCGTATTCGGCGGGACCTCGGCCTCTTGTCCCCAGAGCTTGCGTTCGTCCAGCGACATTTGCGCGCGCATCTCCGGGGGCATGTAGCGATAGGAGTCGTTGAAGCCCTTCACCCACCAGCGTTGGAAAAACAGGATCAGCGAGTAGCGCGGGCCGTCGCCGCGATTGGTGCCGCCGGTGTGCCACAGGCTGGCGTCCCACATCAGCACTGATCCCGCCGGCGCTTCGGCGATCTTCCATCCGGGCGGAAGCGATACCGAGTCCTCGGGCGGAATCTCATTCGTGAGGTGCGAACCCGGCCAGACCACCGGCCCCCCGGTCGTCGTCGAAAACTCCGTGAGCGCCCAGGCGGCCTGGATGCCCAGCGCGTAGTGCCGGCCGCCGACGAACGGCTTCACCGTGAAATCGCTCCAGTCGGCGTGCAGGTTGCCGCCGAAGCGTTTGTGGTCCTTCTCCCCGGTCGGCATGGGCACGCGGATGGTGACGTCGTGGGCAAACATGTCCTCACCCAGCACCTGCCGCGCCACCTCCACCGGCGCCGGGTAGCGCAGCGGCAGGCCGTGGAAGTGCCGGTGCTTGGCCTGCGCGTTGAACACCATCCGCAGGTTCGCGCTCTGCAGGCCGTATTTGCGCCCAATGGTCTCCTCGGAGGCCAGCGTCTCCTCGATCGCCGCGACGGAGGCGTCAATCTCGTCCTGTGGCAGCACGCGCTCCAGGATGGTGTAGCCGTCGCGCTCGAGCTCGGCCGCATGCCGCTCGATGTCCCAACTCATGTCACCAGATGCGCGCGGCGCGCTTCTTGCCGCGATCGGTCATATCGCCCGGCACGCCGTAGCGGTGGCGGTAGCGCGTGCGCGCGATCGCCTCAGGCGTGGCCTTGTTCTCCGGAATGTCGCCCGGCCAGCCCTGGCCGCCCAGGTATTGGAACTCGTCGGACTTGCCGCAGAGCCAGAAGTACATCTCGGCGGCGTCCACGCAGTCCCGCATCAACTCCGAGTGGCGCAACGTGTCCACCACGAAGTCGGCGAACTCGATGTCGAAGTCCGGCTCCTGGATCCAGTCGCGTTTCGGGTCCTCCGTGCGCCAGTAGTTGTACTTGAGCAGATTGCGAATCCCGGTCGGAGCCGTGCGCGCGCCGCGCCGGTGCCAGATGTTGTAGGACGTGAGGAAAATCGAGCCCGCCGGCGCTGCGGTCAGCACGCTGCCCTTGATCGCGTCGTAGTGCGCCATGTGCTTCTCGCGCTGGTAGAGAAAGTGCGAACCCGGCAGCAGCTCCGTCGGGCCCATCTCGGGCGGCACGTCTTGCGGGTAGTAGAACACCTGGAGGTAGTTCACCTCCGGGCCGTAGCGCGAGCCGCCGTCGCGGTGCCAGTCTTGTGGATGCCGCGGGGCGGTGCCGCGGTGATTCGACATCAGCACCGGCAGCGTGAAGTTGTCGCCGAGCAGCGAGCGCACCGCTCCGGCCGCCGCCGGATTGCAGATCACGTTCTCGACGAACCAGTCCTCTTCCAGGATCTCCGAAGGTTCAGAGATTGGATGGTCGTCCAGGTAGTCCATCGCCTGCCGGTTGATCTCGTCGGGCACCACGCCTTCCAGAATCCAGTAGCCGTTGCGGCAAAACCAGATCACGTCGTCGTCGGTCATGGTGGGCGCGCAGGAATAGGTGCGCTTGGTCAGCGTCATGCGGAGGCCCTCCGTTCCAGGATGAACTCGCAGGAGAGTCCATAGGTGCGGCCCTCGTCCATCAGCAGCGACAGCTCGGGGAACTTCACCACCCGCCAGCCGTCGTTGATGGCATCGAGGACGGTCTTATAGGGCCAGTCCTCGGGCGGTGGCAACGGGTAGACCACCTTGCCGTCGCGGATCATGCGCATGCCGACCACGTCGGATACTTCCGAAGTCTTGGCTGCCTGGAGGTAGAGCAGGTCCCAGCGCCGCGGCTTTTCCGCGCCGACGGCCTCCTCGAGCTCGCGCAGCCGCTCCTCGGTCAGCCGCCCTTCGCGCAGCTCGTCGATGCACTGTCGCACCATCTGCCGCAGGTCCTTCATCAGCAGACCTCCGCCGATCGCGCCGTGGCGCTCGCGCCTCCCATCGTAGCTCGCGCGTGCCGCATGCTTTTGGCACCCCTCAGCAACCTCTCGTCGTTCCCGCGGGAGGAAACCGTTTCGAAATCCCTCCGTCATTCCGGCGGAAGCCGGAATCCAGTTCGGCCGAACCTGGAGGTTGGCGGCGGTCGCCCCTCAACTCATCAGCGGCGCCCGGATTGCCTCTCCCGTCGATCGGTGATGTCGCCCGGCACGCCGAAGCGCCGGCGGTAGCGGGCGCGTTCGTCGGAACCGGGCGTGGGCTTTGACAGCAGGATGTCCGCGGGCCACGACTGACCGCCCAGGTAGTGAAACTCGTCGATCTTTCCGCAGAGCCAGAAATACATCTCGGCGGCGTCGACGCAATCTCGGACCCCGTCGGCGAACCGCAGCCCGTCGACAACGAAGTCCGCCGACGCCACGTCGAACTCGGGGTTCACGATCCAGTCTCGCCGCGGGTCGACAGTCCGCCAGTAGTTGTATTTGAGCAGGTGGCGCACGCCGGCCGCCGCCGGCGCCGTGCGGGCCGCCCGGCGGTGCCAGATGTTGTAGGCGGTGATGAAGATCGAACCGGCCGGCCCGGCGGTGAGCACGCTGCCCTTGATCGCCCCGTAGTGCGCCATGTGCTTTTCCCGCTGGTAGAGGAAGTGTGAGCCCGGCAGCAGCTCCGTGGGACCCATCTCCGGCGGCACGTCCTGGGGGTAGTAGAAGACCTGCAGGTAGTTCAGTTCCGGCCCCTGGCGTGAGCCGCTGTCCCGGTGCCAATCCTGGGGCTTGGCCGGTCCCCGGCCCCGGTGGTTGGCCATCAGCGTCGGCAGGGCGAAATCGTCTCCCAGCAGTGAGCGCACCGCCCCGGCGGCCGCGGGGTTGAGAATCACGCCGTCGACGAACCAGTCCTCTTGCAGGATTTCAGTGGGTTCCCCGCGCGTGTTCGACGCCAGATAGTCCAGCGCTCGCCGGTTGATCTCGTCTGGCACCGCCGCTTCGAGGATCCAGTAGCCGTTGCGGCAGAACCACACCACGTCCTCATCCGTCATCGTGGGTTCGCAGGAGTGGGTGCGACTCATGCGGGGCGCCTCTGTCGGCTGAAGCTTGCCGCGGGCCCTATGATGCGACGCCGCACCACTCGACGATCGCCAGCGCGTAGATCTTGGCCGCGTCGATCAGCTCGTCGATCTCCACGTGCTCATCGGGACCGTGCGCCACCAGCAGGCTCCCCGGGCCGATGGTGATGGCCGGAATACCCGCGCGGTTCAGGAACGCCCCGTCGTCGACGGCGGCGAAGCCGTAGTAGGGCGCTTCCGTGCCGAACACGCCCGTGTAGGCGGCCTCGAGCGCCTTGCAGATGGGCTCGTCGGGCGAGACGTCGAACGGCGGCCACCAGAGCAGCCACTCGACTTTGGGCGGGTTGTCCCGCAGCCACGAGTCCGTGGCCGCCACCCGCGCGATGTGAGTCTCGATCTCGGCCCTGACGTCGTCCACCGGCTCCTGGGGCGGGTGCCAGATGGCGTATTCGACGCGGCTCTCTTCCGAGATCACGAACGGCCCGTTCGGACCGCCCTGCACGAACCCCGGGTAGATCGTGAAGTGCCCCGGTCGCTTGAACATCGGATGCGACTTGGTTTGCCCCCACTCCTCCTCGAGCTGGCGCAGGCCGTCCATGATCAACTGCGCCTTGTCGATGGAAGACACGCCGATGGCCGCGCCGCCGCCACCCGCGCGAATCAGCTCGTCGCGCATCGAGGCGTGCACCGCGCGGCCCTTGACCGTCAGCGCCATGTAAAGCAGACCGGGCGAGGCCGGGATGATGCCCAGGCGGTAGGGAGGTCCGGAGGCCTCGGCCACGATCGCCGCATCCGCCGTGTAGCCGCGCTCAATGGCCGCGCCGGTGCCGGCCTCCGTGTTCATCATCTCCTCGCCAACGACGAACTCGAGGATCACGTCGCCCTTTGGTCGCAGGCCCGCATTCAGCACCGCGCGCAGCGCCGTCAGCGTGGCGGCGTTGCCGCCTTTCATGTCGCAGGAGCCGCGCCCCCAGATCTTGCCGTCGATGACCTCGCCGCTCCACGGCCCGGTCTTGCTCCAGTTGGCGTCCGGTCCGGGCGGCACCACGTCCACGTGGCCGTTGAACAGGAGCGACCGTCCCCCGCCCGCACCGCGAAGCGTGCCCGCCAGGTTGGCGCGACCCTCTTCCGCTTCCCACAGGTCGGTCTCCAGGCCCGCGGCCTCCATCAGCGGCTGGCAAAACTCGTTCACGCGGGTCTCGCCGCCTCGCGCCGCCTCCTGGTCGATGCCCGGATAGGTGGGATTCACCGACGGGATGCGGACGGTGTCGATGGTCATCTGGACCAGGTCGTCGGCCAGCGCATCGACCTCGGCCAACACACGCTCGCGGATCTGGGACTCGGTCATCGCGGGTTCTCCTCGATTCAACGGCTCATTGGCCGCATGGTAGGCGCTTGCCGCACTCGCGTACGGTGGTGCGTGCTCTGGGTCCGGCGCAATCCCCTGGGGGTACCATCGGCGCCCGGCGATCCCCCGTGAGCGGAAAGCGAGCGCCAAATGGCTGCCAAGACCATGCCCGTCGACCACGAAGCCCGGTGCCGCGGGCGCTACGAGCTGCCCGGCCTGACGATCCAGGTCGAGAACACCATCACGCTGATTCCCGAGCAAGACCGCTTCTGTCCCGTCGGATTCCTGTTCAATCTTCGCGATGGCCGCCTGATCGCGGGCAACGTCCCCTCGGAGGACGGCGCGATGACCTGGCGCGCGTCACCGGACGCGGGCCAGACCTGGGAGCCGGCGCCGGCGTGGCCGAGTTGGCACGTCTACCAGTTCTCCGACGGCGAGTTGATCGGCCTAGAGGGTTCCGAGGAACCCTGGCTCGGCAAGACGGATCGATCGGGCGTGTACCTGGGCCGCGGCTTCCGTTCGACCGACGGGGGGCAAACGTTTGCCGCGGAGGCGGTGGAGATCTCCGGCGTTCCGCAGCTCGCCGAAGGCGAGAGCGAGCGCTGGGGCTTCCACGTGGACTCGTACGTCGATCACAACATCGTGGTGCTCAGCGACGGCAGCCTGCTGGCCGGCGCGCACGGGCGATTTACGGGTCATCGCAAGTACAGCACCTACGTCGTGCGCTCGACGGACCGGGGACGGAGCTGGCACTACCGGGCCACGGTGGCGTCGGACCTCACGCCCGGCGACCACGTGCGGATCGAAGGCTTCGACGAGCCGGGGCTGCTGACCCTGCCGAACGGCGAAGTGCTGTGCTTCATGCGCAGCGGGGGGCGCTACGACGCCCGCTATTCCCCGCTGTACCTGAGCCGCTCGGTGGACGACGGGCGCACCTGGAGCGTGGCCGATCCCATTGCCGACCGCGGTGTCTGGCCCAATGCCTGCCGCCTGGACAACGGCGTGCTGGCAGTGATCTACGGTCGTCCGGGCGACTGGCTGGCCTTCAGCCTCGATGACGGCCACTCGTGGATCGGGCACTTCTGCCTGCACCTGGGCCCGCAGCCGTGGGACTGTGGCAGCTACGACTGGGTCGAAGCGGTCGCCTCCGACACGCTGCTGGCCGCCTACGGTCGCACCGACCCGAACAACCCGCGCATGAGCGAGGTGTCCGGCACGTTCATCACCGTGACCCGCACGTAGCGACCCCAGGCTTTCCTTCGGATACGAAGCAACTGCCCGAACACGTATAAAAACCCCTGCCCGCGCTGCCCCCGCGGCGCCCATGCCTTACGCTGGCAGCCGCCGGTCCGCCGTCGATCAATCACAAGGACGTTTGAGCATGGCCAAACTCCGACCGAACCGCATCAAGCGCAAGCTCGCCGAGGGCGGGGTGGCAACCGTCCCCGCCGGCGTGAACACGCCCGACATGATCGACCTCATGGGCCCGTGGGGGTTCGACGGCTTCTGGATCGAGGCCGAGCACGGGCCGGTCGACTTCGGCGACATCGCCGACCTCACGCGCGCCTGCGACCTGTGGGGCGTGACGTCCATCGTGCGCGTCAACCGCGTGGAGCCCGGCATCATCTACCGCACGCTGGACCAAGGTGCGCAGGGCATCGTCGTACCGCACGTCAACACCGCCGACGAGGCGCGGCAAATCGTGGACGCCGCCAAGTTCGCGCCCATCGGGCATCGCGGCATGTTTGGCTCGCGCCAGGGCTACGGCGTGGACGACTACCTGAACAAGGCGAACGACGAAACGCTGATCGTGATCCTGGTGGAGGACATACAGGCGGTCCGCAACCTGCCGGAGCTGCTCGAGGTCGATCACATCGACGTGTTCTTCGTCGCGCCGTCGGACCTTGGCCAAAGCATGGGGATTCTGGATAGCACCGCGCCGGAGATTCGCGAACTGACCGAGAAGACGATTCGCCAGATCGTCGACGCCGGTCGAGTGGCGGGCACGCTCGCCTTCACGTCAGACGCGGCCCACTGGATCGACGTCGGCGCCCGCTTTCTGCACCCGCCCTGGACGCCCTGGCTGGAGGGCGGCGCGCGAGAGTTTCTCAGGAACACCGGCGGCGCGACCTAGGTGGAACGCCGCCGCTCGGTATCTCCGATCAAATCGCGCACTCGTAGGGGCGGGTTTCCAACCCGCCCGTCCGGTCCTCGGTTTGGGCTCGTCGGCTGCTACGGCACCCGCGCCGCTGGCCACACCGGGTGCAGGGCATACCAGCTGCGGTAGCCGTAGCCGATCATCTCCGTCAGCACATCCGCCATGCGTTGCACGCCTTCCTGCAGGCCGGCGTTGGAGCGGTCGAGGTCGCGCAGGTCGATGCCGCGCGCGAAGTAGCCTTGGACGCGTCCGTCGGGCAAGCGCCGGGTGAATGCGGGCATGAGCGGCGCACCGCTCATGATGCTAAGCAAGGCGGGACCTTTGGGGAGGATGGCCGTCTCGCCGCAGAGCTGCACGGGCACGCCGTCGCCGATGATGACGCGGTCCGCGGCCAGTCCCACGGCCTCGTTGCGGCGCAGCGCGCGCAGCAACGGGCGGGCGGCCTCGCGTTCGTCGTGCACCTCGATCTTTGCCTGTCGTCGGATCATCGCGAAGACGCGCCCCAGCCAGTGCGGCCGCAGCCGTTCGCCGGCGGACGAGATGGGTGCGTGTCGCCGTCGCAGCTCGCGGGCGGCGATTTCAAAGCTCGCGGCGTGCATGCTCACGATAATCGCGCCGCGGCCCGCATCGAGCGCCGCCGCCAGTTCCGACGAGTCGATCTCGACGCGGCGGTGGCGGCGCCACCAGTCCGGCCAGATCATCGTGAAGTACTCCACCAGATACCGGCCGTAGCTGGCATAGACGTCCCCGGCCGCGGCGTTCACGTCTTGCGCCGAGGCCGATGAGCCCATGGCCACGGACAGGTTGGCGCGCAGCTGGCGCGAGCGACGCCCGCCGCGGGCATACACGCGGCGACCCAGCCAGGCGGCGGCCGCGTCGACAAGGCGCGCGGGCAGGATGGCCACGAGCAAAATGACCGCGAGCAAGAGCGCCGTCGCCGAATAGGAAACGACCGTCCCGATCAAATCCACGGCCTGACCGAGGATGCTGCGAGAGACGATCGCCAGATTCCGCTGCGGAGACTGTTCCGGCACGACCAAGACGACCTCTGCGGCCTGCTGTCGGCACCTACGTACGGCAACGGCAGAATTTACCAGTCCAGCGCGATACTCTCTCGCCTATGCGCCGCGCCATGAGACCGCAAGACTCCTTCGCATTGGCCCAAACACGGTTTCCTGAATGCCGGTGACTCGCGCGTTGTCCGAACCGACGCGTGCATAGGCGCGCAAGCGGCCGTCGACTCGCACCCAAACGCCACTCGAAGGGTCCCTTGAGCATCTTCCAAATAGCGGGCCTGGTCGTCGCCTTGGGCTTCCTTTGCCTGGCTTGCGGGGACACCACGGAGCCGCCGGCAGCGGCAACGCCACCGGCCTCGTCCCCCACATCTATCCCTACGCCTACGTCAACGCCGACCACCGCAGCCATGCTGGCGCCTACAGCGACGCGCGAACCCACGCCCTCCCCAACCCCACGGCCGACCCGGGAGTGGGACATTCACCGCATGTCCGTCGAGGACTCCACTGTGACCGTCGAATTGCAGGTGTTCGCCGGCGTCGATGTCCGTGTCACCCTGGATGGACGCCCTCCGAATCAGACCACTCATTCCGACGGCATCCTCACGCACGTATTCCAGGATGTGTCGCCGGGTTCCCGCACCGTCTTGATCCAAGACGTCATGGGTTTCTCCGAAGCTCGAGACGTCGTCTTGACGTCGCCCACGCCATCGCCCGAGCCGTCGCCCACACTCAATCCCACGCCCACGGCGGCGGCCACTCCGACTCCCACGCCGGAACCAACGGCGGCCCCGGAGCCCACCCCGACACCCGAGCCGTCGCCCACGCCAACGCCGGAACCCACCCCCACCCCCGCACCGACCGCGACACCGACGCCCGAACCTACGCCAACGCCTGAACCCACCCCGACTCCGTCGCCGACGCCCACTCCGGCACCGACGCCGACACCGCAACCGACACCCACGCCCCCGCCGGTGCCAACGCCTACGCCACAGCCCACACCGACTCCCGTGCCGCAGCCAACGCCCACACCAGAGCCAACGCCGACGCCCATACCGGAGCCCACGCCCACTCCCACCGCGCCGCCGCCTGATCCGGCCTTGGGGGCATCGCTCGTCCGCGCCATCGGCTGCGAGGCGTGCCACAGCGCCGACGGTTCCGACGGCACCGGACCCACCTGGCAGGGCGTCTACCTCAGCCAGGTCACGCTGGCCGACGGCTCAACGGTCATCGCCGACGACGCCTATCTGCTGCGCGCGATCGTGGACCCCAACGCGGAAGTGGTCGAGGGATACGAAGCAGGCCTGATGCAGGCCGATCTCGACACGTTGCTCTCGCGCGAAGAGCTCCTCGCGATCGTGGCCTACATCAAGTCGCTCTAGCCTCGAGCGTACGTCGCGATATCCGACTTAGTCGGGAGGAATTCGGTGAGATGGGGCGGTAACTCAGGCCATTCGGACCCACGCCGAATCGTCTTTCCCCGGAGCGTAAAGAATCAACTCTTCATGGCCCAGAAGGGCCGATGCTCGTATTGCGGCCGTACCCATCGCCTCCGCTACTTGGAAATCGACCACAAGCACCCGGTGAGTCGGGGTGGCGGCAACGAGATCGGCAATCTGCAACTCCTCTGCGTCCCTTGCAACATGCGAAAGGGGATTCAGTCCGATCACGAGTTTCGACGCCGCTACAGGCGGCTCCTACCCGCTGACGGCAGCATCTCCCATTACCCCATTCCTCAGGACGAATTCACTGCCGAAACCCAGCGCACCAGGGCATCGCGAGAGGTGCGGGCGATTTACCACGAGAGATTCTCCGCCTATCGGCGGAGTCACGATGGCGGCTTTGGTTTGCTTGTGGCGGCAGCGGTACTTGTCATCATCGTCGCGGCCTTTCTAACTCAGACCTGTTGACACCCCACCCTGATCCCACCGGCTGGGACATGACTCTGACGCTTCCGTCATGTAAGGCTCTAACGAGCTCGATGCGGCGAAAGCCGGGCGTTTAGACCGGAGGGATGCCCATGGAAGTGCCCTCCGCCAACGCGGAGCAACGTTCCGGCAGCCTGCCCGCCTATACGTCGCTGATGGGCAGCGTGATGCGGGCGTTGCCGGCGTGCTGCGAGTGCAGCGCGGCCAGCAGCACTTCCACGACCTGACGCGAGGTGCGCCCGTCCATCGACGGGCGGCCGCCGTGGTGGATCAGGTGCACCATCTCGTCGACGCAGCCGGCGATGTGGCCGAGCGTGAAGTGCGGCCGGGGAAGGGTGCGATGCTCGAAGCCGCGTCCGTTCTTGACGACGACGGTGGCGTCGTCCGAGTCGCCGACGCGAGCGATGCCGTCCGTGCCCAACACTTCCAGGGTGAACACCTGCGGCATGGTCTTGCACATGTTCCAGAAGGCGCGCACGCCATTGTCGAACTCGACGACCACGGACATGGCCGGGTCGGTGTCGGGGTCGTGGCCGCCGTCGCTGGCATAGCGCGGGGGGTAGTCCTCGAACCCGGCTTCCGCGATCGCGTAGACCGCGGTGGGCGTGCCGCCGGCGTACCAGAGGATGGTGTCGAACATGTGCGTGCCATTGCGAAACAGCATCGCCCGTGGGCCGCCCTGGTTGGCAATGATGCGCTGCACCTCGCCAATCTCGCCCGACGCAATCACCTCGGCCACCTGCACCCAGGGGAACATCCAGCGCCGCGTGTGATCCACCAGCATGGGGACGCCCGCGGCCTCGACCGCGGCGATCATGCGGTCGGCGTCGGCCAGCGTCGAGGCGATGGGCTTTTCGCAGACGATCCCGCGCACGCCGGCGTCGACGGCGTCGATCACGATCTGCGCGTGCCGGTCGTCGGGCGTCGCCACGCTGATCACGTCCAGCTGCTCGCGGTCCAGCATCTCGCGGTAGTCGGTGTAGCCGCGCACGTCGGGCAGCACGTCGCTCCAGGTGCAGTGAAAGTCGTCCAGCTTCTCCTGCACGATGTCGCACACCGCCACGGGTTCGGTGCCGGCGACATGGCGATAGGCGGCGACGTGGGAGTGGGGCATCTCGAAGCCGGTGCCCGGTCCCGGCCCAGGCGCGGGGCGGTTGGCCCCGATGCCGGTGAGGCCGACCACGCCGGCCCGTAGCGGATTATTCATGGAGATTCCCGTCAATGAGGCCGGCGGCGATTGTAGGCGTGTGTCACGCGGCGTGCACCGAGCGGCGATGCGCCCCTACAGCGCGTCAATGGCCGCCAGGATGTCGGCAGACGGGATCAGGTCGTAGATGCCAGTGTAGACATAGCTCCAGGCAACGGTGCCGTCGAGGCCCACCAGAAACGCCGATCCCACGGCCAAGCCGTCGCCGAAGTGGTCAAAGACGCCGTAGGCCCTGGGCACCTCCCCCGCGGTGTTGTAGAGCACCGGGAACTGGATGCCAATCCGCTCAATGATGCCGGCGGTGTCTTCCAGCGAGTCGGTGCTGATGGCCAGGATTTCCGCGCCGCGCGATTGGAACTCCTGGTAGTGGTTCTGCAGCTCCACGAGCTGCGTACGGCAAGCCGTTCACCAGAAGGCGCGGTAGAACACCACCACCACCGGCTGCTGGCCCTGAAATGAGCTCAGGGTGTACTGCGGACCCTGGGCGCTCGGCAGCGAGAAGTCGACGGCGGCCGGTCTGGCCGATGTCGGGGGTGGTGTCGGCGTGGCGGTCGGCTGTGGCGTCGGCGTGGGCTGAGGCGCGGGGGTGGGAGTCGGTCGCGGCGTCGGCGTGGGTTGCGGGGTTGGCGTAGCTCTCGGCGTTGGTGTGGGCTGGGGCGCCGACGTCGGCGTAGGTGCGGGTGCGAGCGTTGGCGCGGGCGAAGGCGTCGGAGTCGCCCCCGCAGTCGGTGTGGGTTGCGGCGTTGATGTCGCTGCGGGAGTCGGAGTCGGAGCCGCCGTTGGCGTGGACGCCGGCGTCGGCGTTGGCACGGGCACAGGCGTCGAGGTCGGTGCAGACTCGGCGGTTGGCGTTGGCGCCGCGGCGACGACTACCGGGGTCGGCGCGGGAGCGGTGGTGGGCGACGGCGGGCTGGTGGGCGTTGGCGCGGGCGGCGGACTTGCGGTTGCGGCGGACGCCACCTCGGCGGCGGGTTCCGCGGGCTCGGCGGCTTCGCCGCACGCGGCCATGACGACCGCCAACGCAACCACCGCGATGATCCCGATTCGCACCATGTCCCTCCCGGCGGGTTTCCCCTGCAATCCTACGCCGAGCACGCCGCAGGGGTTCGCCGCGGCGACCAATCGCTCCGGCATGCAGGCGGCGCCGTTGCGCTACAGCGCGTCGATGGCCGCCAGGATGTCGGTGGACCTGATCAGGTCGTGAATACCGCTGTAGATCGACTTCCAGGCCAGGTTCCCGTCAAGATCGACCAGGAACGCCGACCCCGTGGCGAGCCCGTCGCCGTAGAGATTGAAGATGCCGTATTCCCGCGGAACATTGCCCTCGAGGTTGTAGAGCACCGGGAATTGGATCCCGATCCGCTCCACGATGCCGGCGGTGTCTTCCAGCGAGTCGGTGCTGACGGCGAGGACCTCCACGCCCCGAGACTCAAACTCCTGGTAGTGCTTCTGCAGCTCCACGAGCTGGGTGCGGCAGGTCGTTCACCAGAAGGCGCGGTAGAAGACCACCACCACCGGCTGCTGCCCTTGGTATGAGCTCAGGGTGTATTGCGGCCCCTGGGCGCTTGGCAGCGAGAAGTCGACGGCGGCCTGCCTGGCCGTGGCCGGTGCGGCTGTTGGCGTTGGGGTTGGTTGTGGTGTCGGCGTCGGCTCCGGTGTTGGGGTGGGTTCAGGCGCGGGGGTCGGCGTCGGTGCCGGTGTTGGCGTGGGTTCTGGCGTCGGCGTCGGTTGCGGTGTTGGTGTGGGTTCGGGCGCCGGCGTCGGAGTCGGCTGCGGCGTGGGCGTGGGCTGCGGCGTGGGCGTCGGTTGAGGAGCCGGAGTCGGTGTCGGCGCGGCTGCCGTCGTGGGCGTGGGTTGTGGCGTCGACGTTGGGACGGGCGCCGGCGTGGGCGTTGGGGCCGGAGTGGACGTGGGTGCGGGGACAGGCGTTGAGGTTGGCGCCGGGACGGCGGTGGGCGTAGGCGCCGCGGCGACGGCTACCGGAGTCGGCGCGGGAGTGGCGGTGGGCGTCGGCGGGCTGGTGGGCGTCGGCGCGGGTGGCGGCGGCGCGGGAGTGTCCGTTGGCGCCGGCGGCGGAGTTGCAGTGGCCGTGGGCGCCACTTCGGCGGCGGGTTCCGCCGGCGCGACCGTGTCGCCGCACGCAGCCAGTACGACCGCCAGCGCGACGACCGCGATGACCCTGACGCGCACCCGGATTCTCCCGACGCCTCATCCCTTGAATTCTACGTCGGAGGCGTGGCCCCGGTTTGCCGTGACCGCCTAGCAGTAGCCGCGGATGAACTCGATGAGCTGACCGACCTGCTCCTCCGTCAGGTCAAGGAACGGTGGCATGCCATTGCCGCCGTCGGCGAGCTGCGAGCGAATGCGGTCCTCTGGTAGGTCCTCTGGAGTACGACAGGCAAGCGGCGGTCCGATGCCGCCGCTCAGGTCTTGGGCGTGGCAGGTCGCGCAGGCGTTGTCGACGTAGAGCTGATGTCCGGGGGAAAGATCCTCGCGCGGGGGTGGAGTCGGCGTGGGGGTCGGCGTACCGATCGGGGTCGGCGTCGGGGTTGGAGGAGGTGTGGGAGGTGGCGGGGTGGGCACCTCGTCCGCCGGACGGGCTGTGGGAGACGGCTCAAAGGGAGGTTCGGTCCGCCCCGCTGGGACCATGGCCAGCGAGTGGGCGATGACCGGGGTCGGTTCCGGCGTGGGCACAAGGAGTGAAAAGCCGCTCGATTCGCCGCAGGCCACGACGCCGACGAGGACTACACCGCTAAGCAGCGCACAAATGCCGCGCCCGAGGCGTGCGGCTCGGCGAGACTCGGTGACTTTCACCTACGTGCGCCGCTCCGCTGAGCCGAGCGGCTCGGATTGCGCGGTCGTTGCGCTACAACTCGTCGATGGCCGCCAGGATGTCGGCTGACGTGATCAGGTCGTGAATGCCGCTGTAGATCGACTTCCAGGCCAGGTTCCCGTCAAGATCGACCAGGAACGCCGACCCCGTCGCCAGCCCGTCGCCGTAGAGATTGAAGATGCCGTATTCGCGGGGAACGTTGCCCTCGATGTTGTAGAGCACGGGGAACTGGATGCCGACCCGCTCCACGATGCCGGCGGTGTCTTCCAGCGAGTCGGTGCTGACGGCAAGGATCTCCACGCCGCGCGCCTGGAACTCCTCGTAGTTCTTTTGCAGCTCCACGAGCTGGGTGCGGCAGGTCCCTCACCAAAAGGCGCGGTAGAACACGACGACCACCGGCTGCTGCCCGGCGAATGAGCTCAGGGTGTACTGCGGGCCTTGGGCGCTCGGAAGCGAGAAGTCGACGGCAACTGGCCTTGCTGGGGCCGGCGGCGGGGTCGGCGTCGCGGCTGGCTGTGGCGCCTGCGTGGCAGTCGGTTGCGGTGTTGGCGCGGGCGGGGGAGCGGCAGTGGCCGTCGCCGGCGCGGAGGCTGCGGTCGCCGCCGGTGCGGACTCGGCCACAGGTTCCGCCGGCGCGGTGGTGTCGCCGCACGCCGCCAGGACCACCGTCAACGCGATCGCTGCGACGATTCCGACGCGCAACTTGGCGCTCCTCACCGGACCTTCATCAGATTCTACGACGAGCGCGCGGACGCGCATTGTCATTTTGGACTCAGGAACTGCGAATGAATTCCATGAGCTGAACGATTTGCTCTTCCGTCAAGTCGGGAAACGGCGGCATGCCGTTGCCGCCCTCGCCGAGCTGCTGGCGGATGCGCTCCTCGGTCAGATCGTCAACGGTCCGCCCCGCGAGAGCCGGTCCGATGCCGCCGCTCAGGTCTTCGGCGTGACAGACCGTGCAGCCGTTGGCGATGAAGAGTTGATGACCGGGTGGCAAGTCGCTGGGCGGCGCCGTCGGTGGCGGCGGGGTGGGGCTGGTCCCGTCCACCGCCGGGGTCGGCGTCTCGATCACGATGGGCGTTGGCGCCGCCATGGTGACCACCGCCTCGGGCGTCCGCGGGGGCGGCGCCGGGGCCAGGTTCGGCGCGGTCCGTCCCGCCGGCACCATGGCCAGCAGTTGGGCGACGGCCGGGGTCGGCTCAGGGGTTGGCGCCAGGTCGGAGAAGCGGCTCGACTCGCCGCAGGCCGCCAGGGCGGCGGTGAGGAAAACGCCGCCCAGAAACGCGCAAATGGCGCGCCCGAGGCGCGCGGTTCGACGGGACCCGGTGACCTGCATGGACCTGCGTTGCTCCGCTGAACGGCGCCGCTCCGATCGCGGCGCCGGCGCCATGGTATTACGTCGGGCGGATTGCTTCAGCGGGGTTATTCCTCGTCGCCCCGCAGCTGGGCCAAGACCGTCAGGTCCTCCAGCGTGGTGGTGTCGCCGACCACCTCACGGCCGGCAGCGATATCGCGCAACAGCCGGCGCATGATCTTGCCGCTGCGCGTCTTGGGCAGCGCATCCGCGAACCGCAGTTGCTTGGGCCGCGCGAAGCGTCCCAGCTTCTCGCCCACGTGCGCCGTCAGCTCCGCGTGCATCTCGTCCGAGGTGTCGATGCCGCCTCGCAGCGTGACGAAGGCGGCGATCGCCTCGCCGGTGATGGGATCAGGCGTCCCAACGACCGCGGATTCGGCCACCGCGGGGTGGCTCACCAGGGCGCTCTCGACTTCCGCCGTGCCGATGCGGTGCCCCGAGACGTTGAGCGTGTCGTCGACGCGCCCGATGATCCAGAAATAGCCGTCGGTGTCGCGCACGGCCCCATCGCCGGTCAGATAGCGACCGGGGAACTTGGCCCAATATTGCTCGATGAACCGCTCGGCGTCGCCGTGCTCGCCGGGATGGCCCGGAACGCCCCAGCCATCCTTGTAGATGCCGCGCAGCATGCCCGGCCAGGGGCGATTCAGCACCAGGAGGCCGCGCGTACCGTCGGGCAGCGCCTCACCTTGCTCGTCGACGATCTGGGGCTCCGTGCCGGGGAACGGCAGCGTGGCCGAGCCGGGCTTCTGCGCAATGGCGCCCGGCAGCGGCGTGATGAGGACTCCGCCCGTTTCCGTCTGCCACCACGTGTCCACGATCGGGCAGCGTCCGCCGCCGATCACCCGGTGGTACCACAGCCACGCGTCGGGGTTGATCGGCTCGCCCACGGTCCCGAGCAGCCGCAGGCTGGTGAGATCGTGGACGTCGGGGTGCTCCTCGCCCCAGCGCACGAAGGTCCGGATGGCCGTGGGCGCCGTGTAGAGCACCGTGACGCCATATTTCTCGACGATGGCCCAAAACCGGTCCTCTTTCGGCGCGTTGGGGGCGCCCTCGTAGATCACGCTCGTGGCGCCGTTGCCGAGGATCCCGTAGACGATGTAGCTGTGCCCGGTGACCCAGCCGATATCGGCGGTGCACCAGTAGATGTCGTCGTCGCGCAGGTCGAAGATCAGCTTGGCCGTGGTGGCGGTGTAGACCATGTAGCCCGCCGTCGTGTGGACCACGCCCTTGGGCTTGCCCGTGGTTCCGCTGGTGTACAGGATGTAGAGCGGGTGTTCGGCGGGCAGCTCCTCCGGGGGGCACTCGTCGGACTGACCGGCGACGGCGTCGTCCCACCAGACGTCGCGCCCCTCGACCCAGGTGATGTCGTTCTCGCAGCGACGCAGCACGACCACCGAGCCGACCGACGGGCACGAGTCGTCCGCCAGGGCGGCGTCCACGTTGGCTTTCAGCGGGATCACGCGACCGCGCCGCCAGCCGCCGTCGGCGGTGATCACCAGCGAGGCGCCGGCGTCGTTCACCCGGTCGCGAATGGCATCCGCGCTGAACCCGCCGAACACGACGCTGTGGACCAGGCCCAAACGGGCGCACGCCAGCATGGCGACCGGCAGCTCCGGCACCATGGGCATGTAGAGCAGCACGCGGTCGCCGCGCTCCAGGCCCAACGCGCGCAAAGCGTTGGCGAACCGCTGCACGTCACGCAGCAAGTCGGCGTAGGTGATGACGCGCGTGTCGCCCGGCTCGCCTTCCCAGTAGAAGGCGACGCGCTCGCCGCGACCGGCGGCCACGTGGCGGTCCACGCAGTTCACGCTGATGTTGGTGGCGCCGTCCACGAACCACTTGGCGAACGGCGGCTCCCACTCCAGCAGCGTCGTCCACGGCTTCATCCACTCGAAGCCGTCCGTGATCTCACGCCAGAAGTCCTCCGGCTCTTCGAGGCTGCGTCGATACAGCTCGCGGTATTGCTCCATCGAGCCGATGTGCGCGCGCGCGGCGAAGTCCGCCGGCGGCTCGAAGAGTTGGGACGCCTCGGAGGATTGATGCGAAATCTGGTCGGTTGTCATACGTCATGCCGCCGTGATGGAGAGGCGCCGACAAGAGGCTAGGAGCGCCGCCGAAAACCTGTCAACCGCTTGCGGTGTCGCGCGCCGTGCTCCCGTCGGGCATCATCGGGCTTACACCAACTGGCAACGCCTGAAGGTTGGAATGGCGCACCGTTTCGTCGACGAGGAGCACGCGCTCGCGCTCGAGGATCGCAGCGGGCGGCTGCATGAGCTGCTGGCGCCCGGAGCGCAGTTCGAGCGCATCGCCAGCGGGCTTGGCTTCACCGAGGGACCCGTCTGGCGCGGCGATCATCTGCTCTTCAGCGACATCCCGAACGACCGCATCTGCCGCTGGCGCGAGCTGCCCGAGGGCCCCGAGCTCACCACGTTTCGCGCGGGCAGCGGCTCGACCAACGGGATCACCCTGGACCGCGACGGCAATGTCCTGGCCTGCGCCCACACCGCGCGGGCGGTGCTGCGGTTCGACGCCAACACGCAGCCGGATCCCATCGCTGCGTACTTCGAGGGACGGCGGCTCAACAGTCCCAACGACCTCGTCGTGCGCCGCAACGGCGACATCTACTTCACCGACCCGCCCTACGGCATCGATCCGCTGGGTCCCGACGCCAAGGAGCAGCCGGTGAACGGCGTGTACCGGCTTTCGCCGGACGGCTCGCTGGCGCTGGCGACCGATCGGTTCGTGCGGCCGAACGGGCTGGCGTTTTCGCCCGATGAATCCGTGCTCTACGTCGGGGACTCGGGCGGACCGCGAGACATCTGGGCGTTCGACGTCGAGGAAGACGGGTCGCCGACGAACCCGCGGCAGTTCGTGGACATGGACGCGCACCCGGCGCCGAACAATCCGGACGGCATGAAGTGCGATGCCGAGGGGCGGCTGTGGAGCACCGGTCCGGGCGGAGTCTGGGTGGTCGAGCCCGACGGCGCCGTGCTGGGGGTAATCGTCACTCCCGCCCGACCATCGAATCTGGCCTGGGGCGGGTCCGGGTGGAGCACGCTGTTCGTCACGGCGCAAACGTCCGTCTATCGCATCGAGACGGCGGTGCGCGGGCGGTCGGTGCCCTAGCGCCTGGTCGGTCGGCGTCGGGCCGGAGGGAGAGGATGGTGCACGATGACGCCGCCGCTTCGCGTGCGTGTGCGACCCTACGCGGACCTTGCCCGCTACTTTCCGGGTACCGGCGCGGTGCGGGAGGTTGACGTGCCGGCGGGAGCCACGATCCAGGATCTCCTCGAACGCTACGGCGTCGATGCCGAACCGCGTCTCACGCTTGGCCTGAACGGCGAGCTGGCGGAGCGCGACGCCGTGCTGGCGGCTGGCGATCTGGTCGACATCCTCGTCCCGATGTCAGGTGGCGCCTAGCCATGGCGCCCTCCGCAGGCTCGGTGCGCCGGCGCTTCCTGCGCGTTGATCTCACCACCGGTCGCCTGTCGGTGGAGCGGCCCGAGCCGGATTTCATGCGGCTGCACATGGGCGGCCGCAACGTCATCGCCCACACGCTGCTTTCGGAGGTCCCACCGGAGATTGACGCGTTCGATCCCGAAAATCGCCTCGTGTTCGCGCTCGGTCCCATTACCGGCGTTTCCGTCCCCGGGGGCAGCCGGCACAGCGTAGGCGCCAAGTCGCCGCTCACCGGCCTCTTCGGTGAGTCCGAGGCCGGCGGCTACTGGGGCGCCGAGCTCAAGCGGGCCGGCTGGGACGCCATCATCGTGCAGGGGCGGGCGGCGCATCCGGTCTACCTTTGGATCCACGACGACGAAGTCGAACTACGCGACGCCCGGCCGCTGTGGGGCAAATTGACCGGGCCGGTGGAAGACCGAATCCGGGCGGAACTCGCCGACCCACAGGTGCGCGTGGCTCAGATCGGTCCCGCCGGCGAGAACCTGGTGCGGTTCGCTTGTGTGGTTCACGATCTCAACGAGGTGGCCGGCCGCACGGGCCTGGGTGCCGTGATGGGATCCAAGAACCTCAAGGCCATTGCCGTGCGCGGCACGCAGCCGGTGTCCGCGGCCGACCCGCGGGCGATTGCCGGGGTGGCGCGCTGGGTGGCCCAGGAGACCCTCGCGCCCGGCGAACCGCACCATCGGCTCCACACCTGGGGCACAGGCGCCATGGTTAAGTCCAAGCAGCTCGAGGGTCACCTCGTGGCCCACAACTTCCGCGACGGCCGGCTGCCGGGCGGCGACCAAGTGGACGCGCTGGCCGTTCAAGATCTCGCCGAGCACGAAATGGATCGCTGCTATGCGTGCTCCGTGCGCTGCAAGAAACGGGTCAAGGTCACGCGTCCCGACCTCGAGGTCGATCCCAAATACGGCGGTCCGGAGTACGAAACGATGGCGGCCATCGGACCCAACACCGGCGTGGTCGACGTCATGGCCGTCTGCAAGGGCCATGAAATGCTCAATGCGTTGGGGATGGACAGCATCTCCTGCGGCGCGACGATCGCGTGGGCCATGGAGATGGTCGAGCTCGGCCTCATGGACAAGGACCGGCTCAGCGGCGAATCGCTGCACTTCGGGTCCGCCGACGACCTGCTGCGCGTGATCGGCAAGATCGCTCGCCGTGAGGGCGTGGGCGACCTCCTGGCCGAGGGCTCGCTGAGGGCGGCCCGCACGCTTGGGGCGGAGGCCGAGGTGCGGGTCGTCCACGTCAAGGGGCTCGAGGTGGCCATGCACGATCCCCGCGCGATGCCCGAGATGCGCCGCAACTACCCGGTCACCCCGACCGGCGGCGACCACACCGGCGCCGCCGGCAAGCGGTCCGGGCTTCGCAACACGGTGGGCCTGTGCCACTTCCTGCAGTACGACGAGGCCATGACCCTGACGCTGCTGAACGCGGCCACGGGCTGGGAGGTTTCACCGGACGAGTTGCACGCGACCTTCGAGCGCGGCGTCACCATGGCGCGGCTCTTCAACCTGCGGGAAGGACTAAAGCCGGAAGACGACCGACTCCCGGACCGCCTGCACCAGCCGTTGCGACACGGGCCGCTGCGCGACCGTCGGCTCAGCCGGGACACCGTCAGGGACGAAGTGCGGGCCTACTATCGCGACCACGGCTGGGACCCGGCGACCGGGCGCCCATATGCCGACACCATCGAATACCTCGGCCTTGATTCGGTTGCGGCGGCGGCGCAAGCCACGGAGTTCGTCGCGGAGCGCCGCGAGCCGCTTCCGGCGGGGCGGGCGCCCTACGCGCCGCAGCCTGAGGAGAGCGGGGTCCTCGCCGAATAGACTGCGCGGCCGATGCCTAGTCGTGCACGGTGACCGGCGTGCCGTTCGCACAGAAATCCCACGCCCACTGCGAGTCGTGCAGCCGCATGTTCACGCAGCCGGCGCTATACACGCTGCCGAAGGCGTCATGCCAGTAGGCGTAGTGAAACCCGATCCAACTCTCGGTGAAATATTGGACATGCAGCACGTTGGGCACGTCATAGGTCTTGACCGTGCTGCCGTTGGAAATCAACCGCGCGCGCTCGATCCGCCAGAAGATCTCGAAATCGCCGGGCGGCGTGAAGTCCGGCGGCAGCCCGGTTGAGATCAACGCTTCGTAGACCGGCTGGTCTTCCGCGAAGAAGGTCGTGACTTGCCGCGTGAGATCGACTTCCGCCCGGCGCTGCGACGGATAGATCGTCCGTGTCGGCCAGTGCGCCGCGTCGTAGGGCGGGGCGATCATTGACTGCCTGACGGGGGCTAGGCGTATGCCGCGCGACTCGGCAACGTAGACGCCCACGGGATCTTGGACGAGGCCTTGAGACGTATCCCGCCAGATTGAGCGGCTGAAGGCCTGGCGCAACCCGCTGGTGGTCTCGGCGCCCCATAGGACCGGAAAGCCAAACGCGAAGACGCCGCCGCCCTCGCGGTATGGCTCCCAAAACTCAGGATGGACTCCGCGATTCGTCTGTGGAAACCACCACGCATATTCGTGCGGTTGATCGGCAGACACCTGTTGCAGCGCCCATGCGGTTCCCAGGTTGAGTGGGGTGACGCCAAGCGGATCGCGCGTCCAGGCGTCGGTTCGCAGCGCGCCGCGCTCGAAGTATTGGATCTGCTCGCGGCCGTAACGCAGCGGTTCGGTGATCGGCCATCCGATCGACGACTCGCGACCGTATTGCAGCCACCAGTCGAGGATTCGGCCGGAAATGTGGTGACCGGTCTCGTGGATGTAGACCACATGAGGGTCGGGCTCAATGGACTCTTCGGCGCTGACCGAAGTGACAAGGCCGCCGGCCGCCACGGCGCCACTGCCGGCCGCTAACGCAAGCAGCCGGCGTCGCCCGATTCGAGGACCCTGCGACACGTCCGTCTACTCCTGCTATTCGCGTGCTTGACCGATGGCGGCGCTATACGGCAAAACCCGCCACGGAATGATAACAGTCCCCGCGTAGGACCGGC
The DNA here is from genome assembly GCA_026706485.1 of Chloroflexota bacterium. Classification (NCBI taxonomy): domain Bacteria; kingdom Bacillati; phylum Chloroflexota; species Chloroflexota bacterium. The sequence goes on along the minus strand of JAPOYR010000011.1, from coordinate 499,113 downwards.
TTCGACTAGAACGGCCGATAGGGTCGGGCGCCGCTCTGGTAGGCCCCGGCCAGCGAGTCGCGCGTGAAGTCCTCGGGCACGCGACCGTCCGCCACATAGCCGTACAGCGCGGCTTTGAAAATGCCCTCCAGCGCCGTCACGATCGCCAGGGCGAGTCCAACGGTCACGATGCCAACCGCGATGCCGGCCGGAAGGCTGACGGAGGCCACCAGGATGGCGGGCAAGGCGCCGATCAGCGCGGCGATGAACCCAAGAATGCCGAATCCGATGTTCGACGTGACCTGCTCGCCCCACGTGCGCTTGAACAGTGAGCCGGAGCTTCGAATCGCGGCGATCGGCCCCAGGCCTTCCGCGACCACGATCGGTACGACGAAGTAGGTCAGATACGCCCAGACGCCACCGACCAGCGAGAGCACGATCTGTCCGAGCATGTTGTCGCGCGACTGGCTGCGGAGCACCTGCAGGATCAGACCGACGGTGGCCGAGATGAGCGCCCATCCCAGGATCTGCGGCAGGCGCTTGTTCGCCATGCGCAGGCCGTCGCCGACCGTCGGGTCACCGCCGGCGAGGCGAATCATCGCCGCTCCGATGAGCGCCGAGTTGAAATAGATGACGACGAACGCCAGCACAAAGTAGGTCACGGCCAGGAGCACGATGTCCACTTCGGAAGCCCCGGTCCCGGCCAGGCGGTCCACCGTGCCAAGTCCGGACCCAACGCCCATCATCAGCCCGGCCAATATCACCAGGGCCACGGTCGACATCACGGGAAACAGCACCAACTCCCGGTCCTTCTTCAGGACCGCCCAGCTCATCTTGATGAGCTCCCACGTGCGCCCAATGGTTTGGAACATGTCTCAGCCCGCCGTGCGAATCGATCGACTAAGGATAAGACCTCTGCCTCGTGATGCGCGATTGGCGGCCGAAATGCAGCGGACCCGGGCAGCGCGAACGCCACCCGGGTCAGCGGTCGTCGCGGCGCCTAGGCCGAGACCTCGGACGCCGGTTCGCGACGCAGCCGATGCGTGACAAGCGCCGCCGCGGCCGCGATCGCCAGCACGAGCACCGCCACCTTCTTCTTCACCGCACACCTCCATCGCCGAGCCGCCTGCCGTGGCGGCCAGCAGTCTCCGTCAACCCTACGCCCACGCGCGGCGCGGCACCGTGGCGAAGGGCACACACGCGCCAGCGTTCCGCGGTCGGGCGACCCGCTACGCTGCGCACGGTGGCCACCGCCCTGGGAGAACGGCATGCGCGTTGGATCCGGAGATTTCACCTACGACTATGTGGACGGCTGGCTCAAGCTCCCGCCCGACTGGAGCCTGGGCTGGATCGGCAGCATTGCCACGGACCGTCTGGGCCGCGTGTTCTGCTTCAATCGCGGCACGCGTCCCATGACGGTGCTCGGTCGCGAAGGCGAGGTCATCGGCCACTGGGGTGACGCGGAGATCTGCTATGCCCACGGCGTCTTCATGGACCGCCACGAGCGGCTGTGGCTGACCGATCAGCTGGCGCATGTGGTCTGGATCTACGGCACCGACGGCACGTTGCACGGGCGCCTGGGCTATCCCTACGTGACCAGCGCCTCCGCCGGATTGTTCAACCAGCCCACGAACACCTTCGTCACCGACGACGGCTCCATCTATGTGTCCGACGGCTACGGGGACACCAAGTGTCACCGGTTCGACGCCGCCGGCCGGCACGAGCTCAGCTGGGGCGAGCCCGGGACGGGTCCGGGTCAATTCGCGCTGCCGCACGGCATCTGGGTGCTACGGGACGGTCGGGTGCTGGTGGCCGACCGCGAGAACGATCGCATCCAGGTCTTCGATCGCGATGGGATCTACATCACCGAATGGGGCGACATTCCGCTGCCAAGCGACTTCTACGTCGATGAGGACCGAGGGGCGGTCTTTGTCAGCGAGCTCAACCGCGGCGTCACGGTCTTTGATCTTGATGGCAAGGTGATCACCCGCTGGGCCCAGGAACGCGAGCCGCCGGACCGAATCGGCGGACCGCACGGGATCTGGGTCGACGACCAAGGCGCAATCTACGTGGGCGAAGTCGGCGCCGACAGCTACCTGCACAAGTGGGTGCCTGCGCGTTAGGCGCTCCGAACAAGTCTTTAGGCGCGCCCCGATCCGTTCGCCCTGAGCCTGTCGAAGGGCGTGGTTCGACAGGCTCACCACGAACGAAGCCAGAATTCCCGCCTGGGCACACTTGTCAATAGGTCCTGGAGCACCACAGCCAGCGCGCTTGGGCTCCCGCTTCCTGCGCCCTGCCGCAACCCGTCCGTCATTCCCGCGAAGGCGGGAATCCAGGCCCAAATCAAGCTGCAAATCATGCGAAGTTCTCGTGCGCGGCGGGAACGTAGCCGCGCCCAACAGACTCGTGGAGGGCGTCTCGCCTGACGGTGATACCCTTCCGGTCACTTGCGGGCCCCCGACACTCCACCGCGTGTGTTGTGGGCTCTGGTGCCACGAGCATCCGCTCCGGCTGCTGCTGAGGTCGTTGACTCTAGGGAGGAAACCGATGAGACGGATTCTTGCCGTCGTGGGCGCCGTGCTTGCGCTTGCGGCAATCACCACCGGCGTTGTGTTCGCCCTGAACTATGAGGGTGAAGACTTCTGTCAGGACTCGCCGGCGTGGCCGAACGGGACCTACCTAGGCCAGATGCACCCGTATCACAGTGACTTCTACCGCGGCTACGCCGAGCGCCGCGGCTGGGATCCGTGTACGACCTGGGCAACGGACCAGCGCAACTCGGCAATCCGGGGGCTGCGTGAGCTTGGCTATACAGTGATCGCACCTGAGGAAGATGCTTCGCCGACGCAGACTCCTGCTGCCGATTCAGAGGAAGTCGCCAATCTTTGGGTGAGGCTGTTCAACGCCGACAGAGGGCGCCTTGAAGCGCAGGTTCTGCAATTCGGTGCCACGATCGATCCGTATGATCTAGATGTCTCGCTCTTTGCAGGTGCCAACGACCTTGGGACGCTTTGCAACAGCGAAACAATTTTTGCTGATGAGTGGTCTACTAATCTCGGGTGTTCCCGAGAGAATGTTCTCCACACGGCCGTTACAAGGGTGAATGTTTCTATCGGGAGCATTCTTGCTCAATTGCATCTAAAGTGTAATAAGAGCAGCCAGAGCACCGCTGACGTTTCTGTGTTTGCCTGTTATCCACGGTAGCCGACGTGCCTGACTGCGAGTTGGTTGCTGCGGCTTCTAGGATGGTTACTGGTCATTCACATTCATGAAGCAGTAAACAGCAGCACGCTAGCCGCTTGAACGCTCGTCGCTCCGGGAGTTACCAAAAGGCGTAAACACGCGAACGGCTGCGCACAAGATCCGCGGTGGCCGTTCGTTGCTCCGGCCCGACTCTCGGATTTCGCGTGAGGCGCTAGGCTCGGGAGTCGCCCGCGTCAGGAGTTTGCATGTCCGCGGACATTCGTGTGCGCAACCTGGTCAAGCACTACCAGGTCGCCGATCGTGAGGGCGGCCTGCGTGAGTCCTTGCGCAGCATCGTGCGACGCCGCCATCGGTCGGTGCGCGCCGTCGACGACATCACCTTCGACGTGGAATCCGGGGAGATCGTCGGCTTCCTTGGCCCCAACGGCGCGGGGAAGACCACGGCGCTCAAGCTGTTGAGCGGGCTGCTGCACCCGACCGGCGGCGAAGCCACGGTGCTGGGCTTCACGCCGTGGGAGCGCCGGCGCGAGTTCCTATCGCAAATCACGCTCATCATGGGACAGCGCCAGCAGCTCTACTGGGACCTGCCGGCCCTGGACACATTTCTCGTCAACAAGGCCGTGTTCGGATTGCGGGACGCCGACTACCAGGAGTCGCTGGGCCTGCTCGTCGACCTGCTCGAGCTGGAAGAGATCCTCACCAAGCCGGTGCGCCAGCTTTCCCTTGGCGAGCGCATGAAAGCCGAGCTGGCGGCCGGCCTCTTGCACCGTCCGAGGGTCTTGTTTCTCGACGAGCCGACCATCGGGCTCGACGTGACGATGCAGCAGCGCATCCGCGATTTCGTCACCCGTTACAACGCCACCACCGGCGCCACGATCCTGCTCACCAGCCACTACATGGCCGACGTGAAGGCGCTGGCCGAGCGCGTGGTGGTGATCGACCACGGAAAGCTGCTCTACGACGGCCCGCTCTCCGGTCTGATCGACCGCTACGCCCCGCACAAGACCATCACGCTGCACCTGGAGCGCCCCGTCAATCGTGCGGATGTGTCGGCCTACGGCGAGGTCGTTTCGGCCGACGACGTGCAGGTCAGCGTGCGCACCGACAAGGCAAAGGCAGCCTCGGTGACGGCCCGCATGCTGGCGGAGTTGCCGGTGGCCGATCTGAGCGTCGAGGACCCGCCGCTGGAATACGTCATCGACCAGGTCTTCCACCGGCGGGAGTCGTGATTCGCTCACGCACGTTGGCGGGCTTCGCGTCGCTGCTGCGAGCGGAGTTGGCGGACCTGTTCCAGTACCGCATCGAGATGTTCCTCTACGGCCTCTGGCAGGTGGTCAACCCCATCATCTACCTGGTCATCTGGTCCACCGTTGTCGGCGGCGGCGACATTGCCGGCTACGACCGCGACGACTTCGTCCTTTACTACCTGGTGTTCATGGCCGTGTCGCACCTCACCCTGGCCATCGAGGTCTACACCATGGCGCCGAGCATCCAGACCGGCCGGCTTTCCCCGCACCTGCTGCGCCCGCTGCATCCGTTCTGGCGCGCCGGGGCGCTCAACATTGCCTACAAGGCCGTGAACCTGATGTTTCTCGTACCCATCTGGGTGGGTCTGGCGCTGATTCTCCGCCCCGCCTTCGATCCGGATTGGCTCGGGATCGCACTCTTCCTGCCGTCCATGGTCATGGCGGCTTCGATCTCGTTCCTCATCGGCTCGTGCTTTGCCATGTTCGCCTTCTGGACCACGCGCTCGATGTCGTTCTGGGACATCTGGATGAGCTTGACCCTTCTGCTCGGCGGCCAGGTCGCGCCGGTCGCCGTGCTTCCGGGCGTATTGCAGCAGGCCGCCGTGGTGCTGCCCATGCGCTATACGGTCGGCTTCCCCATCGAGGTGGCGCTGGGCCGGGTGCAGGGCGCGGAGCTGGTGACGGGACTGGCGATCCAGGCCGGATGGACCGTGGCCGCCGCCGCGGCCTTCGTCGTGCTCTGGCGAGCCGGCGTGAAGCGCTATGGGGCGGTGGGCGCGTGATCGGGCGTCTGGCCCGCATCGCCGGCGCCTACTTTCGCTCGGCGCTGCAGGAGGAGTTTGCCTACCGCGGCGACCTGTTCGGCAACGTGATCCGCAGCGTGCTCAATCTCGGAACGGCCATCGGCGGCGTGGCCGTGATCTTCAGCCACACCGAGACGCTGGGCGGATGGACCCTGGGGCAGACGCTGTCGCTGCTGGGGATATTCGTGTTCGTCAACGGGTTCGTGGCGATGTTCATGTCGCCCAGCCTCAACCGGGTCGTCGAGGAAGTGCGCGAGGGCACGTTCGACTACGTGCTGATGAAGCCCGTGCCGGCGCTATTTCTGGCCAGCGCACGGCGCTTTGCCGTCTGGCACGTCTCCGACATCGTGCTCGGGGCCATTGTCCTCGGCGTGGCGCTGGCGGGCCTCGACGTGCGCGCGTCCGGCTGGGGCGTGCTGCTGTTCGTGGCGCTGCTGGCTTGCGGTGTCGCGATCGTCTACGCCATCTGGCTGGCGTTGACCACGCTGGTGTTCTGGTTCGTGCGCGTGGCCAACGTCACCATGATCTTCAACCTGTTCTTCCAGACCGGCCGCTATCCCATCGAGGTTTACCCGTTCTGGCTGCGGCAGTTGCTGACCTTCGTGTTCCCGGTGGCGTTCGTCACCACGGTGCCGGCGCAGGCCGTGACCGGGCGCGACCCATCCTGGCTGGTTTGGGTCGCGCCCGTCATCGCCGTCGTCGCGGTGCTGACGGCCACGCGCTTCTGGCGCTTCGGCCTCAGCCGCTACACCAGCGCCTCGAGCTAGCTCGCGCGACGCCTCCGCACCGCACGCACGCCGGCCACCAGGACCGCCACCACGACCAGGATCGGTCCGCCGATGATGGCGATCGTGAGTCCGGCGTCGGCGGCCCACTGGGCGAAGCGTCCCAGCCGATCAACGCTCTCGCGAGCCGTCGATCCGGGGTTCCAGACATCGCGGTCGGCCACGTCCTCCGGCAGCACGGTCAAGAAGGTGGTGCTCGTGTTGTCCACGTCGGCGCGATCCGGCTCGTCCGACGTGATCGTCGTGTCGGTCTGCAGGCGCCCCGAGTCGGCCTCCACCCGCGCCACGTAGGTCACGAGGTCGGACAAGCCCGGCGCAATCCGCGGAAACTCCCAAACGATCGCGTTACGCGTGTCGTCGAATCGCCCGCCGCCCTCGGCCCGGACGAACTGCATGCCGTCGGACAGGCGCTCCTCGAGGCGCACGTTGCGGGCGTCGGTGTTGCCGGTGTTGCGGTACTCCAGGGTGTAGACCACGTCCCGCCCGACGGGCACGGCGGCCGGACCGTCCTTGAAGATGGACAGGTCCACGTGGAACGTCAGCGTCGCCTCGGCGCGGTTGTTGGCGCCGTCGCTCTCCGGGCTGGACGTCGAGACTTCGGCGCGCGCCTGCATGTCAAGCGCCTCGCTCTCGAGCCTGACGTCGCTGCTGAGGAAGCGCGCGTCGCCGGGACCGAGCCGGTCGATTGTCCACGACACCGTGTGCGCGGCTGCGCTGTAGACGCCGCCCTCGCTCGCGGCCAGGAAGATCATGCCCGGGTCCAGCCGATCAACGACCTCCACCTGCTTGAGGTCGACCGTGCCCTCGTTCCACACCGAAAGGCTGAGGCTGGTGGAGTCATGCATTCGGAAATGGCTTGGGACCTCGCGCGTCACGATCAGGTCCGCCGCCGGATGCAGCCGCAGCACGATCGTGGCCAGCGTGCTCTGGTTGGTCAGCACGTTGAGCTGGCCCTGGAGCACCTCGATGCGCTCACGGACCTGAGTCAGCTCGCGCTGCACCTCGATGGTGTCCGTCACGGTTTGCGCGCGGGTCAGAATGTCCCGCAGCTGCTGCTCCGCGGCCGTGGCGTTGCGCAAGCGAGCGGTCAGGTCGGTGTACTGCGCCGTGACGTCCTGGCTCTGAATGTCCTCGTCGATCACTTCGGCGCCGACGTTGCGCAGCGCGGCCAGCGTGGCGTCAAACGCCTCGACGGGCACGCGCACGGTGATGGTGCTCACGCGCCGCGGGTCGTCCTGCTGGATGTTGGATGCGGCGACAAACGCTCCGGAGATGCCCGCCACGATGTCTTCGACCTGGGTCACCGCGGCTGCAAGCTCGGCGACGACTACGCTCAGCGTGCCGGTCCGGATGATCTGGCGCTCGACCACGCCGGTGTCGAGCGACTGCGGCGCGGCTGTGGCCGGCGCGCTTGCCGGCGCCGGCGCTGCCGTCACCATCCGCTCCACCACGACCTCGACCGGCACCTCTTTGATGACCTCGACCTCGACGGGCACCTCGCGCACGACCATGGCCTCCTCGGACTCCGCAGCCATGGGCATTGCTGCCAACGCGACCATTGGGGCACCGCTGGCATCCAACGATTCAGCTCCGCTCTCGGCCTCGCCGCACGCCATAAGCGTGAAGACGATCAAAATGATGAATGCCGCTCGAAACCGATGCATGGAGACTTCCCGTCGTGTATAGGCGTTCACACAGTCCTTAAACACTACGCGCAGCGGAAACGAAACGTTCCCTCCCGGCTCAAAAGCTGTGCAGACGTTGTCTGCGTGACGGGCGGGATACGTCTGGCCGGCTAGCCGGAGTCCCCGTCGCGGCCGTCGGCCAGCCGGGCCACGCGCAGCAGCTCGACATTGTCTTTCATGCGCATCACGATCACGCCCTCGGCGTAGCGCCTCCGCCGGGGTACGTCTTTGAGTCCGCAGCGAATGACCTGTCCGTCGGACGAGACCAGCACGATCTCTTCGTCGGGGCTGAGCAGCGTGCGGGCGTCGGCCACGGGGCCAAGCTTCTCGTTCAGGACTATGGCGCGTAGGCCTTGGCCGCCTCGGCCTTGGGGTTTGAAGTCCGATACCGGCATCTTCTTGCCAAATCCGTTTCGCGTGACCAGCAGCACATAGGCGTTTTCGCGGACGAGGTCCATGGCCACGACTTCGTCGTCGTTGGTCAGCCTTATGCCGCGCATACCGCCGCTGGTGCGGCCGCTCGCGCGCACGTTTTCGAGGTGGAATCGGATGGCCTGGCCATTCCGCGTAAAGAACATCACGCTGTCTTCGTCGGTAACCAGGCGCACCCAGGCCAGTTCGTCATCGGGCGCTACGTTCATGGCCAGCAGGCCGTTGACTCGAAAGGTGACGAACTGGGTGAGCGCGCTGCGCTTGACCTGGCCGCGGCGCGTCCCGAACACCAGGTAGTCGCCCGCCTCGAAATTGGGTATGGCCAGGACGGCCGTGGCCGTTTCCCCCTGCTCAATGGGCAGCAGGTTGATCACGTTGATGCCCTGCGCGTCGCGCCCGTGCTGTGGGATCTCATAGGTCCGCAGCCGGTAGACCTTGCCGCGGTTGGTGAAGAACAGCAGGTAGTCGTGCGAGTTGGTGATCAGGAAGTGTTCGACGATCCCGCCCGCCTTGCTGCGGAAGCCGATGATCCCGCGACCGCCGCGACCCTGGCGGCGGTAGGCGGTCGCCTGCACTCGCTTGACATAACCGTTGGACGACAGCGTGACCAAGCAATCCTCGTCGGCCACGAGGTCGGCATCCGAAAAGTCGCCGCTCGCCCCGGCTAGGATCTCGGTGCGGCGCTCGTCGCCGAAGCGATCCACCACGTCGCGGGTCTCGGTGCGAATGATCTCCCGCACGCGGTTGGCGTCGGCCAGGATGTCCTCCAGGTCGGCAATCTCCGCCCGCACGGCGTCGAGCTCGTCGAGAATGCGCTGGCGCTCCAGTCGCACCAGCCGGCGCAGCTGCATGTCGAGAATCGCGTTGGCCTGCGTCTCCGTGAGACCGAAACGCTTCATCAGCTCGTTTCGAGCGGACTCCGTGTCGGCGGCCGCGCGAATGCACTCGATCACCTCGTCGATGTTGTCCAGTGCGATGACGTAGCCCTCGAGCAGGTGCTCCCGGACGCGCGCCTTCTTGAGATCGAATTCCGTCCGCCGGCGGATCACCTCTCGCCGGTGCTCGATGAACAGCTCGATCATGCGCTTGAGCGTCAGCTGCTCGGGCCGCCCGTCGACCAGGGCCAGCATGTTGATGCTGAAGGTGGATTGCAGCGACGTGTGCTTGTAGAGCTGGTTGAGCACCGCCGAGGGGCGGGCGTCGCGTTTCAGCTCGATCACCGCCCGCATGCCGTGACGGTCGGACTCGTCGCGGATGTCTGAAATGCCCTCGATGGTGCTGTTCCGCACCAGGCCCGCGATCCGCTCGATCAGCGTGGCCTTGTTGACCATGTACGGAAGCTCGGTGACGACCAGCGCCATGCGCTCGCCGCGGACCTCCTCGATCGCGACCCGGGCGCGCACGACCACTCGGCCCCGGCCCTGCCGGTAGGTGTCCTGGATGTCGTCGGCGCCGACGATAATCGCCGCCGTTGGGAAGTCCGGCCCCTTCACGAACTTCATCAGGTCGTCGCGGCTCGTGTCGGGCTCGTCCAGCAAGTGCTGGATCGCTCGTCCCACTTCGCGCAGGTTGTGCGGCGGGATGCTCGTGGCCATCCCGACGGCAATGCCCGTCGAGCCGTTCAGCAGCAGATTCGGCACGACGGCCGGCAGGACTTCCGGCATCTCGGCGGTCCCGTCGAAGTTCTCGACGAAGTCCACCGTGTCGCGATCGATTTCGTCGAGCATCTGGGCCGACACCGCCGTCAGCCGGGTCTCGGTGTACCGCATGGCGGCAGCCGGATCGCCGTCCACCGAGCCGAAGTTGCCTTGCCCGTCGACGAGTGGATAGCGCAGCGAAAACGGCTGCGCCATGCGCACCAGCGTGTCGTAGAGCGCGCCGTCGCCGTGGGGATGGTATTTCCCCATGGTGTCGCCCACCACGCGCGCCGCCTTGCGGAACCCCGCGTTGGGCGCCGCGCCCAGTTCGTCCATCGAATACAACAACCGCCGCTGGACCGGCTTGAGCCCGTCGCGCACGTCGGGAATGGCGCGCGCCATGATGGTGCTCATGGCGTAGTCGATGTACGAGGCTTCCATCTCCTCGGCGAGCTCGATCGGCATGAGGCGGTCGTCGGTCACCTAGTCCTCCCTCTCCGGCTGGTCGGCGGCCTGAAAGTCGCCGCTCGCGCCACCGGACTTTCGTATGAGGCGCACGTCGTGCACGGTCATCGCGCGGTCGACGGCTTTGCACATGTCATAGACGGTCAGCGCCGCGACGGAGACGGCGGTCAAGGCCTCCATCTCCACCCCGGTGCGGGCGGTGGTGCGCACCGTGGCCTCGATGGCCAGCCCCGGCGGGTCCTCCGCGGGATCGATGGCCAGGTCAATGCCGCTCAGCGGCAGCGGGTGGCAGAGCGGGATGAGATCCGGGGTGCGCTTGGCCGCCATGATCCCGGCCACCCGCGCCACGCCCACGACGTCGCCCTTTGGCAGCGGTGAGTCGCGGCCGTCCAACTGTGCGCGAATCATGGCCAGCGTTTCGGGTTGCATCGCGATTCGCGCCGCCGCCACGGCCACGCGCACGGTCGCCGCTTTTGCGCCGACATCCACCATGCGCGGAGCCCCGGCACTGTCGAAGTGCGTCAGCCCCATGCGTGCCTGGTGGACTCCTTTGGACGCCATAAACCGGCTGAATTCTCCCGGGACCAATTCTATCAGGTTGGGTGCTGAAATCGGCATTGCCGGGCGCTATACGGCGGTGCCGCACACGAGTGCCGGTGGCGAGGATGGACGGGCTGACGGCGAGCCCTTGATTTGTCGGCATTTTGTCGCTGCAAACGCCGCCGCACGAGCCGCGATGCACCGGTCACCGACTGCCCGGCGTCACTTGGAACGCATGATATTTGCCGCTGCCATCGGCCCGATGGTCGTCGCCTCGCCGCGACGCGGGTGGGCCAAGCGTGCGGCGTCAGCGTGCTTGGGCGCGGCTCGCCTGCGTTGACACGCCGACGGCGCGCTACCTAGCATCCGCCAGGGACTCAGGCGGTGGCTCACATGCACGACGACTCCAACAACCCGACCGATCGCCCCGATGGCGGTTCCATCGTCGGCCAGAGCGGGCAGAGCGTTATCGGCTACGCGCTGGTCGCCGTGGCATTCGTGGTCGTGCTGGTTCTTGTGATGACGACCCTGGGCGATAGCATTGGAGAGGGTCTCGACAGCCTGCTGGAGACCATCTCCCAGCCATTCACGAGCTAGCGGCGTGGAATCAACCCGAGACGAATACGAACCTGTTGAGTATCTGCGGCGCCTGACGACCAAGGGCCGTCGGATTCTCGCCCAGGCGGAGCTCGAGGCGACCAACCTCGGGCATTCGACCGTGGGCGCCAATCATCTGCTGCTGGCGATTCTCGCCTCGCCGCAGACCGCGGCGGCGCGCATCCTGCGTGAAGCGCAGGTCGACGTGCTCAAGCTGCGCGAGGCCGTGGTGGAGGCCTTGGGTCCCGGGGACGACCAGGACCCCGGCCGACGACCGCTGGGTCCGGGCGGCCGCAATGCGCTGCGCGCCGCCGCGCTGGAAGCCGAGCGCACGGGCGTGCGGTTCATTGGCACCGAACATTTGCTCTTGGGCGTGCTGGCCCACCACGGCCGCTTGGCTGGCGAGAGCCTGCGTCAGGCCGGCGTCGACTTTCGCTCGATTCGCCGGCGCATCGAGGCGTCCTATCGCCCCGGTCGCGTCGGTGGCGGCGGACGGCGAGCCAGTCGCCGCGGACGCCGTCGGGCCAAGAGCCCGTTGGCCGAGTATGGCCGCGACGTCACGCGCGCCGCCGCCAGCGGTGATCTCGACCCGGTGGTCGGTCGACGGTCCGAAATGGACCGCATGATCGAAATCCTCGTGCGACGCACCAAGAACAATCCAGTGCTCGTGGGCGATGCGGGAGTCGGCAAGACGGCCATCGTCGAAGGACTGGCCCAGCGCATTCGGGAAGGCGACGTGCCGCCCGACTTGCGCAAGGGACGCATCATAGCGCTCGATTTGGCCGCGACCATTGCCGGCACCAAGTATCGCGGCGAGTTCGAGGAACGCGTGCAAGGCGTGATTGCCGAGGCTCGCGCCGATCCCAACGTCATCCTGTTCATCGATGAGTTGCACACCGTCGTCGGGGCCGGCGGAGCCGCCGGTTCGCTCGATGCGGCCAACATGCTCAAGAGCCATCTCGCGCGCGGCGAGCTGCGGCTCATCGGCGCGACCACGTGGCGCGAATACCGCCGCCATATCTCCAACGACAAGAGCCTAACCCGGCGGCTTCAGCCCGTCGACGTCGGCGAGCCTGATGAGGAGTCGGCCATCGCGATCGTCGAGGGCCTGCGACCCGTCTATGAGCAATATCACGGCGTGCAGATCAGCGACGAAGCCTTAGAGGCTTCCGTGAGCATGTCGCGGCGCTACCTGACTGAACGTCAATTGCCCGACAAGGCGATCGACCTGATCGATGAAGCCGCCGCCAAGGCCAAGGTGGCCCGCCTCACCGCCCCCGAGCGCCTGCGGCAACTTGAGCAGCGTCTTGACGACTTGGCGACCACACGCGCCGACCTCGGCGTCGACGGGCAGCCGGAGCAAGTCCTCGAGTTGGCGGCGGCGGAGGCGCAGCTGCGCGAGGAGTTGCGTGACGAACGCCGTGCCTGGGAGGCCGAGGCGCGCGCGAATACTCCCATGATCGGGATCCACGAAATAGCTGGCGTCGTGTCTCGCTGGAGCGGCGTCCCCACGCCTACTCTCATCGAGGCCGAAGCCGAGCGCTTTCTGGCCATCGAGTCGATGCTCCAGAAGCGCGTCGTGGGACAGGACGAGGCGCTCAACGAGCTCGGCCGCTCACTGCGTCGCGCGGTGGCGGGCATGCGTGATGAGCGCCGTCCCATCGGATCGTTTCTCATGATTGGCCCCACCGGCGTCGGCAAGACCGAGACGGCCAAGGCCGCGGCTGAATTCGTGAGCGGCGACGAGCTCAAGCTCGTGCGCGTGGACATGAGCGAGTTTGGCGAGTGGCACGCGGTGTCCCGTCTCGTCGGGTCGCCGCCCGGATATGTGGGGCACGATCAGGCCGGCGAGCTCACCGAGTCCGTGCGCCGCAATCCCTTCTCCGTGGTGCTATTTGACGACGTGGAGAAAGCACATCCTCGGACGCTGCACATGATGCTGCAGATCATGGAGGACGGTGTCCTCACCGACGCGAACGGGCGCACGGTCGACTTTCGCAACACCATCATCGTGATGACGTCGAACCTTGGCGTGGAGGAGTCGCGCGGGCCGAAGATTGGCTTCGGATCGGGTCCGACGCAGCAGGCCGGCGAGCGCGCGGCGTTCGAGGCACGCATGCGTGAGCACGCCCGGCGACATCTCCCGGCGGAGTTTCTCAACCGCATCGACCGACTGCTGATCTATCACGATCTCGGTGAAGCGGAGTTGCGCGAGATCGCGCGGCGGCTCCTATCGGCGGCAATCCTCCGCGCGCGTGCGGTCGGGCTGGAGTTGCATGTCACGTCCGAGGCCCTCGACTTCTTTGTCCGTGCGGCTGCCGACCGGAACCAGGGTGCGCGCCCCCTGCGTCAACTCGCGAGCCGCTATGTCGACGAGCCGCTGACCGAGCACGTCGTCGACGGCAGTGCCGCCGGTAAGGAATTCGAGTTGCGCGTCGTCGACGGCGAACCCGCCGTCGTCCAGATCCAACGGGCCGACGCCGAGCCGGCGCCCGCGCCAAAGGGGTGACTGGGGCCGGCGGCGCGTCCGGGGCGGGTCAGGCGCCTCGACGCTGAAGCTAGTTGGCGAGGTGGCCCGGTCTCTCGGGCGCGGCCTTGCGGACATCATCTTCCCACCGGTCTGCGCCGGGTGTGGCGCGCTCGGTGACGGCATTTGCGCCATCTGCATTTCTCAGCTCGAACCCCTGCCGCGTCCCTGCTGCCGCCAATGCAACCGGAGGCTGGATCACGGCGACCAGTGCGCCGCATGCCGTCACCAGGAACGGCGCATCAACCAGGTATTCGTGCGCTATCCGTACGAGTCGCCCGTGCGGGATGCGATTCTGCGCCTGAAGTTTCGTAACAAGCGCTACCTCGCCGGTGCGCTGGCACGGGTCGCGGCGGAAGCGCTGTCCAGCCCGCCGGATATCGACGCGCTCGTTCCAATTCCGCTGGGTCCCGCGCGCGAGCGGGAGCGCGGCTTCAACCAAAGCGCGCTCATCGCGGCTCAATTGACCCGATGCCTGGCCGTGCCCGTGCTGGACCAGCATCTGATCCGTCACCGCGACACGGCTCCCCAGATGTCGCTGACGCGTGAAGCGCGCTGGCGCAACGTGATCGGCGCGTTCACATGTCTCCACAACCTGAGCGGCGCCCGTGTGCTTCTCGTCGACGACGTGGCGGCAACGGGAGCGACGCTCGAAGCCGCCGCCCGAGCGCTCAGGCGCCGCGGCGCGACCTGGGTGGGGGCGGTGGTGGCGGCGCGACCGCCGCCTGATCGCCCGCTCGAGCCATGACGCCATCTATCCACACCCTGTTGATATACTCCGCGGTCTAACTCCGGGGGGCAGGCGGCCATCACTCTTTGCCGCGACCCGCGTTTCAGATTGTGTGATGCCCGTGCGTGATCTCCTTGCCGGACGCCGGCGCGGTGGCGTTCCAGCCGATCTCTGGGTCACGTGCCGCAAGTGCGGCGCCATGCACTACCGCCCGGAGTTCGAGGCGGGGCTGCACGTGTGCATCCGCTGCAACTATCACGATCGCCTGACGGTCGGCCAGCGGCTTGATCTCCTCTTGGACGACGCCGGGAGCTTCCGGGAACTGGCGGCGGATGTGCTGACGTCCGATCCGCTCAACTTCTCCCGGCCAAGCGGGCGCTATCCAGACCGGGTGGCCAAAGCCCAGGCCTCCACCGGGCGCTCCGAGGCTGTCGTGTGCGGCGTGGGGCACATCCAGGGCCACGAGGTGGCGCTGGGGGTGATGGAGTTTGGCTTTATCGCCGGCAGCATGGGCGGGGCCGCCGGCGAGCGCATCGCCCGGCTCTTCGAGCTTGCGCAAGAACGGCGCATACCGCTGGTGATGGTGACCTCGTCCGGCGGCGCCCGGCAGGACGAGGGTGTGTTTGCCTTGATGCAGATGGCCAAGACCACCGCCGCCGCCGCGCGTCTGGCCGCCGCCGGGGTGCCCTACATCGCGCTGATGGCCGATCCCACCCTGGCCGGCGTGACGGCCAGCTTTGCGGCAGTTGCCGACGTCATCATCGGCGAGCCGGGCGCTACGATTCGCTTCGCCGGCTCGCGGGTCGTGCAAGGGACGCTGAGTCGCCGGGCGCAGGCCGACGACCACACCGCCGAGTGGGTGCTTCGGCGCGGCATGATTGACGCGGTCGTTCCTCGACGGGACCAGCGCCGCACGATCGGCCGACTCATTGAGCTGTTGGCGCCCGCCCAGGTGTCACGGCGCGCCGAGGTTGTTGACGCGGCCCGCACGCGGCTGGGGTAGCGAGCGTCGGCCGTGCTGGACTTCGAGCGCGACCTCGACCAGCTGCGCAGCCGCATCGCCGAGCTTGAGGCGGACAGCGATGTTGACTCTGCGTCGGACGTCCTGCGGCAGCTCGAGCTGATGCAGCTCGAGCTCGAGGCGCGTACCGCCGACGTGTTTTCTCGACTGACGCCCTGGCAGCGCGTGCAGCTGGCCCGCCACCGCGACCGGCCCCACACGCTCGACTTCATCGAGCGCATGATTGAAGGTTTCGTCGAGTTGCACGGCGATCGGCGCCACGGCGACGACATGGCCGTGGTTGGCGGCGTGGGCTCGCTGCAAGGGCGGCGGGTCGTCGTGGTCGGACATCAGAAGGGCCGAGACACGCGCCAGAACGTCGAGCGCAACTTCGGCATGGCGCACCCGGAGGGCTACCGCAAGGCCATCCGCCTGTTCAAGCTGGCCGCGCGGTTTGGCCTCCCGGTCATCACCCTGCTCGACACGCCGGGGGCCGGTCCGGCATTGGAGGATGAGGAGCGCGGCCAGTCGTGGGCCATCGCGGAGAGCATGGCCGTCATGGCGCGACTGGAGACTCCCATTGTCGTCGCGGTGGTTGGCGAAGGCGGCAGCGGCGGCGCCCTGGCGATGGGCGTTGGCGATCGCATCTTGATGCTGGAACACGCCATCTACTCCGTGGCATCGCCGGAGGCCGCGGCCGCGATCATTTGGCGAGACTCGAAGTTTGCGGAGCGCGCCGCCGAGGCCCTTGGACTGACTTCGGATGTGCTCTACGCGGCTGATCTCATCGACCGCATCGTTCCCGAACCGTCTGGCGGCGCCCACCGCGACTACGACGCCACGGCGGAGAATCTCAAGGCGGCACTCGTCGAGGCGCTGGATGAGCTTCAAGCCATGGCGCCCGCCGACCTGGTCGCTGCGCGGTATGCCAAGTTTCGCGCGATGAGCGCCCACGTGGAGTCGACGCCGGACGTTGCCGCGGTCGACGGCGCGAGCGTCGTGTCGGAGAACCGTCACGGCCTGTAGCCCTTCGATCCATTGCCGACGGCCCGGGAGGCGCTCGCAGTCTGAGTGGCCGTGCTGACCGTCCGTCGGACCGCAGCGCTAGCCGGACTTAGCGCCCTCGGGTTGGTGGCTCGCGCAGTCGCTCAAGCGTCCGACGCGGAGGCGGCCCCGATCCCCGTGCCGCTCCCGCGGTTGCCGCGGGCGCTCGACGGGCTGACGATCCAAGTCGTGTCCGACCTTCACGTGCGCTCTCCACGCACACCCAGCTTGAACGCCTTGCGCCGGCTCGCCGGCACCCGCCCGGATTTCCTGTTCGCGTGCGGCGACCTCAGCGACCGGGTTGACGCCGCGCCGATGGTGGCCGAGGCGCTGGCGGCGATCGAGCCCGTGCACGGCGCCTATGCGGTTTGGGGCAACCACGATCTGTTTGTTTCCCGTGATGCGACTGACCCGTCGTGGATCGGCAATCGCACCCAGCCGCTGGAATTCATCCGGCAGGCGTTCCAGGCCCAGGGCGTTACGGTGCTCGACAACGCGCATGTGCGCCACCGGATCGGCGACGCGGAATTGGCCATTGTCGGCGTCGGTGACGCGACCTATCGGGGCGACGACGCCGTCCGCGCATTCGACGGCGTCGGCGATGACGCCTTCACCCTCGTGCTCACGCACAATCCCGACGCCGTGCCCCGCCTCGGACAAACACGCGTTGACCTGGTGGTTTGCGGGCACACCCACGGC
Source organism: Chloroflexota bacterium (assembly GCA_026706485.1). Taxonomy (NCBI): domain Bacteria; kingdom Bacillati; phylum Chloroflexota; species Chloroflexota bacterium. Next base: position 481,739 of record JAPOYR010000011.1, on the reverse strand, counting down.
GGGCAGATTGTGCCGCCGTTCATGTCCGCCCCAATGACCAGCACGCGCTCGCCGCTCCCGAGGCCCAGCGGACTGATGCATATCGGCGGCCGACTGGTGTTCATCACTCGGGGGGTCGGTACGGTCGGAATTCCCATGCGAGTCAATGCGCCCGCGGAAGTGCCGCGGCTGACGCTGGTTCGCGTGGCTGAGGCCGCCCGGTAGGCTGGGTGCTGTCTTCCAGCCCCGGAGGGACGTCGCTTGTGAGCGCCCGTTTGGTGGTCTTGCACGGTCGGTCGCCGGGCGGGCGGTTCACCGAGCGCTGCGGAGAAAAAGGAGTCGCGGATGGACCTTGGGCTTCGTGACCGCGTTGCGCTCGTCACCGGTGGGAGCCGCGGCATCGGCCGGGCGATCGCGCTCGGGCTTGCGGCCGAGGGCTGCGACGTGGCCATCGTCGCGCGGGGCGGGGATGACCTGCGCCGCACGGCTGATGAGATTTCGGTGCTTGGGGTTCGCGCAATTTCGCTCTCGCTGGACATGCGCGACGCCGCGGCGCCGGCGCAGGCCGTCGGGCGCACGGTGGCCGAGCTCGGCGGCATCAGCGTGCTGGTCAACAACGTCGGCGGCGCCATGGGCGACAGCGACTTCGTGACCGGTACCGACGAGCAATGGTCCGCGACATTCGACGTCAACCTGAGCGCGGCCGTGCGGGCCAGCCGCGCGGCGGTGCCGCTCATGAAGGCCGCCGGCTGGGGCCGCATCGTGCACATCACGTCCATCTACGGGCGCGAGGCCGGCGGCCCACCCGCCTACAACGCCGCCAAATCGGCCATGAACAGCCTGGCGACATCGATGGCCCGGGAGTTGACGCCGTTCGGCATCACGGTCAATGCCGTCGCGCCCGGCTCGATCGCGTTTCCGGGCGGCGGCTGGGAGCGGCGCCAGCGCCGCGATCCCGAGGGCATCGCGGCGTTTATCGAGCGCGACATGCCCATGGAACGGTTCGGCCGACCCGAGGAGGTGGCCGCCGTGGTGGCGTTCCTCGCCTCCGAACAAGCCAGCCTCGTCACCGGCGCCTGCATCAACGTGGACGGCGGGCAGTCCCGCTCGAATATCTAGCCCGCGGGGTCCGAGGCCTCGTCGAGCTGCGCGATCTCTTCGGCCGTCAGTTCCCAGCCCGCGGCCTCGAGGTACGCGTCGAGCTGCTCGGTGGTGTCCGGTCCGGCGATGGCCGTCGCCACCTCGGGACGCGAAATCACCCACCGAATGGCAACGGCGGTCGGGTGGCGACCGTGGGAGGCGCCGATCTCGCGCAACGCGTCGATGACCCGCTGCGCCCGGTCGGTGAGGACGGATTCCATCTCGTATGGCGGTTGCCGTTCCCACAGCGTGCCCGCGGGGGCCGGCTGGCCTTGCTGCAAGTCACCGCTGAGCACGCCCACGGCCAGCGGCGAAAAGGCCATCACGCCGATGCCGAACTCTCGGCAGAAGGGGAATAGCTCCTGCTCGGGATTGCGGCACAGCAAGCTGTACTGGTTCTGCGTGGTGATGAACCCGGGCGCGACCGCCCGGTCGGCAAGCCACAGCGCCTGGCACGCCTCCCACGCCTGGTAGCTGGAGACGCCCCAATAGCGCGTCTTGCCGCTGGCCACGACATCCGTCATCGCCCGCACCGTCTCGTCCAGGGGCGTGGTTTGATCGCGCCAGTGGACGATGTAGATGTCCACGTGATCCGTCTGCAGACGGCGGAGGCTGCGGTCGATCTCGCGCATGATGTGGTAGCGCGAGCTGCCGATGTCGTTCGGCCCCTCCCCGACGATCGACGTCACCTTGGTGGTAATGACCAACTCGTCGCGCTGCCCCGGCAGCACGCGCCCGAGCACCTGCTCCCCGATTCCGCCAACGTAGGTGTTGGCGCAGTCGATGAAGTTGACGCCTTTGTCGATCGCGTGCCGGATGATGCGCTCCATCAGGTCCTGGTCCGTCATGCCGCGGAATCCGCATCCCAGCGCGACCCGGGACACCTTGAGCCCCGAACGGCCCATGTTCACGTACTCCATCGGGCTCAACTCCTTGCTGGTCACCACCCCGCGGCGGCGATGATGCCACTCTCGGAGCGCTCGCGTGCAGACGACGCCTATAATCAGCCGCATCCAGCCGGCACCAGGACTTGGACTCCTTGATGACGACGTTTCAGTCCCGCATTCATGGGGTGATTCCGGCGCTGCTGACGCCGCTGAACGCCGACTTCACCGCGGACGAGGCCTCGCTGCGGCGCCTCACCCGGCGCGTCGTCGACGCCGGCTGCCACGGGATCGTGGTGCTTGGCACGACCGGGGAGTTCGCCTCCATCGACGATGCCGATCGCGAGATCGTCATCCGTGCGGCCGTCGACGAGGTCGGCGGGGCTGTGCCCGTGATCGTGGCGTGCGGGCAGCCCAACGTGCGACGGACGCATGAGCAGCTCCGTGAAGCCGGTGACCTGGGCGCCGACGGTGTGCTCGTCAACCCACCGTTCTACTTCGAGATGACCCAGGACGAGCTCGTCGGCTACTTCGCTGGCGTCGTGCGCGAGTCCCCCGTCCCCGTGCTGCTTTACAACATTCCGCGGCTGACCGGAGTTCCCGCCGAGCCGGGGACGCTGCCTCGGCTGCGCGATGTCGGGGTGCAGGGCACCAAGGACAGTTCCGGGTCCGTGGGGAACGTGATGAGCTACTTGGCTGCCGTACGCGGCGGTCCCGAATTCCGAGTGATCGTGGGCGGTGACGTGACGTTCCTGCACGCCCTCATTTCCGGCGCGGTGGCCACTACCGGCATGACGCCGAACATCGCACCGCAGTTGAATTTGGATATTTACGAGGCCTGGCGCATCGGCGATCTCGAGGCCGCGGCGGCGGCCCAGAACCGCACCAACGAGTTTCTGGAGGTCTTTCAGTCCCGGCCGGGGTTTGCCCACGCGGTTGCGAAGGGGCTCCTAAGCCGCGTTGGGGTCATGGAGCGCTGGGTGGCGCTGCCCAAGACTTCCGGTGACGATGCCCAGATCGATGCCGCCTTCGAACTGCTCAAGCCCTATCTGCCCGAGTTCGCGCCTGCGGCCGTTCCCGCGTAGGCGGCGCGACTAGCCCGGGGGCGCCACCGGCGACCCATCGTCGCGCCTGCCCCGAATTGGGCCCGGCCGCACCCGCTTGGCTGTGAGTGCGCCGACCGCCGTCGCCGCCTTCGGCGACGCCCCGGCTTGGCGCACGATCGTGGTGGTGGACTCCAACACGTGGTGATAGTGCGCGTCGCCTTCGGCCACGGGTGCCCCGGGCGTGTCGGCGAGCCAGATCTTGGCCAGACGTTCCGACAGCAGCTCCGCCAGCACGGTGAAGTCTCGCGCCAGCCGCGCCTCGGTGGACTCGGCGGGTCCAGCGGCGGCCTTGCGGTCGCGCCGAACCCGTGAGGCCAGCCACGCCATGCACGTCCCGACAATCAGTCCGGCGGCGACGCCGCTGACAAGAGCCGCTGCGAGTGAGGCGGTCATGCGCCAGTCTAAGCGAGCGGAGACGGCGATTCGCGGTCATGCTCCCAGTCGAAAGCAGCCCACCTTGGGTCCGTCATTCCCGCGAAGGCGGGAATCCATCGCTCCGGGGCAGCCAACGGGTCTAGGTTGCCCATCTCTGTCAATATGTTTCTTGACGCCATTGGCGGCTCGGCAGATGCTGAAGACAACCCGTGAGGAGGTTGAATGATGGCTACGCCGCGCGTGAAGTTCTCCAGCCAGGCCGACCCGGAATTGCTGGCGGCACTGCGTCAGATCGCGCGCAATGACGGCCGGCACTTCCAGGCCGTGCTGGAAGACGCCATGAGCCACTACATCGAAAGCCGGGCGAGCCAGCAGGTCCGCCCCGAGGTCATGGCGCACTTCCAGGCTAGCCTCGAGAAGAATCGGCGCCTTGGGGAGTTGCTGGGCAAGTCGTGACCAGCGACTTCCCGACCGTCGAGGAAGTCGTGGCGATCCATGACATTGCCGTCAACGAATTCGGCGGTTCCTTGGGGCTTCGCGATGCGGGCGCATTGGAGTCCGCCATCATGCGCCCGCAGCTTGGCTACTACGACGGAATCCTCGACGAGGCCGCCGCGCTCCTGGAAAGCCTGGCCATGAATCACCCCTTCGTGGACGGCAACAAGCGAACGGCCTTCTTCGCCACCGACACGTTTCTGCGCAAGAACGGCCGTTTCATCGATTGCGACAACGATGAAGCCTACGCCTTCATCATGCAGTTGTTCGCCACGCACTCATTCCGCTTTGCCCAGCTGCGCGAGTGGCTCGAGGAAAAGGTCAGACTCTTCGCGGATCCCTGACTCCCCGCGACCGCCCGGATTCCCTGTCAAGCGTGCTCCGACCCCGGCGCGACGCGTGAGACTCCGCTAGGACCTCCGGCCTACCACCGGGAGGACTCCTCCGCGTAGACGTGGTCGGGCAGGCGGTAGGTGATGCCGGTCTCATCAAAATTCGATACGTCGAGCAGGGCCGTCATCTGGTTCTCGTTGCGCAGACGGCCCTTGAACAGCTTGGTCATGACGCGGTTGTAGCGACTCTGCATTCGGAACCACCACAGGACGCCCGGCGTGGGGTATCGGGGATACTTGAGGTGGTTGGCGAGTTCGGTGCCGATGAGCGCTCGCGACACCTGAAATATGTATCGGGCAAGCTTTTCGCGGGCTTCCGACTCGATAATGCCGGCGATGAGCGGCGCTGAGTTGACCAGCGAATGCGCCAGAGCAACGGACTCGTAGTCGGGATCTGGCTCGCAAATACCGCCGATTTCAAATAGATCCAGAGCGCTATGTTCGTCGTGAAATAGAATCGATTCTGGAATGCCCATCAGATATCCCGAATAGCGCCAGACCTGCATAAAGCTGGCCCGCTCCTCGTCGTCGAACTTGGCCCCGAGGCTCTTGAGGTGCTTCAAGAGTCGCGCTGAGAATGCCGTGATGGCATAGCCCACGTGCGCGGCGCTGATCGGGATTCCCCAGGCTTCGGAGTCCCAATCGTCGGATCCATCCAAGAGCCGTCGGACCATGGCGTGAATGAGCCGAATGCGAACGGACAGTTTCCAACCGTCGCTATCCCGTTCCAGGCCGCCCGGGAAGAAGATTTCGACCATGTGGCGATTGTTCTGTCGCAGTCTTCTGACGCCCTGATCGCGCAACCTTCCGGTGATGAAGAACGATTTGGCGATGTTGGTGGAGAAGCCTTCGACGAGCGTGCCGCCGACCATTGCTCCCAAGACCAACTGCGAGTTCCGATGAAACATGCGGACTCCAGGGGTAAATTCTTCAAGATCGACCCAATCGGGCACGTTCTCACACGACTGAAAGAACTCCCTCAGCGCGGCCGGCGCCTCACGCAGCGCGCGCTTGTCCCGGCCATCCATTCCGATCTGGATGAACCTGCCCAGCTTGGCTTGCCCCAGGGGAGCAAGCTCGGCCATCATCGCGTCGGCTTCCGGATCGCCAATGAATGTATGCGCGATGTAGTTGTCCGCTAGCTCCGGCGCAAGCTTTCGAGCCCTCGCATAACCTGCGTGGTAATCGGAGGGGATATCCATGTGTGCGTGTGCCTTGGCCTTAACTCAAGGCTAGTCTGGGGCGAATCATCCCTCTTCGGCCTCGACTCGCAAGTCTGGAAGCCACCGCAGCCATGACGGCAAGTACCAGTTCCCCCTTCCCAGCACCGCCATGCTCGCCGGCACCAAGACCGACCGCACCAACGTCGCGTCGAGCAGCACGGCCACGGCAAGCCCGAAACCGACAAGCTGATTCACGACGGTCTCGCCGGCGGCAAATGCGCCGAATACGGCGACCATGATGAGGGCGGCGCCGGTGATCATGCGGCCCGTGGACTCGAGGCCATACGCCACGGCCTGCAGGTTGTCCTGGGACTCGTCATAGCGTTCCCGAATTCGGCTGAGCAGGAAGACGTGGTAATCCATCGAGAGTCCGAAGAGGATGGAAAACAGGAACAGTGGAATCCAGGCGTCGATAACCTCCGCTTCCTGGAAGCCGAACAGATCTCGGGCGATCCCCCGCTGAAAGACCAGCACCAGCAGACCGTATGCGGTACCCACCGAGAGTAGATTCATGATGATTGCCTTGAGCGGAATGACGATCGACCGGAAGACCAGCATCAGGATGATGAAGCTGGAGCCAAGCACGAACGCAAAGACGACCGGCGTGAACACGTCGACGATGCCGAAGAAGTCGGCGGCCTCGGCGGTTGCGCCCCCGACGTAGACATCCGCGGGCACCCCTTCAAAGGCCCCGGCCACGTGCACGTCGCGGATCGTCGCCATTTTCTCCGTGGCTTCGCGGCTGTTGGGCTTGCCCGGGAAGGGCAGCGTCAGCAGCGCGAGGTCGCCGGCGGCATTGACTTCAGGCTCCGCGGGCGGGACGGGGAATGCGGGGTCCTCCGCCAGCGACTGTTGAAGGCGCGCGATCGCCGCTTGCACCTCAGGGCTGCCGATGTCTCCGTCGATGACGATCTCAGCCGGGCTCAGAATCCCGGCGGGACTGACGTCGCCGAAGGAAAATTCCTCTTCGAAAACGATGAACGCCTCTCGAGTCTGCGCGCGCTCGGGAAAGGTGTTGACATCGTTGAGCCCGGTCTTGATGCCGAAATAAAACGACGTGAGCACGATCATCGGAACGCCGACGATGAGAATGCTCACCACGGGGAAGCGTGTGACGGCGCGCGTGATGGTGATCCAGAATCCACGGCCAGTCGTCTCCGTATTTCGCAACGAGAACCGGGACAGGAAGGGAATGGTCAGAAAGTCGACCCGAGGACCAAGGATCGCCAGCAGAGCGGGCAGGAGCGTGAGGGTGGCGGCGAGCGCGGTGACCACCACCAGAATTGCGCCCAGCCCCAGCGACTGGAAGAACGACACCGGCACGATGAACATGCCTATAAGCGCGATCACCACGGTCGTGCCGCTGAACAACACCGTGCGCCCCGCCGTGTCTCCCGCCTTGGCCACGGCCTCGAATGTGCCGAGCCCCCGACTCAACTCTTCCCTAAAGCGCGACACGATCAGCAGCGAGTAGTCGATGCCCACCGCGAGGCCGATCATCGTAATGATCATCGTGACGAAGAAGATCAGCTCGAAGGCCTGCCCGATCACCCCCACGGCGGCAAGCGCCATGGCGATAGCGACGATGGCCATGCCCAATGGGAGCAGGGTGGCGGCCACCGCGCCGAAGAGCACCAGCAGGATGATCAGCGCGATGGGAACGCCGAAGCGTTCGCCCTGCTCCAGGTCATGCGCGCTCAGCTCGTTGTTCTCGAAAGCCACGCTGGCGTCGCCTCCAACGAGCACGCGAAAATCGTCCGCCGCATTGGCTTCCCGGACGACGTGGATGAGCTCCTCGACGTTCGCGATCGCCTCGTCCGAGTCGCCGGCCAGCGTGTAGTGCATGAGCACGGTTCGCTGGCTGCCGGCAACAAGAATGGAGAGCAGCTGCTCAAGCTGTTCCGGTGGAATGAGAGCGCTGAAGGCAACAGCTTGATAATAGTGGGAAAAAGGCTGTCCGCCTATCTGCTGTCCATCGATTCCACCGGAAATTATCTCGCTGCCTAGCGAGACGATATCTTGATGAACCCTCTCCACTTTCGCTTGAAATGTGTCATCATCTACCGTCAAAGAATCCGACTGCACGATGACAATTTCCGCCAAGGCTCTAGGGCCGCGCAATCGTTCTTCCAGCAATGCAGCGGCGCGCTCGGATTCGTATCTATCGGCCAGCCGTAGATCTGTGGTTGTGGCGCTTGCAAGAAGTGTCTGGACTAGTATGCCAGCAACAACGACTAGCGCGCCCCAAATCCCGATAGTTACCCAGGGTCTTCGTGCACTGATGCGAGCGAGAGTTTCAGTCACGTTGGAGACCTCATAAAGTGGGTGCTTGCGCCGGCATTGGCGCGGTGCTGCTCGTCGGTCGCGGCCACGTTAGATGACTCTACCACAGAGACCTCGAGTTTCCCTACCAGTACAAACTTACCGGCGATGGTACGGGGCGCTGAAGATCGGGCGCGAGAAGTCTCAGCCTGGTGATCAATCGGACCACCGCGAGTGTTTGGCCGTTGGGGCGCAGGCGCGATGCGCAAGGGTCGCTCACGCGTGGAGGTGGGCGCGATAGGACTCGAACCTATGACCTCGCGGATGTGAACCGCGCGCTCTGACCAGCTGAGCTACGCGCCCGTGGGCGTGTCATGGTATCAGCGTGGCCGATTGCGACAGCAGCAGCATGTCTCGCTCGTCCAGGGCGATCACGGTCACCGGATCGCCGGCTTGGATCACGGCGCCCTCGGCTATCACCGCCAGACCGTTGCCCTGGGTCATGGAGGTCAGGCGGAACGAGTCTTGCTCACCGGCGGCCGCGCAGACGAGCTCGTCGCCGTCGCGGCGCACCGTCACTCGCACGTAGGTGCGCTTTCCGCTGGAACTGCGCATGGGCTCCAGGGCGCGAGGTTGAACCATGGGGTTCACCAGCCGCGTGTACCCCATCAGCTTGAGCAGCGCCGGCCGCACGAACAGCTCGAAGCAGACCATGCTTGAGACCGGATTGCCGGGCAGGCCGATCACGGGCGTGCCGTCGATTTCTCCGAAGGCCAGCGGCTTGCCGGGTCGCATGTTGATCTGCCAGAAATCCATGCGCCCGGCGGAGGCGATCACGTTTCGCACCAGGTCGTAGTCGCCCATCGACACGCCGCCAATGGTGACCAAGAGGTCCGCGTCACGCCCGTGCCGGATGGCGGTGCGCAGGCCGGCCTCGGTGTCGGGGGCGATCGGCAGGCGCTCGGCAATTGCGCCGTAGCGCTGTGCAAGCGCGGTCAGACCCCACGCATTGCTATTGCGCACCTGCCCCGGAGCGATCGGATCGCCGACCTCCACGATCTCATCGCCGGTCGGCAAGATGGCAACGCGGGCACGCGGATGGACGCATACCTCGGTGACATCCACCGACGCCAGCACGCCAATGTGGGCGGCGTCCAGCACTTGGCCCTTCGGGGCGACCACATCGCCCTGGGCGACATCGCCCCCTCGCCGTCGGATGTTCTCGCCCACCTCGGCGGTTTCCAGGACGCGGACCTTTCCGTTGGCCGCCCCTGATTTCTGCGCCCAGTGCACGCCGTCCGTGTCCTCGAACGGAAGCACAGCGTCGGCGCCCGGCGGAATGGGCGCCCCCGTCATGATTCGTGCCGCCGTTCCTGCCTCGACGTGCACCTCGCCGGCTTGACCGGCGGCCACCTCACCGACCACGCGCAGCGACCTGCCGGAGTCCGCTCGCGCTCCCGTGACGTCCGCCGCGCGGAGGGCGTAGCCGTCAAAGGCCGAGTTGTCGAATCCAGGCACGTCGACCTGAGACGTCACGTCTTCCGCGGTAACCAACCCGTGAACCTCGGCGAGACCCAACGAAACCGGGTCCAGCGGCCGCACGGCGGCCAGAATGCGCGTGCGCGCCTCGTCAACGGACAGGAACGTGTCGGTGCCGGTCACTGTCATCGAGTCTTCGGCCTGCTGCCTTGTCCAGTTTAGACCGCGACGCCTCGCCTATGCTTGAGCAAAGGAGCGCACATGCCGAGCGACCCTGAGTGCAGGCGCGGTCATGCCACGTTCGATCACACGGCAGACATCGGGCTCGAGGCGTGGGGACCGTCTTTTGCCGAGGCGCTTGCCGAGGCGGGATTGGGCTTGCAGGCCATCGTGCTGCACGACGGCACGGTCCGCGCCCCGGATACGCGGAGGTTTCGGGTCGCCGCCGACGATGCGGACGCCCTGGCGGTGGCATGGCTCAGCGAGTTGCTCTATGCCTTGGATGCCCACGGCTGGTTGTCGGCGAGCTTTGAGGTTTCAGTCAGCGAAGGGTTCCGGCTCTCCGCCACCGCCCGCGGCGAGACGCTCGACGAAGCGCGTCATCTACTCGGCGTGGGCGTGAAAGCCGTGAGCTACCACGAGCTGGCCGTGCGGTGTGAACCGGACGCGGTGCGCATCCGGGTGATCGTGGATGTCTAGCATGAGGTCGTCGTGAGCGCGTCACGCCGCAAGAAACGTTCGCGTGGGCGAGGGGCGGGACCGCCGGCATCCGGCCCCGACGCATCCCAGCTTGAGCGCCTCGACCAGTTCCGCTGGCAGATACCGACCAGCTACAAGGCCGGGATGCGGGTGCCGGGCGTCATCTACTCGTCCGAAACCATGCTTCCGACGGTCTTATCCGACAAACCCCTGGAGCAGCTGGCCAACGTCACGTTCCTGCCCGGAATCGTGGGGCACGCCCTGGCCATGCCGGACGTGCATTGGGGCTACGGATTTCCCGTCGGTGGCGTGGCCGCGACGGACGTGCGCCACGGCGTCATATCGCCGGGCGGCATCGGGTTCGACATCAACTGCGGCGTGCGGCTCATTCGCACGAATCTAACCGAGGAAGAGTTCCGTCCACGGCTCAAGGAAGCGCTGGACGCGCTGTTCCGCGCCGTTCCTGCCGGCATGGGGACCAAGGGCCGCATTCGCCTGACGCACAAGAACATGGATCGCGTGCTGCGCCGCGGCGCCGCGTGGGCCGTCGACCAGGGGCTCGGCTGGCCCGAGGACCTCGAAGTGGCCGAGGAAGGCGGGACGCTCGCCGGGGCCGATCCCAAGGCGGTGTCCGCGCGGGCCAAGGAGCGCGGATCCGGCCAGCTTGGCACCCTGGGCTCGGGGAATCACTTCCTGGAGTTGCAGGTCGTCGATCAGGTGTTCGATCCATCCGCCGCGGCGGCTCTTGGGATCGAGCAGCCGGGAACCATCGTGGTCTTCCTGCACACCGGTTCCCGTGGCTGCGGTCACCAGATCTGCCAGGACTACTTGCAGACATTCGCCCAGGCGCCGTCGAGTCGCGCCATCGAGTTGCCCGATCGCCAGCTGGCGTGCGCCCCTTTGCGCTCGCCGGAAGGCCAGGACTACCTGGCCGCCATGGCATGCGGCGCGAACTTCGCCTGGGCGAATCGACAGGCGATCACCCATTGGACCCGCGAGGCGCTCGCGGGCGTGTTTGGCCGGTCGGCGCGTTCCCTCGGCATGGACGTCGTATACGACGTGGCGCACAACATCGCCAAGATCGAGGAGCACGTCGTGGACGGCGAGGCGCGTCGCGTCTGCGTCCACCGCAAGGGCGCCACGCGCGCATTCCCACCCGGGCACCCTGAGCTTCCCAGCAAATACCAGGATGTCGGGCAGCCGGTGTTCATCCCGGGCGACATGGGACGCGCGTCCTACGTGGCCGTCGGCACGGCGGGCGCCATGGAGCAGTCCTTCGGCTCCACCTGTCACGGCGCCGGCCGCGCCCTCAGCCGTTCCGCGGCGCGCCGGCGGCTGCGGGGAGTCAACATGGTCGAGCGCCTGGGCGCCATGGGCGTGGGGGTTCGTGCGCGCAACCCGCGCTTGCTCAGTGAAGAGGCCCCCGACGCCTACAAGAACGTGGCCGATGTGACTGCCATCACCCATGGCGCGGGAATCTCCCGCAATGTGGCCCGGTTGCGGCCCGTGGGAGTGATCAAGGGCTAGCGCGGGCGCCGCTGTCAGTTCGCCCGAATCTGCCGGTTCCGACCTGATGGAATCGTCGAATCTGGGCGGGTGGGCAGGGTCAATTTGCCACTAGCCTCTGCTATAGTCGAACGCAGCGGACGATGGCGAAGGTGCAGGCAGATGATCAAGCGCATCGGTATTCTCACGGCGATCATTGGGGTGATCGCGGTGGCATTCCGGGCTGTTCGGAAGATGATGGGCGGAGGGGAAGCCGAAGAGGCCGCCTAGGCCTAGACCTCGCTGGCCCACAGCGATCCTGGCGCCCTTCACGGGCGCCACGTTCGTGTGAGCGCCCGCCGCACCGCATTCCTCGGTAGCTCAATGGTAGAGCGTGCGGCTGTTAACCGCAGGGTTGCAGGTTCGAGTCCTGCCCGAGGAGCCAAAATCCCGCCGATTGCGTCCATCGCTCACCGCGCCTAGCCCGCTGCCAGGCCGGAGCGGCACCGTGAGCGCGGAGGGCATCGCTCGCGTAGATATCCCAGCGTCGAGATTGGCGCGCTCGCCCGCTAGTGCGCGCGCGTGAATCGGGGTTGCTGAGCTTAGACGGAAACGGCGACAGCAGGTCGTTCAGTCGTGGACCGCCTGGCACGCACGAGCCGTTGGCCACCATTCTCAAAGGCTCCCGTGACTACCAGCGCCTCCATCACCGATCGCGGGCAGTAGCCGTGCATGACAATTGCTATCATATTCTTTCCTATTCTAGAATAGTGTAGTAATCGCAATTTGCCTTAGCGAGGGGCAACCATGAACGACCGACGGCCCACGTTTTGGGAGCACGTCTACGACCTTCGCGCACGGGACCTCATCCCGCGCGTTTGGAGAACCGGCGACCTTCGACCCTTTCTTGCGGGGCCGGGAAGTCCTCAGTTCGCGCTTACCACAATCAACGTCTGTCCGTTCAACAGCAGCATCTCGACAGATGGTGCAAAGGTTGGCGACTTCGTCGCGAAAGGAGCGGCGCCCAAGGTGTGGCGGGTTGGCCGCGGCCAGTTCCAGTTGGTGTCGGACCCGGGGGACGACGGTGCGACTCAGGAAACCGAGAGGCGTCGAGCGGTGAACCGAGCCGACGAGATCAGGCGGCGGATGAGGTTGACCAGCGGCCACCGGGACGCGGCGTCCATTTCCACGCACGCCCGATCCACGATGCCGATCGAGCCGCTGCCTGAATCCTCCAACCGTTACCCGTCATTCTCGATTGCACTGGACCCGACGCAGCGCCAGGAATTGGCAAGCCTCAGCACGGCCGAAAAGGCTGAGTCCATTGTGCGCACGCACCTCCGCGACAGATTTGGGCGCCGGGCACAGATCGAGGAGGATGGGGACGGCGTTGACCTCAGGGTGTCAATCGACGGCCGGCGCGAGCGAGTCGAGATCAAGGGCACCGAGTCGCCCAGCCTCGACTGGCACAAGCTCAAGGTTTCCAGCCGGAAGTCGCACGACGCCCTCACCAGCGGGGACGCCTCGGTCTATCGGGTGGTCGACGTCTCCGGACCGACGCCGCGAATCTACGTCCTGACCCACGGACGGCATTTCACCCTGGAGCCCGAGCCGAGGTGGGCGGTGAAACGGGTTCCGTTGGCGGGCGATCGCTACTCCCTGCGAGGCGAGCCCTACCGATACGATCGCCCCCACGAACCGGTGGCGTCGGACGACTGGGAGTTTCGGCTGTGATCATGCTGGATACCCACGCCTGGGTGTGGTGGACGATTGATCCCGATCAGCTGACCGAGACGCAGCAGCGGGAGATTGCCGGCAGCGAAGATGTCGGCATTGGCGTCAGCGCAATATCCTGCTGGGAGATCGCGAAGCTCTGCGAGTATGGACGCTTGGCATTGCCCGTTGGCCTGTCCGACTGGTTTGACGCGGCGCTCCAATACCCAGGAGTCACTCTGCTGGAGTTGACGCCTGCGGTCGCTGTGGAGTCGATCAGCCTGCCGGGCGACTTTCATCGCGACCCGTCGGACCAAATCATCGTCGCCACCGCCCGGGTGCATGGCTTTCCCTTGGTGACCTCCGACGACAAGATTGCCGCGTACCCTCACGTGCAGACCGTGCTCTAGACCGCCAATTCGCTGCCGGGTTCTAGTCGAGCGCCCGGTAATTCACGCCGAGCGCATCCAAGTGCCCGATGTTTGCTCGCAGCCGCCGGTGGAACCCACTAAGGCTCCGGCGGGCTTTCGGCGACCAGGCGACCTCCGACAAGGCCAATGCCCTCGGATACGTCATATATTCCACGTGTTCGGGCGTACTGATGAATTCCGTCCAGACGTTGCCCTGAGCGCCGAGGATGTGTCGGGCCTCCCGCTCCGTCAGCTCATCCGGAATCGGCTCGAACCCATACACAGCGTCCAGCGGGATCGGGTGGCCGAAGCGCCCGGCCAGCGGCTCGACGTCGGGATCGCCTTGGTAGTAGTCGAAGTAGACGTAGTCCCTGGGCGTCATGATGACGTCGTGCCCCTGCTTGGCCGCCTCAAGTCCACCGCCCATGCCGCGCCATGACATGACGGTCGCGTTCGGCGCCAGCCCGCCTTCCAGGATTTCGTCCCAACCGATGAGGCGGCGGCCATTCGCATTCAGAAAGGCCTCGATGCGCCTGATAAACCAGCTCTGAAGCTCGTTCTCATCGGCAAGACCCTCGCGCGCGATGACCTCCTGCGCGAGGCTGCTCGCCTCCCACTGGTCTTTGGGAACTTCGTCCGCGCCGATGTGGATGTACTCACTGGGGAATAGCTGCATCACTTCAGCGAGCACATCTTCCAGGAAGCGAAACGTGGCATCTGAGGGCGAGTAGATGTCTTTCTTGATCCCCCAGCTCACAGGCACTTCGTAGGGTCCGGGATGGCATCCGTACTCGGGATAGGCGGTCAGCGCGGCTGTGGAATGGCCCGGCATTTCGATCTCGGGAATAACGGTCACACAGCGCTCGGCGGCGTAGTTCAGGACCTCCCAAATTTCGTCCTGCGTGTAGAAACCTCCGTGCGGTATGCCGTCGCCGCCGTAGGTCTTGAGGTTGTTTCCGATCATCGTCTCGCGTCGCCAGGCGCCCACTTCCGTCAGACGCGGGTAGGCGTCGATCTCGATGCGCCATCCGTGGTCGTCCGTCAGATGCCAATGGAAGCGGTTGAACTTGTAGCGTGACATCAGGTCGATGAAGCGCTTCACAAACCTGGCCTCGAAGAAATGCCGGCTCGAGTCCAGCATCAACCCCCGGTAGGCAAAGCGCGGGTAATCCACGACTTCCACGGCGGGTAGGCTCCAGTCAACGTCTGGGCTGACGTGCTCGTTCTCCACCGCAGGCGGCAACAGCTGCCGGATCGACTGGAACGCATAGAACAGCGCGGCCGCGTCGGCGGCCTGAATCCGCACGGCGTCGGGACGCACGATGAGCCGGTAGCCTTCCGGCGGGAGCGACGCGTCCGATGAGATCACGATGTCCGCCGACTCGTGCGAAACGACCGGCAGATCCAGTCCGGTGGACGCGCGAAGCCGCTGCGCTTCTCGCGCAACGACCGGCTCGAAGCTCGCATCCGCCAGGTGGATGGTTGTGGAGGGCCCGAGCCGAAATCGTCCCAGGAGAGATCTGATTTCGGCCGGAGCCGGAACTATGGCGATGGCGTCGGGATCGTGCATGACTATGCAGTTTAACCGGCTGGTGGTGTGCCCCCCGCCGATTCCCAGGCGCGGTCGTCGGATCCGGCAGACGCGCACAACGTCACCGGCACGAGCATTGTCGCTTGACGGAACCGGCTGGGCCGCTGAATCTGGAGCCTCACGATATTGGTGCTATCGGTTGCGGGCTCGCCTCGTACAGGGGAAGGCAGGGGATTCGGTGAAGGCAAAAACCAAGGCAGGATCGAATACGCGGCCCGACCCTCGATCCCGACCGGCGGCTCACCGATGATCCTCGCCGAGCGTCACCCAACGCCAGGGCAGATCAGCGTCCTGCCGGACGGACGCTGCATGAGCGCGTCCACGCGCGGCAAAGTGCTGCATCAGTCGCTCCAATCCGGCACCTTTGACGACCCGTGGGTTCCCGAATACCTCACCGTCAAATACGGACGCGGGCGGCCCATTGCGTGGGAGCCCCGCGAGGTGATCATGGAGCTCCCCATGGGCCTGGGCTGCTGGGAAGGCTGTATCAACTTCGTCGACCGCCAGGGCGACATTCACCTGTTCGGCATGCGGTTCCTCAAGTGGCCCGAAGATCGCGAGGACCCCAAGCTCCACGAGCAGCGCACCGACGCCTACCACGTCGTGTCCCGCGACGGCGGCGCCACGTGGGATGGCCCGGCGCGACTCGACTACGGCGAGGAATTCACCGCGGCCATCATGAACGTCGTGCATCTCACGAACGGCCGAATCGTGCTTCCGCTGGAGTACTTCGACGTCGAACGCGCCGTCGGGAAGTACGTCTCCAAGTCCTGCTACTCGGACGACGGCGGTCGCACCTGGGGACACGATTCCACCCACCTGCCCGTCGAGTCGGGCGGACAACACAGCCACTCAGGGGCCGTGGAGCCGGTGGTGGCCGAGCTCGACGGCGGTCGCGTGTGGATGCTGATTCGCACGCAGCTTGGATGCTTCTACGAGTCCTTTTCCGACGACGGACGGATCTGGTCGCCGCCGGCGCCCTCTCGGTTCAAGGGGTCCAGCTCGCCCGGCGAGAACCTGCGGCTGCGTGACGGGCGGTTGCTGTTCGTGTGGACGAACGGGATTGGGCCGCCGTTTGCCTCCGACATGCTGTCGGAGTGGGCCGACTATCCCACCGAGTCCTGGTGCCGCCACGTCTTCAACGTCGCGGTCTCGCACGACAACGGCGCGACGTGGCGCGGCTATCGCGAGATCGTTCGGACGATTGGGCACGAGCCGGACGGCGCTCGCGTCGGCTATCCGCGGTTTGCGGAACTGCCCGAAGGCGATGTCCTCGTGCAATTCGGCCACCACTCGGGTGGCGAGCGGGCCGAGTGCCAGTACGTCTACGTTGATCCCGACCGCCTGGACGAGACCAGCGATCGCGAAGACTTCGACAACGGGCTGGCGGGTTGGTCGTTCACCGGGGCGACGGCCGTGCAGACGGTGCTGCTCGACGAGGAGCACGCGCTGCGCCTGCAGGGCGATGGGAGCGGCCGGCTGGGGGCCGAGCGCAACTTCCCCTTCGCCGTGCGCGGCAGGTTGCGCTTCGAGTTGCGGCGCGACGAGTCCTCGGCGGGCGTGGATCTGGTGCTCGACGAGACTTATTGGGACCCCAGGGATCGCCGACGAAACGGGGCCATTGACATCGGCCTGGACGCGGACCTCGTGCCCCCGGATGCATGGGTTCCCGTGACGGTTTCTTGGAACGTCGCCGAGCAGACCGCCGACCTCAGCGTCGGCGATCGGCAGCGTCGGATTCCGATTGAGCACGCCCCCTTGGGGATCTGCTATCTGACCTTCTACGGACGGACTGCCGGCGCGGAGAGCGGAGCAACGCTAATTCGCCGGCTCGAGGCGGTCGTCGAGGACTAACCCGGCACCGCGGCAGCGACGCCCGTCCTGCAGTTACGACGCAAAGCGGCGGGGGTGATTCACCCCCGCCGCTTGCGTTGGTGAGCGACCCGTCAGCCGGGGCGCTCGCCGGGGCCTACCCGACGTAGTCCCTACCGGACCAGCGCGGGTCGAGCCACACGCGGTGGGTGGGTCTGCGTGCCGGAATCGCGTAGTTGTTCATCCACCACGGTCCGCTCACGCGTCGGTGGTACAGGAACAGCAGCGAGTGCTTCCACAGCTGCCCGGCGATCATGGTCCCGCGACCGTGAAGGTAGCGGGAGATCTCGATCCAGGCCTCCTTCAGCGCCGCCTTGTTTGGCGCGTCGAACGCCGCCTGATAGAGCGCGTCGATCTCCGGGAAGCAGGTGTGGTGGTAGTTGTAGCCGTTGGGCCAGATGTTGTCGCATCCGATCCGCCGGAACGCATCGCCCACGTCCTGCGAGCCGCCCAGGTTGGCGACGACCATCTCGTTGGCCCCGGTTTCCCACAGGTGCTCGACCACCACGGCGCGGTCGACCCTTTCGAACTCGACCTTCAGGCCCATGTCGAGCCAGTTCGCCATCAGCGCGAGGTCTTGCGGACGCGGCGCGAACCACCCCAGCCACGTGAGCGTGTCGTCCGTGTTCCAGCCGGACTCCTCGAGCAGGGCCTTGGCCCCCTCAGGGTCGTATGGCAGCGCCCGATAGGCGTCCATCGGCACGTCCTGCATGAACCGGATATGGCTGAAGTGGTAGTCGTCTACGAAGAGCGTGCCGGCCATGATGTTGTTGGCGATCGACACACGATCGGCCCCGATCACCATCGCCTCGGTCATCAGCGAGACGTCAACGTCCGGCCACTTCTCCGCAAAGATGTTGTGGTTGAGGAAGATCAAGCTCGCGAAGGGCGATCGCATGGGCTGCGCCTGCATGTGCGGCATGCCGGCCAGGCGCGCGTAGGCCTCGACGCTGCTGGTGCGCAGGAAGTCGAGCTCGCCCGCCTCCGTCGCGGCGTCGAGCGCAGACGGGTCGCCATAGCGCACGATGTAGCGGTCCACCCACGGCGCACCGTAGGGATAGTCGTCGTTGCGGCTCAACTCCGCGAACTGCTGGTCGACGTAGCGCTCGAACTTGAACGGCCCGTTGCCGACCGGTTGCAGCGCCATCGTGTCGAACGCCGTGGCCGGGTCCAGCGCCTCATAGATGTGCTTGGGCATGGGCTGCATGGGGTTCGGGCTCGCCCAGAAGGGCTCCTGCACGCCGTCGGTGGTGAGCTGGATCGTCATGTTGTCGATCTTCTTCACCCCGCCGGTGTCTTCGATGTTGTCGGTCGGGTTCTCAGCCCACGCCTTGAACCCCTTCAGCTGCTCGAGCTGCCGGGAGCCATATCCCACGCCCCAGTCCGGGTGCGTGACGATGTGGAACGTGTACATGAAGTCGTCCGCCGTCACCGGCTTGCCGTCATGGAAGCTGAAGCGCTCGTCGAGATGGAAGATGTAGGACTCTTCCGGCGCCACCTCTTCAAAGGACTTGGCCACGCCGTCGCCGAAGCGGGTCTCGAGGGTCGCGAACGGGCCGTCGCCCCAACTGGCGCCGTGGATCAGCGAAGTGCCGACCTCCACGTTGACGATGGCCTGGTCGCTGGAGATCTGCGTGTAGCTGTTGAAGCTGGCGCCGGCGATCCCGCCGCCCCAGCTGACCCTAAGGTCCCCGCCGTATACCGGCTGGCCGGCTTGGACGGAGGTTGGTCGCTCGACGATCTTCTCTTTCTCAATGACCTTCTCGACCTCGACCGTCACGACCTTCTCGACTTCCACGACCTTCTCGACCTCAACCGTCACGACCTTCTCGACCTCGACCACCTTCTCGATCGTGACCGGAACTTCCTTGACGACCTGCTGAGCGATTACCTGCGTCACGACCTTCTCGACCGGGACCTCCCTGACGACCTCCTTGGTCACCACGGACTCGACCGGGACCTCCTTGACCACTTCTTTGGTCACGATGGTCTCGACCGGGACCTCTTTGATCACTTCCTGGGTGACGATGCGCTCGACGACCTGCGCCTCGCCACACGCCGCGAGTACGGCCGCACCCGCTGCTCCGAATAGACCCGCACTTGCTCCCCGAATCAGGTTTCGGCGGGTCATCATTTTCTTTCCAACGTCAAGCATCTGTAGTCCCTCCCCTGGTTAAGTGCTGCGTAAGAGTCAGTGTCCGACCACGGTTCCAACGGCTATCCGCGTATGCGTCTGGACCTCCTCCCTTCAGTCAATCGGCGGTTGACCGCGGAACGGTGTGCGTTGGAGGAGTGGCGGGCGGGCAGCGCGTGAAACGTGGGCGTGCCCGACGGTACCGACATGGTCACGATTCGGACGGATGGCGTGCGGGGCGTGCGGCTTCGCCTGCTCGTCGGATTACGCATATCCAGCATGCACTGGCCCAACGTATGCCCGCACTTTGCGGCACCGTAGTTTACAGGGACGAATCTCGTCAACCACGCCGTGGGCTCGGCGGTGAGACACGCCGAAACGCCGAGGAGCCGGCGGTCATTCGACCGCCGGCTCCTCGATCTGGGCTCATGCCGCCGCGTTGAGCGCCGGCATGGCGGTAGGCGCTACCGCTCGTCCCAGTACGGGTCCAGCCACACGCGCTCGATCGGCGAGTGCACCGGCATGGCGTAGAACTGCATGTAGAACGCCCCCTGCAGACGCCTGTGATACAGGTTCCGCAGCGAGCCGCGCCAAAACAGTCCGGCCACCATGTTGCCCTTGGAGTGGAGTCGCGTGGCGAACTCGATCCACCGCTCGCGCAGCGCCTCGTTGTTCGGCGCCGCGAGCATGTCGGCGTACGCCTCGTCGATCCACGGGCGGTTGATGTTCGAGTGGTTCCAGCCACCGAGCTCGTACACCCGGTCGCTGCACACGCGCAGGCACGCGTCCACGACGGCCTGGTCCCCGCCCATGTTCGCCATGACCATGTCGTGCACGCGCTCCTGGTAGAGCTTCTCGATCACCGCCGAGCCGTCGACCAGGAAGAACTCAACCTTGATGCCCACCTGCTCCCAGTAGTTCTTGAGCGCCAGGTCCGTGGGCGTCGGCGGCCCCCACTTGATCCAGTTGATCACCTTCTCGGAGTCCCACTGGGCTTCCTCGACTAGGGCGCGCGCCGCGTCCGGGTCGTAGGGCATGGCGCGGAAGGTGCCCTCGGGCGGGTCCTGCATCAGCGCCACGTGCTCGAAGATGTAGTCCGAGATGAACAGCGTGCCCGCGTGGAGCTCGTTGTTGACCGTGTCCCGGTCCACCGCCCGCACCATGGCCTCGATCATCAGCGACTGCTGCTCGAGCGTCATGTCGGCGAAGACCTCGGCGGTCTGGTTGAAGAACACGTGCCCGCCGAACGGCGAGCGCTGCGGGAACGGCCGCAGGTGCGCCAGGCTCGCCAGGCGCTGGAAGGCCTCGATGTTGCTCGCGCGGTGGAAGTCCTGCTCGCCCGCCTCCATGGCCGCGTCGAGCGCGTTGCGCTCGCCGTAGCGCACGACGTAGTCGTCGACGTACGGCACGCCGTAGGCGAAGGCCTTGTGCGCCGTCAGGTCGGCGAACTGCTGGGTGACGTAGCGCTCCCAGATCATCGGACCGTTGCCCAGCGGATTCAGCGCCCGCGTCTCGATCGCCGTCGCCGGGTCGAGATTGGCGTAGTGGTGCCGGGCCATCGGCGGGATGTGCCAGTCGCGGCTCGCCCACCAGGCCGGGTCGGGCCGGTCGATCGCGATCTGCACCGTCATCTCGTCGAGCTTGGACAGGCCGGGAACGTCTTCTACGTTGTCCGTGGGGTTCTCGCCCCAGGCCTCGGCACCGTCGATCCGGCCCCAGTCCTTCTTGTGCTTGCCGGAGCCGTAGTTCTTGTCCAGCCCCATCTTGGCGCCGAACAGCACGTCGTCCGCCGTCACCGGGACTTGGTCGTGCCACGTGACGTCGGGGTTGATGTGGAAGTTGTAGACGCGGCCTCTCTCGACCTCATCCCAGCTGTGGGCCACGCCCTTGTCCCACTCACCCGTCATGGCCGGGGTGTCACCCGCGCCCCACGTGTCGCCGTACCACAGGGGCAGGAACACATAGTCCGTGATGTAGGCCTGCGAGCTACTGACCTGCTTGAGCGGGTTGAAGATGTCCTGGTGGTTTGGGCCGCTGCCGCTGTGATTCAGCGTGCCGCCGCTGATCGGTCCCTCAGGAATCATCATCTCGGCCGTGACTTCCTTGATGACCTCGACTTCCTTGGTGACGATCTTCTCGACCTCGACGGCAACTTCCTTGATGACCTCAACTTGCTTGACGACCTCGGTGGTCACCAGCTTCTCGACTGGGACTTCCTTGACCACTTCCTTGGTCACGACCGTCTCAACCGGGACTTCCTTAACGACTTCCCTGGTCACGACCGTCTCGACCGGGACTTCCTTGATGACTTCCTTGGTGACGACCTGCGTTTCACCGCACGCCGCCAACACGGCTGCCCCGGCTGCGCCAAACAGTCCCGCAGTCGCGCCCTTGAGGACGCGCCGACGCGAGACGCCCGCGCGAATGTGATGGCTCATACGTGTGCCCTCCCCATTTGGCCGGCTTGGCGACGGGACAAAAAACCCACCGCAAGGTATCCGGCGCCTGTCGGGGGACTATACCGTCGCGGAATCTTTCTGGTCCAGAGCGCCAGCCCAGGCGTTCCCTTCTCATCTATCCCGCGACCGCCGCTCGATTTAGTGGCTGGAACCGGCCGCGGTCGCCGCCGCTCAATCACTCCACGCCAACGCCACTTGGTGTGCGGCGCCCGCGACGGACGCCGGCGGGCTGTCGCGTGAGCTCAACTCAAACGTCCATCGACCCGTGTAGTCGATCTGGCGAAGCGTGGACACCAGTTCGTCCCAGTCGATGTGGCCGGCGCCCGGCACCCAATGCCGGTCGTCAAGGGCATCGGTGTCCTGCAGGTGCGTCGCAATCAGCCGCTCGCCCGCGGCGCGCGCCTCCGACGCCGGATTCAGGCCGTTCACCGCCGCGTGGCCGGTGTCCAGGCAGATCCCCACCGTTTCCGGGTAGGGGTCGACAAACGCGCGCAGCTGCTCCATGCGGCATAGCGGGCGCGGCGTGCCGCGCTCCATGAGGTTTTCGCAGGCGATCCGCAGGCCCAGGCGATCGGCGATCGAATAGAGCTCGTCGACTGACCGGCGGGCCGCGTCGATGGCCGCCTCGACGTTGATAGCCATCGACCCTTCGCCGCTGAAGGCGGCGCCCGTCGGGTGAATCACCACCACGTCGCCGCCAAGGTCCGCATAGGGCGCGAGCCAGGCGGCGACCTCGTACACGGAGAGGCGCCGCTCGAGCTCATCCACGGCCGCAAGGTTGACCGTCGGGGTAAGCGGCGCGTGCATCGAGGTCGGCCGAACCTTGGCCAGCTCAAATGCCGACCGAGCGTTTTTCCGCATGTCAGCGGAAATCAGGGGACACAGCGGCGGCCAGAACTCGATCGCCTCGAAGTTTGCCGCGGTCACTTCCGCGAGCGCTTCGGTGAGCGTGGTTGTCGGCACTTCGCCCCACATGCTCGTCGCAAGGGAAAACCGGGGTAGTCGTTGACGTTCGTGCATGAGACGCACCCTTGAAGACCTCGTAGCTGTTATAGCAGCGCCCGTGGCCAGAGTGCATGTTGCACGGGGCGAATCTTATCGAATGGTGAACCACGGTTAGGTGGCGCTTAGCTCGCTGACACCTGCCGGTTATCGCGGCTCACTCGGTTCGCGAGCCGCCCGCCCTTGGTCTCGACAGAGTCTGGCGACCGTTTGTCGCCCAGGACGCGCCGATGCCAACGCCGGCAAACCCCAGCTGCTGGTCGTCCGTTTCCGCGGGTGCGGCGACGCCAGCGCCGACTACGCGCCGCGCGTATCATTCCAGCGCGGTGGCGCGTTGCGGGAGGGCTAGCGGATGCTCCGCGAGGCTTTGCAGGCGGAAGGCACGCCAATGGCGTGCCGCGTCGCCGGTCAACGCCAGGGATTGGGCGCCGCCCGGGCGAGGTCCGTCACCGCATCTTCGGGCACAGCGTGCAGCGCCAGTGACGGACGCTTCGCGCGGCCTTGGGTGTGGTCCGCAGCATTCAGCCAGGCCTCCGCGACGGCTGAGGACGGCGGCCAATGCAGCTTTCGTTGAGAAACATCGGAATCCTCACAGCCGGAGGCGACAGCCCGGGCCTGAATGTGGCCATTCGCGGTGTCGGCAAGACCGCGATTCAGCAGTTCGGCATGCGCGTCGTTGGTTTCCGCGATGGGTTTCGCGGGCTCATGGAAAACCGATTCATTGAGCTCAACAACGACAACCTCTCGGGAATCTTGACGCTTGGCGGAACGATGCTTGGGGCGAGTCGCGACAAGCCGCACCGCATGCCCATTGCCGGACGCAAGGCGGACATGACCGACATCATGGTCGAAAACTTCGAAAAGCATCGGTTGGATGCGCTGGTCTGCCTCGGCGGTGGAGGCACGCAGGCCAGCGCCTACAAGTTGGTGCGCAAAGGGCTGCGGATTGTCACGCTGCCCAAGACCATCGACAACGACGTGGCCGGCACCGACGTGAGCATCGGGTTCAACACGGCGCTCACGATTGCGACCGAGGCCATTGACCGCCTGCACAGCACCGCGCACAGCCATCATCGAATCATCGTCGTGGAGACGATGGGGCACAACACTGGCTGGCTCGCCCTCGGGGCCGGACTCGCCGCCGGCGCCGACGTGATCCTCATCCCCGAGATTCCTTATGACATCGAGAAGATCGCGGAAGCGATCCGCCGCCGCAGCCTGGGTGGTCGCGGATTCAGCATCGTCGCGGTCTCGGAGGGGGCGCGGCCACATGAAGGCGCTTCGGGCAAGGAACGTGGAAACGGCAACGCTGCCGGCGGACGAGGCAATGGGCACGGTGATTCACTTGGCGCGCACTCGCAGCAGGTGGCTCGCCAGTTGGAAGAGCTGACGGGTCTGGAATCGCGCTTGACGATCTTGGGCCACGTGCAGCGAGGCGGAACGCCGTCGCCCTTCGACCGGGTATTGGCTACTCACCTCGGCACGGCCTGCGCGCGATACGTGGCCGATGGCGTCACCGGCAGCATGATCGGCGTGCACGGCGAAGAGGTGACGCCGGTCGATCTCGCCGACGTTGCCGGCGAGCGCAAGACTGTGCCGCTGGATCATCACTGGATTTCCGCCGCGCGCGACACCGGGGTCGAGCTCGGGGACTAGAGGTCGCCGCCGCCCCGCGGCGTGGACTCAGGCGATGTCGGCGATCACTTCCTCGATGCGCCCGCGGATGGACTCGAAGGTCTGCGTAATCGGTCCGCGCGCGTCCACCACGTCGAAGCTGTGGATGCCCGCCAGCTCGCGCAGCTGCCGGATCATGTCCGTCTGATAGGCGATGTAGGTCGAATGCGGATCGGTCCCCTTAAGAAAGTCCTGCCCTGACTCCCAGTAGTCGATGTTTCCGGCGTGCAGAGCGCGCGGCAGGAGCTGGTCCACATCGACATCGAGATAAATCACTTTGTCAGGGATCGGGGCGAACGAGTAGAGCCCGTCCATCCACTCGCGCGGCATGCCTCGCACGCACGCCCGCGCGATCAGCGAATAAAAGTAGCGGTCGGCGAGCACCACCATTCCGGCGCGGGCCGACGGCAGGATCAACCGCTCCAGGCGGTCGCAGAAGTCTGTGGCGTAAAACAGGTTGAGCGTCACTGCGTCCAACCGATGCCCCGTCTTGGCCCGGTCGATGCCGCGCCCGGCCAGGTCGGAGCGGGTAAGTCCGGTGTCCACGGCTGGAAGCCCCATGTCCTCCAGCCACTCCTTGATCAGCCGGATATGGGTCGATCGTCCGGCGCCGTCCGGGCCTTCGAAGACGACAATGCGACCCAGGACCTCGCGATCGTGCCATCCGGTGGGCGGCTCCCCGTAGAAGCGCAAGTCGCGCGCCTGCCGGTTCCTCATCGTCGGGCCCCGAGCGTGTTCAGGTAGCGCCCCGTGAGTCCCGACGCCGTGAGGGCGTCCGCCAGGCCGCCGTCTTGAATCTTGAGCGCGTCGCCGACGTGGGGCTCCACAAGCTCGCGGACTTTGTGCTGCTGCTCAGTGGGCGGAGCGGTTGCATCGATGGAGATCAGCCCAAACTCATCGAGCATCCGCTCGTATTCGGTTTGGATCATGCCCTGAAACGCTTGGAACGACCGGTCGAGATCGCTGCTCAGGCCAAGGTCCATGCCGGCCTCGTAGTACTTCAGCTGGGCCCGGCCATCCTCGATTCGCCGAATCGCCTCCGGCAGCGGAACGTCGAAGTAAAACGCCATGGTCGGCTTCGGAGCGAAGGCGTAGAGGTGGCGCAGCCAAACGGGGTCGACGCCGCGGGCGGCGTCGCGTGCGAACGCCGTATAGATATAGCGGTCGGCAAGCACCGTGGCCCCGGCCTGCAGCGCGGGAAGGATCTGCTCGTGGACCCGGTTCGCCAGGTCCGCGCAGTGGATGAGGCTGAACGTCATGGGCGAAAACAAGCGGCGCCGTTTTCCTCGACGCGTGGTGCGGCGGACGATCGGCGACGAATTCCACTCGCTTGACACCACCAGCACCCCGCGGCTGGTTAGCCACTTGTGGAGCAGGTCGAGCTGCGTGCTCTTGCCGGAGCCGTCGATCCCCTCCACGACGAACAGGCGCCCCGGAAACGGTCCGGGCTGCATGCCGTCGTCGTCCGACATGACCGGTGCGCGGCGACTCGTTGGCGCGGTTGAGCCACCGTCAGGCGGCCGGACGACTCCTTCAGCGCCCGCTGCACGCCCCGTGCGTCGGAGACTTCGCGCCGCCCATGCCCGCAAGAGGCCAGCGAGTCCGGCGAGTCTCACGGCGTGGTCCTCGAAGGGCGGCGTGGGGCTTATATGATAGTCGGCCCGCGCCGACAGACCGGGGAGCAGAGAGGCTTCGTGCGGATCAGACTTGGGCTGTGCCGGTGACTCGCGAGCGCGTGACGCGAGAGCGCGAGCACAAGCTGGGCGTCGACCCGCTCGTCGATCTCAACCTTGACCGAGCGCTGGCCGCGTACGTGACGCGCCCGCACGAACCTCGCCATCTGGTCACGACCTACTACGACACCGCCGACCTGCGACTCCTCCGCTGGGGCTGCACGTTGCGCTATAGGGTCGGCGAGGGATGGCTGGTCAAGCTCCCGGTGCTCGACGACGGAACCGCCCTCGCGCGTGACGAGGTTCGAGTGGACGGTGCGGCCGACGCCCCGCCGCCCCACGCGATCACCATCGTGCGGCCGTTCACTCGCGCCCGTCCGGTCATCCCGCTGGTTCGCCTGGAAACGACGCGCCGATCCACCGATGTGGCCGACCCTCAGGGGCGAGACGTCGCCGAAATCTCTGATGACGCCGTCACGGCCTATGCCGGCGGCGCAATGGCCAGGGAGTTTCGCGAAGTTGAAGTTGAGTTGCGTCCGGATGCGTCCGAAGCAGTCGTTCGGGACGTCGTAACGCGGCTGCAAGTCGCCGGCGCGACCGTTCCGATTCGGGTGCCCAAGCTGCGGCGGGCAATCGAGGCCGACGCCGCCGCCTCGCCGGAAGTGACCGTTCCCCGGCTCGGCCTCCACGCCACGGCGGCCGATGTGATTCGGGTCGCGTTTGCCGAGGCCACGAGGCGCCTGGTGCTCGCGCTCCCGGGAGTCGTGCTCGACGAAGACCCCGAAGCCGTGCACCAGGCCCGCGTCGCCACCCGACGCCTGCGCTCCAACATGCGCACGTTTGGACCGCTCTTGGACGAGGCGTGGCGGCGCGCGCTGGGCGACGAGTTGCGGTGGCTGGCCGGGCTCATGCAGCCGATTCGCGACGCCGACGTGATGCTCGAGACGCTCGAGGCGGCGGCTCGCGCGCTGGACCCGTCGCGCACGACTCCCGAGCCGGTGCTCGCGCGACTGCTCGTCGAGCGGCAGGAAGCGCGGGAAGAGCTCCTGGCCATGCTCCAGAGCGAGCGCACCGACCAGTTGCTCGATCGCGTGATCGCCGCGTCGGCCTCGCCCGAGGTACGTGTCGATGCACGCGACATGGCGCCGCGCGAGCTTCGATCCCTGGCGCGACGGGCTGAGGGACGCCTGCGTCGCGTGGCGTCCAAGGTCGACGCCGCCACCAGCCCCGACGAGTTGCATCGCATGCGCATCGTGGCCAAGCGCGCGCGCTATGCCGCCGAGGCGGTGGAGCGCTATGGGGGCAAGCCGGTCAAGCGCCTGGCGCGCCGTCTCGCCGCGCTCCAGGATGTCCTGGGCGACTACAACGACGCGGTCGTCGCGGCGGAGTGGCTGCGAGCCCGTCCCATGGCCGAGCCCGCGGCGGCATTCGAGGCCGGGGAGCTGGCGGGCACGCTCGACGCCAGGGCCCGCGCCCACGCCGGCGACGTTCCACGAGCGCTGCGCCGGGCGGGCCTGACCTAAGTGCAGCGACGCGGTGCCGACTCCTAGTGGCGACGGTCTCCTGAAACGCCTGGCCGCCGCCACGCGGCGGTGACCAGCACAACGGGGAAAAAGGTAATCAGCGTCAGCCCCACCACCACACGGGCCAGCGTCGCGGGCCAACGCCAGCCTGAGGTGAAGCTCTCCCAGATCGCGCGCACCTTGCTTCGCGTGGGTTCGGCGGCGCCATAGGCCACGAACTCGAGGTCCTGGTGCGGCGCGGCGGGCTCGCCGTTGATCCAGAACCCCCCGTCGGCATACCAGTTCGACTTCGCCACCCCAACCCATAGTTCGGCGTTGGAATCGATGTCGGCAATCACCGTTACCCGCAGCCGCCGGCCCTCGGGCTCGGTCAGCGGTGGCAAGAGATCGATGCTGCGCCAGTGCGTTCGCACACCTGAGGGAATCTCCACCGATCCAACCGCCAATGTGCGCTCCGGATGTTCCGGGCTGGCAATGCGCACGGCCGCCGTGCCCGTTCCGCCGTCCGGATCCCGCTGGGCGAGCCGCAGATCGATTCGCCCAATAGCATTGGCCGGCATTCGCAGCTCCTGCGCGACCGTTTCTTGCGCGTATAGGCGCAAATCCAACGCGTGAAGGTCCGGTGTTGCTCCCACGTCGATGAGCAGGACTCTGTAGGTAAACACGACGGCCAGGGCGCCGAGCCCGACAACGGCGACAAAGGATCCAATCAGTTGCGCTCTCCACCGGACATACCGTGCGTGAGAGCGCGTTCGCAGCGCCGCGTCCGCGCGAAGGGACATGGCGGCGCCCAACCCAATCAGCAACGCCCCGCATATCTCCAGCATCTCTTCGATGATGCTCCCCAACACATGGTCCTGGCCGGTGAGCAGGATGTGCTGCGTGGCGTCATAGGCCACGGACAGCAGCCAGGCTGCGGCGCCAAGGACAATCGGCACGCGCGCTGGGGATGCGCCTAAACCCCGGCGGACGAAAAGCCACATTGCCAGCGCAAATGCTGCGAGCAGCGGACTCATTAGCGCGATTCGCGCCCAATCCGCGGGACGTCCCTCCACGCCGAATACGTTTCGCAGCACGTCGGCTTGCACGTCGTTGTGCGTATCGCTCAGCTCACTGACGGCGACGACAGCGACCAACGCCGCCAGCAGGAACCAGCCGCCCACGGCGACTCGGCCGGACCCCCGCCGCCATCCAACGGCGGTATTCGCCGCAGCCAGCAGCGCCACGATCAGCAGCGTGGCCGCGGACGCGGCGTTGGCGAAGCCTTCATCGAGCTCGGGATCCAGCGGGCGCAGCAGATTGTCGGACGGCAGGAGCGACGGGAATGCCAGGCTGAAGAGCTGTGGCCCCACGTGACCGCCCCACCACAATCCCACGACTGCCACGAGCAGGATCCGCCCAATCCATTCCGCCACCCGCACGGCCGCTTGGCGGTTGGAACGTCGCATTAGGGTGCTACAAGTTCTCCGTGCACGCCGAATGGCTCGATGGCGCGCAGTGCCCACGGTATACGAGCGCAATTTGAACGGTCATCGGGAGGCCCGCGTGACAGCTCACCTAATCGCGCGTCGGCCGAGCACTCGTGGAAATCGTCCTAACGGCCCACGTCCGGCCACTCGACGACTGGTCCCTTGCCCGGCACGAAGGACCGATGCGGCTGGCCGGGCATCAGCCGCCGCCCATCCGTGAATCCCTCCGGACGGTTGACCAGCGCCGCGACCATTCGCCGACGCCACTGCTCCAGGTCGTGCTCGCCGGAAAGGTCGTGCAGCTCATTCGGATCGGCCGCCAAATCAAATAGGAGCTCGTCCCCGGTCTGGCTATACCAGATGTACTTATGCGTGGCCGTCACCAGCCAGTGGGTGCCGGTGTCGGGTGTGCGCCAGGTGGCGTGCTCGCCGTGAAGGGCGTCGCGCCACTCGGGCCGCTCGCCGCGCATGAACGGCAGCAGGCTCCGCCCGGTCACGCCGGGGGGAATCGGCACGTTTGCCGCGTCCAGCAGGGTGGGCATCACGTCCTGCAGGCCGACCGGCGCGTCGCAGGTAACGCCAGAGGGAAACTCGGCATTCGCTTTGCCCCGGCCCGGCTGCGGCGGCATCGCCATGAAGGGGATCCGGGCGGAAGCCTCGAACGGCTCGGTCTTGGCGAACAGGTGGTGATCGCCAAGCATCTCGCCGTGATCGGACACAAACATCACAAACGTGTTGGTCAGCAACGAGCCGCGCATGGCGTTGAACAGCCGACCAAGCTGCGCGTCGATCTCGTTGATCAGGCCGTAGTACGCCGCCCGGCAATAGTGCATGGTCAGCGGATCGAGATTCAGGCGCTGCGAGCCGCCGAGGGGATCCAGCCCGAGCGACGCGCCGGGCGGCAAGGGATCGACCCAATCCCCGACGACCGGCTCCGGGAGATCGAGCGAGGCGTACCGCTCATAGAAGACGCGCGACGGCGCGAGCGGCGGATGCGGCGGAAAGAACGAGAGGTTAAGGAAGAACGGTGTCGACGGGTCGCGCTTTTCCAGGTATTCCAGCGCTCGGGTGACCACCCACGCCGAGTAGCTCAAGTGCTCCGGCAGGTGCGACGGCCGGCCCACCCAGCTGTTTGAGCCGACGCCGTGTGCAGCCTGGAGCTGATCCTCGGGTACCCGCTCGCGCAGCCAGTCCGCGTAGTCGTTGTCGTCCCCGCCGATGCCGTCGGCCAGCTCCATCGCGTCGAACCCCCAGCGCCGCCGCCGAGGTTGCAAGTGCAGCTTGCCGATCAGGCGCGTCTCATAACCCGCGCGGCGCAGCTCGCCCGGCAGGGTCGCCTCCGGCTGCCACGTCGACTTCTCATTTCGGTAGTAGAACCCCACCATCCCGCTCACGTCCGCGGACTGCCCCGACATCAACACGTGGCGCGCCGGGATGCAGGACGGCACTTCGCTGTAGCCGCGGGTGAAGTTCGTGCCGGCGCCCCCGATGTAGTCCATGTTGGGCGTCCGCAGCACCGGGTGACCCGCCAGACCCAGGCAGTCGCCGCGCTGCTGGTCGGTGACGATGAGCAGGATGTTAGGACGGCTCACGGTGGGTTCCATTCGCTGCCGTGGGACGCTATGAGTGGTCGATTTCCCAGATCGGCGCGTAGATCGGGAACAGTGCGTCGAGGAGGTGCGCGCCGCTGCCGTGCAGGTCGAGCGGCGGCGCCGACGGATGCCCCCCAAACACGAGCTGGGTTAGCTGCCGGCGGCTCAGCGCCACCGCATCGGGCAGGCGCTCGGACATGACTTCGACCTCGCCGTCGCGCACGCGCAGCGACACGGCTTCATTCGTGTCCTCGCTCACCACGCACGCCTCGCCACGGATGCCCGCCGACCGGCGACCCAGGTGGTTCCGAACCTGTCGCATCAGCAAGCCAAAGTCGTTCACTCGCATCATTTGAAACCCGATGCCGCTGGCCTGCTCCACTGGCCGCTGCTGCCCCGGCTTGATCGCACTGACCACTTTGCCCAGGGCGCACGGCGTCAGCGGCAGGACGACCTGCAGGTCTTGGTCGGCGGGCCACTCGGCACGGGCGTGACGCACGAGCGCCTCCAGCGCCCGGTGGTCGCCCCCGCCCTCGACCAGACCCGGCTTGTTCGTTCCCTGCCCAACCGTGAGGTAGGCAGCCACGTCGTCGTCCTCGAAAGCTAGAAGGGTGTGCATCTTGGGCAGGCTAAACAGCACGTCGTATTCGTCGGGGGACCGGGCGATGCGCAGCGGCTCGCGGTCGTGGATGCCGCGGATTGCGCTGAGATGCCCCGAATTGCCAGGCTCGTAGACGGCGATCCGGTGGCGGCTGGGCCGCATCCGCGCGACGTCATCCGCGTCCAGCGGGTACATCCAGCCCTGCGACCCTACGGCCTCCCAGCCCGAGTTGCGATAGAACGGGAAGGTCGGCTCGATCGTCCACAGCGCCGAGACCGGCCAGCCGCGCTCGACCATGATGCGCACCCCATCCCGCAGGCAGGCGGTGGCATAGCCGCGATGCCGATGGTCCGGGTGCGTGACCGTCCCACCGATGATGGCCAGCGTGAAGCTGTCCCCGTCGATGACCACGCCCCGCGGCGCCACCGGCACGTGGGCGACCACCGCGCCGTCGATGCTGACCACCCGCATGTACTCGCGGCGCGCGGGGTCGAAGATCAGCGGATAGTCGGTTTGGGTGTTCTGGTCGGAGCCTTCGCGGAACACGCGGTTGAGCAGCGCGACCACGCCATCGAACTCGTCGGCGGCGCATGCCCGCGGTCCATCCACCACTGGACTGTCGGTCATGCGACACGCCGTCGTTCGGGTTGCCGCACGGCGGCGCTAGCCCGGCGTGGCGTAGGACATGTCCCAGTCGCCGAGCGTCAGGAGACGCATCGTGGTGGAGGCGAGGGACGGCTCGCCCGCTTCGCTCCAGGCCGCAATCTCGTCACGATGGCCCAGACGGCGCAGCGCGTCCCAATAGTCGTTGAAGACTGCGCGCCCACCGAGCATCACGGCATCCCAGGCAAAGAAGTGCGTCACGCCGGCGTCGTAGAGCTCGCGCGCGCGCCGTCGCAGTTCAGCCGGGGGCACGTAGCGCGGCATCAGGTTCGGCGCCAGCACGCAGTCTGTGCCGTTCACCAGCTCGGTGAAGAACTCGATGGACGCCGGGTCGCCCCAGGCTTCGGCGCCGCTGTCAAGGTTCGGCGCCGAGCTGTAGGGAATCACCGTGTCCACCAGGCCTTGCGCGACCCACGTGCGAAGGTCGATGGCGCGGTACAGGTTCTCGGCTTCGCTGCTCAGCACGACGGCTGAGATTTGCGTCGGACGGGTGCGCCCCAACTCCTGGTCCGTCGCGTCCAGTCCGGCGCGCAACTCGCGCATGAACGTGGTCAGGAATGCGGCGCGATATCGCAGCCAGCGCTCGTCGCGCTCGTCCAATGCGCGGGGGTCCAAGCCGAACTGCGCCTGGAATCCCTCCACCAGCGGCGGCTCGTACTCCAGCAACGGCGGGCGGCGATTGAACAGCAGCGCCACGCCGTCGACCGGATAGCTCGCCATCTCCCGCAAGAGCGAGATCACCAGGTCCCGCGTCTCGGGGTAGGCATAGGACAGTCGCGGCGCCGGATAGCCGTCGCGTGTCACGCAGCGGAGTTCGGGATGGTCCAGGTAGAACCCTCCGGCGTTCCACGAGTCGTAGATCGGCGCCGCAAAGTGGAATCCGGCGACGCGGTATGAGGCGTGCAGCTCGATCCCAACTGACTGCGCGGTCTCGGCGGCGACGCGCAGCGGGTCGATCCCCTCGTCGCGAAGGTGCCGCCAGGCACGCGCGTGCGTGTGATCCCCGACGCGCATGAAGTCTTCCACGCCATCAGCCGTCGGCATGTGGCCGATGTCCGACGGATAAAACGTCAGGTCGCCGACGGCGCCCTCCCAATAGATCCGCGCCACGTCCGAATCGGCCAACGGCGCGACCTCGCGCTGGATCTCTTCGACCGTGAGCGGCCCGCCATTCCAGATATAGCCGTGGGCGTCGTTGTGCGCGAACAGCCGCCGCCGGTCGGTGCGGGCCTCGTCGGCCAAGTGCGCTTCCACCTCGGCCGGTGACAGCGGAACCAGCTTGATATAGGCGATGTTCGCGGGCGTGCAGACGAACGAGCCGGCCTCGTCACCGGACCCCACGCGGGGGCTGATCTGTCCCAACTCGATCTGCCGATCCGTGAGGTCCGCAATCTTCCAGAAGCGCTCCAGCAGGTGCTCGGCCTGAAACGTGCCCTCGTCGGGATGCGTCGCCAGGTACGTGAACGACGGCTCGCCCGTGAGCCGGGCGCGCAGCGCGCGGCTCTCCCCGTGCGTTTCGGCGTAGACGCCGATCGAAATCGCGTGCCAGCCCGCGACATCGAGGGGATAGGTGACGTCGGGCGCCGCGGTTTCGGGACCGGCCAGCAGCATCGTCCCGGCGCAGGCCTCCGCCGTGAATGGCAGCGCGCGCCAGCGCCGCAAGGCAGGCGCGGGGTTCATGGCGTCGGCGGGCAGGCAGCGGTCGAGGTCCGCCAGATACACCGGCGAACCGGCAAGCCAGCGGTCGGTGTGGCGATCCACGCTCGCGCTACCCGGCATCGGCGTACGCCGTGCTCCAGCCGCCCACGCTTCGCAGGTCGGACGAGATCCAGCCCAACTCCGGCTCGCCGTCGCGGCTCCAGGCCAGCACCTCGTCCACGTGGCCCAGGCGCCGCACCGCGTTCCACATCGGGCGGTAGTTCGCGCGTCCGTGGCCGCCCGCGCAGTCCCAGAAGAACAAGTGCTCGACGCCCGCGCCGTAGATCGTGGCGGCCCGTCGGCGAAAGTCCTCGGGACTCATCCGGCGCGGCATCACGTTCGGCGCCAGCAGGCACGACGTGCCGTCGACCGCATCCAGGAAATAGTCCAGCTCCCGTGCGTCGGACCAGGGCGCCACGGAGCCGCGCGATTCCAAGTCGGAGACGTAGGGAATCAGTGTGTCGACCAGGCCGTCCTGGGCCCAGGTCTTGAGATCGCAGCCAAAGAAGGCGTTGGCGGCCTCGGTGCCTTCGACGACGGCCGACACCGCAATCGGCGTCGACCGCCCCTGCTCCCGGCTTACGTCGTCCATCGCCTGCCGCAGCTCGCGCATGAACTGGGTGAGGACGCGCGAGCGATAGGCCAGCCAGGTTGGATCGCGCTCGTCCAGCTCGCGCGGATCGGCGCCGAACTCGCGCTTGAATCCTTCCACCAACGGCGGCTCGTACTCCACCAGCGGCAGACGCCGATTGAAGAGCGGACACACGCCGTCGATCGGGTATTTCGTCATTTCGCGAAACAGGGAAACCGCGAACTGGCGCACACCCTCGTAGGTGTAGGCCATGATCGGCGTGCGCCGGCCCCGGCGGTCCTCGCCGCGCCACTCTGGGTGGCGGTCGTAGAACGTATCGCCAAAGTTGTTGTGGTCGATTGGCGGCGGGTAGTGGAACCCCGAAACTCGCCAGGCCGCGTGAAACTCCATGCCGAGCTCGTGGGTGTGGTCCACCGCGACGGCAAACGGGTCGATCCCCGCATCGCGGAACACGCGCCAGCTCTCGGCATGGAGCCGGTCGCCGCGGCGATTGAAGTCCTGCACCTCCTCGATCGTCGGGATGTGCGCGATCTTCGAGAAGTAGTGGACCTCGTCGCCGCCCCCGGCTTCCCAATACATGCGGCTGAAGTCGGTGTCGCGATAGGGCTCGATCTCGCGGCGAATCTCGTCTGCCGACGTCAGCCGCCAAACCCAATGGGGCCCGTGGGAGTCGTTGTGCGCGAAAAGTCGCTTGGTGTCGGCTCGCTGCCGATCCGCCGCGACTTGAGCCGCCTCGTCGTCGGTGAGCGGCACCAGCTTGATATACGCCACGTGCACCGCGCCGCAGGCAAACGACGCGTGCTCGTCGCCGGACTTCAGGCGGGCCGCCGGCTGACCCAGCTCGAGCTGTTGCCCGTCCAGCTCCGCGCATTTCCAAAACAGCTCCGCCACTTCCCGGTGCTCCGGCATGGGCTCGTCGGGATAGTGATCCGCCAGCGAGGGGAGAGTCAGCATCGTCGACACCTGGTCGTCGGTGAGCCGAACCTCGAGCTCGCTGTACCGGGCGTGGTGGCCTCCGGCATGGCATCGCACGAGTCCAACCGAAATGGCATGCCAGCCCGACGCTTCGAGCGGATAGGTGACGGTCGGCGCCGCGGTCTGCGGGCCGGCCAGCAGCATCGTGCCTTCCAGGTCGTCGGTGGTGTAGGCCAGCTTGCGCCAGTGCCGCAGCGCGGGCACGTCAACCAGAGCCGATGCCGGCTCGCACCGGTCCAGGTCCGTCAGATAGATGGGATCGCTGGCGAGCCATCGGTCCGCGATGCGGTCGTGCTCATCCCCAGTCACGGCGCAACCCCTTCCGCCGGCTCGCGCATCGCCGTCGATTGCGCGGGCCACCAGTTGACGGCGAAGCCTATCAGACGCTATGCCAGCCACGATCCAGCAGCGCATCGAGGCACCCATGGGCACGCAGTTTCTTGCCGCGGGCGATTTGTTCGTTGAGGTCGTTGACAACGCCGACGCCGCCGACCCCCCAACCCGTGACGACGCCCGCATGGCCGCGATCAAGGACGGCACGTTCGAAGACGGCCCCTACCGCTTCGACCGCTACACCGGCTACAACGGCATCCGACAGCTCTTCAGCCGCCGCGGCCCGGCGGAGAACGTCTTCGGCGTGGGCGGCGGGAGCGGACTGAACTTCGAGTTTGTCTATGACGCCGACGGTTCGTCATTTCGGCCGCGCTGGGTCGATGGGCGACCGGGCGGCGCGCCCACACCCAGCGGCCTCACGCGCGTGGACGAATCCACCGTAGTCCTGACGACAAGCGTCCAATCGCCGCAACGCGTCGACGTGCGGACCACATTTAGGGTCGTGCCGCCGCACTACGTCGACCTGGAAACTGAGATTCTTCCGCACCCAGGCTCATTCAGCGGTGATTGGATGGGGTTGTTTTGGGCCTGCTACATCCGGCGGCCCGAGGTCAAGACCACGTACGTTCGCGCCCGGGCGCGGCCGGGGGCGGAGAGTGACTGGGTGGCGACGCTGGCCGAGCCGCCGCACGACGCGCGCGCCCTTGCCTCGGAGCGGGAGGCGCAGTTGCTGCCCCACGAGCCGGACCCCGCCGGGCGCCTGTTGCACAACATCCAACCGATGCGCTTCGCCGAGCCCGTGATGTTCGGCCGCTGGCGGAACATGGCGCTGGCCCTGATGCTGCGCACGGATGACCACCTGCGGTTTGCCATCCAGCCGACCGGAGGCGGACCGCGCAACCCCGCTTGGGACTTCGGCATCGTGATGAAGAACTGTCAGGTTGGCGCGTCGTATCGCTGGAACGGCCGCATCGTCTTCAAGCCGGACAATGGGGCTGGCGATATTTGGAGCGAATACCAGCGCTGGTCGGAAGGCGAATAGATCACGTCGACTATTATTGTTGTCGATGTAAGAAGTCTCAATGCGTGTCGCCATATGGAAGGCCTGGATTCGCTGTTTGCCTGATTTACTTTCAGTCAATCTTTCGCAAGTCAGGCAATGACACTGACATCAAGCAATCATATGTAAAGCATCCAATGGACCATTCGTCATTCCCGAGAAGGCGGGAATTCATGGTCCATTCAACCTAAGTCGGCGTACAGGAGTATGGACAAGCGATCTGCCATGATTGCTCGTCCACAAATACGTTGACAGCGATGGAATGTGGTTGCAGCGCCATCCTGATTGCATCGCCAGTCGCGTCGACGAGCAAGGGGGTAATCCGCAAGAATTGCGGCTCACGCAACGCCTAGGATTGTGACCGCCGCGCGCTGATCCTGTGCTACCGTGAACCCGGCAGAGGAGTGTAGCTCAGTTGGCTAGAGCAACGGTCTCCAAAACCGTAGGTCGGGGGTTCGAGTCCCTCCACTCCTGCCACGCGCCGAAGTGGCGGAATTGGTAGACGCGCTGGTCTCAAAAACCAGTGAGGTAACTCCTCGTGTCGGTTCGATCCCGACCTTCGGCACCAGGAGTTGGCATTGCCTTAGGTCGCGGGTTCCGGGATATCGAGATCCATTCCGGGATAAATCGCCTGAGGATCCTCGCCGTCAAATCGCCACCTATTGCGCTCGAAGATAATCTCCCACTGCTGTTGGTCGCCGTATTCGCGCTCGGCGATCGTTCGCAGCGTTTCCCGCGGCATCACCTTGATCGTGTGGCGAATCGGCCACTCGTTGGGCGCCGGGGTTTTTCGGAATAGCTTGCGAAGGTCCACCGGCGCGCACCCGCTGCGTTCTGATTGGGGGCCGATAGGCTACCATTGCCGGCGAGCATGAGTCATCGACCACGGCCCGCGGCCGGTCAGTTCGAAGCGCTCGGCGTTTCCACCGACCCACCGGATTTCTCGGCAAGGCTGTGGGCCGAGGCCGAGGCCAAGCAGTCGTGGGTCTGCCTCGGACTGGATGTTCTATGCGAGCGTTTGCCGCTGAATATCCCGCACACGGTCGAGGGCGCTGGCATGTTCTTGCGAAACGTCATTGACGCATCTGTTGAAGATGTGTCGGCGTTCAAGCCTAATCTGGCCCATTATCTTGCCATGGGAACTGATGGAATCCAGTTGCTTACCGACATCATTGAACATATCGATCATCGCGCCATCGTGATCCTCGATGGAAAGTTCGGTGACGTCTCGGACTCCATGGAGCACTACGCTCGGGCGGCATTCGATGTGTTCGACGCTGACGCGGTGACCGTCGACGTCTACGGCGGGTGGGACACGGTTGAGCCGATGCTCGTCGATCCGACGCGCGGCGTGTTCGTGTGGGCGCGCAGCAGCAATCCCGACGCGGACGCCGTTCAAGGTGGTTCGCGGGACGCGGCTCCACTGTTCGTGCGCCTGGCCGCCGAAATTCAATCGCGGGCGGCGATGGGCAACCTGGGAGCGGTTGTCGGCGCCACTCGGGCCGACGACGCGCGGCGCATGCGTGCCGCGGCGCCAAGCGTCCCGTTGCTGGCACCGGGCGTCGGCGCCCAAGGCGGAGATTTGGACGCCGTCGTGCGCGCCGGGTTTGGTGATGCGCCGGCCGGGGTGCTTATCAACGCGGGGCGCTCCGCGCTCTGGGCGTCAGCCGATGCCGACTACGCGCTCGCGGCCCGTGCCGCGGTGCAAGAGATGCGCGACCGCATCAACGCCGTCCGATCCGCGTGACTGAGGCAACGTCGTCCGGCGTTCCCCAGTTCACCGTCGGAGAAACGGTGCGCATGCGCAAGGCGCATCCGTGCGGCGCGGACACCTGGACCGTAACCCGGGTGGGCGGCGACGTGGGGCTCCGCTGCGCGGGATGCGGTCGTCGGATCTTTCTGGCGCGCCGCGAGTTGGCACGCCGCATGCATCCGCGGCTCAGCGCCGAGACTGCGAAACCGAGCTAGTCGGGCGCCGCACTGACCGGCCACGCCCCGAGCACGCGAGCAAGCACGCTCGTCCGGGCAAGCTCGGCCAGCGCTTGACCCACGTTCGGGTCGTCCGGGTGCCCGGTCAGTTCGAGGAAGAACAGGTAGTCGCCGGGCTTGATACGGGATGGGCGCGACTGAATGAAGTTCAAGTTAACGTCGTGGCTGCGCAGCATGCCCAGCATGTCGTGCAGCGCTCCCACGCGGTCGCGGATGGAAACGAGCAGCGCGGTGCGGTCTTTCCCGGTGCGGCTCGCGGGCCGGCGCGCGATCACGTAGAAGCGGGTCCGGTTGGCCGCAAGGTCCTGGATGTGGCCGCGCACCACCGTCAGCCCATAGGCCTCGGCGGCGGCCACGGTGCCGATGGCAGCCGTTCCGGGCTGGCCGCTGGCGCGCTGGGCGGCCTCCGACGTGCTGGCTACCTCGTGTCGGGTTGCCGCCGGCAATTGGTGCGCCAGCCAGTCGCGGCACTGGTGCAGAGCCTGGGCGTGCGAAAAGACCGTCTCGTAGGTGTCTTCGATGGCTGTGGCGATGAGGTTGTGCGAAATCGGTACCACCACTTCACCGCAAATCGCCACATCGTGTTCGGAAAACAGATCCAGGGTCTCGCCAATGGTGCCGCTGGTTGAGTTTTCGACCGGGACGAGGCCATAGGCCGCGTCGCCGCGTTCGACATGAGCAAAGACCTCGCGAAACGACTCGGCGGGGAGATAGTCCGCCGAGCGTCCGAAGTGGGCGCGCGCGGCCTCATGGCTGAAGGTGTAGGCGGGACCCAGAAACACCACCCGCTCGGGCTCTTCGAGGCTGCGGCACGCGGAGATGATTTCGCGAAAGATGTCTCGGATGTGCGCCGCGCTCAGGGGGCCGGGGTTGGACGCCGCGACGCGGTCCAGGATCGCGCGCTCGCGGTCTGGCGAATACGACGGGCTCGAGGCCGCGGATTTGAGGGTGCCGATGCGGCGGACCACGCCCGCCCGCTCGCTCAGCAGCCGAACCAACTCATCATCCGACGCGTCCACCGCGCGCCGGAGCTCATCGAGCTGATCGGCCACCGCCGGCAAGTCCTCCGTCGCAGGTGAGCGGGATTCTAGCACCGGGTTACTCCGCCGCCGCAGGCGTCGCGTATAGACGTTGAACCGGCGGTTGACGCTCGACGCACACGGTGTCCCCCGGCATTCGTCCCCGGCACAGGGCCCTCAGTTGAGGCCGAGATCGGCGGCGGCCTTGGCAAACGCTCGGATGGCCTCGTCCAGGTCGTCGCGGCTGTGGGCGGCGCTCACCATCACCCGCACTCGCGCGGCGTCGCGAGCCACCGTGGGAAACGCGACGCTCTGGACGAATATCCCAAGACTGCGGAGTTTGTCGCTCAGCGCGTGGGCCGTCTCCGCCTCGCCCACGATCACCGGCGTGATCGGCGTCTCGCTGCGTCCTGTGTTCAGTCCGAGGTCCGCCAGGCCGGCCTTGAAATGTCGGGCGTTTTCCCAGAGGCGTTCCACCCGCTGCGGCTCACGCGACAGGATCGCGATGGCGGCCCGTGTGGCGCCGACCACGGCCGGCGGATGCGAGGTCGAGAACAGGAACGGCCGCGCATGATGGATCAGGTAGTCGCGCAGCGTCTGCGAGCCGGCCAGGTAGCCGCCCATCGACCCGATCGCCTTGGACAGCGTGCCCATCTGCACGTGGACGCGTCCCTTGAGGCCGAAGTGATCCACCGTGCCGCGCCCGCCCCGCCCGAGCACGCCGCTGCCGTGGGCGTCGTCTACCATCACCATCGCGCCAAACTCCTCCGCCACCTCGACAAAATCGGGCAGTGGCGCGATGTCGCCGTCCATGCTGAACACACCGTCGGTCACCACCAGCTTGCGCGGATAGTTCCCGCATTGCCGCAGCTCGGTGCGCAACGAATCCGCGTCGCTATGGGCGAAGCGGCGCACCGTGGCGCGGCTGAGACGGCAGGCGTCGATGATGCTGGCGTGGTTGAGCTCGTCGCTGAGAATCACGTCGTCGCGACCCACCAGCGACGCCACCGCGCCCAGATTGGCGGCGAACCCCGATTGCAGGACCAGCGTCGCTTCCACGCCCTTCCATTCGGCGATCTCACGCTCGAGCGCCTCGTGGATATCCATCGTCCCGGCGATGGTGCGCACCGCTCCGGCGCCCGCGCCAAACTCGTCGACCGCTGCCTGGGCGGCCGTGCGCATTTCCGGGTCGTTGGCCAGCCCGAGATAGTCGTTCGACGACATGTTCAGCAGGTCGTCTCCGCCGATGCGAATCCGCGGACCTTGCGGGGACTCCAAGACGCGGAGGGGCCGCCAGAGGCCCTTGCCGCGGAGGTCTGTGAGCTCTTGATCGGCGAACGTCAGCGGATGCATGGAGTGCGCTCTCGATGCGTGCGGGGCATGGCCGCTAGCGTACCCCGTGCGCGCCATCGCCCACGGCGCCGCTCGTGATGAGCCAATTCCGTTCGTGGTGAGCCAGTCGAACCACGCGCTGGTGGGCATGGCCGTCGCTTGATCCGCCGTCTATGATGCCGCCGCCAGGCCAATGGCAGAGCAATCCGCCCATGCACGCAGCCCACGCGCCCGGAATGATGCCGCTCGGTCGGCGCAACGCTCGGGAATCATGACTGCCGACCCTGCGGCCATGCTCGAGGCCGCCACCCAGGCGGCTCGGGCGGCCGGTGACGAGTTGATGCAGCGGCTGGGCGGCACGGTTGACGTCCGCTGGAAGACCTACCAAGGAGAGACA
Organism: Chloroflexota bacterium; assembly: GCA_026706485.1. NCBI lineage: Bacteria > Bacillati > Chloroflexota > Chloroflexota bacterium. Next base: position 440,449 of record JAPOYR010000011.1, on the reverse strand, counting down.
ACGGTCGTCACGGACGCGGACATGGCTGCGGACCGCGCCATTCGCGAGGTGCTGCTCGCCCGATTCCCCGACCACGTGATTCTCTCCGAGGAAGTGCCGCACGACGACACTCTCGAGCCCGACGTCTGGGTCATCGACCCGCTCGACGGCACCGACAACTACTCACGCGGCCAGCCGCAGTTTTGCGTCAGCGTGGCGCATGCAGCCCACGGGCGGGTTGACGTCGGCGCCATCTTCGACCCAGTCCGCGGTGAGATGTTTACCGCTACCGCCGACGGTCCCGCGGAGTGCAACGGCGCAACTGTGCGCGTCACCGATCGCGACGATCCCGCCGAATCAGCCGTCGCCTGGGCACAAGCGGGTGTGTCGAGCGAGGACTCCAAGCGCCTTCGCGTGGCGCTGGCCGCGGCGGCCTCCACCTTTCATCGCGTCCGCTTGACCGGCAGCGCCGCCCTCGAGATGGCGTGGGTCGCGGCGGGCCGCTTCGACGGCGCGCTCCTGGGCAATGTCAAGTGGTGGGACCAGGCCGCGGCGTCGCTGATCGTCGAGCGGGCCGGCGGTCGCGCCACGGATATCTATTGGCGTCCCATGGGCCCCGACAGCCGCCGCTGCGTGTTAAGCAACGGGCGGATCCACCAAGCCATGATCGAGCTTGCGCATGCGCACGGTTTGCACCTGGCGTTCCCGCCTCCGGGAGATTGACCCTTCGATTTAGCCGGTGCTAGCGTCGCGCGCTGCCCATCCTCCACTGCCGGCTGATGCTTCCCGAGATCCCGGTCGAACGCATGGTGCTCGCCGTGTTGCCGAACGACGACGCCAACACGGTCCAGGCCGCGCTGGTCGAGGACGAGTTCCGCGTCACGCGCATCAACACGACGGGCGGTTTTCTCAGACGCGGAAACGTGACCCTGCTGGTCGGCGTGGCCGAGCGTGAGGTCGAAGCGGTCATTGAGCACATCCGAGCCAGAGTTTCCGCTGGCAGCGACGGTGAGTCGTCCAACCGCACCGGCTCCGCGATGCTGGTTGTCCTTCCGGTCAGCGTGTCCGCACGCGTCTAGTCCGGAAGGCCGCTGTGCGCATCGTGGGCCGCCTCAAGCTCGTCATTCCCGCGATGGAGACCTTCGCGTAACCCTTCGTCATTCCCGCGAAGGCGGGAATCCACCCATCATTGAACCTTGGGGGCGGACAGGACGCGCCCGGGCATCCCCAAGCCCGTCTGGACTCTGCAAGGCTCTCCGAAGGCGGGTATCCACCCTCGTGGGTCAACCGGCAAGTCGAGCGTGCTGGCCGGTGACGTGTCACCACGCGGCGCTCAGGTTTCAGCAGGCGCCGCCAACCGCTGACTGAGGCTCGGCGCAACGGCAGTAAGCTTGACTCGTGCGCCCGAATGGTTCCCGCGAGTCTTGACAGCGATGCAGCTCTCCAGCGCCGGTGGGCAATTGCTCGCGCGCGCGGCGCTGCTTGCCCTGGCCGCGCCCCTGCTGACCGTGCTGCTTGCGCAGGCCATTGGCATCGAGGTTCCACCCGGACACGAGGGGCACCGCCACGTGCACCTCGCGACCGGCGACGCGCCGTTGGGAGCTGACACGGAGGCGTCCTCGGGCGAATTCCCGGAGGGCGCGTTTGGTCTGCTCGCCGGCGTGCTGCCGGCGCTGCTGGCCACCGCCCTGCTGCCCATCACCTTTCGCCGGATCACGCATGCCACCCAACGAGTATCGGGGTGGACGCCGCAGGCGGCGCATCCACCGCCTCGGAGCTAGTCGACCCGTCGACAACCTTCACGGCAGGCGCATCGATTGTTCGCGCCGCCGAGCCCATGCACCCAGGAGAACTCACATGCGATGGAAATCCGCGCGCGCCGTAGCGCGCGTGCTGGTGGCGGCGGCGGCCCTCACCGCCACCGCCGCCGCAGGCGCGCTGGCGCACGAAGGCCGGGAATCGGCCGGCTACGACGTTGTGGTCGGCTTCCTCAACGAGCCCGCGTACGAGGGCTACCTCAACGCCGTCTTCCTCGAGGTCACCAGGAACGGAAACCAGCCGGACACCCAGCAGCCGCACGACATGTCGGGTAGCCAGATGCCCGACGTCATGGCCCACGGCGGCATCTTTGTGTCCACGCCATTCGCGGATGGCGACGCATTCGAAGCGGAGATTCCGCACGGCCTCGACGGCATGACCATTTCCTACCACAGCCACCTCAATCCCGACATTGCCGGATCGATCGAAGTTTCAAGCGGGGCGCCCGCGGCAAGTCGCCTCGAAATCGAGCTGCACGCCGGCGGCGCCGCGCCGCCCGTGCTTCGCGCGCAGCCGGGAACTGCCGTCGTGTTTCTCAATCGCACCGGCGAGCCTCAGCTCATCGCGAGCGGCATGCACACGGATGAGGCCCACGCCGCTGCCGGCCTGGGCGGGCCGGTGACCGGACTGGAGGACACGCTCGAAGTCGAGGTCACCCACAGCTCCTCGGGGCAGTCCACGGTCATGGCGCTCGCGCCGCTGTTCGAGCGCCCCGGTGCCTACACGGCGGAGTTCATTCCGACGCAACCCGGCGGCTATCGGTTCCGGTTCTTCGGCAGCATCGAGGGCCAGCCGTTCGACGAGACGTTCGAGTCGGGCGCCAACACCTTCGACGCCGTTCAGTCCCGCGCCGCCGCGCAATTCCCCGTCACGCTCCCCAGCGTCCGCGAGCTCGAGGGGGTCGTGCGGACCTCGCGGGCATCGGCCGACGAGGCGCTGGACGCAGCGGCGGGCGCGCGAGCGATCGGCATCGTCGGCATTGTCGTGGGCGCTGTTGGCCTTCTGACCGCTGCTGCCGCAATCGCGCTGGCAATTCGGAGTCGCCGCCGTGTCTAGACTCCGTCATTCCGGCGCAGAGCCTGCTCCGGACTCGATCCGGGGCCAGAATCCAGTCCGGTCAAACCCAGGGACGCCATGTCTCCGGTAGGTGCGGGTTTCAAACCCGCCCGCACCTGGCGATCCAGGTGACTCTCCGCCGCCTGACCCAGGCGCCGGCCCACCGCTGGGCGTTGGCGGTCGCGCTTGCCGCCGTGCTCATCGGCGTCGGACTCATGCCGGTTGGCGCCCATGCCAATCTCGTGCGAGCGATCCCGGCTGCCGGCTCGACGGTTGAGACGCCGCCGCAGGTCGTCGCCGCCGAGTTCAGCGAGCGGATCGAGCCTGGGTTCAGCCGCATCGATGTCTTGGATGCCTCCGGGGCGTCGGTGACCGACGGCCCCAGCCAGGTCGATCCGTCAAACCGTTCCGCCATGCTAGTCCGGGTGCCGCCGCTCGCCGATGGCACCTATGTCGTGACCTGGCGCACGTTGTCGGTGGTCGACGGTCACGTGATCCGCGGTTCCTACGCCTTCAGCGTGGGCGAGCCCATCGACGCCGACGTGGCGAGCACCCCGGCGTCCGCGCTCATTCTCAGCCCCGCCGAGCCCGTCCTTCGGGCCGCGCTGCTCGTTGGCGTCATGCTCGTGCTGGGCACCGCGGTGCATGTGCCGCTGACTTTCGCGCCGGCCGCTCGCGCGGTCGGTGTCGGCAGCGCGGGATCGCGCTACGTGGAGCTTGGATGGATTGGCCTCAGTCTGGCCGCCGGCGCCCACGTGGGACTGCTGGTGACCCAGGCCGCGGGCCTCGCGGGCGATGCCGAGGCGGACCTGGTCGGCGCCGTCGGCAGCGCGCTCGGCTTGGGCCAGTGGGGCACGTTGTGGATCGCTCGGGCCATCGCCTTCGTGGCCCTGGCGCTGGCGCTCATGCGAGCCGGCCGCGAACCGCGGCCGCTGGGAGCCTGGCTGCCGGTCGCCGCCGTGGCCGCGGCCGTGCTCGTCACAGTTTCATTGGGCAGCCATGCGGCGGCGCTGCTGGAATCCTCGGCCGCGGCCACCAGCGCGGACGTGCTGCACCTGCTCACGGCTGCCCTGTGGGCCGGCGGTCTGGCGCCGCTGCTGCTTTCGCTCGCGCACGCCCGCCGGACGCTGGACGACCACCCGCGCCGCCGTCTGATGGGGGCGCTGCTGGCGCGGTTTTCCACCATTGCCACGATATCGGTCGGCGCTCTCGTCATCACCGGGGCGTTTGCCACCTGGATTCAAGTCGTCGAGCTGCCGCGCCTGGCGCAAACCGACTACGGCCGGGCCCTGGTGGCCAAGCTCGCGCTGGTGGCGCCCCTGATTGGCCTCGGCGCGGTCAACCTGCTCTGGACGCGGCGTCGCCTGAGCGATTCGCGGCCCTCGGCCGCCGGCCGCTGGGCGCCGCGCCTGGTGGCCGCCGAGGTGCTGCTTGGCGTCGCCGTGGTTGTGGTGGTCGGCCTGCTCACCAGCCTCGAACCCGCGCGCCAGGTCGCGTTGGGAGATGCGCGCGGCGTCAACCTGGAGACTCGCGTCGACGACCTCGACGTGTCCCTGAGCATTCAGCCCGGTGCCCCGGGCAACAACACCGCCGCCCTGACGCTGCAGGATCGGGGGCAGCCCGTGGTCGACGCCGACGTCGAGCTGCACGTCAAGTTCCTCGACTCGGATATCGGGCAGCGCGATCTGCGTCCGACTCCGGACGCTGACGGACGCTACATCGTGGCGGGCGACTTCATCGGTCTCGTCGGGCGCTGGCAGGCGCTGGCCATCGTCCGGCGCCCCGGCGAATTCGACGCGCGCGCGCCCTTCCGGTTCGACGTGACGCCGGGCGGCTCAGCGGCGGGCGGCGCGCCGCCGCCGGCCGCCGACGACGTGCGCCGCGTATGGGCCATCGCGCTCGCCGGCCTGGGACTCCTTCTGGCCTTCGCCATGCTGCAGCCCATGGCCTGGGCGGACTGGGCACGGCGGGGCGTGACGGTCGCCGGCTTCGGCGCTGGCGCGGTAGGGCTGGCGCTGCTCGTCACTACCCCCGAGTTCGCTCCGAGTTCGTTGAGCGCCGTGAACCCCGTACCGCCCGACCAGACATCCATCGATGCCGGACGCGTGCACTTCGAGGCCCACTGCGTCAGTTGCCACGGTCCGGGCGGACAGGGCGACGGACCGCTGGCGGCTGGACTCGATCCGCCGCCGCTGGACCTGACCATTCACGTGCCGCTGCATCCCGACGGCGAGCTTTACGGCTTCATCGAAAGCGGTATCGCCGACACGGCCATGCCGGCGTTTGGCGAGACGCTGACCGTGTTCGACATCTGGAACTTGGTCAACTACCTCCAGACACTGCCGCCATAGCCTGCTCGATCAGGCTCCCTCTCCCCAGGGGAGAGGGCCGGGGTGAGGGGACGGCCTACTCGTCGTAGTTCCCCGCCCACGCGCCCTGGGCCATGTAGCCGCCGTCGACGCACAGGTATTCGCCGGTGATGAAGCTGGCCGCATCGCTGGCGAGAAACAATGCCGCGTTGGCGATGTCGGCGGGCTGACCGATGCGTGGAATCGGGTGTGTGCGCCCCCAGGTCTCGACCATCTCGTCCTCGTCACCCGCCGCGCGAGCCTGTGTCCGAAGCATGGGCGTATCGATCGATCCCGGGTTGATGGCCACCACCCGGATGTTCTCTCGGGCATAGTCCAGCGCCATGTTGCGCGTCAGGGACAGCAGCCCGCCTTTCGACGCCGCGTAGGCCGGCACCATGGGTTGCGATTGCAGGCCCTGCACGCTGGCGACGTTGATGACGACGCCTCCGCCGCGCTCGCGCATCGAGGGAATGGCGTATTTGGACATCAGGAAGCAGGCTTTCAGGTTGACCCCGATGATCCGGTCCCAGCCCTCCTCGGTCTCGGCATCGAGCTTGACATAAGAACCCATCGGCTGAATGCCGGCGTTGTTCACCAGCACGTCCACGCCGCCGAAGGCCGACACGGCCTGCTCGATGGCCCGCTTGGCGTCCGCGTGGCTGCTCACGTCGGCAATCGCGTACTGCGCCGTGCCCCCTTCGTTCCCCAGGCTGCCGGTCAGCGCCGCGGCCGCCGCTTCGTCGATGTCCACCACCGTGACCGACGCGCCGGCCCGCGCGAAGCCCTTACTGACGCCGCCGCCGATGCCTTGAGCGCCGCCCGTCACCACGACTGACTTTCCGTCGAATGTGCCCACCTGTGCCCGCTCCTTGTGGCCCCCGCGTGTGGGGCCACGATAGCCCGTCTCACTCCCGCCTAGAATGCCCGCACGCCCTCGCGGGGAGACAGGCCCACGTCCTTCATTCCGTCGCTGACCGCCCCTCAGCGCATCACGGCGACGCTGTTTGCCGCCCAATCCGCCTTTTCGGCCGCCGGTATCGCCAGCTTCTCGGTGCTGTCCATCAGCGCGGCGATTCTGGCGGGAGACCCCGCCTATGCGGGAATCCCCGGCGCCGCCATGCTGTTTGGTCGGGCGCTGGCGGCCTACCCGATTGGTTGGCTCATGGATGCCGCCGGGCGTCGGCCCGCGCTCGCGCTCGGCTATCTCACGGGCGTGGCCGGCGCGGTCGTGGGAGCCCTTGCCATCATGGCCGAGTCATACCCGGGGCTGGTGGCCGGAGCCGCGATCTTTGGCATGTCGCGGACCGCGAGCGATCAGTCGCGTTACGTCGCCGCCGAGGTGCATTCGCCGCAACGCCGCGGGCGCATCATCGGCCGCATCGTCTTCGCCGGCACCGTCGGGTCGATCACTGGGCCGCTGATTGTCAAGGCGTCCACGAGCCTGGCCGAGGGCGCTGGGATCGATGAATTCGCCGGGCCGTGGCTGGCCGCCGCCGTGCTGGTCGGTGCGGCTGTGGCCCTGGTCCTCGCGTTCGTACGACCCGATCCACGCGACATGACCATCGCGTCGCCGCTGGCCCCCATTGCGGCCGGCGGCGGCCTGGATGCCGATGCGCGTCCGTTGCGCGAGATCTTTCGCGCCGTCAACGTCCGGGTGGCCGTGCTCGCCATGCTGATCGGCCAGCTCGTGATGGTGATGGTGATGACCATCGCGCCCGTGCACCTGCACGATCACGGCCACGTGCCCACCACCATCTCGATCGCCATCGCGGTCCACACCGTGGGCATGTTCGGGCTGGCGGCGCTCACCGGACGCCTGGTTGACCGCTACGGTCAGTTGCCGGTGATCGCGCTGGGCGCGGCGCAGCTGATCGCCGCCAGCCTCCTGACGCCGTTTTCGGCCGACCTTGGCGTGATGCTCCTGGCGATGTTCCTGGTTGGCTACGGCTGGAACATGTGCTTCGTCGCCGGCTCGGCCTTGCTGATTGTCGGCCTCTCGCCCCGCGAGCGAGGCCGCACCCAGGGTGCCGGCGACGCGCTTGCGGCCGTGGCCGCGGCCACCGGCAGCCTGGCGACGGGTCCGGTATTCAGCGCGGGCGGTATGAACTGGGTCGGCGTCGCCGCGCTCGCGGGCTCATTGGTGCTGGTCACCGTCCTCGCCCGGCGCGGCCTCGCGCGGCAGCGAGCGGTTGGGGCCTAGGTCCGCCTCCGCTCGACGCACGAGCTTTCCACGGAACTCACGCTTCGCGTCTAGCGCAGCGTGCGGGCGCCGCGCGGCCACCGATAGCGACGCCACTTCTTGCTCGAGTCGTCTTCCTCCACGCGGAAACGCCGCTGGCGTCGCGGGCGATTGGACCGCCGGTAGGCCACGACGAGATAAATGACGGCCAGGCTGCCGCTGGCGATCGCCGTCCACGCGCTGGGCACGAAATCCGGTTCAGCGACCAAGAAGGCGATACCCGTAGCGCCAAACGGCAAGCTGATGACGGCTGCAGCCTGCCGGTGGCTCATTGGCTGCAGCCACCACGAGGGTTCAACGGCTGGGACCGGGCGCGGCAAACTGCTGCTGGCGGAGTGTTCGCCTGCGCCGGCCAAGTCGATGTGCCGGCGGCCCTGGGTTATCCGCCGCACGGAGAGCAGACCGCGAATCAACATCGACACACCGATTCCGGCCAAGATGAACCACATGCCGACCGCCATCGACTGCGTGACAAGCACAGCCGTGCCGAGCGCTACCAGGAAGCACGCGGAGGCGGCGCCCAGCCAGCGAGAACGCGGCGGGCCGCGCCGCCTTCTGGGCTCTTCAAAATTCGGATCACTCAGCGACGGCCCGCCCGGGCCAAGGCTGTCGTGCCACCCGTACGCCATGAGGTCAGAATAGCCTGGGCACTGCGCCGCCTTGCGGGCGACCGCCTATCCAGCCGTGGGACCACGCCAACCCGTGCGAGACCTAGTCACCTGTGCTCGCGGTGGTTTCGGAGTCAGACTCCGAATCCGGCGGCCGGTCGGACCGCCAGATGATGCCGAGGTCCTCGTCCAACGTGGCGATGAAGGGCTCTTGCGTGCTGCGGATGAAACCGGCGGCGACGCGAGGATTCTGGGACGAGTCGTTCAGTGAAAGCCCAGGGCTGCCTTGCGAAAAGCCCAGATTGGCGCGCACCGTGCCCTGGGCATCGTAGATCTCAAACGCGGAACCTTGCGGCGTATGCGCCACGCTGGTCCGCACGGTGCCGGATTCGTCGAACAGCCCCAGCACTTCACCCTCGGCGCTGATACCGAGCGCCGCTCTCGGAACCCCCTGCTCGTCCTGAAGCACGAGCCTGGTGGCGTCGGCCGTATCGCTCAAGTGCGCGCGCACGGTGCCCTCGGCGTCGGCGAATTCAAGCGAAGACCCAAGACCGACGAAGCCCAAGGCGGCGCGGATGGCGCCCGTCTCATCGGAGAATCCCATGACCGACCCATCGTCCGAGACTCCGAGGGACACGCCGAAGCTGTCGCGCGCGTCGAAGAGGAAGAGTGATGAGCCTTCGTCATCGCTTTCGAGGACGGAACGAACCTGGCCTCGAGGTCCATAGAAGGTCAGGGAGCTCTCAAAGGGATTGACCAAGAACGCGGCGCGTTGCTCCTCGTCATCGCCCCTCAGGATGACCCCAACCTGGTCGAGGTTGGTGAGGCCAAAGTCCCCCCGCGCGTTGCCGGCGGCATCGTGGAGCCTCAGGATCGGTCCGGTCGGACCGGCGCTCAGCTTCGCGCGCGCGATGTCTTCCCTGTCGGCCAGCACGACCTCGGGTGCGTCATCGCGGACGCCCACGAGCAGGCGCCGGTCGCCGTCCTGATCCCAGAAGCGGAGGAAGCCATCGCCGTTTCCGGAGGCGGAGCTGAGCGCCAGCGCCGTCCGCGGACGCCCCTCCAGGTCGACCATTTCCAGGTGGGGAAGTCCATTTGCGTTGAGCTTCATCGTGGCGCGGGCGGAACTCGCGGGTAGGCCCGGGCCGTTGACGGTGAGCTCCGGCCCGGTGTCCGTCACGCCGATGAACAGCTGAGACTCGCCGCCGCCGCCCAAGACTCGCAATGACGGCCCGGCTTCTTCCATCTGCAGGACGGCGCGTTCCTGGCCGCTGTCGTCCACGAGGCGGAAGCGTTGGGCGCTGAGCATGGGGTGAACCGTGTCGAGTGACGTGGACGCGTCTTCCAGGGCAAGCACGCGCGGCTCCAAAGCCGCGCCTGCGGCTTCGAGCCGGTCGACCCGCGCGGTAGCGTCCGCCAGCTGCTGCTGCAGGTTGATGACGAGCACGAAGGCAACCGCGGCCAAGGCGATGGCGCCAAGCGGCACGGCCACGAATCCGACAAGTTGAAGGCGGCGTTTCATCAGGTGGCTCCCCTGTCGACGACGTGAGTCTGGTGAGCGGACCCCGCGCGGGCTCCGAGAAGTCGAGTGTCGCCCGGACCCTAACCTATGTCGCCAACCGCGGCCGCGGTGGGGAGGCTTGGCCGTCGTCGTTCTCGCGCCAGCGTGCGCGGAGGGGCAAGCGATCGGCGCGCGGAGCGCGGGTAGTCGCCGGGTCTGTCGCGCCTGCGAGGACGAAGGAAACTGACGGCGAGCGGGGCCCCTACATCCGCAGGCGGTCGATCAGCTCTTCATCCAGCTCGAAGCGCTCGTCCGCGGCCTTGAAGAGATTGGACGAGTACATCGGGCGTCCGTCGCTGCCTTGCCGCGGCCCGTGGATCAGCCACGCAATGGCCCCCTCGCTCTTGAGGACTTGCACGGCGGGATAGAGATCCCCGTCGCCGGCCACGAGCGCCACGTGCTGCACCTGCCTCCGGCTGGCGAGCAGCGCCATGTCAAGACCCAGCAGCAGATCGACTTGCTTCTGCTCGAATACCGGGTTCCCCCACTCGTCGATGCCGCTCTTGCGGAGATAACCCAGTCGCACCTCGAAGCGGGGCAGATACCGCAGCGCGTCCTCGAAGCGTCGCGAGTTCGAATATCGGTCAATTTCCTCCGGCGTTGGGGGATCGCTCTGATACGGACGGCAGTTGTAGTAGTACGTCCGCAGGACTTCGACGGGATCCGGGCTGTTGTCCTCGACGTGGTTCTGAATCTCATCGACGAGCTTCGTCAGATCGATCCGAACGCCGCCAAACTCGTACTTGAGCACCGACTCCAGGTACGCGCCATCAATGAAAATCGCCAAGCGGGCCATGGGACATGCTCCGTCCATGAAAGGGCTGGGCCTAAAGCCCTAGCCGTTCGACAACCACGCGACGTGCGGCGGGATTCTCACCCTGCTGGACGCGGGTTCGCGCCTCGTCGCGCGTTCCAGTCGTCGTCTCAGAGCCGCCGGAGCGATCTGACGATCTGCTCCGGCGTCCATCCCAGCACTGCTCGCGGCGGGTGGAATGGCATTCGGCCGTACACGCCCGGACTCAGAGTCGCCGCACTTCAACCCGTATGACTGTAAGCATAGCCACTGTCGCGCGGAAAACCTTGGACGACGTGCCTCGATTCGTGAGGCATCTGCCGCGATGGCTCACTACCCGCGCCATCCCCCGAAAAGGAGCGGCGTCTTACCAAGCGTGCGGCAGAGTCCCCGGTACGCGTGCAGTCTCCGCCTGTGTGAGGCTTAGTGGGCGTCGGAACAGTTGCGATCGAGGCCTTGATGCGAATCGGCATGGTCACCCTGTGTTCCCTGCGCGGACAGCAGGCCGCGAATCTGGAGAAGATCGAGGCCTTCGCCGAGCAGGCGGCCGCCGCCGGGTGCGACCTGGTGCTCTTCCCCGAATTCTCCGTGCACGGTCCCTGGGTGACCTACGACGCGGATGCCGACCTCGCCGACCTCGAGACGCAATCCGAAGCGATTCCCGGCCCCTCGACCGAGCGGCTGGCGCGCCTTGCCGCGCGACTTGGTCTGGCGATCGGCGCCGGCATTGCCGAACGCGGGCTCGCGCCGAAGCCGTTCAATGCGTACGTCATCGTGGACGGCGACGGCGTGCGGCACGTCCAGCGCAAGCTGCAACCGACCACCAGCGAAATGGACTTCTACCGCGGCGGTGGCGACGACATGGCGCCATTCCGGCTTGGCCCACACACAATCGGCGTGACCATCTGCGCCGACAACGAGTCCCCCGCCATCCACGACACGCTCGTGGGGCTCGGCGCTCGCGTCATCGTCGAGCCGCACTTCGACTGCATCAAGGATTTCCAGAATGCCGGGGATTCATGGGACAAAATCTTGGACTTCAACCAGCGCGACACGCTCAAGCGCCGTGCCGAGAACCTGGCCGAACGGCTGGGCGTGTTTGCGCTCTATTTCGATGCCAAGGACCCGCGCGGCGACTTCAACGAGCGCCCAAATTGGCCGCACCGGGTCACCGGCCGGTCGGCGGTCTTCGGCCCGGGCGGCGCGCTGCTGGCGGCGAACGCCGGCAACGAGGAATCGTTGCTGGTCGTCGATATCGAGCCCGCCTAGCCAATCACATTCTTGTTCGAGAACGTGATCTCCTCGCTGGTGATGAATTCCAGCAACGCCGTGCGGCCGTCTTCCGTCGCACGTCGGGCTCGCTCCAGGGCCGGGCCGACGTCGTCCGGCTCGTCCACGCGCTCGCTCCACGCCCCCATGGCCGCCGCCATGTCCGCGTAGTCGCCGCCGATGTCTCGCGTGCGGTACTTCGCGTGCGAGAGCGGCAAATGGCGGGCCTCGATGGCCATTGACGAGTTGTTGAGCACGATGGTCAGAATCGGAATCTTGCAGCGCACGGCGGTTTCGATGTCGAGTCCGGTCATCCCGAAGGCGGCGTCGCCCATGTAGTTGACGACGAACTTGTCGGGGGCCGCCAGCTTCGCGCCGAGACTCAGGCCCAGTCCTGTGCCCAGCCCGTGGGACTTGCCCCAGCCGAGGTATGTCCGCGGTCCGCCGGCCTGGTAGAACGGCATGATCTGATCACGCGGGCTCCCCGAGTCGTGCGTCACGATGGCCTCGTCCGGGTCGACCCGCTGCATGAACTCCCAAATGACCCGGTAGGGATTGATGGGCTTGGCGTCCGAGGCCAGCTTCGGCATCCAATCGCTCAGCCAGCCGCGCCGCAGCTGCTCGATCTGGTCGGCCGGCGCTCCATCGCGGGCATTCGAGCTCCCACCCATGAGATCGGTACACGCATCCACGAGGCTGCGCAGCGCCAGCTTCGCGTCGCCGACTGCCGCCACGTCGACGTCGTAGTCCTTGGCAATGTCGCGCCGGTTGTTGGTCAGCTGAATGATGGTCGTCCCGGCCGGAATGGGCATCGACATGATGTGTTTGGTGAAGCTGCTACCGATCCCGCACACCAGGTCCGCCTGCTGCACGAAGTGCCGCGCGGCCTCGTTCATCACGCCCGACACGCTCCCGAGGGCCAGCGGGTGCTTCTCGGGAAACGCGCTCTTGCCGGCCATGGTCGTCGCGACCGGTGCGCCAAGCAGCTCCGCGAGCTCTATCAGCTCGCCGCTCGCGCCCGCGTAGAGCGCGCCTTGCCCGGCGAGTAGCACCGGGTGACGGGCGTCGAGCAGGGCGCGCGCCGCACGTCGGACGTCGTCCGGATTCGGGGCCGCCACCACGGGTCGCACCGGTCGATAGCCGGCCGGAATGGCGTCGTCCACCTCGGCCTCGGCCACGTCGGCGGGAATCTCGAGCATGACGGGTCCGCCGGGACCCATGCGCAGCGCGGCGAACGCCCGCCGCATCCGATCGGCGACATCCTCGGGTGCATTCAAGCGCTGGATGGACGTCGTGATCGGGGCATAGGCGCGTACGGAGCTGAACAAGGGCGCCACCCCTTCGCGATCTCCCGGCTGTCCCAGCGGCAGCACCAGCAGCGGCGACGCGTCGGTGAACGCCGTGGCGATGCCGGAAAACGCGTTCTCCGCGCCCGGTCCGTACTGCATCGCGAACACGCCGGGCGGATTGCCGTTGGTGACCCGCGAGAATCCGTCGGCGATGTCCACGCCCACGCGCTCCTGCCGGCAGATGACCGGGCGGATGCCGACTTCGGCCACGGCCTCGATCACGGGCGTGGTTGGGTAGGCGCTGAGGAACTCGATGCCCTCGGCCTGCAGGATGTGGGCAATCGCGACCGTGGTTTTCATGCGGGGACCTTAGTTCGGCACGAGGCAGCCGACGCGTACGCTACCACCGATTTCACAGCGGCCACGTGCGCACCGGGATGCTGGAAAGCCGTTCGGGCGCGCCGTCGGTCACCAGCACCGCGTCCTCGATCTTCGCTCCGCCGGTCCCCGGCCGCCCCAGGATGGTCTCGAATACCACCACCATGCCGGTCTGGATCACGTCGGTCGAATCGAGTTGAATGTCCGGCAGCTCGTGCACCCAGCAGCCGATGCCGTGGCCGAGCATGCCCGGCGGATGGTCCGGCGTCGGGCGATACAGGCAGTCGCCGAGCCCATTGGCTTCCGCCATTCGAATCCCCACGCGGGCCACGTCGGCCGCGGCCATTCCGGGGCGCAGCGAGTCCACCATGGCTTCGTACACAAGGGCCGTGGCTTCCATGATGTGCCTGACCTCCGGCGCCACAAGGCCGACGGTGGTGACCCGCGAGAGATCGCCGCGGTAGCCGCGATACATGGCCCCGCAGTCCACCTGCACCTGGTCGCCCGCCTGGAGGATGCGGTCTGTGCGCATGCCCATGCCGTGCGCCACGCTTGCTCCGCTGTAGATCTGCGGGTTGTAGTAGAGGCCGTCCGCCCCCGCCTGCAACAGAGCTTGGTCGACCGCGACTTGCAGCGAGCGCTCGTTCGCACCCTCATGGACGCCCTCCAGAAAGGCCCGCCCGCCGTGATCGTTGATTGACATGCAGGTGCGAATCACCTCGATCTCGGCCGGACTCTTGATTTGCGCTACTTCCTTCACCAGGCGCGTGGCGTCCACGATCTCGCACTGCCGGTGAGCCGCCTTCAGGCCCAGATAGACCGGAGCGGGCAGGTAGTCGAATCCCGCGACGCCGATCCGCTTCGCTGTGCTCGGCAGCAGCTCCGGCAGGCTCGACTCGAACTTGTAGGAGATCACTACGTCGTCGACCCACGTCCGCGAGGCCGGATCGTCCCAGAACCCATTCGTCACCAGGACGGCATCCGGCCGCTCGCCGGGGATCAATAGGAAATAGGACACGTCATGCAGGCCCAGATCGGGTTCGTAGCCGCCGAGATAGGCCACCGGGCCCTGGCTGTTGCGAACCGAGTACGCGATCAGCGCGTCCAAGCCCGTGTCGCGCATGCGCGCGGTAACCGCGGCGGCGCGGCGCTCGAACTCGGTCCGGGCAAAGGCACGCGGATAGCTCACCGTGGACTCCTTGTTTCACGCCCAAGCGCATCCTACGCGCCGGCGCCAGTCGCCCGCTGTCACGAGCGTCGCTCCGGCGGCGCTACTCGCCGTCCCGAACGCGCTCCAGGACCAGATGCGCGGTTTGCTCGACGCCGCCGAGCACGAACGGCGGCGTTCGCAGCCGCAGGCGATCCCCCTCGAGCTCGTAGAAGCGCTCTTGGTCCACGCCGCACCAATTCGGAAAGTGGCTGAGCTCAATGTGGTGAATGACGCGGTCGGGGAGCACGGTGTAGCGCCCGCAGTAGGAGACATAGGATTTCATGGCCCGCGCGTACTCGTCGGGCGTGCCTGCGAGGCGGTCCTCGGAGGCGAGATTTGCCCGATCGGCGCCCATGATCGTCACCGACATGTAGCCCTGTGGCGTATAGATCAGGTAGCCGCTGACCTGCACGCCATACGGCAGTCGAGTCGCTCCGGACTCCGGTCGCGACTCGTACGACACGAGCCGCCACACCCCCACGATCGAGTGCTGCGTCATGCGTTGATGTCCACTGGCCTTGTGCCGCCGACCGACGTCATGTGCTTCAGTATTCCCAGGTAGGAAACCATTGCGTCACCCCTCCGTCATTCCGGCGAAGGCCGGAATCCAGTCCGGCCAAGTCCGGAGACGCGCCGGATACTTGACGTCGGGTGGGTCTGAGACCCGCCCCTCCTCCTCTAGTCAAGGGTCTCCAGGCTGCGGGCGCGACTATTTGTGTCCGCGGGCCGCTTTCCACGCGGGGAAGCCCTGCATGTTGTCGTCAGTTGGCGGGTAGACGTCGACGGTGGACGCGCCCCCTTCGATCAATTCGAGGACATACTCCTCCTTGAGGTCCATTTCCACGCCCTCGGCGGCGACTTCGGCGGCGACCTCCGGTGGCACCACGGCCGCGCCGTTCGCATCGCACACGATCCAGTCGCCGGGCACCACGGTGCACCCGGCGCATCGAACCGGCACGTCGTGCCCGATCGGTACCAGGTCGCGCATGTGCGCCGCGCCATGAATGCCGCGCACGAACACCGGCATCTCCAGTTGCCCGATAGCCTCGGGGTCTCGCACTGCCCCATCCACGACGAACGCCGCGCCGCCGCGCTTGGCCACGCGCGTGAGCAGGATGTCACCCAGCACCCCGGCGCCCAACTCACCGCCCGCCTCCGCCACCAGCACCTCGCCGGGCTCGATCGACTCGATCGCCAGGCGCTGCGGATTTTGAGACAGGTCGTCGGGATAGAGATCGGGCCGGTGGGGCGTGTAGCGCAGCGTGCGCGCTCGGCCCACCGCCCGTGCAGCCGGACCGACCGGACGCAGCCCGCTGAAGTAGACGTTGCGATAGCCGCGCTGCTGCAGAAGGTGGGTGAGCGTGGCCGTCGACGTGGCGGCCAGAAGACTCTTGACTTCCGAGTCGGGCAAGTTCGTCATGGCGGATACTCCTTCAGCGAATCTCAACGTGGCTGGCGCCGGCATCGATCGTGATGTCCACGCGGTTGGCGGCGCGATCGAAGTCTGGCGAAATGTAAACGTCGTCGGACGCTTGCGGAAATCGATCCTCGTCAATCTGAATGCTCGAAAGCCCGGCATCGACCTCGATCCGTGCTGTCACGCCTTCCGGAACGGTGATCCGCAGGCTGGCCGCGCCGACCTCGATGCTGGCTTCGGTTCTTCCAGCGGCGGCGGGCATCACCACGTCGATGTCGGCGGCGCCGCCCTCGATCTCGAGGAGTTGGAGACGGAGGCCGCGAAGATTCAGGTCGATGTCGGCGGCGCCGGCCTCCACGCGCACTTCGGTGGGAATGTCCGGCGTGAGATGCAGGTGCCAGTCCTCCGACGAGCCCTGGCCGGGCCAAATCGAAAACTCCCGGCCGGGCCCGCTCCCGAGTTCGATAACGCTTCGGCCGCCGGGCTGATGCGATTCGCTGATTGCGTAGTCGATGTCGACCGCGCGCGATTCCAGATTGCCGGCGATCAGCAGACCAGAAGGCGCCTGCGCGCCCAGACTAAGCGAGCCTGCCCCCACGTTTACTTCAAGGCGTACCGCGGTGGCTTGCCCCCGTTCCACGGCGATCGTTCGGTGGTGAAGGACCGGCCCCTTGCCTGCCGCCGCCAGACCCCACGCCGTGCCGAATCCGGCGATCAGCACGACCAGAAAGGCTGTCGAGCCAAGCCAGGCACGCACGCGTGAGAGCGCCAGGCCGGCGCCCACCGCCACCAGCGCCACCGGCCACAACGACCAGGCCACGGGCCAGAAGCGGTCGGGCAGGACGTCGAAGTTCCAAAGCAGGGCGACGATCCCGACGAGGATCAGCGCCCCGCCGAATCCGAAGCCGCGCTGGTCCAAGGCTGCCTACCGTCGCTGGTTGAAAATCAACACGCCGCCGATCGCGATGAGGATGAGCGGCCAGAGCCGCCAGGCGTCGAACCAGCCAAACTGGCTCATGAGCGCAGCGGCGCCGATGATGACCAAAACCGATCCCACCACCAGCGCGGCGCCGTTGGTCGCGTGAGCGTATCGGGCCGGAGTGGCCGGTTGGCTGCCCTCTGCCCGCTGCGCTTCGGCATCATCGTCGAGCGGTGGCGCGGTCGGCATGACGATTGCAAGGGTGACGTACACCAGCAGCCCCACGCCGCTGGAGAGAAACACGGCGATCACCCAGAGCATGCGGACGATCACCGGATCCACGCGCAGATACTCCGCCATCCCGCCGGCGACGCCGGTGAGCATGCGGTCGACCTGGCTCCGGTAGAGGCGTTGGGTCATGGCGCGTCCTCAGTCAGTGGCAACCCGGTTCGCAGGGGACAGTTTAGAACTGCGACCGCACGACTGCGCGACAGAAGGTAGAGGGCGCTGCGACAATGCGGACGGTGCCGAGGCGGGTAAGGGAACGTGGGACATGTGGCGACTCGCGCTGGTGGCAGTGCTGCTGGTGGTTGTGGCCGTGGGGTGCGGCGAAGCGGAACCCGAGGGCCCCAAGACCTACGCCGCCTATCCGGCCATGGACATTCCCGCCGGTGAGCCGTGGGTCATCGTGACCACCAGCCTGGGGCGCATGACCTTTACGCTGTTCGCCGAAGAGGCGCCGCTAGCCGTGAACAGCTTCCTCTTCCTGGCCAATGAGGGCTTCTTCGACGGGGTGACGTTCCACCGCCTGATCCCGGGCTTCATGGTGCAAGGTGGCGATCCCACCGGCACGGGCACCGGTGGCCCGGGCTACACCTTCGAGATCGAGCCGCCGCAGCGGCCCTACGTGCGCGGCGGCCTGGCGATGGCCAATAAGGGTGCAGGCACCGCCAACGGCTCGCAGTTCTTCATTATCCTCGACGACCTCACGGAGCAGGGCCGGCTGTCGCCGGACTTCACGCTCTTCGGCCAGATCAAGGAAGGACACCAGGCATCGTTCGACACGTTGGCCAAGATCGAGGCGGTGCCGGTCGGCGCGACGGCGGACGGCGAGTCGTCGGCGCCGCAGCAGGCAATCACGATTTCGGCGATGAAGACCGGCGTGACGCTCAACTGCTCCGGCGAGGGTGCGATCGGGTTCACCTGCAAGCCGTAAGGGCTAGGTGCTGACGTGGCGCCCTCAGCCGCTCGCGCAGGAGTCCCGCACTGACGTGAACTGAGCCGGGTGTCACGTGACGGGCGGTACGCGAACCGCACGTGGCATTGACCGTCCATCACATGGCCGGCGTGCGACAAAGCCTTGAACCCGCTGCGACAATGCGGATGTCGCGGAGGCGGACGAAGGAGCGTGGGACATGTGGCGACTCGCACTGGTGGCGGTGCTGCTGGTTGTAGTGGTGGTGGGGTGCGGTGAAGCCGAGCCCGAAGGCCCCAAGACCTACGCTGCCTATCCGGCCATGGACATTCCCGCCGGTGAGCCCTGGGTGATCGTCACGACCAGCCTGGGGCGCATGACCTTCACCCTGTTCGCCGAAGAGGCGCCGTTGGCCGTCAACAGCTTCCTGTTCCTGGCAAACGAGGGCTATTTCGACGGCGTGACCTTCCACCGGCTGATCCCGGGCTTCATGGTGCAGGGCGGTGATCCCACTGGCACGGGGACGGGAGGCCCGGGCTACTCCTTCGAGATCGAGCCGCCGCAGCGGCCCTACGTCCGGGGCGGGCTGGCGATGGCGAACAAGGGCCCGGGCACGTCCAACGGGTCGCAGTTCTTTATCATCCTGGACGACCTCACGGCGCAGGAGCGGCTGTCGCCGGACTTCACGCTCTTTGGGCAGATCAAGGAAGGACACCAGGCATCGTTCGACACACTGGCCAAGATCGAGGCGGTGCCCGTGGGCACGGCCGCGGACGGCGAGTCGTCGGTGCCGCAGCAGGCGATCACGATTTCGGCGATGAAGACCGGCGTGACGCTCAACTGCTCCGGCGACGGTTCAACCGCGGCCGGATTCAACTGCCGGCCCTGAGCGTTTTGGGGTAGGGGCGGGTTTCAAACCCGCCCGAGCACGCTCACCGCGCGAACCAGCGGATCGCGTGGCGGGACTCGCTGTCGTGAAAGCGCAGCGTGTAGGGATCGCACAGGCGGCGGATCACGCGGCCGTCGGTGCGCACGATCAACCAGCCGAAGTCCCAGGCCCGGGTCGCATACCGCAGTGGAATTGACGCCCGGACTCTCGGCAGCGGGTGCGTCCCGCCGATGAAGAGCCGTTGCTCCGTGTAGTAGTAGCTTGATCCGACCTGGATGAAGACCTCGTGGTCAACTGCGTCCGATTCAGGTCCGGCCAGGTCCGCACACAGCCCCCGAATCGAGGCCTTGACCTCGCCCCCGGAACCGCAAACCTCGCCCAGGGCATCTTCCGATCCGTGGACCACCGCCCCCTCGGCGTCGTGCGCCAACACCTCGGTCCAGTCGTCCCGCACCAGGAAGTCGAAGTGCTCGAAGTCGTAGATGAAGGTGCTGCTCGGGGCGTTGGTCTCGGCGTCCCAGCTGTCCAGCACGTGGTACTTGGGCATGTCGGGATGACTGTCGATCGGCGCCGCGCCGGTCGCGCCGGCGCTCGCCACCCCGTCGAGGTGCGGTCGCGCGATGGCCTGCGTGCCGTCCTGGTTGTAGAGGAAGAACGACATCGACGGCCGCGGGCCAAAGGCGTCCGGCAGGCTTACCGGCTGCCTGAGCGTCATGATGCCCGCCGCCCAGCGGTCCTCGACCAGATATGTCGTCCGGAACTCCGCCAGCTCGCGCACGACCTCCGGGCTGTCCGACGTCGTATCCACGTGCTCGTTGTGGCGAAACTCCGTGCCGATGTGCAGGTCGGCGCCCCGCCGGATCGCGTTGGCCAGCGCCTCGAATCCACCCTCGCGCACCCGCCGCTCGGCGTCGAGCGACAGCGCCCGGACCAGGCGTCCCGGCGAACTGGTGGCCGGCGAATCTGAGGTCACGCGGTCCACTCGATGCGCCGCCCAATCGCGCGACCGGCCAGACGTGGGATCCAACGCGAAATCGCCAGCAGCGGCCGCGCCAACAGCGGCACCGCCGGCGACCCGTGCTCCGTCCGCCGCTCCTGTTCCTCGGTCCAGAGCTCCGAATACATGCCGTAGGTTGCCGTGATGAGGAATGGCCGCACCAGCTTGATGGTCGCCCACACGAGTGCCGGCAGCATGGCCCCGTACGTCGCCCTGGCCCCGCTTGGTTCGTCAAGCGTGAACGCCAACGTCGTCAGCACAACCGCCAGCGGCACCGCTGTGGGCGCCGACGACACGACGAAGGTGCCGAACACGATGGGGAAGCGGCGGCCGCTCATGCGCCAGGACTCGATCGTCGCCAGCGTGGCGGGCAGGTTGCCGTGCACCGCGAAGAACGGCGCCAGGAGCGTCCGGGAGTGAATGTAGAGTGCTGCGACACCAATCAGCACCACCCAGGCGGCCGTCAACGCCAAGCCCGCCGCGCCTTCGACCGGCGCCTCATTCCGCTGCCACTCGAACAGATTCAACAGCACCAGAATCGGCGCCCAGAAGATGACCGTGGTGTGCACGTTGGTCCAGAGGTAGCGCGGCAGCCACCAGAGCCCCTGGCGCATCGCGCTGATGAAGCTGAGGCGCACGCCATGGAACCCGGCGGCGACGGCAACCATCACCACCACCGGCGCGGCCGACGCGGAGACGGCATTGAGCACGTAGAGCAGCGCCGATCGGCCAAATCCCTCCGGAATGTCCGAAGCCGTCACATACGCGGCGACCGCCGCCGGCGCCGCGAAGGCGCTCAGGATCTGGACGTACAACCAGGGAGTCGCCCCCAGCACGCGCAGTCCCCGGCGCGTGTAGCCGAGGGATCCGGTCCATGCCGCGCTGAGGGTGGGCATGCGTCAGCCGATCACGCTGGGCTTAGGACCCGGATCCCCGCCGATTGTCATCACGGGCTACGCCAGTGGGCCTCATGCAACTGGAGATTTTGTCATAGCCGCGCGGGAGACCTTCGCGAGGTGTTGCACTTCGTCTGTGAATTTAGGGAATCCACCCATCCCCCACCTCGAACCCTCCAGGTCTCCTCCGCAAGTCCTCCGCCGCCCCGAGTCCCCCAAGGATCTCAATCGGCCGAATCAGGGAATTCCGGACCATCGCCGGCCACCCGTTTGGCGACAACTGCGTCGGGATATGCTGCGGGAAGCGACCGAATTGAGTTCGCCCTCCCCAACTCCGTCACATGCCAGATTCACCCATCCAAGCCGTGTTCTTCGACCTCGACGGCACGTTGCTGGACCACGACGCGGCCACCCGAGCCGGGGCGCTCGGCATGTTCAGCAGGTACCGAGACCGGCTGATCGGTTCCGACGAGCATCTCCTCAAGCGCTGGGAAGACCTGACGGAATTTCACTTCGATCGCTACCTGCGGGGTGAAACCACGTTGGAAGACCAGCGCCGTGGTCGGATCCGTGGCCTATTCAGTCTCATATCACGCGAATTGCCCGACGCCGAAGCCGATCGGGCCTACGCCGTTTACAGCGACCACTACGACCAGAACCTGACGCTGTTTTCAGATGTCAGCGACACCCTGGAGGCACTGCGTGGTCTCTGCCTCGGTGTCATCACGAACGGTGGGTCGGTGCACCAACGACGGAAGCTCGCGGCCGTCGGCGTCTTGGACAGCTTCACGACGGTGGTGGTCTCCGAGGAGGTTGGAGTTGCGAAACCCTATCCGAGGATCTTCGAGGTGGCCTGCCAAGCCCTAGGTGCGCCGCCGTCGGCGTGCGTGCACGTCGGCGATCGCTTGGACGCGGACGCGATTGGAGCCCGCGATGCGGGGCTCAAGGGCGTTTGGCTTGACCGGCACGATGAGGGTTCTGGACCGGCGGGCGTCACACGGATCACCAGCTTGACCGAAATTCCGGCGCTGGTATTGGAGCCCTAGCGCCCGTCGCCCCATGTTGCCGCGCACAATTCGAACCAAGCGGCTCACCCTTCGACCGCACCGGCCGGATGACATCGAGGCCATGTCGCGCTACATGGCCGATCCGAAATTCACCGATGACGACCCGGCAGCGCCCCGGATCGACCCGGCGGCGGACGCGCGTGAGTGGCTGGCGCGCGCGCAGCAGCTCGACTGGCGCACCGAACCTCATTGGGGGATATGGCTCGACCGAGATCTGGTCGGTGGCGTCGATCTCCGGATCGAAATCTCCAACCGGCGGGCCGAGATTGGCTATGAAGTGGCGCGTGCGCACCGAAGCTGCGGGATCGCCACCGAGGCCGCCGCGGCCGTGATCGAGTCCGCCTTCGCCGCGGAGCCGGATCTGAATCGTGTCTTCGCCAGGGCCGACGCGCGCAACCAGCCGTCAACCCGCGTCCTGCGGAAGCTGGGGATGCGGTACGAAGGCACGTTGCGCGAGCATTCGGCGAAGTCCGGCACGCCTGCGGATGAGGTGCAATACGGGCTGCTGCGCCGCGAATCCGAAGGCTCTCCGGAGTATCCGCGGGGCTCCGCGCGCGGCTGGCCACGCACGGTGATCGATCCGATCCGACTATTCGATCTGCGGCTTCCGGATCTCGTGCACCTGAACACGTACTTCGTAAATGCGTTTCTGGAGGACGAACGCGGTAACCCTGGGCTCTTGCGGGAGTTCGGGTCCCGCCTGTACGCGGCGCTCATGCCGCTGCCCGAGGTGGCCGCGCACTTCTCCGACGCCTCGCCCGGGTTCCGTGCCGGACTGCGCGAGGCCGAAGCGCATCCGCTGAAACTCTCGCCCGAGGAGTTGCGATCCACGCAAGAGTCGATCCTGCGACGCTGCGCCTGGAACGTCGGCATGGCCAAATCGCCGGCCACCTGGGACGCCCTGACGTGGGGCTCGTGGAGTCCGAGCGAAATTCATGACCGCGTGGACGTCCGCGATCGCGTGGTCCTGGATATTGGTGCCGGCACGGGCCAGGCCACCTTGCGGTGTGCGCCGTATGCCGCGCGGGTGTTCGCGCTGGAGCCTGTCGCCGCGCTGCGTGAATACATCGAGCGGAAATTGTCCGCACACGGATTTTACAACGTCACCACATTGGACGGACTTCTGGAACGGGTACCGCTGGCAGACAATGCCGTGGACGCGGCGATCTTGACCAACGGGTCGTTCGGTTGGAAGCCGGATGAGGAGCTGCGCGAGATCGATCGTGTGGTGAGACCCAGCGGGACCGCCCTCATGCTGGCGCCGTGCCGACCGAGCGATTCGGAAATCCTGGACCGGATCCGCCGCGCAGGCTACGACGCGTTTGACCTCGAGATGCCGACGATGGGCACGTTCCCGGGCTTCATCAAGCGGTTCAGCTAGTGTTTACCGTCCGTTGAACCGTCGCGACCACGCGTCGGCGTTGCACTCAGGCACCCCGGTCGATGGCAATGCCAAGCCTGCGTGGTGCTAATGGCTCCGAACCCGGCGGCGCCGTGACCGCACTCCCTGATCCTTCACCGTACGAGCGGCACGACTCGCTGACGGTCGTGACCTACGACCACCTCGAGATCGTTCGCAAGCGTCCCGACGTCGACTTCTACGTTGACCTCGCCCGCCGGTCCCGTGGGCCTGTATTTGAACTGGGATGTGGCACCGGCGAGGTCCTTTTCCCGATTGCCCGAGCTGGCCTCGATGTCGTCGGGATCGACATTGCGTCGCCCATGCTCGACAGCTGCCGCGCCAAGCTGGTCCGCGAACCCCAACGCGTTCGGCGGCATGTTGAGCTCGTCCAAGCCGACATGCGGCGGTTCGACCTTGATCGGTCGTTCGCCCTCGCGATCATCCCATTCGGCGGATTCATGCATCTCCTCACGCACGACGATCAGGTGAAATGCCTCCGCACGGTTCTCCGTCACCTCACGGCTGGTGCACGGCTGGCCCTGGACCTGCCAAGTCGCCGGCCGGCATGCTTCGACAAGCTCGGCCCAACGGACTGGAGACTGGACGACGGTCAGGTCTCTCTCGGGGACGGTCGGCGAATCGCGCGATTCACCCGATCCGTTGCCCGGGACGAAGGGCGGCATATATTCGACTTCGAAGTCGCGTTCGAGGTGGTGGGTCGCGACGGTCGCTCGAATCGCGTGATCGAACGCATGCCGCTGCGATACACGTCCCCTGCGCAGATCGAGCAGCTCCTCGGAGAGGTCGGGCTCGAAATCGAGCACATCGATGGCGGGTTCGATCGCCAGGCATTCGACGCTCGCTGCTCTGAGGATCTCGTAGTTGTGGCGCGCTCTTTGCACGGCGATGGGAAGTCCTAGCTGCGGCGGCTATCCGGCAAGGTTCTAATCAGCTCGACGCCTATCAACGGTCGAGATGGCAACCTCGAGGCGCCGGCATCAATACCGGTCCGGCCAGAAGCAGTAGCCGTCATTGCGCGGAAAGAGTTTCGCCAGCACGGCGTCGGAGACACCGGTCGCGCGGGCCTGGCCGATCTCCTGAAGTTCTCCAAACGTCCGGTAACCGAACAGAAGCTGCACGAGCCCAAGCCGATCAATTGACAGCTCGGCGGGCGGCGACTGCCCGCCAAGCGTGACGCAGCCCTCGCCGATGTCGGTCTTCACATGCAGCGTTCCGGGCAATGGCAGCTCGCAGGCGGCTGCGCGGTAAGCAAGCGCCGGCGTGTACTTCTGCAACACGGCGTCCAGGTCGACGATGCACGCCATGTAGCCGACGTCTTCCGGTCGTGTCACCTCGACCGCGCCACCAAGTCGAGTCAGCAGCGGACCCAACCCCGTGCCCGGATGCAGACTGGCCAGCAGGCCCGTCGCGCCGCGCGATCTGGCCATCCCGGCCAATCCGCCGGCTAGGGCTAATCCGGCGGCGTCATGGCCGGCCACCGCTTCCGACACCGACAGGCAACCGTCCGTCAGCTCGGTGTCGACCACCGCGTAAGCCGCCGGGCGCCCACGCGCGTCGCGACTCACGAACGCTTGCGGCTTTCGGAACCAGTCCGAGCCCTGCCTGGGACCTCGCCACGCGCCTTCGCGCCGGACGACCGAGCCGTCGAGTGATCCGTACGCCGCGTTGCAAATGCGAGCGATCGGAACCCAGTCCGAGGGCTGGAGATCTTCGAGCGAAGCGGCTGGCCCATTCGTCTCGAGGGCGTCGAGTTCGATCCGGATTTCGTACTCCGGGCAGACCGTGGCGTAGCCGAAGCGGTGATAGAAGTCCGGAATCCCGAACAGCATGCTGATCGGGTAGCCCCGGTCGGCCGCAAACCGCTCGCAAGCCTCCATCAGCCGCCGCGCATATCCCTTCAAACGATGCGGCTCGGGCGTCCCCACGCCGGCCACGCCGGCGCTGCGCAGCTCGGCGTCCCAGGCTCGCACCGCGACGTCGACCACCCAGAGTTGGCTGACCAGCTCCCCGTCTACCTCGAGCCACAGGCGATCAACGACTTCCTTGGACACCCAGCCGGCGGTGTCGCCGGCATCGTTGAGCGTCACCGGCACGTGCTCGACGAACTCCTTGAGCGACGGGCCAGCGCCCTCCGCGCCAAGGTGGTTTGAGCTGGCGCGTGGCGACATTTCGCCTCCTCGTTCCGTCGCGCCGCATTCGCCCATGCTTCGGAGCATAGCCGTCCGCATGTGCCACGATGCCACCGCGCCGACGCTGAGGAACGCCCCCATGCTGAAAGGCATCGACCCGCTCCTGGGGCCGGACTTGCTGCGTGTGCTTGCGGCCATGGGGCATGGCGACGAAATCGTGATCGTCGATGCGAACTTTCCGGCCGAGGCCAACGCCCGGCGGCTGGTGCGCCTCGATGGCGTCGACGCCACCCGCGCCGCCGAAGCCATTCTCTCGGTGCTGCCGCTCGACGAGTACGTCGAGCGGCCGGCGGCGGTGATGGCGGTGGTCGGCGACCCGGACGCCGAGCCGCCTGTCTTCGCCGACTTTCGCCGCATTGCCGCGACAGCCCGCGGGGCGCCCGTGAGCTTCGAGCGAGTGGAGCGCTTTGCGTTCTACGAGCGGGCGCGGCAGGCCTTCGCCATCGTCGCCACCGGCGAACGGCGGCTCTACGGCAACGTGATCCTGACCAAGGGCGTGTTGTAGCGGGACCGGGTCGGATCACCCATGCGAAGTGGCTTGCAGGCCCTGCCATGACGATTGGCCGGACCGGAAAGCAGGCAGTAGCATCCTCGAATCGGGGCCGGTGATTCCCGATTGCACGATGACGGTATCTCCAAGAGTCACGCTGCAAGCAGCTTGAGGGAAACGAGAAGGGAGACCTGCCGCATGTTGGCCATGTCCAGACGGTCGGTCATGGCAATTGCGCTGATTGCCGTCATATTTGGAACCGCCTGCTCCGAGACCGAAGTCGTTGCGGAGAAGGAGCCCATCGTCTTCAGCGATCTGAACTGGACCAGTGCGCAGTTTCAGAATCGCGTCGCCCAATACATCGTCGAAAAGGGCTACGGCTATCCCACCGATCTGGTATTCGGCGCCACCCTTCCGTTGTTGCAGGGACTGCGCCGAGGCGACACCCAGGTCACCATGGAGATCTGGCTGCCGAACCAGGAGGATGCCTGGGTGGATGCGCTGGCAGCGGGCGATGTCGAATTGGTCGGCGAAAGCCTCGGCCGCGACTGGCAGTCCGCATTCGTAATCCCGGCATATCTTCAGGAGCAGTACCCGGAGTTGGACAGCGTCGAGGATCTTAAAGAAGAGAAATTCAAGGCGTTGTTCGCCACGGTCGAAACACGCGGTAAAGCGCGGCTGGTGTCCTGCGTCATCGGTTGGGTCTGCGAGGAAATCAACGCCCAGCAGATCGACGCATACGGACTGTCGGACCACGTCCACATCATCAATCCAGGTGACAGCGCCGCGGCGAATGCCGACCTCTACGGCGCCTACGAGCGACGGGAACCGTGGCTCGGCTACCAATGGGGAACCAACGATCCTGCGGCCGAGCTCGACTTGGTCCGCCTGAAGGAGCCCGAGTACACCGATGAGTGCTGGGCGACGACCAAGGCTTGCGCCTACCGAGACGCGACGATCTCCATTGCCGTGCATCGAGACATCCCTGGTCGGGCGCCGGAAGTCGTCGAGATGCTGCGGGCCTGGAATCTGAATCTTGAGCTCTACAAAGCTGTCGGCAAGTGGCGGCTCGAAAACCGGGATGCCAGCATCAACGAAACTGCACTCTGGTGGCTCAAGAGCAACGTGAGCGTATGGTCAGGCTGGGTGACGCCCGGGGCCGCCGAAGCCATCAAGGCCGCACTCGACGCCAACGAGATTCCCGACGGCTGGCCAAGCGTATAGCGAATTCGTCGTCTTCCGCTGGCCGTCTAGACCAGCAGCGGCGCCAGAAATCGTTGGGCCAGCACTAGTCCCTTGAGCGCGTCGTTCTCAGGGTCGGTTCTGGCACTCCAGAACGGGTCCTCGTGCTCCACGACCAGCGGGCCGGCGTAGCCGACGTCGAGCAGTGCGGTGATGAAGGCCGGCCAGTCGATCACGCCGAATCCCGGAATCCGAAAGCGATAGGTCCCTTGGCCAATCCGGCCGCGCTCCGCGCCGATGACGCCGTACTGGTAACGCGCCTCGGGCAGGAACTCGGTGTCCTTGGCGTGTGCCTGGTAGATGCGCGGACCGTACTCGCGCGTGGCGCGCAGATAGTCGATGCCCAGCCAGACCAGGTGCGATGGATCGAAGCACAGCCCCAGCGCCTTGTGCGGGACGGCGTCGAAAATGGCCTCCCAGTGCGCCGGGGCATAGGCCAGGTTGCGCCCGCCGTCGGCCCAGTTTTCCATCACCAGGCGCACGCCGACCCGCTGCGCGTGGTCCAGCACCGGCGCCACGCCCTCGGCGAAAAGGCGCACGTTGGCGTCGAATCCAAGGTCCGGCGCCATCTGGTGTCCCAGCCACGCCAGCGGGATGTGCTCGGCGGCGGCGTAGTCCAACGCCCGGCAGGCCTCGGCCGCTTGCTCGGCCCGCGTCGCCGCATCGGTGGCAATGGGCTGGCAGATCATGCCCGTGGTGGAGGTCGGCTCCAGGCTGTGACGCTCGCAGATGGCGCGGGCGTCGGGCTGGAACAGCGGCACGTCGATGGCCTGATAGCCGTTGGCCGCGCCCCAGCGCACGAAGTCCTCGAACTCGATCGGCGGAAAGTGCCCGTTGTGAAAGTAGCCGAGCTTCACCGCGCCCTCGATGGGAGTATTGCGATCGGCGTCATCGCCATGGCGGCCGCGCACGGATCGAGAATGTGGTTGCTGCGCGGAAGGCGACCGCTCTCTTCGCCCACCTCATTATATCCCCGGTTTTTCGAATCCTCGGCGGGAATCGGCACTGACGGCGGCGGCCACTCCCGTCAAAATATTTGGGTAATGAGGCCGTGGATTTCTGAACCCGCGAACGCTACCGATCCGACGACTGCCGAATCGTCCACGTCGGCCGCCATCGTGCGGCAGGAGCTGCGTCGGCGTTGGCGCGCCGTTGCGCTCACGGCGGGGCTCATGCTGGGCGGCGCGGCCGTCAGCATCGTTCCGGCCCTGCTTGTCGCCGCGCTGATCGATCGTGCTCTTCCCGGCGGAAACCTCGGGTTGACGGCGGTGCTCGCCGGTGGGATGGCCGGTGCGGCGCTCGTGCTGCTCATTCTGGCGTCGAGCGAGAGCTACATGCGGGCCTCGATCGGCGAGGCTGTGTCGCGTCGCCTGCGCCAGCAAGCCTTCGACGGCATCGCAGCCGCCCAACTCGCGGAGCTTGAGCAGGTCCCGTCCGAGCAGCTCGTGTTTCGACTCACCAGATCGTGCGGACGAATCGGTGAGTGGTTCGTTGGCGAGTCGTTGCTTCCCGCCGTTTCCCAGACCCTGGTGCTGGTCGCCTCACTTTCGGCCATGCTGGTGCTGGCCTGGCCGCTCGGACTCCTGGCCCTCGTCGCCATACCGGCGATGACCCTTGGCGTTGCCCGGCTCGGACCCCTTTCCACGCGACTTGAACGGCGGTTCGGGCGCCATCTGGAGCGCGGGCAAATCTTCCTTCAGGAGGTGCTTGCGGGCATTCGGGTGGTCCGCGTGTTTGATGCGGCGGAACGGGAGCGAGGGCGATGGCTTCGATGGCTCGACGAGCATTGGCGTGTAAAGGCCAAGACCTTCGTCCTGCACGACGTGGTGATCGCCCACAGCGGTGCGGCAGCCCAGGCGCTGGTTACTGCGGCGGCATTCGGAATTGGCGCCGTCCTCATTGCCGGTGACCACCTGACGCTCGGCGGGCTGATCGCGGCGGTGGCGCTTGTGCCTCGGGCCTATGTATCCCTGCAGCGCCTGCTGACGCTCCAGGCAAACCGGGCGCGGGTCGAGGCCGAATACGAGCGAATGGACGATGTATTTGGTCTCGCGCCGGAGCGGGCTGGAGGCAGGACGCCGCAACTCCCGGCTGACGATTCAGGGGCTCGGGTGGCGTTTCAGGACGCAAACTTCCGCTACGCGCGGGAAGACGCGGGGGTCTTCGGCGTCTCGTTCTCGGTCCAGCCGGGCCAATTCCTCGGCATCGTGGGGGAAACCGGCAGCGGCAAGTCGACGCTGCTGGACTTGCTGGTCGGGCTCTATGCGCCGCACTCGGGCTCGGTGCGCGTCGACGGGATCGACACCCGCGAGATCGATCTCTCGTGGCTGCGCCGGCAGATTGGCTTGGTGCCCCAGGAACCGCGACTGTGGGACGCAACCATCGCCGACAACATCCGCTATCCGGCAGGGTTGGCCGGTGCCGACGAGTTGGCGCGGGCGCTGCGGGACGCTCAGCTCGACGACTTCCTCGCCAGATTGCCGCAAGGGATCGAGACCACCGTCGGTGAGCAAGGTCACAGCATCTCCGCCGGCGAGCGGCAGCGGATCGCCATCGCCCGCGCGCTGCTGCGCGACCCGCGCCTGCTGATTCTGGATGAGGCCACGGCCTCGTTGGACGCGGCGACCGAGCAAGACCTGCGGCGCGCGCTTGCCGCGTCACGGCGCGGCCGCACCCTGATCGTCGTCACCCACCGAATCGAATCGGTGATGGGCGCGGATCGAATCGTCGTGATGGACCGCGGCCGGGTGCTCGAGCAAGGAACGCCAGAGAATCTGCTCCAGGCCGGCGGACGGTTCGCCGGGCTGCGTTGGGCCCAAACCAGTGACGCGGGAGCAGATCGGCCGGGGTAGTTCGGACAAGACTCAACTTTAGGCGCCCGCGTTTTCGAGCCGCTTGAGCCACGGACGCCACCTGTCGCCCACGGCGGCGGCTCGTGCGCGGTCTCCCTAAGCGGACGCTTGTTGATCGGTGTCGGGAGGCTTGCTGGCAACGAACAGATACGAGCCCGGCAGCTTCTGCAGACGCTCCAAGTCGTCGCCGAAGCGCCAGGCAGCCGTGCTTGGAAACTCGGTTAAGCGTTCAACGCGGAGACCGGCCTGCGCCACGCTGGTGATGATGTCGCCCAAGGGCCAGGTCCAATCCCACTTCGTCTCAGGGGCGTCCGCGGCGCCGGGGAAATGGCACCACCCGGTAGACGCTTCGGGCTGCCGGTCGAAGTAGTCATTCACGATGGCGATCGCCCCTTCGCGCACCTCGACGCGGGCGATCACTGGATGCTCCTCGCGCACGATGAGCCGTCCCGAGGGTTTGAGCAGGTCGTTGATCGTCGCCGCCCAGCGGTCGAGACTCGGCAGCCATACCAGGGCGCCGCCGCCTGTGTAGACAATGTCAAATGACGCGGGGCGGAGCAGATCGTGGGGGAGCGAGCACACGTCCGCGGCCACGAAGTCAGCCGCTATGCCGGCTGCCTTGGCCTTGGCGGTTGCCAGCTCGATCTGCCTGGGGCTGATGTCGACGCCGGTCACCTCGGCGCCCAAGTTCGCCCACGAGAGCGCCTCTTCCCCGCTCCCGCACTGCAAATGGCACAGCCGCAGTCCCCGCACGTCGCCGGCGGCCTCGTGATCGCGCTTGTCGAGCACCGACCCGCCCTCGGCGAAATGGCCTGCCGGCGGAAAGATCTTCTGGCGCCTATCCGCAATTGCGTCCCAAGCGGCGCGATTCGCGGCCGTATAGGAATCGTCGGGATCGACGGACTTGCTGGACCCGGCGCTCACTCGAGATGCACCCGGCAACCGGTGGTCAGACCGGCAGGTCGCCCTGAATCGTGGTGCGGTGCATGTGGCGCGTGTATTTCGGGTCGAATGCCGTGGCCAGGTGCAGCGTGCAGCGGTTGTCCCAGAACACGATGTCGTGCAGCCGCCACACGTGCCGGTAGACGAACTCGGGCTGCGTGGCGTGGTCGTTGAGCTCTTGCAGCAGCGCCTTGCCCTCGGCGTCGTCCATGCCCTCGATCCCGGCCACGAGTGACGGGCTCACGTACAGCGCCTTACGCCCAGTCTCCGGATGCGTGCGCACCAGCGGATGGACAGCCGTGGGCACCTTGGCCGCCTGCTCCGCGGTGAGGGTGGGTCGCTCCATCGCGGATTCCTGGAACCGGCGATTGATGAAGTCGGCATAGGAGTGCCGCAGGCGAAGCCCTTCGACGCGTTCCTTCATCTCAGGCGACAGCGTCTCGTAGGCCGAGTAGAGATTGGCGAACAGCGTGTCGCCGCCGGTCGGCGGAATTTCCAACGCGTACAGCAACGAGCCAAGCGAGGGGAGTCGCATGTAAGAGAGATCGCTGTGCCATTCGCGTCCCGCGTCTTGCAGCCCGACGGGCACTCCATTGATGCGCTTGTTCGAAAGCACCAGCACCTCAGGCTGCTCGGGCAGCAGGAACTGGTTCAACACGTGGAGCTCGAGCACGCCGAAGCGGCCGCTGAACGCGGCGTGGTCCGCCGGCGAAATCTGCTGGTCGCGGATCACGACCACGTTGTAGTCGAGCAGCGCCTGGCGGATCGTCTCGAACTGCTCGTCGTCGTCCGGCTGCGTCAAATCGGCGCCGATGATCTCGGCGCCCAGGGCGGCCGAAACCGGCCTGACCTCTAGTGCCATGGAGCCGTGCTCGATCTCGGGGGGCGCCCGCGCGCCGCGCGGGATATGGGGCGCCAATCGTAGCAGCGCCCCGCCAAAATCGGGGCTACGCCGAGGGGACCGTCAGCGGCGCCAGCAGGTCGTCGGTGATGTAGCGACCGAGGCCGAAGATCTTGCGGTCGGCGTACCACAGGATGCGCTCGCCGCGATGCTCCGTGACGCTGGCGTACATCGACAGCCACTTCATGTAGAAGGGAAACACCCCGATGTTCTGCGTGTCGAAGAGCAACTGGGGCTGGCTGAACCAGATGGGCTGGTGGGCGTCGGGCCGGAACTCGCCCACGGCGATGAACTGCGGTCGCCGCGCATGAAAGTCGCGGGGCCCGCGACCGCCGAATCCGTGCCCGTCGTGGTTTTGCAGCATGAGCAGGAACCGGCCGTCGTCCAACGCGAAGATGGGGCACGGCGAGACGGGATTGAGCATGGGCGCGCCATCGTCGCGGTTCAGCAGCGGTTCCGTCGGCCGCCAGGTGACGCCGTCGTCGGTCGAAACCGTGTACCAGATCTGTCCGGTCGCCGTGCGCGCCACCACGAACAGCCGACCATCCGGCAGCAGCACCGCGCTCGGCTCCTCGCAATAGGAATAGTTGCGCGAAGCCTCGGGCTCGTAGGGCACCGGCACGCGGATGGCCGTGTCGTCGTCTTGCAGCCAGGTGATCTGCACGTCGCGCGGATGCGGCGACTCGTCGATGTTCTCGAACCGCATGAACTCCGCCTGGCTATCGCGGCGGGACATGGTGAAGTCGTCCTCGCGGCGCGCTGTCTTGACGTAGGAGTTCGTCCAGCGGGTGAATCCGATGATCGGGCGGTCGTGCGCGTCGCGGATGGGCTTTTGCCACACCACGCAGTTGGCCCCGATGGAGCGGTCCGGGTGGTCGTTGGCGCTGGAGCGGTAGGGAATCACCACTTCCCCATCGATCCACGTGCGGCCATCGTCGTCGGAGTACTTGCAGCGCAGAAAGCTCGTCTGATAGCTGTCGCCGATCGCGCGGCCGTGGTTGTAGAAGCAGTAGATGCGCCCGCGCCGGCTGATGATTGGGAATCCAAAGGCGCTCACCTGGCCGGGCTTCGCCCCCGGACCGTCAATGACGCCCACCGGCGACCACGTCCGTCCGCCGTCGGCGCTGCGTGAGTACGCGACCCGGTAGTCGGCCCCATGCGGCTGGCTGGCCAGCGCGAAGATCGCCAGCAAGTCTCCGCCCGGCGTGACGTCCACCAGGACGTGGTCCACGGCCTCGATCCAGTACGAGGGCTCCTCGGGCAAATAGAGCACCAGGTCGGGATCGGTGCGGCGCCAGTCCTCGCTGAAGCACTCGTGGTCGCCTGGAATCGTCTTTGTCATGAGTTCACCAATTCCGGCTCGTCGCCGCCGCAGTGCGCACAGCCTAGCGGTATCCAATGGGAACCGCCCCTGGAGACTCTTGCGTAGTTCCTCCGGTGGAGTTTGGAGGGCAGTTCCGGTTCCCCCTCCCTGAAGGAGACCTCTGCGTAACCCTTCGTCATTCCCGCGAAGGCGGGAATCCACCCTTCACTGAATCTGGGGGCGGACAGGATAGGCCTGGTCATCCCCAAGCCCGGCTGGATTTTGCAAAGGTCTCCCTTTGTGGTCGACGGAGCGGCCCAGGACTAGCTGCGCGACGGCTCGCTCATCTCCTGGCGCGCCTGACGCACCAGCTCTGGCAAGTGGTCGTCGTTGGCCAGCCGTTGCTCCAAATGCCGCATGCGGCCCGGACCTGCCGTTCGGATCATCGCGTCGCCGTAGGCCCGCTCGGCCCAGAACCTAACCATCGTCGCAACGTCCTCTCGCAGATCGTCCAGGTCCTCGTCACGGAAGCGCTCAGACATGTTGATGGTGAACATGCGCCGGCGGGTTCCGCCGCCGAATGACGCGTGCTTCAGGTCGTGAATGAACAGCACCATGTCGCCCGGCTCCGATTCCAGCGCCACCGCGGGCACATCGCGGCCCTCGATGCCCAGGCGTTCCCCGAGCGACGCCGACCGGCTGCTCGGCATGATCTGTTGCAGGGACTCAGCATAGCCGTCACCGGGAATGTGACTACCGGGAATCACCCGCAGGCAACCCGAGTCGCGCGTGACGGGGTCCAAGTAGAACGCGATCTTGATGGAGCGGTATTTCATGCGGGCGAACCCGTCGGAGTGCCAGCGCGTGTTGCCCACGTAGAAGTTGCCGTCGCTCCCGGTGTAGTTGTAATCGTC
Organism: Chloroflexota bacterium; assembly: GCA_026706485.1. Taxonomy (NCBI): domain Bacteria; kingdom Bacillati; phylum Chloroflexota; species Chloroflexota bacterium. The sequence goes on along the minus strand of JAPOYR010000011.1, from coordinate 406,262 downwards.
GCCCAGCAACGCACTGACGACCCCGTCGATCCGTGGGTCGTCCAGCAGTGCGCTCAGATACTCGCTCTGGTCGATGAACGGAACCAGGGCCGACCGACGCTCATGATCGTGCGCTTGCTGGTTGTGGCCGCCGCCATGATCCGCCCACACCCGTTCGAACTCCTCGGTGATCCTTTTGGCCTCGTCAGCGAACGCTCCCGGAAAGGTCAGGTAGCCAAAGGTCTCGAAGAACGAAAGTTGTTGGTCGGAGAGCGACATGGCGCCGGCCCTTCATTCAGGCGACCGCGTGGCGTCAATTCTAGCGGCGAGCACGTCGGATCGACCTCGACGTCACGCGTCTCGCCTGTCCTCACGCGCTCGCCGCGCCTGCGCCAGCACGTCCATCACGAACGCCTCTTTACCCACCGTGTACTGGCCCCGGCTGTCGGGAAACCGCCGCGCCAGATCGAGCTTCAGCCGCTGGTACTCCGCTGCCGCATCTGGATGGCTGCGGACGTAGTCGCGGAAGAGCAGCATCGCCTCCCATTGGGGGTGGGTCACTTCAAGCATGTGCAGCTGGTGCGTGCGGCGGCCCTGCGCATCGAGCCGACGAAAGAAGTGCCGCCGCGGCATACCGCGCTCGCCGCGAAACTCCCACCCAATCTTGGCCAACGGCCCGAAGGTGACCCTGGCTTCGTCCCATTCGTGGACGCCCACCAGGATGTCGATGGTCGGCTTTCCGGCCATGCCCGGAATGGCGGTGCTGCCCGCGTGCTCGATGCACAGAATGTGCTGGCCGATGCACGCGGCAATCTCGGCGCGTTCGCGCTCATACATGGCTGGCCATCCCGGGTCGTAGGGAACGACAGCGAGGCGCGTCTCCGCCGGCACGCGAACGATTGGGCGTTTCGCCTCAGCCATCCGTTGTGGGGCAAGTGCCGCGCGCCCGCTCGAGAATTCCCTGGATGAACGGCGCTTTCGCCGCCTGGTAGCCGGGCCCGTCAAGATTTCCGCGCGCGAGGTCAAGTTTGAGGCGTTCGTAATCGGCCGCGGCTTTCGGATGGCCGCGGAGGAAGTTGCGAAACGACAGCATGGTCTCCCACTCCGGCTGCGTCACCTCGAGCATGTGCAGGTGGTGCGTGCGGCGCCCGCTCACGGCGCCCCGGCGAAAATAGTGCCGGCGTGGGATGCCGTGCTCGCCGACGTATCCCCATCCAATGTCGGCAAGCGGCGCAATGGTGATGTTGGCTTCGTCCCAATCGCGCACGCCCACAAGAATGTCAATCGTTGGCTTGGCAGACAGTCCAGGTATGGACGTACTGCCGACATGTTCGATTCGCAGGATGTGCTGGCCGATACACGCGACAATCTCCGCGCGTGCCCGCTCATACATGGCCGGCCACGCTGGATCGTAGGGAACGACAACCAAACGAGTGTCGGCAGGTCCGCCGTCGATTGGTTGTCCGGCGCTAGCCATCCGTCCTCGGCACGCGCCGGAGGAGGTTTTGCTCGGCCGGCGGCAGTGTCCGATAGAACGACTCCAGCAGCATCGGTGTTTCCTCGTTGGCCTCCAGCCGAAACTCGCCTTCCAGGTGATACCAGTCGCGGTTGTAGACGATCACCGCGAAGGGACGCGGCTCGTCGGTGCGATTCGCCGTTCCTCGGTGCAGCGTGCGGGCGTCGCTGATAAGCACGTCCCCCGCGCGAAGCAGCAGCGGCGCGAGCTCGATCTCGCCCGCCGCAATCTTTGTCTGCGCCTCGTCCCTCGTGAGGTGCTGCGTGCGTTCGGACGTGCTGTAAGGCCCGTTGTCGAGGGTCATGTCCACGCTGGTGAAGCGCACCGAGAGCGTCGGCGGCGGATAGCGCAGGTCCGGCTGCTCCGGGAACAGCGGGCGGATGTCCGAGTGCACCTGCTGGTCCTCGGATCCCGCGACCGGCGTATCGGTGCCGTAGTAGGCGATGAACATGTATTCGCCCAGGATGCGCCCCACGATCTCGTTAACCGTGTCGTCGCTGAAGAACTCGGACTGATAGAACGGCGGTGCGAAGGGCAGGCCGATGGCCCAGCGGTGCGCCCGGCGATTGCCTTCGGGAATGCGGGCCGCGACTCTTTGCAGTAGCGGCAGGAATCCCTCGTGGAACGCGTCGATCGCCGGCTTCGGAAAGTGATTGGGCAAGACGCAATGGCCGACGTCCAGGATGTCGGCGACACATTGGTCGATGTCGACGCTCACGAACTCACCCCTCGCTTGCCGGCGTTCCGGGCAAGGCCCCAAAACCGTAGCGCACGCGGCTCGCCGTCTGACTCGGCGGGACTTGCATGGCGATTGGGCGGCCGACGCGGCAGAATGGCGGGAGAGCCGGCGGTTGAATGCGGAGCGAAGAGCCATGTGGCGAGCAATCGTGATTGCGTTGGTCGTGGCAATGGCGGCCGTTGCGGTCGCTGCCTGTGGCGAGCCGGAGCCGGAGGGTCCGCTGACATTCGCCGCCGAGCCGGAGATGACGGTTGAGGAGCTCCGGCCCTACAGCGTCGTCATCACCACGAGCCTTGGACGGATGACGTTCAACCTGGTGCCGCAAGAGGCGCCGCGAGCGGTCAACAGTTTCCTGTTCCTGGCCCAGGAGGGCTACTACGACGGCATGACCGTGCATCGCGTGGTGCCGGGCGTGCTCATTGAAACTGGCGACGCCACCGGCACGGGAACGGGCGACGCCGGCTATACGTTCGAGATTGAGCCGCCGCAGCAGCCCTACCGGCGCGGGGATTTGGTCATGGCCAATACCGGCGCGCCGAACTCGAACGGGTCGCGCTTCTACATCATTCTCAACGACCTCACGGACGCCGAGCTGCCGCCCGACTACACCATCTTCGGACGCGTCAAGGAGAACCACGCCCCCTCGCTAACCACGCTGGACAAGATTGGCGGCGTGGCGCTGGGTCCGGGACCGGACGGTGAGATGTCGGCGCCGGTGCAGGACGTCACGATTCAGACCACCAAGATCAACTTCGGCTGCCTGCCCAGCATGACCATCTACAGCGGCTGCTAGCACCGCCGGTTCGGACTCGACGAGTCGGCGACCCGACGCGGCACGCCCGCGATTGGGCCGACCTGTTCGTAGCCCCTCGTCATTCCCGCGAATGCGGGAATCCACCCATCATTGAACCTGGCCGCGGATGGGGTTCGCCCGGTCTTCCTCAAGCTTGGCCGGGTTTTGCAAAGGTCTCCGAAGGCGGGAATGCACCTTCACTGAACCTGGGGCGCGCGCCGGATGCTTGCGGTCGGGTGGGTCGCATCCCCGCCCGTACCGGACTCGGCAGGGGACTCCGAAGGCAGGAATCTAGCGCCTGGTTGAGTCCGTGGAGCGCACCACCTGCGCCCTGCGCCAATCGGATAGGAAAACTTCCTGGTGGCGAGAGCCAGAATCGAACTGGCGACACATGGATTTTCAGTCCACTGCTCTACCGACTGAGCTATCTCGCCATGCGCACGGCCCCAACGGGTCATCGCGCGATGCCGGTGGGCGAGCCTGCACTGTACTACGGGTCTACCGCTGAGAATCGTCGGTGCAGCTCACTCCGCCACCGTATGCTCGAGTCTTCAATCCGAGGGAAGTCCGTCATCCGAGGGCCAGTGACAGCGCGCGAAGTCGTTGACAAGGGTTCGTCGCACCGATTCCATAGTTGCGCCCGGTCTTCGGGCCGGGTGCGGGTTGCAACCAGGCTGCGGTTCTTGTGCCATTGTGACGAATGATCGTTAATCACATCATTCTGGTCAGATGTGCAAGCACGTCGGAGAGATGACGAGGCGGTGAGCATGAGGCGGGTTGCCTGCATGGTGACGGCCATTCTGGTCGCCGCGACTCTTTCGGTATCCGCGGTATCCGCCGCCGACGGCACGACTCCTGACCAGCAATCGGGTCTCGATGCGTGCACGCCCGCGTGGGATCCAGGCGACCCCCGCATCGTCACCTGGGACGGGCGCACATTACACCAACAGCCGTACGAAGTCGGTGATCTGTTCTATCGCGTCTGGGGTGATGGAGATTTGGAGGCGGGGCGACACCTACGCCGCTGGCGCTGGGAATACGAGTGCGTGCACCCGGCGCCCCCGACTGATGGACTCCGCCAGCGGGCCACCGTGGTCGTCATTCGAAATGGCCACGTGCTGCTCGTCCGGGGCGGGTCCGGCGACTTCTCGATACCAGGCGGAGGCATCGAGCCGGGGGAGCGGCCTGCGGAAGCGGCGGTTCGAGAGCTGCTCGAGGAAACGGGCCTCACGGCGACACGAGTGGAATACCTGTTCCAGTGGGCGAGCTCTGTGAACAGGCACCACGTCTTCCTTGTCGAGGCGGACGGCGAGGTGCGGATTGCAGCCGAAATCAGAGACTTTCGTTGGTGGGATCGGCGGGAGCCTCTGCCCACACACGCACATGTCGAGCCAATTCTGGCGCTGCTTGAGGTTCGGAGCTAGACAGCTGCGGCCTAGCCGGCAGCCCAATCTCCGCCGTTTGCGTTGGCGATGAGGGGCTAGGCCTCGCGTAAGGCATGCCGAATTCGCTGGTGCCGATTCCTTCGCGGCTGCGGCCGCCGCCTTCGGGACGCTTGGCGGAACGAGCGACCTCGGGTCAAGTGTCCCATCGACCTGTCACGGATCACCGAAGTTGAGCGATGACGACGGCCCCCAGCTGATCGTGTTGCGTGCCCGGGTGCTTGGGAGTCGCCGGTCTATTGGGCGATTGGTCGCTCGTGCCGCGCCATCACCTTGCGCACTACCGATCTGTCATTCCGGGCGCCGAGAGAGACCAGACCTTCCGGCGCGGCCGCGCGGGTTAAGCGTCGGTGGTGCCGAGAGCTAGAATCGAACTGGCGACACATGGACTTTTGGTCCACTGCTCTACCGACTGAGCTATCTCGCCAGGCGCGCGGTCCCGAGGGGTAATGGCGCGGCACCGCTGGGTCTGTACCCACTGTACTGCGAACTCCTGCGTTGTTTGCGTTCTTGGGAATTGCTACTCGGATAGCACCTGCAAGCGCTTGGCGATTGGGCATACTTTCTAGCCGCCCACAAGGGCGAAAGCTCGTCCCTTCGGCTGCACAGATCGGTTGCCCGCCGACCCAAGCCAACTGGCCTGGGGGGTTGCTGCACCACTTGCGCCGCTCCTTTGCCGCACGGATGCGTCCTGGTCCCCGTGGCAACGACCGCCAATGCGAGCAGAATCTCTTGTCAGACTATTGGACCGCCGTTGGCGCAGTTGCCCACTACACTCCAGCTCGTATGTCGTGAAGCCAGCGAAATGCAAACACCGGACGGCCGCACGGCTACTTGGCTACGAAGGTAAGCACTTCCGAAATGTCTGTGAGGGGAACGCGTGATCGGCGGGCCTGATTGTTGAGAATCGCGATTCGGCGACCCTGCCGGCGCTGAATGCGGCGTGACGAATAGACCACGTCGTACAACTCGTAGCCCATCCGCAACCAAGTCCGACGAACCATTTCGGGAAACAGTAGTCGTTGGCCGCTAGCGAGCCCGCGCCAGTTGGGCACGATTACCGTGCAGCGTCCGCCTTCAATCTGAGCCTCCCGCAGACGGCGCGCGACCACCTCCATGGCCTCGCGCCACCGATCAGGCGACATGTTTGCCAAGTCAGACTCAAGGTCAGAGTACTGGCCAGAAACGATCTCGCAGTAGGGTGGGTCGAGTATGACGTAGTCGGCTCTTGGTACCGGAAACCTCTGTAGTAGGTCACACTTCTGAATCAATTCCCGGTACGGGCCGCGCGGTGCGAGGTCGGACATTACGATTTCCAACTCGACCGCATTGGTGCCGAGCCAGAGGTCGCGATCATCCCACACCCGCTGCAACATGCCAGAACCGGCCATCGGGTCGACTACGACATCGCCATTACGTGCGTAGTACCACAGGCAGTTGGCGTAGAGATCTCCGGGTATGTAGCCATATCCATTCTCGCCGTCGATCCTGGGCCATTGAAGGCGCCCGAAGTTCCAGCTATCGCTTGGCCGAATCACCGATGCTACGGAGGCGCTGGCCGTCGGCGTGAGGGACTTTGCATCCGCCTCGGTCATTGACGGTTGGATCGATCCAGCCTGTGCAGCTTGTACGAGCACGTCCAGCGGTTGATCCGCTAGCGCTGCCAGCGTCCTGGCACGAAAGGGCAGTCGGACGTCAGGCTGCGCTTCGACTAGCGGCCCCAGCACAGCGGCGTAGCCCGCCAGAGCCTCGGCGTCGCGCTCGCTCAGCCCAGCGTGCGCGAGCACCTCGCGATAGCGGTCCGAGGACAGTTCCCTCCGTGCTTTGCCTATCCGCCGACCCTGCTCAACGAGTACTAGGCCGGGGTCTCCCGTCCTACGCCGGAGGTACCTAATCCATCGCTGGCTCACACCGCTCACTCGGCAACGGTCAGCTTTGACGGCGACAAATCCATCTTGCACGAAAGCAGTGAGCGCACAGAGAACATGTCAACAAACATCTCACCGGGGTTCAATTTGTCTGCCTGATCGAGCATTTCAGTTCTGGCTGTAGGCAAAGCGTCGCGCAATACGCTCAAGTTTCGGTGTCTTCCAATGATCGTAGTGTTGAGATTATTCCGAATTCGATCAGGTACGTCTCCGGCACTCTGCACGGAGATTAGGTAGCCGATGTGAAGTGAGCGCCCTTTTCGAATCTGTTCCGCTAGGGCACTGCTTGCTGCCTCACGCAAATGGCGGGATTCGGCTGCAAAAATATCCGAAGCTTCGTCGATGATCACTTCTAATGCTGGCGTCTCTTGCGTATTTCCTTGCATAGTGATACTGCGAATGGATGCAGCTCGCCTCAGGAGCTGGTCCAAAAAGAGTGCATAGCCACGCGCGTTCTCCTCGTTGATGCGGATAACATTCAACCCGGGCGCAAATATGTCGGAGATGTCACCAGTCTCGCGGCGTCTCCCTTGCCAATCTGGCGTCGGCCTGGGATCGAGGAACTGAGGGATACGCCCTGGAGCCCGGATTTTCCACCGGATCGCATTCATAGTTTGTGGGTTTAGGCTACCGCCACCAGCACCCAATACTCGATTACTCAGCGTGGCGTTGTTATTGTTGCGGATGTAGTCGGTGAGGTCGTGGATAGTCCATGTTGATTGCTGATTGTCCGCGAAATCAGAGGTTATAAGCTCAAATGTTTCGGCCTGATTCTCCTCACCGCCACGATAAAAGATAGTTCCGGCAAGTATGGCCCTATCAAGTTCTGATGCCTGGGCGCTGATCAGCCTAGCAGATGAGTTTTGGTCGTCCTCATCCAGCGTCCAATACCGTACTGAATCACTCCCGGTACCATTGAGATTGAATGCCTTGGAATACGCTGCTTCGTTGTTTTCTTCGTGATGGTCTTGGTGATCTGGCTTGTGGTCGAACAGGATTACGCACCGGTCCATGTGGGCGGCGGCGTGCGCAATATTCGAAAGGAGGTGTGATTTGCCAGATCCTGTTGCTCCCGCCACCAATGCGTGGTGATTGAGGACTCGATCGTCGACGTGCACTGGAACATCTGCGTCCCCCGACTGTGCTAAGTGACCGATTCGGGTCGCCGGCCCGTTCCCGGCTGGCAATTCGAGGCAGGCCGTTATCTCGCCGGTCGTGGCTGGTCGGCAAACGGCGCCAGTCGTCGGGCGAGTAAACGCTGTCACGGCCTGTTCGTCCCGCATGATCGCCTCGACTTTTGCGTCGTAGTACGTCACGTTCGCGACTATCGCATCGGTGGCGTATCCGCGTTCACCGAGAAGCGACAGTATCTGTGCCAACGAGATGGCGTCGAACGGATGGGGGGAAAAGCGGCTGAGATTGCGATTCGGAGTTGCGATCTGGAGGAAGAAGCGATCTGATTGTGATTCCGAAATCACATAGGTGAAGAGCGGAAGGAGTTCTTCTTCCCCACCCGTCACCAACCTGACGATGTCGGTGGGAGTGTTTTGGTCGTCGGCTACCTGGATCAATTGGGTCAACGCAATCCCCTCTCGCTTGTAAGGGCAAGGAATCGACTCGGCTCGGATGAAGCGAAGCGTGCAATCACTTCCTCACGCGCGCGGTTGCCGTTAAATCGTGACCGCACATGGTTGTCGGCGATTTGCAGCAGCATTGGGATGTCATGGTCCAGCGCTCCCCCGTTGTCGTGTTCGAGGATTGCGAATGCGAGTGGCAGTCGCTCGATGTGACACTCGACGGCGAACGCCCGGTTGCGGACTTTGTAGACGGCCCTAACAATTGCCTCTCCATGTTGCTCGACCCATGTCCCGATATGTCTCTGCCTTGCACCGAAGCGGTCGGACAGAATATTCCTCCAGTCGCTCAGCACAAAGACCTCGTCCGGTCGAAGCGCATACCCGATCGCAGTAAGCAAGGGGTTAGCAGTTAGCTCCTTGATAAACCCGATTGCGCGCCGAGTTGCGACCAAGTTCTGGAGCAGGCCGCGGGCCCGATCTTGCGTAAGCATGTTCTGGGTGATTATTGGGCCATCAACCAGAACGAATCTGGCGTCATCACCCCTCAGCCAGTCGAGCGCGACTTCGCGTTCCCCGTACTCTCTAAATGTGCTCGTCCACGATCTCTCATGCTCTCGAGCACCGCGAAGGTGCTCACTCCAGCGCTGGACGGCGTCACTCAAGTTGCCACTCGGGAGACTCTGGGAGGCTGAATGTGACGCCCTTGTTCGCGTCACAAACGCCTTGGGCTGATGGTGCGTCCGCGGCGTCACCCGCACCATTCCGACGGCGTAGAGCGTATCCGCGACGAATCTCAGAGGGGCGACGGCGTCTGTTCCGTCGACCGCGGCGATGAGATCGGCGTGATATAGATTGTTTGCGTCTGCGGTGGCCGGCGCGGCCGTGCCGCCGATTGTTGCGACTCCACCCCCCTCATCCTGAATCAGTCGGCGAATCTGATCGACGATCTCGTCTTCCTCTCCCGATGAGACGCCCACAAGATTCGGAAGGTCGCCCAACACCTCGTAGCTGTCGGTGATGTCCACGCGACCGTCGAGTGCATCGGCGAAGTAGCGTCCGCCCAGGTGCTCGGTCGTCATCGCTCGCGACCTTGCATAACGAAATCGGTGCCCATTAGGGTCGCACGCCGTCGATCACGTTCGCACCTGGCACGTCCGTGGTGGCAGAGCGCAACGGCCAAATCTAAAGGGCCCACGCACCGCAAGTCCTTTTCGGAGTCAGCTCGTGCGGCATCTCTCGCGAGTGAATGCACGACTGCTGACGGGGCGTGCGTTGCACGTAGAGAATATTCGGGCTGCATACGGTGGGCGATGCAGGACTCGAACCTGCGACTTCTACGGTGTAAACGTAGCGCTCTCCCAGCTGAGCTAATCGCCCATCGCCGCCGGGTCGAGCCCGGCGGCATCCCGCCCTACGACTTGGACGTTTCCGTCAGCCGTCAGTTCGATCCGAGCTCCGGGGTGCCCAGGATCACCGGCAGCCCGGTTTCCGGATTCGTGGGCACGTACACCACGCTGCCCGAGCCCATCTCGCGCAGCGCCTGGATGTACTTGTCCTGCAGCACTGCCGCGGTGAGCGACTCGTTGATCCGCCGGTTGGCCTCGGCGATACCGTTCGCCTCCTCGATCCGGCGCTGGGCCTCTTCCTTGGCCTCGTCGACCCGGAAGCGGCGTTCCTGAATCGCTTGCTCGGCGGCCAGCTTGTTCTCGATGGCCTGGGTGATCACCGCCGGCAGGGTCACGTCGCGCAACAGCACATTCTGGATGGAGACGCCGCGCGGATTGAGCAACTCGTCCAACTGGGCCTGGATGCGGCTGCTGATTTCCTCGCGAGCCGTCGTGTACAGCGCCTCGGCCGTGTATTGCGCCACCACGTCGCGAATCGCGTCCCGAATGGCCGGCCGAACAATGATTTCCTGGTAGACGCCTTCTGGACCGACGTTATTGCGCACCTCCGGCGCATTGGCGAAAGTGAGCACGAAGAGCGTCGTGATGTCGAGGCCGACCGACAACCCTTCGGAGGTCAGCGTCCGCACGGTCTGATCGGAGACTCCGACTTCCTCGGCGCGCGAGCTCATCGTGATCGACTGCGTCCGCACGCTGTAGGTGTCCAGCGTCGCCCACGGCAGCTTCAGCAGCAGGCCCTGCGGCTTTGGTACCGGGTCCACGACGCCGAACGTGTGAATCACGCCGACCTCGCCAACGCCCACGAAGCGGACGCTGAACAGCCCGATGATGATCACTGCGATCACCAAGATTACGCCTATGCCAAGGACTGAATTCCCGTATCTGCGCTGGGCCATGCGGACCTTCCTCTAGCGACGGTTGGTTGGGAGACGCGGGTTGGCGGTCGCCGGCGCGCCATCCCCGCCTTGATACCATCCACGCGGTTTGTACTCAAGGATACGTCGCACGTTGCCGATTTCCATGCCGCGCCGGTGGTCGAGGCGACGCTTGCTGACCGTCCTCGCGGCCGGAGCGGCCACTCTGGCCTGTGGCGAATCCGGAAACGGGGTGACCGACGCCGCTACCGTTTCCGCACCCGCCGAGCCGACGCCGACGCAGGCGGGCTCCGCGGTCACCGCGGGCGTGCTCACGCCTAAGGTCCTCACGCCGAGCCCATCTACGCCAGTCCCAGCCACGCCGGACCCGGCTACGCCAAGTCCCGACACCCCGGCCCCGGTCGCGCCAAGTCCGGCGGTGCCGACTCCCGATCCGAATGACCCCGACGCGGCGCTTCGCCGCCTCGATGGCTATGGCTTTCAGGCTCATATCTATAACCAGGACCGCGACCTCATTGTCAGCCGGACGCTCGACGCCGGATTCAACTGGCTCAAGCAGCAGGTGGAATGGAGCCAGACCGAGCCGATCGAAAAGGGCGGCTACGACTGGCGGGAGCTGGACAAGATTGTGACCGCCACTTCGGCCGCCGGATTGAACCTGATGCTGAGCGTCGTGCGCGCGCCCGGCTGGGCGCTCGGCGAGGGGGCGCACGGCCCTCCAGCCGATCCCAAGGACTTCGAGGACTTCATGCAGGTCATTTCGTCCCGGTATCGGGGCGCCGTGCAGGCCTATGAGCTGTGGAACGAGGCCAATCTCTCACGCGAGTGGGGCTACGGACGCATCAACGCCGGGGAGTTTGTGGAGCTGCTCCTGGCTGGCCACCGCGGAGTGCGCGCCGGCGATCCCAACGCCGTGACCATTGGAGGCGCCCTCACACCCGCCGGCGATGTCGACATTCCCGACCAGCAGGTGCAGGCCGTGGACGATGTGTCGTTCCTCCGCCGCATGTATGAGTACAACGACGGCATCGTCCGCGACGGATTCGACGCCTGGGGCATCCACCCGGGGGGATTCAACAATGCTCCGCGCCAGGAGATCGGATCTCCGCGCGGCGACGGCTGGAACGGTCATGCGAGCTTCTACTTCCAGCGCTTCACGCAGCACCGGGCGGTCATGGAGGAGTTCGGCGACGGGGCAAAGCCCATCTGGATCACCGAGTTTGGCTGGTCAACCGCCAATCAGGACCCGGCCTACGGCTACGGCGTCGACAATTCCGAGGCCGATCAGGCGGAGTTTCTCGTCGATGCCATCCGGCTCGTGCGCGAGCAATACGACTACATCACCCACGCCTTCGTGTGGAATCTCAACTTCCAATCCGTCGTGGGACCGGAAGACGAGAAATTCCCCTTCGGCGTCCTGCGCCCCGACGGCTCGCCCCGACCCTCGTATGAGGCGCTGGCTGTCATGCACAAGGGTGCCGGCTAGCCGCAGAGCGCCCGGCTACGCGAAGTAGTCCGCGTTGATCTCCGTGTAGTGCGCCCACTCCTCGGGCACGTCAAAGTCCGGGAAGATGGCCGTCACGGGACATACCGGCTCACAGGCGCCGCAGTCGATGCACTCCACGGGGTCGATGTAGAGCATGTCGGCCGCCTCATGCTCGGGCGCGTCTGGACCCGGATGAATGCAGTCGACAGGGCAAACGTCCACGCACGAGGCGTCCTTCGTACCGATGCATGGCTCGGCAATTACGTACGTCATCGACGGGGGATTCCTCCTGTGTCGGCGCAAGCGCTGTCCGACCGGTCTGCCGGCCGAAACGGTACCTCAGGGTAAACGCTTGAGGGGTCACTCACAAAAGACGCGGCCGATGCCCGACGCCTAAGCATCAGGTCGCGCCGGCCGCCTCGCTCCAGCGAATCAGCCCGGTATCGTACGGCCCGGCCAGCAGGGAATGGCGTGGAATCACGCGGACGGCAATGCCCAGGCGTCCGCTTTGGGACAGCACGGCGCGTCCCGTGAACCAGTGGGCGCCGTCTGCGTCCGCGCTTGCATGCTCGGTCACCTCGGCCCGACCGCCGATTAGCGCGCCGTCGAAGTCCACGTGCCCCACGAATACCTCGACCGTCACGTCGTCGGGACTCAGCCCCGCCAGGGCCACGCGCGCTCGCACGGGCACGATCATCCCCGCGTCGACCTGGCTGGGGCCGTCGGCGTGCACTTCCGCGATATGCACGTGAGGCCACTGCGCCACCAGATGGTCGAGCCAGTGGGCGAGCTCGGTGGCCGCACCGCCCTGGTGCTCGCGCAGGCTCCGGCCGAGCAGGTGCGCGGGACCGTAGAATGACTCGACATAATCTTGGACCATTCGGTTCGCGCTGTAGCTCGTCAGCGCCAGGGCCATCGAGCGCCGCGCCATTCGGACCCAGGCCGTCGGCGTCTCTCCCGCCCCGACGTCGTAGAACAGCGGGGCCACCGTGTGCTCGAGCAGGTCGTAGATCGCCCCAGCGTCGCTCGCGTCCCGCTGCCGTTCGTCGTCGACATCCGCCCGGCCAATCGCCCAACCCGCCTCGGGCGTGTAGGCCTCGTCCCACCAACCGTCCAGGACGCTGGCATTGAGCACGCCGTTGGCTGCCGCCTTCATCCCGCTCGTGCCGCTGGCCTCCTGCGGTGGAATCGGCAAGTTCAGCCACACGTCGCAACCCTGCACCAGGTCGCGCGCCAGTCCCATGTCGTAGTCCTCCACGAAGACCAGCCGCCCTTCGAATGCCGGGTCGCGGCTGATGGCCGTGATTTCGCGCAGCAAGTCCTTGGCCAGATCGTCGTTGGGATGGGCCTTGCCCGCAAAGATGATCTGCACCGGGCGGTGGGAGTTCCCGACGATTGCCTTGAGCCGTTCCACGTCGTGCAGCAGCAGGGTTGGGCGCTTGTAGAGCGCGAAGCGGCGCGCGAACCCAACCGTGAGCACATCGCTGTGCAGGGCGGCGGACGCCTGCGCCAACTCGTGCGCCGCGGCTCCTCGATGCTCCGCCTGCGCTCGCAGGCGTCGCCGGACGTTGGCCACCAGACGCTCGCGACGTTGCGTATGCACCCGCCAAAGCTCGTCGTCGGGAATGGCGGCCAAGCCTTCCTCGATGCCCTGCGGATCGGTGCGCTCGGCCCAATGGCGCCCCATGTAGCGCTGGAGCAGGCCGTTAAGCTCGCGAGATACCCAGGTGCGCAGATGCACTCCATTGGTCACGTGTCCGATCGGAACCTCGCCGACCGGGACGCCCGGCCACAGCCGTTCCCACATCCGACGGCTCACGGTGCCGTGAAGCGCGCTCACGCCATTGCGCCAGGCGGAACCGCGCATGGCCAGGGTGGTGATGCCAAACGGCTCGCCGTCGTTGGCGCCGTCAACCCGGCCCAGCGCCAGCGCATGCTCGACATCGATGTTCGACGCCTGCAAATAGGCGCCGGCATGACGCTTCACCTGTTCCGCCGAAAACTCGTCGTGGCCGGCCGCGACCGGCGTGTGCGTGGTGAAGACATTGGTCGCGCGCACGATCTGCATCGCCGCGGCCTCGCTGAGACCGGTCTGCGCGCGCAGCGCCTGGAAGCGCTCCAGAATGAGAAACGCGCTATGCCCCTCGTTCAAATGGGCCACGGTCGGCGTGAGATCGAGCGCGTCCAAGGCGCGCATGCCGGCGACGCCCAGCAGCAGCTCCTGCCGAATGCGAATGTCGCTGTCACCGATGTACAGCCGGGACGTCAGCTCGCGGTCCGCCGGGCTGTTCTCCGGCGTGTTGGCATCGAGCAGGATCAGCGGCACGCGACCCACGTCCATTCGCCACAGCCGAACCGCAATCTCATGCCCGTCAATCGGCACCCGAACCGTCAGCGGCTGCCCGTCGCCCGCCCGCACCGCGACCACGGGCAGGACCTCCACGTCGTTTTCCGGAAACTGCTCGCGCTGCGCGCCGGAGGGATCGATCGACTGCCGGAAGTACCCCTGGCGGTAGAGCATGCCGACGCCGACCAGCGGCACCCCGAGATCGCTGGCGGCCTTGAGCTGATCACCCGCCAGCACGCCCAGGCCGCCGGAATACAGCGGCACCGATTCCGCCACGCCGAACTCCATGGAGACGTAGGCCACCCGCAGTCCCTCGAGATGCCCGTGCACTTGCTCGAACCACGTGGGGCGGCTCAAATACTGGTCATAGGCTTCGGACACGCGGTCAAGGTCGGCGATGAAGATCGGGTCCTCGGCCAGCACTTGGAGCTGGCCCGGAGCTGCCCGGGTGAGCACGGCCACCGGATTCCCCTGCGAGGCGTGCCAGGCTTCGGCGTCGATGCGCCGAAACAGGTCCTGCGCCGCCGGCGTCCACGCCCACCACACGTTGAACGCCAGATCGCGCAAGCGCTCGAGACGCCGCGGAAGCGCCGGCCGAACGGTAAAGATACGGCTCGGGCGAACCTCAGCCGTCATGCGCCGGCCGGTTCGTGCGGGGGACAACGTCGGCGCATTGGCGCAGCGTGCGGCGAACGACGAGTGATCATGGCGCGGGGGCGTTTGCGGCGGGCGGCTACGCCGCGATTACCCACAGATTGGTGGCAACCGTGTCGTCAACCACGGCGGACTGGTCGTCCACCTGCACCACGATATGCCCGGCCGGCGTCTGCTCAACGACCTCGATCACCCGTCCGGGGACCAGTTGCTTCTCCTCGAAATAGCGCAGGAGCTCGCTGTCATCCTCCGCGGGCTCGGAGAGCCGCACCACCCGTACTTTGGACCCGACCTCGGCCGTCGACAGCTTGAACAGG
The DNA here is from genome assembly GCA_026706485.1 of Chloroflexota bacterium. Classification (NCBI taxonomy): domain Bacteria; kingdom Bacillati; phylum Chloroflexota; species Chloroflexota bacterium. Next base: position 391,203 of record JAPOYR010000011.1, on the reverse strand, counting down.
TTGCCCACGTCGGTTTCCGGATAGTTGCCCGGGATGGGCAATCCGTGCGGGCACGTGGGCGGATGGCCCAGCGACTCCGAGATTCGATCCGTGAGCTCGGGCGAGATGGCGTGCTCCAAGCGGTCGGCCTCGTGGTGCACCTCGGCCCAGCCGAGCCCCAGCGTCCGGATCAGCCAGTGCTCGATCAGCCGGTGGCGCCGGGCCAGCTTCTCGGCGGTGCGCTCGCCGCCAAGCGTCAGGAACACCTCGCGTTGCGGAGCGATCCACACGTGACCGTCGCGCACCAGCCGTTCGAGCGATGCCGACACCGTTGGCGCCGATACCCCCAGGCGTTCCGCGAGTCGAGCGGCGATGACGGGCCCACCCTCGGCGCGCAACCCATAGATCGCGAGTAGATAGTCTTCAGCCGTACTTGTCAGCGCCATAGTCATGCATTCTGCCACGAGGGGAAGACAGGGCGGCGACCTGGGCGAATGGGCTAGGCCGGGCGTCCGCGGACGGCCGGCGGCGCGAAGGCCGCGCCGGGCTGCAAGTTCCGTCGTGCCACCGCCGGCGCGGCGACCTTAGTGACGGTGATGGCCACCACGGTCGTCGCGCTGTGGCTATGGCTGCCCCGTTCCCGTCAGCGCATTGCCCGACAGCCGCAGCTCGGTCAGGTTCGTCAGCCAGCCCAGCTCCGGCGGGATCGTCCCGGTCAGCTGGTTACCGCTCAGGTTGAGCGTGGTCAACGCGAACAGGCGGCCCAGCCCCGCCGGGATCGTCCCTGTCAGGCTCTTGCGGGAGAGGTTCAGCCCCGTCACCCGGCTCGGCGTGCCGCCGGTGGTGACGCCCTCCCAGTTAGAGATGACCGTGCTTGTGCTCCAGTTCACCGTGGCCGCGCCCCGCAGTCCGTCCTTGGCCGCCAGCAGCGTCTCGCAGTCCTGGACCAAGCCGCGGTTGGCGTTGGGCGTGCCCACCGCCGTGCCGTTGGCGCACCCCGACACCGGCGGCGGCTGCGCCGGCGTGAAGGTGGTTGTATCGCCATCGTCCGGCGTGATGTCGTCGTAGGCCCCCATGTCCCGGTATGCCTGCTGCAGCCCCGTGACATTGGCTATCCGCGTGGTTGCATGCGCGTCGCTCGCCGCCGCCGTGGTGATCCGGCTGGTCAAGTTGGCCAGCGTCTGCGTGTGCTCTGGGTCGCCTTCCGGTGTCCCCACCCGCACCGCGGTGACCGTGCCGTCGGCCGCCGTCGCCACGTCCCAGTGCGCCACCGCCTGCCAGGCCTCGAACGCAATCGCGTTATGCGCACCCATCGGCGCCAGGAACACGATCCGCTCCCGGCCCCCGATCTCAGCCGCCAAGGCTTCCTCCGCCGCCACCACCTTGGCTTGCAGCGACGCCTCGTAGTCCCCGCGTGCCTGCAACGGGTCCGTGCCGTACGTCCCTGCCTCGTGCTCCCGCACGTACAACTCATAGGAGCGCGCCTCGCCCCAGTTGTCGTACGCCACCGTCACCGTCGTCGGCCCCGCGCCCAGCAGATAACTGCTCACCGTGTAGTCCGCGAAGCAGGTCAGGAACAGATACTCCTCCGACAGCCCGCCCCGCGCGATCGCCAGGAAGTTCGACTTCGCCGTCTCCCGGTACTTCGGGTCGATCGTGTCCCAAGTGACCGCGAACAGGATCCCCAGATAGTCCGCAGCCGGGATCGTTTCGCTCGCGTCCAGCCGCAGCCAGAACCGGATCGCGCCCTCCCGCTGCGCCGCGGTTCGCGCGATGCCCCGCCACGCGCAGCGCACCGTGTCTGCCGCGGCCATCCCCCGCACCGCCAGGTGCACCGGCGACGCCCCCGCCAAGTGCAGACCCTCCGCCAAGAATTCCTCCACGGTCGACTCCGGTCCGCTGGTGGCGGCCGCTTCGCCGTGCCCGTGGTCATCTCGCACTCCCGCGGGCTGGCCCGTAGTCGACAAGTCCGGCGCCGTGGCGGTGACGGCCCGGGGCGTCGCGTTGCCGGCGTGCGATGTGGGGCCGGGCGCGACCGTTTGGACCGCCGACGCCACCGCGAGCGAACCGTCCGTTTCAACCGCGGATGCCGACTCAGCAGCGACCGGCGCCGACGTCGGGAACGACGGCTTTACCTCATCGATCCCATCGGCACCGCTGCAAGCCACGCTCAGCGCTATCAGGACGGCGACGAGGGTGGCCACGGGCGTTCGTCCGCTGCGTGCGCCGCCGGCGCGCATGCCCCAGACTCGCTCGTGGAGGCTCCTCACGCTGCCGGCTCGCATGTGGGAAGCCCGAGGCTCGCCGAATCCTCGACCGGTAACTCCGCCGGCGCGCAGCCGGTGAGGTCATTGCCCCCCAGCCAGACGTACTCCAGCTTGGGCAAGCGACCCAACTCCGGTGGGATGTCACCGACGAGCTTGTTGGCCTCGAGGCCGAGCAGGCGGAGGTTGACCAACTGGCCCAGCTGCGGCGGGATCGCGCCTTCGAGGTAGTTATCGCTGAGACTGAGAACTTCCAATTTGGTCAGCCGCCCGAGCGCCGGCGGAATCGGCCCTCGCAGTTCGTTCGACGCGAGTCCCAATCGACGCAGTTGCGACAGGTTGCCCAGCTTCGCCGGGATTGAGCCGGAGAAGGAATTGAAGGCGAGGTCCAAGGTGCGCAAGGACGTCAGGTCGCCCAGCGCCGGCGACAACGTCCCGCGCAAATCCTGGGACCGCAGGCTAAGGCTCGTGACCCGCGGCGGCGTGCCCGTGATCGTCACTCCCAGCCATTGGGCCATCGGCGCTCCCGGACTCCAATTCGGCTTTTGGCCGCTCTCGCCGAACAACGCGTCGCGCAGACCCAGCAGGACCTGGCAATCGCGCACCAAGCCGGCGCTCCCGGCGGGATCCGGCACCAGCGTCCCGTCGGCGCACTTAGTCTGGCTGGCCACCACGTCTGGTTCCTGCGCGCCCTCCGCAACCAGGTCGCCTCCCGCGCCTACCAAGGCCAGCACCTTCAGACCCGTGCCGTCAGGAGCCACCGTCCCCACGATCTGGGGTGCCTCTCGTAGCTTGATCTCCCCGCCGCCGGTCATCGCGATGCGCGAGCCATCGGGCGACCACGCCGCAGCCCGCACGCCCTGGAATGCTCTCTTGGGCCGAATTCCAGGTTCGATCCCTACCTCGGTGCTCCGGCCAGACTCCACGTTGACGACAATCGCCGTGTACCGAGCGTTGGACCGGACGAGAATCTGCGTGCCGTCAGGCGACCAGGCCACCGTGTCGATCCAGGCCTCTGCCGGATTCTCACCCTCCAGCGCTTGCCAGTTGCCCCCACGCCACTCTTCGATGCCAATCAACCGCCGCGCCCCCGTACCGTCTAGACCAATGACGTATAGCCCCACCCCGCCTTCTTCCGCCTTCGCGATCGCCAGCCGCCGGCCGTCCGGCGACCACGAGGGCCCGCTCACCACGTTGGCCGCCAGTCGCAGCGGCTCGGCGCCGTCGGCCCCGACCACATACAACTGCCGTCTGGTACTCCTCGTCGTGGGGCCAAATGCCGACTCTTCTTTGCCATATCGCACGACGGCCAAATGCCGGCCATCGGGCGACCAGGCGGGCGGCTGGTGCAGCACCGCGAAGTCCTCGTCCAGCACCGGTCGAATGTCGGTGCCATCGGCCGCCATCGTGTACAGGCCCACCCACGAGGCGTCGGAATTGCTCCGAATGCGCCGGCTAGGCGGCGCCGGGTGCTGGTCTGCCAACGCGGCATCAAGTTCACTAGCGACCAGCTCGGCATCGGATACGTAGGCAATGCGCCGCCCATCCGGCGACCAAGCGGAATAGTGATCCACGCCCCGGTTCGCCGTGAGCCGCTCCACATTCCCGCCATCGACCGTGATCCGCACCAGCTCGAACGTTCCCCCGCCGGCATCCAGCAACACTCGACCATCCGGCATGGTGAACTCCGCTGGTGGGTAGCGGCAGCTCGCGTACACCAGGTGGCTCCCGTCCGGCGCCACCGAGAACGCCGTCGCCGGTGCCGTTGCCCTGAGAGGGTCCGATTCTGGCGGCGCGCCGGTGGCGATCAGCCAGAGGCGCGACCCATCCGCCGTGACGCCGTAGAGGTCCCAGCCATACGTGAAATACACCGTCGACCCGTCGGGACTCCAGGCCACCACGTCATAGTCATATCGCGGGCCCCAACCGAATCGCCCGTCACACTCCTGAAAGGTGAGCTGGCCGTGAGTGGTCAAAGCCGTGGTTGCTCTGTGTACATGCACAGGGACGTCTGTTTTCACTATTTCTATGAACTGGGGCTCTTCGGTTCCGTCGGGACCACATCCAATCGCTAGCGCTGCCACAAGCACCGCCGGTAAGGCGACCCGCGCCAGCGCCCCGGAGCCACGCCTGCTAATCCCGTGACTCACCACGCCACCGTCACCGCGCCTCATTCGGTGAGTACAAGGCCAAGATTTCCAATGAATGAGGTGCACCGTCAGGCTCTCAAGGATTGAGGTTCACGACACTGTCGTCCTAGTCAACAGATGCCCAATGTGGTGGCGTCGGCGGCATCGCATCCCGTCCGAGCGGCCACGATATCGCCGTCGAGTCACCGGTTCCGGATTCCCGGAACTGTTCGCGACCGTTCGTCTATGCCGCCCGCCAGGCAAGGCGTTGGATGCTCGCAGGTAAGTCTCAGGCGCCATCGCGGCATCTGTTTCTCGGCACTCCTACCAAACAATACGCGCGAGGCAGCCGAATCGTTCCATGGTCGATTCAAGCGCCAGCCGGATTGCACCGCACAGTCTGGGCGCGCCGCCCTTCCGCGATCTGTCGTGAGACGTCAGCTGGACTCGCCAATCAATGGGAGCACCGGGCGACGGGTGTCGATCCGGTCGGTCAGGCAGCTACGGGCTATCGAAGACCCATGCAACATCCGGTCAGACTAAGGATGGCCGTGCAAATCCCACCCGCCACCAGATTCAGCGACGGGTGGATTCCCGCCTTCGCGGGAATGACGAAGGGTCTACGCAAAAGTCTCCTATAGCGGAGGCGCGGTCGGCGACAGCCCCAACCCGACCCGCCTAGTGATGGTGATGATGGTCGCCGTGCCAGCCGCGGGCGATGGCGTCGATGACCTTGCCGCCTTTGACGACCTTGACGGGCACCAGGCGGCGCTCGCCGATGCGAGTTTGGCCGTGGGCGTCCTCGAAGCTGTGGGCGCCGATCTCCTCGCGGAACAGCGCGGCGTCCGCGTGGGCGCCGACGGCCAGGGTGCCGATCTGGCCTTGCATGCCCAGGATCTCGGCCGGGGTGACGGTGCAGCGGCGCAGGGCGTCGGGCAGATCCAGGCCCAGGTGCAGGAATTTGCTGAGGGTGGTGGCCAGATCGAAGACCGGACCGTCGAAATTGTAGGCGTGCAGATCGCTGCTGATGGTGCTTGGGACGAGATCCTGCGCCATCGCCGACTCGGCCACGCTCCAGGAGAAGCTGCCCTGGCCGTGCCCCACGTCGAGGTGGACGCCGCGGTTTACGGCGTCGCGGACCGGGGCGCGCACGCGGCCGTCATCGTCCAGGATGCCCTCGTCCAACCCGTGATAGCAGTGGGTCAACAGGTCGCCGGCCTTCATCTCGCGGAGGATGTCGTCCAGCGTGCAGACGGGCGCGTTGGGATGAATCATGATGGGCAGCCCCACCGCGTCCGCCGCCTCGCGGGCCCGGTGCAGGGCGGGCAGGGCGTTGTTTCCCGCCAGGTTCTCGCTGAGCCGGGCCTTGACGCCGACGATCACGTCGCGGTGGCGCTCGCAGACCTCGATGGCCTTCTTCGGGTCTATGAGACGGATGTCCTCCAGCTCGCCCACCACCGGCGAGACCATGCCCGTCGCCGAGATGTTGAGGCAGGCCTTGAGGCGCGTTTCCGAAACCTCGATCACGTAGCGCCGCAGGCCCTCGAAGGTGTCGGCGCCGGCCGATCCGGCGTCGATGGCCGTGGTGACGCCGCTCGGAAGGACGTAGGTGTCAGCGTCGATGCCGTAGTGGCTCACGCCGTCGTAGACGTGGACGTGGACGTCGACGAGGCCGGGCGTGACCAGGAGGCCGGAGGCGTCGAGGACGTGCTCGGCCTGCGCGGGATCGATGCGCTCGGCGACCGCGCGCACGCGGCCGCCCGCGATCGCCACGTCGCGCGGGTGGTTGAGGCCCTGCGCCGGGTCGACGACGGTGCCGCCGGAGATCAGGAGGTCGTACACGGCCAGGCCCTCCGCTGACGAGAGACGCAATGGTAGCCGTCGCGGATGGGTGGCGTTCGGCAATTGGTCTACAGCCCGCGCGCCCAAGCCCGGACCCCCTCACCCTAACCCTCTCCCTCAGGGAGAGGGGACTGGACCGCCGTTCAGCCGCCGCTGGATTCCCGCCTCCGGAGACTCTTGCAGAATCCAGCCGGACTTGGCGATGACCGGGCGCATCCTGTCCGCCCCCGGGATCAATGAAGGGTGGATTCCCGCCTCCGGAGACTCTTGCAGAATCCAGCCGGACTTGGCGATGACCGGGCGCATCCTGTCCGCCCCCGGGATCAATGAAGGGTGGATTCCCGCCTTCGCGGGAATGACGGAGGGGTTGCGCAAGGGTCTCGCAACTGAGAGCACTTAGGGACAGTCGGAGAGGGGGTACGGACTCTGTTCCAGCGTCCGACAAGGGAGTACGAAATGGGCTTGTTGGACGGCCAATCGCCATTCCGCCGTGTACCCTCGGGAACCGAGTCACTGACAGAGAGAAACGCTCATGGGAATCCAGCGCATCAACCCGGACAGCATGTCCGCGCCGATTGCTCCTTACACGCTCGTGGTTCGCAAGAACAACATCGTGACGACCGCCGGCATGTTGGGCCTCGACGCCGACGGCAAGCTGGTGGGCGACGACATCACCTCGCAGACGCGGCAGACGCTCGAGAACGTCAAGACCGCGCTGGAAGCCGCCGGGGCGACGCTCGAAGACGTGGTGAAGGTGACGGTGTTCATCACCGACATCGCCAACTTCTCCGGCATGAACGAGGTCTACATCGAGTACTTCGGCGACCTCAAGCCCGCGCGCTCGACCGTGGGCGTGGAGCTGGCGCTCCCGGGCGGCCTGGTGGAGATCGAGGCGACGGCGGTGCTCGACTAGCGGACGAGACCTAGCCGCGCCGCCCGAATCGCTCGGTTAGGCGCGCCGCCGGACCGGCGACGAGCGGCGCCAGACGACGGCGGAAGCGGAGCACGACGAGCACCGCGAGAAGGCCGCCGACCGCGGCGCCCACGATGACCGCCAGCGTCGGGTCCTCCAGCAGGGTCGTCACGAGGTGCTCGACCGTGTCGCCGAAGGCCCAGCCGATGCCCATGTAGAGCAGGGCCCAGAGCGAGATTCCGGCGGCCGCGGCGGGCACGAAGCGGCGGAAGTCGCCGCGCGCAACCCCGGCCACGACGGGAATGATGATGCGCACGGCCGGCACGACGCGGCCGATCACGACCACCGGGAAGGCGCGTCGCGCGAACCAGCGTTCGAGGCGCTCCAGGTGCGTGGGGCGAATCCGCAGGATGCGTCCGTAGCGATCGAGCAGGGGGCGGCCGATGCCGCGCGCAATCCAATACTGCACGCTCACGCCGGCCGTGGCGGACGCCACCACGGTGCCCATCACCGCCCACGGGTTCGCCTCGCCGCGGTAGACCTGAAACCCCATCGTGACCACGACCACCTCGGCCGAGATCGGCAGCGGCACGCCGGCGCCCTCGAGACCGACGGCGAGGGCGAGCGCAAGGTATTGGTGATCTTCGAGCAAGGCCAGCAGCAGCTGTCCCTGCTCGGCTACCCACTCGGCCATCGACATCGCACCGTGCGCGGTCCCGCCGTCCACGGTAGCAACGAGCGCGCAGGCGGTGGTCGACGCTCCCGGTCAATTGCCGCCGCGTTGACGCTATGTCCGCCGCTGGCCGACAATCGCGGCTCAACGCGCGCCCGCACTGTCCGGATACGGGACGGAGGTTGCGATGGACGTCGGACTGTTCGCCATGCCCCTGCACCCTCCGGGGTCGAACGTCACCGAGACGCTCGAAAACGACCTCGACATGCTCATCACGCTCGAAAAGTTGGGCTATAGCGAGGCGTGGATCGGGGAGCACTTCACGACGCAGTGGGAGAACATCCCCGCGCCCGACATTTTCATTGCGCACGCGCTGGCAAAAACCGAGCGCATGAAGTTCGGGACGGGCGTGACCTGCATGCCCAACCACAACCCATTCATGATCGCCCACCGGATCGCCCAGCTCGACCACATGGCCAAGGGCCGTTTCATGTGGGGCGTGGGCTCCGGCGGATTTCCCGGCGACTTCGAGGTGTTCGGCTTCGACCCGAAGACAGGCGAGCACCGGGCCATGACGCGCGAAGCCATCGAAACGGTGCTCATGCTCTGGAACGACCCGAAGCCGGGACGCTACCGAACGGCCTTCTGGGACTTCAACATTCCCGAGCCGGACGATCTGATCGGCCTGCGGGTGCACATGGAGCCCTACCAGAAGCCGCATCCGCCGATCGGGGTAGCCGGAGTGTCGGAGAACTCCGGCACGCTGACGCTGGCGGGCGCGCGTGGGTGGATTCCGATGAGCATCAACCTGGTGCCGACGCGCGTGGTCAAGACGCACTGGGAATCGGTGGAGGAGGGCGCGCGGGAGGCCGGCCGAACGCCCGACCGCTCGCAATGGCGCATCGCGCGCGAGGTCTATATCGCCGAAACCACCGAGAAGGCGCGGAAAGAAGCCCTGGAAGGCACGCTGGCCCGCGACTTCCGTCACTACTTCCTGCACATCATGCCGAAGGTGCGCATGCTCGACGCGATGAAGATCGACACGGACATGCCGGACTCCGACGTGACGGTCGAGTACCTGGTGGACAACGTCTTCATCGTGGGCAGCCCGGACGACGTCACCGCCAAGCTGCAGAAGCTCTACGACGACGTGGGTGGGTTCGGCGTGCTGCTGGCCATGGCGCACGAGTGGCAGCCGCGCGACCAGTGGGTGCAGTCGATGACGCTGCTGGTGGACGAGGTGATGCCGAGGTTGAACGGGGCGAGCTAGCGGGGACCGACTGCTCGCCGGCTAGGCTTTGGCGGTCGCCACCGGGAATTCGTCCCATGTGCGGCCGTCGAGCACGCGTCCCGTGCGGTGCTTGTTCACACCTCCCCACTGCTTGAAGAAGAATGGGACGGATTCGGCCACGCACTGATTGCGAATCGCGCGCGCCCACTGCGGGTCCATCGGTCGGGCGCCCGGTCCGCTTTCGCCGCCCACGATGACCCAGTCGATGCCGTCCAAGTCCAGCGTCTGAACGGGACCGACAAGCGGCTCGACCGACAAGAAGCGCACCGCGGCAGGCACCCGACGCAAGTGGTCCGCGCGCCACGCATATTCCTGCGATTCAACCGAGACGCCTAGCCACACATTGGGCGGCCATCTGAGGTCCCCCGCGACCTTGGGGAGCCGCCGAGCGCGCTTGGTGAGAACCTGGAACTCGTGCCAGTGTGCGGCCGCCATGGTGTCGAAAACCGCCCGCACAAATTCCGGCGGAACCGCGTCGTGAAACAGATCGCTCATGCTGTTTACAAAGATGCGACGCGGCTGCCGCCACTTCAGCGGCTCGGACACCTTGTCCCAATGCAGCGTCACGTCGAACCCATTCGTGTAGCGAGGATTCCCCATCGCCTTCAGCCGCTTCGCCATCCGCTCGGCGTAACAGTGGTCACAGCCGGGACTCATGCGGGTGCAGCCCGTCACGGGATTCCAGGTGGCGTCGGTCCACTCGATGCGGCTCGCGCTACTCATCAGTACTCGCCGGTGGCATCCCAGGGAACTGGCCCTGCCCCACGTGCACTTTCCCAAATGCGTCCGTCATGATCCCGCGAGCAGCAGGGTGGTCACTTGCAAAGATAAGGTGATAGGCGCGCTGACCGCGCGTCACCATGTCGCGGCGCACTTCTTGATCAAGCACGTGCGAGTATCCGACGTCATCGCGAAGTCGCTTCTTGTAGAGGTCCACAGCAGCTTGGATCGTCCCCCATGATTCCAAGCGACCCGCCCTGCGGCTCTCGACGATATCGCGCCAAGCACCGGTACCAAAGTAGCTGTCAAGGCGATCTTGGTTCGCTGGCGCAATTCGCTGCTTAGTCCAGAAGAGTCTCAGAACTCCGTCGGTGAAGTTGATGAGCTGTTCGGGCTTGCGTTTGCGCCTTCCCTGATTGGCCCTTGCGACGGCTTCGACGGTCGACCACTTGAGTTCCATACTCTCCGGATCCTGAAGCACGAACACAGGAGTCCGTGGTCGAATGTTGGCGAGGATACGTGGAGCGACAGTGTTGGCGTCTCCCGGATGTGTTTGGAGTCGGCCACCGATGCCGCGATCCGTCGCACGCTGTCTGAGCGCATCGACATTGGCCTGCTCAAACTCAATGGCGTGGACAACAGACGCCCCACTTCGAAGTCCAATCAGCGCAGATCCTTCGAAGAACCTTTGGGTGTCGCGAACCTGCACGAGGCCAGAACCAGCGAACGTATCCACAAACGTCCATCCGCCAAACCATTTCGTGCGTGTGCACGCGATATTGAACGCTTCGAGGTAGTAGCGCACGGTCGCAAGCTTCTGCAGAGTGTGCTGTCGGTAGTCCGAGACCGGCAGGCCGTCACCGCTGGTCTCAACTAGATGCGAGAACTCGCCCACGCTGGCTCCTATCGCTTGTTCGTATTTTGTACGGTACCACCGTGGCGCTTCCGAATCCATCGAGGAATCTGCGCCCTGCTACTCCACGATGACGTGCACTGCCTCCGGCGGGATGTGGATGCGCCAGTCGCGGTGGGCGGGGACGTTGAGCACCTGGTAGGGATGCGCCGGGACGTCGATCTCCAGGGTTGGCGCACCTGACGCGGCGTCGTCGACTCGCACGACCAGCGTGTGCGAGAAGCCAAACGCGGCCTCGTCGATGATGGTGACTTGGAAGCGGTTCTCGCGCTCGGTCGAGGGCCGGTCGGGCCGCTCCAGGATGATCTGCTCGGCGCGGACGGCGAGCTGGACATGATCGGTTGCGGGGCGGGATTCGACCATTGCCGCGACCATGCCGAGCCCGGTCGCGACGTGGACGCGGTCGCCGTTAGTGCCCACGACCCGGCCCGGCAGGACGTTCTGCACGCCGAGCAGCTCCGCGGCGCGCGCCGTGGCGGGGCGGTGGAAGACCTCGTCGCGGGGTCCCGCTTGCAGCACGCGTCCGCGATCGATGACCGCCAGCCGGTCTCCCACGTTGTAGGCCTCGGTGAGGTCGTGGGTGACCATGACCACGCTCAGGTCTAGGCGCTGGGCGAGCTGCCGGAGTTCCCGCCGCATGGTGCGGCGGTTGCTCGAGTCAACGGCGGCGAACGGCTCGTCCAAGAGCAGCACCCGCGGCTCGCGCACCAGCGCGCGCGCCAAGGCCACGCGCTGGGCCTGGCCGCCCGAGATGCGCGCGGGACGACGCCGGAGCAGGTCGTCCACGCCGAACATGCGCGCGAAGCTCTCCACTCGCTCGCGCCGCTCGGAACGGCGGACATGTCCGAGGCCGTAGGCGATGTTCTGCGCCACGGTCAGATGCGGAAAGAGCGCGTAGCTCTGCACCAGGTAGCCGAGGTCGCGCCGTTGCGGCGGCACGTTGACGCCGTTCGCGCTGTCGAACATGACCCGGTCGTGCAGCGTGATTCGACCCTGTCGGGGAGTCAGCAGACCTGCGATGGCCTCCAGGGTCAGCGTCTTGCCCGCGCCCGAGTGCCCATAGAGCACCGTGATCTCGCGATCCACCGCGAGCTCGACCGCGAGGTCGAAGCTGCCGACGGTAGTGCGGATGTCGGCCCGAATCACAGGACCCGTCCTCCGAGCCGCGCCAGTCCCTTGAAGACCAGCAGCCCGGCGAAGGCCAGGGCGATGAGGACAATGGCGATGGCCAGCGCCGCGTCCACGTCAGTCTCAATCGCTTCGAGAATGGCCAGCGGCATTGTCTGGGTGCGGCCAAAGACATTGCCGGCAAACATGATCGTGGCGCCGAACTCGCCCAGGGCGCGCGCCCAGCACATCACCGCGCCGCCGATCAGCGACGGCAGCGCCAAGGGCACCGTTACTCGCCTGAACGTGCGCCATCCGCCTGCGCCAAGCGTTGCCGAGACGGATTCGAGCCGGCGGTCGACACTCTCGAATCCGGCACGCGCGGCGCGAATGTAGAACGGAACGGCGACGAAAAGTTGCGCCAGGACCACCGCCCCGGTGGTGAACGCCACGTCCACGCCGGCGGCGTCCAGCGGGCCGCCGATGACTCCATGGCGACCAAGCGCCACGAGCAGCGCCAGCCCGCCGACGACCGGCGGCAGCACCACCGGCAGATCGATCAGAGTGTCGACGATGCTTCGCCCGGGGAAGGGATGACGCGCGAGCAGATAGGCGGCCGGCGTCCCCAGCACCACGGCCACGGCGACGGCAATGGCCGAGGTGGCCAGCGACAGCAAGAGGGCAGTGGTGGCCACCGGGCTGCGCAGCGCCGCGAGCACGTCGCCCTGGATGAACCCGCGGGCGATCAATGCCCCCACGGGGATGCCGATAAAGGCAACGAGGATCGCGGCGGACGCGGCAAGGGCAAGCCTGCTCCACGTGAGGGACTGGGCGCGCCGCATTTCGGAGATTCCTCGGCGAGTTTCAGCCGGCGGGCCGAAAGCCGTGCGACGTAAGCATGCGCTGGCCGGCGGGTGAATGCACGAAGTCGGCAAAGGCCGTCGCGGCCTCTCGGCCGGCTCCGCGCTTCGTCAGCGCAATCGGATAGGGCGCCGCGATCACCGCATCCGGAGGGAGCGGAATCTCGACCAGCGCGCCGTCGGACGCGAGGACATCGGTGCGATAGACGAACCCGGCATCCACCACGCCCAACTCCAGCTTCGCCGCCACGTGGCGAACGTTTGTCTCGAATGAGACCACATTGTCGAGGACGGCTCCCACGAAATCGTCGCGTCCAATCGCCCCGGCATAGCGTTCCAACGCCGCGCGGGCATACCGTCCGACCGGTACGTCCGCAATGCCCATGACGAGGCGCACGTCCGGCGCGGCCACGTCGGTCAGCTGCGCAATCCCACGTGAATTGCCTGCCGGCACGGCGAGCACCAGCGCGTTCTCGGCGAAGGTGCGCGGCAGGGCCGCCAGCAGTCCGGCCGCCTCCAATTGCCGTGCGTGGACGTCGTCCGCCGAGGCGAAGACATCGGCCGGAGCCCCGCGTTCGATCTGCGCCCGCAGCACCTGCGAGCCCGCGAAGTTGAGCACCACTCGCGCGTCTGATCGAGTTTCCTCGAACTTCCGGGCAATTTCGGAAAACGCATCCCGGAGGGAGGCCGCGGCATAGACGGTGATCTCGTCGTCATTAACCGGGCCGCAGGCACCTGTCAGCAGCGCTACCGCGAGCCCGACCATAGCCGCGGCACGCCGTGCACTCAGAGAAACCGGCACACGGCGCCAATGCGTCGTCACAAGCTCGTCCACCCACTCCGCGCAGTCGAGGCCATACCTACCTCAACGATTGTCACGCTACGATGCCTGCGGAACTGTTGGGGCATACGGTTTGTGCGCGTGCAGAACTCTCAAGGCCTTGGCTCCGGCGGCCCGTCGAACGACAAGCCGCACTACGACATTGTGGTCATCGGCACGGGACCGGCGGGACGGCGCGCCGCGATTCAGGCCGCCAAGGGCGGCAAGCGCGTGGCCGCCATCGATCGCCAACGTTACGTCGGCGGGCAGGCGGTCCATCGCGGCACGATTCCTTCCAAGACCCTGCGCGAGGCCGTGATCCATGTGACCGGCATCGGCCAGCGCTCGTTCTACGGCGAGTCCTACCGCGTGATGGCCGACGTGACCATGCACGATCTGCTGCTGCGCACGGCCCAGGTCGTTCAGGCCGAGGTGGACGTGGTCCGCGACGGCTTTTTGCGCAACGACGTGGAGCTGCTCAACGGCGTCGCGCACTTCGTTGATCCCCACATGCTCGCGATTCATACCGAGAACTCCATCATCGAGGTTCGCGCCGACAAGGTCATTCTGGCCACCGGGTCGAACCCGTCGCGGCCGGCGCACATCCCCTTCGACCAGGAGCGGGTCGTCGACAGCGACGGCATCCTGGACCTGCCAAGGATTCCAAAGTCGCTGACCGTGGTGGGCGGCGGAATCATTGGCACGGAGTACGCCAGCATCTTTGCCACGCTGGGCGTCGCGGTGACACTGATCGACGGGCGCAAGGAACTGCTCGACATCGTCGACGAGGAGATTGGCGAAGCGCTGAAGTTCCGCATGCGCGAGGACGGCATCACGATGCGCCTCGGGCATCGGGTGGAAAACGTGGAGTTCGATCCCAGGGGCCGTCCGGTCACGGTGCTCGAAACCGGCGCCCGCACGGTCAGTGACGTGGTGATGTACTCCATCGGACGCCGCGGCGCCACGGGACTGCTGAATCTCGACGCCGCCGGGCTGGCCGCCGACGACCGCGGACGGGTGAAAGTCAACAAGTTCTTTCAGACGGAGCAGGAGCACATCTATGCCGTGGGCGACGTAATCGGACAGCCCGCGCTGGCGTCCACGTCGGCCGAGCAGGGCCGCCTGGCCGCACGCCACGCCCTGGGTTTGGACTGCCCCAGCATCGACGACGAGTTGCCCATCGGCATTTACACCATTCCCGAGATTGCCCTGGTCGGTAAGACCGAAGAGCAGCTCACGCTGGAAGGGGCGGCCTACGAAAGCGGCGTGGCGCGGTACAAGGAGATTGCGCGTGGGGCAATCATCGGCGACGACTTCGGCATTCTGAAGCTCCTGTTCGACCCGGGCACGCGCAAGGTCTTGGGCGTCCACATCTTCGGCAACCAGGCCAGCGAGCTGCTGCACATCGGCCAGGCGGTCATGCAGCTCGAGGGCACCATCGACTACTTCGTGGAAACGATCTTCAACTATCCGACGTTCGCCGAGGCCTACAAGGTCGCCGGACTGAACGGGGTCAACAAGCTGGTCCGGTAGACCACGCGGCGCGTTGGGGCAGTTGCCAGTGGCACTATGGGCTGTTCCCATTCGCCCTCAAGGTCACGCCGCATGTCGGAGCCTGCCAACACCCCCGCCGCTGAACGCCGCCGCATCCTGACCGGGCTGCGCCCCTCGGGGCCGTCCCACGTGGGCCACTACGCCGGGGCGTTTTCGCAGTGGTTGGAGCTGCAGGACGAGTACGAGTCGTTCTTCCTGCTGGCGGACTACCAGGTCTCGGACTATGCCGACAATCTGCCGTGGATTCGCTGGGGGCTGTGGGAAGTGACGCTGGACTGGCTGGGCGTGGGGTTGAATCCAGACAAGTCGCACTTCGTCATCGAGAGCGGCGTGCCGGAGTTTGCCGAGCTCACGCTGCACCTGAGCTGGTTTCTGGGGCTGGGCCACTTGCAGCGCAATCCGACGCTGAAGGCCGAGCTGGCGGACCTGGAAGCGACGACCAAGTCGGTGCCCGTGGCCTTCTTCAACTATCCCGTCATGCAGATCGCCAATATCCTCCTGCCGCTGGCGCACCTGGTGCCGGTTGGCGACGACCAGCTGCCGCACATCGAGATGACGCGCGACATCGCCATTCGATTCAACCGGCGGTTCGGGGACACCTTCGTGGTACCCGAGGCGCGGATCGGTGCGGTGCCGCGTCTGGTCGGCATCGACGGCAAGGGCAAGATGGGCACCTCGGCCGGCAATGCGATCTTCCTCAAGGACTCGGAGGAAACGCTGCGGGCCAAGGTGCGCAGCATGTTCACCGACCCCAAGCGGCTGCGAGCCACCGATCCGGGCACCGTGGAGGGAAATCCGGTGTTCATGTATCACGACGCCTTCAATCCGAATACGGACGAGGTGGACGACCTGAAGGCCCGCTATCGAACCGGCCGGGTGGGGGACGTCGAGGTCAAGGACCGGCTGTTCGACGCCATGAATGCGTTCCTGGCGCCGATTCGCGACCGGCGGGAGCACTGGGCCGCGCGTCCCGACGACGTGCGCGACGTGCTGGCTGCGGGCACGGCCGCGACCAAGCGCCGCGGCGAGGCGCTGGTCGAGCAGGTCCGCACGGCGCTCAGCCTCGACTACTTGGCCGACGGTCCGCCGCCTCCACCGGACGGCGCGCCATAGGACCGGTCCGGTCACCACGGCGCGCCCGGCGTGGGCGCGAAGTGGCCGCGGCGCCGGCCGGACCTACCAGGCGGTGTGCCGATGTCTGAGAAGCGAAAGTCCCGGTCCCGCATTCGCCCGGTCGCGCTGGCGGTGATTCGCGACGGCTCGCGTCTGCTGGTGCGGCGGTACACCGCGCCCGACGGCGAACACTACTACCGACCGTTGGGCGGCGCGATCGAGTTCGGCGAGCGGGCGGCGCAGGCCGTCAAGCGAGAGATCCTGGAGGAGATCGAGGCGGAAATCGAGCAGGTGCGGCATCTGACCACCGTCGAAAACATCTTCGAGCGGGACGGTGAGCACGCGCACCAGATCGAGTTTCTCTTCGAGGCGCAATTCGTGGACCGGTCGCTCTACGGCGCCGAGCTCATCCATGGGATGGAGTCAAGCGGAAAACGCATCGAAGCCGTTTGGCTTGACCTTTCCGAGCCGCTCGACGGTCCGTTGTATCCCGAGGGTCTGCGGGAACTTCTGACGGCCGCCTGAAACTGACGAAGCGGCCAGGAGCATCCACGTACGCAGTCGCGCGCGACAATACTATGCGGGACACGCCTCACTTGCTGGCACACTGGCCCGAAGACCGTCGCGCATCAGGTGATAGCAACCCACTCAAATGTCCGCAATCTCGTCCGGCCGCAAGCATGAAAGCGTGGTCAACGCGGCGTTGGCGGATTTGTTCCACAAGCGAGCGGGGCTCCAAGCTGAGCCTGAATCGACCCACTCAGACAGTGGACGGCCCGATGTGCTCGTCCTGGTCGACAGCGGGCCGATAGCCGTCGAGACGGAGTATGCACCGGCGCGCAGCGTGCACGCTGACGCGCTCTCTCGGCTAGGAATGGAGATTCAGGGCCAGACCGTTGCCGTAGCCTTTGCCGTGTCGGTGCCTGAAGACCTTCGGAGAGTTCCCCAGGCCCAACTAGGTAGCAGGCTAGCCGTTGCAACCCTGGACTGGCAGGAGTGGCGCGGAGACGGAACCTCGGGTCCGCAGATTCGCGGGAGCGTTGATGAACTAGCGCAGGCCGTACGTAGCGCCGAAGCGCCAGTCGACGACCTGGATGAAGCAGTTGAACAGTTAGACGAGGGCGCCCGGGCAGCGGGCGCTCGGCTATTCGCGTCACCGGCGACGCTGCCGCGGGTAGCCGAGGTGTTTTTGACGGCACCCGGCGACGAGGTCGCGAACATGGGAGCGCTCGTCGTCATCAACGCCATGATGTTTCACGAGCGCTTGGCCGAATTCGAACCGGGCATACGTCCAGTCAGCACGCTCCGCTGGGACGGTCACACTTCCAAGAACCGCTTGACAAGCGCCTGGGACGCGATTCTCGCCATCGACTACTTCCCAATCTTCCGTATGGCACGGGATGTGGTGGAAGAACTCCCGACGCAACTCGCCTCGGATTTCCTGGATCGCTGCGCGCTGACGGCCGAGCGTCTGTTGGGGCTGGCCGCCACACGCCGCCACGACCTTGCGGGACGAATATTCAACCGGCTCATCGCCGACCGAAAATTCCTGGCCGCCTTCTACACGAAAATCCCGACGGCGACACTCCTTGCTGGGCTTGCGCTCGATTCGTCGCAATGGCCCGACGTGGATTGGCGCAACCCGGAATCCATACGGGATCTCACTGTCATCGATCCCGCCTGCGGCACCGGAACGCTGCTAATGGCCGCATACCACCAACTGGCGGACAACGCACGCCGTGCGGGACTGGCCAGAAACCTGCCGGATACCCAACTGCATCAACTGCTAATCGAAGACGTGATTCACGGCGCAGACGTTGTTCAAGCCGCCATTCACCTCACGGCAGCGACGTTGGCCGCGATGTCGCCGTCGGTCGCATTTCGGCGGATGAACCTGCATACGCTGCCGCTAGGCTTCGACGATGTGAACGGGGCGCGGTTGGGGTCGTTGGACTGGCTCACACGCGACCGTCTCGACTCTCTATTTTCAGGCGCGGGAGAACAGGTAAGCGGGCTCGCAGGCGAAGAAGCATCCAGTGCGCAGCGGCCCAGAGCTGATCTAGTCATCATGAATCCGCCGTATACCCGGCACGAAGGCCCTGGCGACGGGTCCGACACGTACACGACGGTATTCGGGTCGTTCCGAGAGCCGTCTGTCGAGCGGCAGATGTCACGCGCCCTTGTGCGGGCCTGTCAGGGGACGCCGGCAAACCAGCGGGTGGGCCTGGCGTCGGCCTTCCTTGCGCTGGCAGACCGTCTGGTGCAATCAAACGGACATATCGCCGTGGTGTTGCCGATGGCGGCGGTTGCAGGGAGCGCCTGGTCCGGGATGCGGGAACTCCTGACATCGCGGTATGCGGTGAGTTACATCCTCGCGGTGCATGACCCCAAGAACCAATCGCTGTCCGAGGACACGGACATCGCCGAAGTGCTGTTGGTTGCACGCCGCCTACGGACTGACGAGCTGCCGCCGCGTCGAGTGACCTGCGTGAACTTGTGGAAGTCGCCGATGCAGGTTACCGACGCGCTCGCCGTGTTGAATGCGGTGCGCTCAGTGCCCGCTGTTCAGCGCGTGGACGGGCCACCAGTTGGAGGCAACCCGCTGGTGGTCGGCGGGGAAATCTGGGGAGAGCTGGTGGACTCGCCAATCGACCGCGCTCCGGTGCCCGGAGTGCGGTGGCGCTCTGCCGAGATTGGGCAACGTGCCCTGGCACTTGCGAACGGTCTCATTTGGTCCGCAGACGGAACCCGCGCTGTGAGTGCGATCCCCATCGCGCAAGTTGAGTCCATCGCCACCGTGAGTCCTCACCATGGGCAAATTCGTAAGGACTCGATCGGCGTGTTCGACGCTTTCCACGGCTACGATGGACTAGCGCAGTACCCAGCTATCTGGAAACAGCGCGAGGCGGTGCATCGTTCGCTGGGTACCGACCCCAATGCGCGACTTTCGCCCAAGCCCGGCCGCGACCATGCCCGGGTTTGGACCGCAGCCGGGAACCTGCACCTGACACCGGATGTTCGGTACAACTCACAGCGAGTCGCCGCCGTGCGAACCTTCGAACGCACTTTGGGCGTGCGCGCTTGGCACACGCTCAAACTCAATGACGACGCGGGCGAGCTACGTGAGGTCATGGAGGCCGCGCTTGCGCTCTGGTGCAACTCGACATTTGGGATGCTCTGCCATGCCAGCCGCGCCAACCCATCACAATTTGGGCGCGGACAAGGCAGCCGGACGTTGATTCGCGAGTTGCCGACGCTAAACGTCTGCAAACTGGACTCGTGGCAATTGGATGCCGCGAACGGCGCCTGGCGCGAACTGGCGAACGTTGAGTTCGAGTCCTTCCACCGCTGCGCGGTGGACTCTGCACGTATCGAGTTGGACCGGGTACTCGTGCGCGACATACTCGGGCTGGGCTCCGAAGGTCAGGAATCAGTGGCGCGCCTGCGACGGATACTGGCGGCGGAGCCATCAATCCACGGAGCGAAACTACCTGAGCTTGACTAGGCGCGAGCGAAATGCCCGTGCTACGAAATAACAGCTCATTCCACATCGTAGACTGGGTTTATGTCGGATTATGTAGCTTTATTTTCGATTTCGACTCACCGCTTGCAGTTCGTTGC
Organism: Chloroflexota bacterium; assembly: GCA_026706485.1. Lineage (NCBI taxonomy): Bacteria > Bacillati > Chloroflexota > Chloroflexota bacterium. The sequence continues at coordinate 371,404 of JAPOYR010000011.1, read as the reverse complement.
AGGGTTGTATACTATTTGAGTATGGACTTCCTAAGGCCCTACATCTATCATATTGCTCCTAGGTCGTTGCCCAAACGTGATCGGCCTAGGCTGGGTACCGCCGAGTTCATCTGTGCAGCCTCAAGCCCGAAATATCGCTTCCCGGAGTCGGGCCGCGCCTTTCGGAATGTATCGTTGCCTAGACCGCCGGTGGCCTGAAAGGTGAAACCATGCGGCATGTAGTAGGCCAAGGTGAATTGGCTCGGAGAAGGGTTTCGGTCACCATCGTGCCATTCGGAAGCTCCGAAATTGCAACTGAGCTTTACTTGGCGCCAACCCCGAAAGCCCCCCGCCCCGACCAGCGCCCTCGGGTTCGCATCATTGACGGCGGCACCACACTTACCCACTTTGTCTCGTCGCCGGTGCCATTCTTTCGCGCCTAAGCAGCCCAGCCCCCAAGCTCCCGCCACCCAGTACGCTGTATCTGCCCCGAGAACCCAACAATCGGCGCTTGCTGGGAAATCTGCTCTTGCACAGCCTGCTCCGCTTGAATCTGTGCCGCTCGCACCAACTCCTGGAGAAGTGCCTGTTGCTCAACAGGCATAGTTGAAGGGTCTATTCCTGCCGGCATCTGCAACTGAACATTGAGATTTAGGTTTAGCTGAGGCGGCATGTTTCTCTGATGGCGTCCCTTGAGTTCAGCTGTGAAATGATGAGCTAAAGCCAAAGATTCAATACACGCCATCACCAGAGGCTCAATACGCTCTTCTTGATTATCAGGTATAAATGTATGAGGATCAATCGGACTATCTAGACAAAACAGACTTTCGTATTCTTCGAAGATGTTCCATATTAGGTCCTCGCAGACTTTATCTGGTTCAACAATATTCAGACCAATCTCACGCGCCTCGCGTCTGCCAATTGCGTGACCATGCTCAAACGTTTTCTCAGCCAGTGTATCTACAATTACATCTATAGCAGGGCCATCAATTTCAAATTTCGAGCTGTGAGCCTCGAGAAGCTTCCTTGCAACTGAGCGAATATGCGAATGGCCGCGATATATTTTGCCAAGGATCTGAGGTGATAATTTATCCGTGAGTGATGCTGCCTGAGTTCCCAGGACATTCTGATCAGATAGACCGACCTCGTCCTTCAAGAACCGGACATAAGCCATGATGTCCTCAACAGATATCTCTTCTTGCGTTCTTTCGCCATCCGGACTTGAGTGGATTTGCTTTAGCTGTGGATCGATAGGTCCTAACTCACCTTTGGGGCACATTACAATTTCATCGGCACCTAGTGCGATCATGGTAGCTGCACTCATAGCTCGGTAGGGAATAAGAACTGCGAATTCATCTGCAAATTCACGGACAAGTGAGACTATTCGCCAAGGTGTATCAGTCGATCCGCCGCGGGAGTAGATGAGTAGATCAACTTTACTTACCTTTCCAATGCGCCTAAAGTGATCATAGAGTGGCCTCACAGCATCGTCGCCGATTTGAGCGCTAGCATTTTCTCTATCACTGATGGTGTATGCGACCACTTTGCTTTGACGGTGCTTCTCCAGCTCGCCGATCAATCGGCGTCGACGCCGATTGCCGTTGTCAGATGATTCCTGAGTCATCAATACTCTAACCTCGAATGGCGCACACCCCTTGTCTTGCACGCGGTGTGCTGGATGTTCGGCCTAGGCCGATAGGAACAGGCATAGTATCGCAATTTGCGGTGGGTGGCCACAGCATATTGCAGTGGCTGAATCCTGTACCACAGCATGTGGTGGTCGCCCTGAGGCGGGGAATCACAGGCTAGCTCCCGCCTACGCTAGGTCTGCCCCGGGACACCGCCGGTGACCGCGACCGGAAATTCAGGGGGCATTGCGGGAGAGAATCCAACGAGCGTGAGTCGCGGGAAGTGGTGTCGCGGACTGAAGTGCCTGGCGGATTCCCCAGATTTGGGCGATTCGGTACGCTTGTTCAGCAGCCGGCAGCCCTCGGGCTGCCACATAAACCGCTATCCCCGGCCTCGACTCCCAAGGAGCAGCGATTGATGGCGCACAGCAACGGCAGCCAAAGCGTCACCGCCCGCGCGAGCGCGGTGCAGACGGTGACGATCGACGACACGGTCGAAGTCCCCGCCGACGACCGCGAGCGGATCGAAGACGTCGGGTTCATGACCGCGATGACGCTGGTGCTGCTGGGCAACTACGCCCAGACCGGGCACTTCGGCGGGCCGCTGGCCTATACGCCGTACAACGTGGCGCTGCACCTGGGCGGACCCGAGAACGGCGCCCTGCGCTACGACTACCGCCGGCCCAAGCACCCGTTCTGCGACCGCTTCATGCTGGCCGGGGGCCACAACATCCCCACGGCCTACGCCCTCTGGATGATCATGGGCGAGGCCATGGCCCAGAAGCACGCGGCGACGGGCGACGACCGCTACGCCGTGGACCCCAACGTGGGCATGCTGCCGATCGACGCGCTGGGGTTCCGCCGCGGACGCGGCGCCCTGGACACGCTGCTGCAGGACCACGGGCTGGAGGACCACCCGCTTTTCGCACAGGCCAAGATCCGCGGCATTCGCTCGCTCGCCGGTCATTCCGAGACCACCGACCTGACCAACGACGTCAACGGCGGCCCTTCCGGTATCGGCGTCGCCACGGCGGCGGGCAAGGCGGCCTTCTGGGACTTCGTCGGCGCCGACGACTCGCTCAAGGTGATCGCGCTCGAGGGCGAGTTCGCCATGACCGAGGGCCACGCGCAGGAGCTGAAGACCCAGGCGCTGGCGCAGCAGGTGGGCAAGCGGCTGCGCGTGTTGCTGTCCTATAACAACGCCGGCATCGACGATTCGCTCGTCGGCGGCGTCATCGACCCGTCTCTCACCCAGGGCTACGTGATCGAGGACCAGTGGACGTCCTACGGCTGGAATGTGATTTCGGTGGAGAACGGCAACGACTACGACCAGATCATGGCGGCCCTGCGGGCGATGGAAGAGTGGGATCCGAACGACCGCCGCCCGATCATCCTGGTTGGGACGACGACCAAGGGGTGGTGGCCGGCCGCGGACAACGGACACGTGCCCGGGTTCGGCGACCAGCTCGTCGGCTATCACAGCCATCCCTACGAGTTGAAGATGAACGAGCCTTACTTCGTGGCGCTGGCCGAGACCTTCGAGCGGCGCTACGGCGTGGAGTTTGACGGCATCCGCGACGGCCCGGTGGCCGACGAGCGCGAGCGCCTGATCCAGTTCAAGACCAACATCGACGTGGCGATGTCGGTGCTCAACCAGAACGGTTTGGGCGACTGGCTGGCGGATCGGCTGGTCGAGATCGGCGACTCGCTGAATGACAACCTGCCACTGCGCATCGATCCGACGATCAATCCGTTCATGGACGAGCGGCTGTGTCCGGATAACATTCCGCTCGAGCCGCAGTCGGTCGAGGTCACCAACGAGCTCACCGGCGAGACGGCGACGGTGGACATCGAGCTGGCCAAGAAGCCGGGCGACGTTGCCGGCACCCGGCGCGCCATCTCCGAGCTGATCAAGTGGGTCAACTACGTCACGGACAACCGCTTCATCACCCTGGCCGCCGACCTGTCCAGCTCGATCAACGTCGAGAAGGGCGCGCTGTGGGGGCACTACGACCCGGTGGACAACCCGTTGGGCACCCGCATGAAGGCGCCGATCGAGGAGGCCGGAAACGCCTCGTCGGCGATCGGGCTGGTGAGCCAGTCCGCGTCGCTCGACCCCGACCGCCACGCCGGTGTCTGGGCCCTGAGCGGCACCTACGGCGCATTCACGCCGCTGATGTATCTGCCGGCGCGCGTCTGGAGCCAGCAGAACCAGGACAGCCCGTTTCGCATGGGCGTGCTGCACATTCTGGCCGGGCACTCCGGGCCGGAGACCGCCGCGGACGCGCGCACGCACTTCGGCATCTTCGCGCCGCAGGTGTGGAAGCTGTTCCCGCGCGACCAGGCCATCAACTTGAGCTTCTGGGATTACAACGACGTGGCCCCGGGCTACTTCGCGGCGGCGTCACTGGCGGCACGCGATCCGAAGGTTGGGCTCATCACCATCGAGGTGGCGCGACCCGACTTTCCGGTGGCCGACCGCGCCGGATTCGCCGACTCCGATCCGTTGGCGGCGGCCAAGGGGATGTATCTGATCCGCGACTGGGACGCGGGCAGCGAGCCGCAGGGCACGGTGTTCGTGCAAGGTTCGAACTCGACGGTCAACTTGATGCGCGTGCTGCCGCAGCTTGAAGCCGAGGGCGTGAACGTGCGAGTGATCGCCGTGGTGAGCGAGGAGCTCTTCGAACGCCAGCCGCAGGCCTATCGCGACCACCTCATTCCGGCCGGAGCGCGCTATGACGCGATGGTGGTATCCACGGGCACGCGGCGCATGCCGCCGGTGCGCGACCTGGGGCCGCTGACCGATGAGTACTCCCTGTGGTCCGACTGGGACAACCAGTGGCTGACCGGCGGAACCGAGCCGGACGTGATCGCGGAGGCGAATCTCGACGCCGACTCGATCCACGCCGGCATCAAGCGCTTCGCCGAGGCGCGGTCCGAGCGGCTGGCGCGCCAGCGCGAGGTGTTGGCGGCGCTGTAGCGTGAGAGGGGCGGGCTCGACTGGTCAGGCGTCGACCCGTTGTGACTCTCGGCCACTGGTCGAGGCGAGCGCCGTGGTGCATGGCACAGGTTCACCCAACCTAGTCATTCAAAGTTCGAATTGGAAATTGACGGGTGTGAGACGCGGAAATAGGGTATTCGCATGGCAACCGCAACCGCAGTCCGAGATGACACTGGTCTCCTGATTCCCACGAAAGGGATTCCCAAGGAAATCCTGCGGAAAGTGGAGCGCGCCGGGCGTCGCGAGATCATCAGCGACTCATACCCCTACGACACCAAAATGGGCCGGCGGGCGTACGAACGTCGGAAGGCCGCGCTGCAGGTCGAGCTGCTCAAGATGCAGAAGTGGGTCAAGGAGACCGGGCAGCGCGTCGTGCTGCTGTTCGAGGGGCGGGACGCCGCGGGCAAGGGCGGCACGATCAAGCGTTTCATGGAGCACCTCAACCCCCGTGGCGCCACGGTTGTTGCGCTGCCGGCCCCTTCCGAGCGGGAGCGCGGCCAGTGGTACTTCCAGCGCTACGTGCAGCACCTCCCATCCGAGGGAGAGATCGTGTTCTTCGACCGCTCCTGGTACAACCGGGCGGTAGTCGAGCCGGTGCTGGGCTTCTGCACGCCGGCCGAGACGGTGCGTTTCCTGCGCGACACCGTCTTGTTCGAGCAAATGTTGATCAGCGACGGCCTGCGGCTGTTCAAGTTCTGGTTCTCGGTGAGCCGGGAGGAGCAACTCAGGCGCGTGGTGTCCCGCGCCCAAGACAGCCTCAAGCAGTGGAAGCTGAGCCCCGTGGACAGGCGGTCGCTGCCGCTGTGGGACGACTTCACCGAGGCCAAGAAGGTGATGTTTGCGGGAACCGATACGAAGGCTTCGCCGTGGACGGTTGTCAAGTCCGACGACAAGCGGCGCGCCCGGCTGAACTGCATGCGCTTCGTGCTGCGGAATCTGGAGTACGACCCCGACGTCGCCCGGCGCGTTCCCAAGCCCGATCCCAAGCTGATCGGGCCGGCGAAGTCGCTCTACGCCAAGGACGAGGTCTGGTAGCGAAGGCCCGGGCGGCGTAGCCGGCGGCCCATTCCATTCGGGACCATCGGCTCGCGCCCCCGACCCCGTTGATCCCTTGACGATGTCGCGAGCATTGACCGTCCCTGAGGAGTGAACAGTTGTTCGATGCCAGTGGCGCGGGGTGGGACTATGACTGGCTCGTTCTCCTGATCGGAGGGCATTCGGCGGCCGGGAAGACCACCGCCGCGGAGCGCATCGGGCTGTCGCTGGGCGTGCCGTGGCTAATGGTCGACGACGTGCGGCTCGCGTTCCAACGGGCTGATGTGACGCTTCCCAAGGGAACGGAGTCGTTGTACGCCGACAAGCGGCCAGACTTTAGGAATCGCACGCCCGAGGAGCAGTGCGCCGCTCTCATCGACGTTGGCGGCGTCATGTCGGCCCCGCTCGAGGCGATCGTGGAAAACCATGTCGACCAGCAAATCCCCATCGTGATCGAGGGGGATGGCGCATTGCCGTCGCTGCTTGCTCGCCCATCAATGCTCGAACGCGCGGCCTGGATACGCGCGGCGTTCATCGTGGAACCGGACGAATCAGCGCTTCGGGCCGCCCTGGTGGCTCGCGGCGGCAGCTGGGTTGCGGGCCGGACACAAGCTGAACTTCAAGCCGAGGTCAGAGGCAAGTGGCTGTTCGGCCAGTGGCTTGCCGAGGAGGCTTCGCGGCGCAACCTGGAGGTCGTGGAGCCGCGACCAAGGGACACACTGCCCGAGCGGCTGATCGAGGCGGCTACCGGGGCGCGCTAGGCAGGCTCGGGAAACGACAGGCACAGACCGTCGGCGCCGCCGATGACGCAGCCGTCGAAGACCTCGCGCGCTTCGTCCACCATCGCCTGCATGTACGCCGGGTCGTCGGCTTCGGTCATGACGTGCACCAGCACCAGTCGCTGGACGCCCGCGGCGCCGGCGATCTTGCCGGCGCCGCGGGCCGTGGTGCAGGCCGAGTAGATGTCGGGCCACTGGTCGCGCGAGGCGTCGACCTCCATGGCCATGTGGACGAGCGTGTGGGCCCCGCGCGCCAGCTCGACGATCTCCGGCAACGGGCGCGTGTCCCCGGAGATGACAATCGAGCCGCCCTCGGCGTCGAGCCGGTAGGCCAGTGAGGTGAGGTAGGGCTGCGCGTGCTGGGCGTGCCCCACGCGAACCGTCCACCCGTCAGTTACGACCGTATCCCCGACGGCGAGCTCTCGAACGTCAATCCGCGGGCGCCGGCGGGGCATCACACCGCCGCGATTGCGGAAGGCCTGCAAGCTCATGGGATGGTTGGTGCGCGCGACGAGATCGGGGGCAAAGGCGCCGTCATGGCCGAACAGGCGCTCCGTCATGCGCTCCAGCGGTCGCGGGCCAAAGACGGAGAGGTCGTCGCCGCGTCCGGCGCCCTGGTCCCAGCGCGACAGCGCGAAGTGCGCGTAGTCGGTGGAGTGATCGAAGTGCAGGTGGGTGAAGAACACATGGCCAATCGTGGCCAGGTCGATGCCCGCCGCCGCGAGGTTCCGCGTCGCCCCAGGCCCCAGATCGAACACCGCGCCGGCGTCGCCTACGCCGACATAGGTGGACGACCCGCCGCGATGCGGTCGCGGGTCGGGCGTTCCGGTGCCCAACAGCACCACTCGCAGCGGCTGGCTCATCCGTGGGGCCTTTCGCACAATGCGGGCGGATTGTGAGCGCTGGAGGCACTGCCCGCGTGTCTGATTGGGACGTCATCGTAGTCGGCGTGGGCGCCATGGGCAGCGCCACGGCCTTTCACCTGGCGCGCCGGGGCGTGTGCGTGCTGGCGCTGGAGCAGTTTGACCTCGCGCACGACCAGGGCAGCTCCCACGGCTACACCCGCATCATGCGGCATGCGTACTACAACGCGCCCGGGTACGTGCCGCTGGTGCAGCGAGCCCAGACGCTGTGGGGCGAACTCGAGGAAGTCAGCGGCGAGACGCTGTTTATCCACTCGGGCGGTCTCTCGCTGGGACGGCCCGATGCGCTGGTGGTGCGCGGCGCGCTGTTGGCCGCCGAACGCTATGGGCTGGAGCACGAGGTGCTCGACGCCGCCGAGGTCGCGCGGCGGTTTCCCGCCGTTCGACTCTCGGACGACATGATCGGCGTGCACGACCCGTCGGCGGGGTTCTTGCTCCCGGAGCGGGCGATTCTGGCGCACGCGGCGGCGGCTCGCCTGCACGGGGCGGAGGTGCGGACGCAGGAAGCCATCACCGGCTGGGAGGCCACAACGGACGGCGTGGAGGTCCAGACCGAACATCGCGTTTACCGAGCCGAGCGGCTCGTGTTCACGGCCGGCGCATGGATGGCGGAGTTGCTGGCGGACCTGCATCTGCCGCTCGAAGTGACGCGACAGGTGGTCGGGTGGTTCGAGCCGGATGAACCGGCCCTCTGCGAACCGGACCGTCTGCCGGTGTGGCTGCTGCAGCCACCGGACGACGAGGAGTATTTCTACGGTCTGCCGCGTTTCGGTCCACCTGGGCTCAAGCTCGGGCGCATGTTCCACCTGCAGCACGCGGTGACGCCCGAGACGCTGAACCGGACGACGGACGACGCGGACGAGGCGCTGTTGCGCACGTGCCTGGCTCCCTACTTTCCGGGTGCCAACGGGCGCGCGCTGGAGCTGATGACCTGCATGTTCACCAGCACGCCGGACGGCCACTTCATCATGGATGCGCACCCACGACACCCAAACGTGACCCTGGTGTCAGCCTGTTCCGGGCACGGGTTCAAATTTGCGTCGGTGGTTGGCGAAATCGCGGCTGAACTGGCGCTGGACGGTCAATCCCGGCACGACATCGAGATGTTCCGCCTGGACCGCTTCGAGAACGGTACAGCTCGATAGGCGTCGCCGCGGTTCCCAACCTTGTGACCGTTGCGTAACCATCCCGCCACTCCTTTGTCCGACTCCCTCTCCCAAGGGAGAGGGCCTGTCCCGGCGCGAATCGGGTGCGGGTGAGACCATGACCCCATGACGCCGGACTCATTCATCGCCAAATGGCAAGCGGTAGATCTCAAGGAGAACGCGGTCGCCCAGTCGCACTTCAACGACCTCGGCCGCATGCTCGGCGAGCCGACGCCGGTGGAAGCCGACCCAACCGGCCAGAACTACTGCTTCGAGCGCGGCGCGCGAAAGGACTCCGGCAGCGACGGCTGGGCCGCCGACATCTCAGAGGAAGACGCCCTGTGGGAGCTGTTGGAATTGAATCGGACACGCTAAGAATCCGGTGCCAGAGACCCGCGCCCAGGCGTGTTGACGCGTGTAGCGCGACACAATACACTTCGCCGTAGTCTCTGATGTCACAGATCGGAATCGACCGTGGACGTAGGTGAATTCATCAGGCAGCGCGTGCTGCCGCAGGGAGTGACGGTGACGGACGCCGCAAGGCAGTTGGGTGTGGGACGGCCGGCCTTGTCGAACCTCTTGAATGGCCGCGCCGCGCTCTCTCCCGACATGGCGCTCCGGTTGGAGAAAGCGTTCGGCGCCGACCGGCAGGAACTCTTGGACCGCCAAGAGCAGTCGAAGCAAGACCTCCGACGCGAGGCGGATCGGCGCCTGGCCGTACAGGCCCACGTGCCGAGTTTCCTCACCATCACCGCTCGGCAAATCAGCGACTGGGCGGCTGGTAACGACGCCCGCGCCCAACTGCCGGTGCTGCTTCGCCGATTGATTCATTCAACGGGCTACGATCTGCGCCGCGTTGATTTTCCCGGGTACGACAACGCGCAGCGGGCCGGTTGGGACGGCTGGGTCGAAGCCGGCGAGCCGACTCCGTGGATTCCCGATGGTGATTCGGGTTGGGAGCTGAGCACCAATCGACGCCCGAAAGCCAAGGCCGAGCACGACTACAGGGGCCGGTTGGGAACCGTCCCAGCGGCAGAGCAAGCAAAGCTCACGTTCGTGTTCGTCACTGCGCGCAACTGGCCCGGCAAGAATGACTGGGCTGCGGAGAAGGAAGCACTTGGGCACTGGAAGGCCGTTCGGGCCTTTGATGCAAGCGACCTCGAGCAATGGCTGGCGGCGTCGGTCACCGGGCAGGTCTGGCTGGCTGAAAGGCTAGAGATTCCCCTAGACGGACTTGAGACCCTCGATCAGTCCTGGAGTCGCTGGTCCACGGCGAGCGAGCCCATGATGACTGTCAAGATGTTCGAGCCTGCGGTCAGTGCTCACCGTAAAGCCATCACAGAGTGGCTGGCGGCCGAACCCGGAGACCGCCCGTTCGCCGTCGCCGCCGACTCCAAGGATGAAGCACTGGCCTTCCTCTACTGCCTGTTTGATGAAGGCGAAGCGCCGGCCCAGCACGGAGATCGAGTCGCCGTGTTCGACTCGGCGCAAACGCTGAGAATCCTAGCGTCAGCGTCAGCGCCGTTTCTTTTGATCGTGTCGAGCGAAGAAGCCGAACGCGAGCTCGCCAACGTCTATCGGCGGCGCCACTGCATCGTGGTACGTCCCCGCAACGCTGTTGATCGCGAACCCAATGTGGACCTTAGACCACTAGGCCGTGAGGCGTTTGAAGCGGCGCTCGCCGACATGGAAATCAACCGAAACGACTTTGATCGATGGGGCAGGGAGTCCGGTCGCTCGCCAACTATCCTGCGGCGGCGCCTCTCGAATATCAATGCGATTAGAACGCCGCCATGGGCTGCGGACTTTGGAATTGCGCGCAGCCTGATCCCATTGGTGATGGCCGGTGCCTGGCACAGGGAATCGAGCGCCGATTGCGAGATTCTCTCCGCCCTTGCAAATGCCGACTATCAGAAGGTCGAGGAGACTCTGGCGCGTCTCCTGCATTTGGAAGACTGCCCGGTCTGGTCTGTCGCCGAGCACCGCGGCGTCGTGTCCAAGCTGGACGCCCTCTTCGCCATCAGCCGTTCTCTGACGGCGAAGCACATCGAGGACTTCCTGGAGCTTGCCGAGTACGTGCTGTCAGAGTCCGATCCGTCTCTCGAACTGCCAGAGCGTGATAGATGGGCGGCGGGCCTCTACGGAAAGACGCGCGACCACTCCAGCGCGTTGCGCGACGGCATCTGCGAGACGCTCGTCCTGCTGGCGGTCCATGGAAACGATCTATTCCAGCGTCGACTTGGCGTCGATGTCGAGCAACGTGTTTCCAACCTCGTCGAGCGGCTCCTCGCGCCATTGACACTCGACAAGCTGCTGTCACACGAGAGCGACCTCCCGCGGTACGCCGAAGCGGCGCCGAACACGTTCCTTGCCTTAATCGAGCATGACCTCGGGCAATCGGAGTCTGCTCTGCAAGGTCTCTTGAAGCCTGTCAGCGACCCTTTGTTCACGGGCCCCTCGCGAACAGGTCTCCTGTGGGCATTGGAGTGCCTGGCCTGGAGTCCGCAACGTCTTTCGCGCGTCAGCCTAATCCTGGCGCAGCTTGCTTTGACGGAGATCGACGACAACGTGGCCAACAAGCCAATCGATGGCCTAGCGGCAATCTACTGCTGTTGGATGCCACAGACAGCGGCTTCGCTCGACGATCGCATCAGGGGCCTTGAGCTTCTTGTGCGCCGCTTCCCCGAGGTCGCCTGGCAAATCTGCATGCAGCAAATTGAGTCACACCAGATAGCGATCCCGAGCTATCGGCCACGGTGGCGCACCGACGCGGTAGGTGCCGGAGAGGTGGTGACCAAGCTAGAGCTAATGAAGTTCGCTTGTAGGGCACTCGACCTCGCATTGGCATGGCCCGAGCACGACAGCGCGACTCTTGGTGACTTAATCCAGCGACTCAGTGGAATGTCCGATGAGTATCAATCGGACGTGTGGAATCTGATCGACACATGGTCTCAGACTGAAACCGACGAGAGCGCCAAAGCAGAGTTGCGCGAGCAGATTCGTCGCTACGCGCTCATGAGACGCGGACGGGGGCACAGCCCAGAGACCATAACCCACCAAAGAGCACGTGACGCCTACGGGCAGCTCGCACCCCGTGATCCAGTCAACCGTCACGCGTGGCTGTTCGCCGATGAATGGATTCGACATTCCGTTGGCGACTTCGACGGCGAGGAGCTGGATTTTTCCAAGCGTGAAGATCGAATCCACAAACTTCGAACCGATGCGATGGCGGACATCTGGGCAGCAAGCGGCCTTGATGGGGTCACCAACCTCCTCGCCACGGGCAACGGCGCCCACGCAGTCGGACGCTACGCCGCTCCGTGCGCGACCGCGCAGGGCGTGGCGGCAGACGTTCTGCGAATCTGTCTATTCGACGACTCCCAACCCAGCCAGAAGACCGACGCTTTCATGCAGGGGTTCATTTGGGAGATTCACGGTTGTGACAGGGAGTCGATTCTCCTGGAAGTCGCAAGTGCAGCCACTACCGACCAGAAAGTGCGCCTTCTCACGTGCGCCCCGTTCGACAACCGAACGTGGCGCCTACTGGAACAATACTCCCCGGATGTCCGCGACGGCTATTGGCGCGAGGTCCCCCCTCGCTGGAATCAGCATAGTGAGTCGGAGTTGAACGAATTGACCGATCGACTCCTTGAAGTAAAGCGTGCCTGGCCAGCGTTCCATACTGCGAGTCGGGATTGGGACAAGATTGAGACTTCGCGCCTGAAGCGACTCTTGACGGCTGTCGCCACTACCGTCGATGCAGACGAAACGATTGCGCCCGACGCCTTCGACATCTCGCGTGCGCTCAGTGCACTCGATGGGCGGCCCGGCGTCACCCAGGCTGAGATGGCGCAGTTGGAGTTTACATTCATCGGGGCACTCGACGAAGATGAGAGCAACCACGGCATTCCGAATCTCGAGCGCGAGATCGAGAAGTCACCGATACTCTTCGTTCAGGCGCTGGCCGTCCTCTTCAAACGCGACGATGACGGTGACGATCCGTCTGAATGGAAGATAAGGAACTCCGCTCAGCGCACCGCTGCCGCAAGTGCCGCGTATCGCCTATTCAATCGCATCAGGCGCATTCCAGGCACTGAACCCGACGGCAGTATCAGCACAGACAAGCTGAAGCGCTGGGTCGCGGAAGTACGCCGTCTGTGCGCGCAGTACGGCCGAGTCGACCTCGGGGACCAATACATCGGCCAGTTGCTTTCCAAGGCCCCGGCTGGCACAGACGGCCTATGGCCGTGCCGCTCGGTATGCGCGGTCATGGAGACTGTGTCTTCCGAGCACATCGCGCGTGGATTCCATATTGGCGTCAATAACGCTCGGGGCGTCCACTGGCGTGGCGAAGGCGGCGATCAGGAACGTGAGATTGCAGCAAAGTACCGGTCCTGGGCACAGCTACTCGACTTCGAATTCCCCTATGTGAGCAGCGTCCTTGAACGGATTGCCAGCGGCTACGACGACGATGCTAGTCGGGAGGATTCGCGCGCGGACGTTCGCCGACGGATGGGCCATTTCTACTAGCCGCCCGCCGAAGCCACACGGGCCTAGACTTCCGCTCCCCGCATGCGGAGGCCTGCGAATAGAGGGGTAGAGGCTGTTCGCGAACCGCCCCTACCTGTGGAGAAACAGGTTCGGCGGCAGCTAGATTCCCGCTTCTAGAGACCTTTACGAATCCGGTCAGACAAAGGGATAACCGTGCGCATCCAATCCGCTCCCAGGTTCAATGAAGAGTGAATTCCCGCATTTGCAGGAATGACGGACGCGGGAGGTCTCACTAGACCGGCCACACGATCGGCACGACGATCAGCGATGTGACGAGGATCAGCAGCGTGAGCGGCGCGCCCACTTTCAGAAAGTCCACGAAGCGGTAGCCGCCGGCGTTGTAGACCAGCAGGTTGGCCTGGTGGCCGATGGGGGTGAGGAAGGCCGTGGAGGCCGAGATAGCCACCATCATGAGGGCCGGTTGCGGGGCGATGCCCGCGCCTGCGGCGATCTGGAGCGCAACCGGCGCGATGAGCACGACGGCGGCGGCGTTGGACATCAGCTGCGTCAGCAGTGCGGTGGCGACGAACAGCCCGGCGAGCACGGCCAGCGGCCCAATCGGGCTCACATATTCCTCGGCGAACTGCGCCGCGAGATCCGCGAGCCCGGTGGACGTGATGGCGTCGCCCAGCGGGATGAGCGTGCCGATAAGCACGATCGTGCGCCAATCGACAGCCGTGTAGAGGCGCTGGTAGGGCAGCACGCGGAAGAGCAGCATGAGGATGATGCCGGCAGCGGCCGTCACGCCAATGGGCGCGATGCCCGCGGCGGCCAGCCCAACGACGCCCCCGAGAATGAGCACGGCCACGGCCATGTGCGGTCGAACGGCCGGCCGTGCCGGTCGACGACCGATGAGGATGAACTCGCGCGAGCGGGCGAAGGTGTCGACGCGATCGATGGGCACCCGGACGACCAGCACGTCGCCCGGCCGGATTTGCACATCGCGGATCGGGCGTCCCAACCGCTGGCCCTGGCGCCAGATGCCCAGCACCACGCCGCCGTAGCGCCTGCGGAAGTTCATCTGGACGACCGTTTGGTGCGCAAACCTGAAGGCCGGACCGGCCACGAGCTCGACCACGGCCATTCCATCGCTGGCGTCGTCGGAAGAAGCTCCGGCATGTTCACCGGCGAAACGCAAGCGCTCGGATTGGGCAAAGCGGGTGACGGCTTCGAGCTCACCTTCCACGATCACCCGGTCGCCGGCATAGATGGCGTCCGACGGTCCCGGAAACCTGTTCCGGACGCCGAGATGGGTGATCTCGACCACGGCGATACTAAAACGAGGCCGCCAGCGGAGCTGCGACAGAGTGCGCCCGGCGAGATCCGAATCGCCCGGCACCTCGAGCTCGACCATGAAGTCGCGTCTCTGTTGGATTTCTTGTTCAACGTCGGCGCCCTCGCGCGCGGGGATGAGCCGCGGCCCGGCAAGCAGCAGGTAGAGCAGCCCGACCGCCATGACGGCCAGGCCGGTCGGCGCGTAGTCGAACATGCCGAACGGCGTCTCGCCGGCCCGCGCCAGCGCGTCGCTGACGAGCAGGTTCGGAGGCGTGCCAATGAGGGTGACAAGCCCGCCGAGCAGGGAGCCGAATGAGACCGGGATGAGCAGCTTGGAGGGAAAGGTCTTTGCGCCGAGCGCAAGGGTCGTGGCCGCGGGGATCAGGATCACGGTCGCGGCGATGTTGTTCATCACGGCCGACATCACGCCCACGATCAGCACCAGCAGCGCCATGCGCAGGCGCAGACCGCCGCCGAGGCGCGCGATCATGGCAGCAATCGCGGCCGGCACCCGGGCCTCGACGAGTCCCGCGCTCAAGACGAACATTCCCGCCACCGTGATCACGGCGGGACTGCCGAACCCGCTGAACACCCGGTCCGGCGTGACGAGCCCGGCGAAGGCCACCGCCAGCAACGCCAGCACACCGACCAGGTCGGGACGCACGCGTTCGCTGGCGAAGAGCGCCAAGGCGCCGCCTAGCACGCCGATGAGAATCCAGGCGTCGGTGGTCATGGCGCCTCTGTCGTCATGTCGCCGTCAGGCAATGGGATAGGCTAAAGCCCGCGCATCGGGAACCGCCGCCGTGACCGGGAGGAGTGAGGGCAATGGCCGAGAAAGGCGTAGCCGCCGCGTTCTTTGGTTTTCGCAAGCCTTTCGAGTTGCGCGAGTTTCCAATCCCGGACCCAGCGCCGGGCGCCGCGGTCGTCAAGATTAGCCTCGCCAACATCTGCGGATCGGACATGCACTACTGGCGGGGCGAGATGGACATGGTCAAGATGGGCCGGCCAATGCCGGCGTGTCTGGGGCACGAGGGCACCGGCGAGATCTACCGCCTGGGGGCGGGCGTGTCGACCGACTCGATGGGTGATCCGCTCCGAGAAGGCGATCGCGTTCTATTCTCATATCTCTATCCCGACCTGCAATGCCCCACCTGCCTCAAGGGTCATACCTACGCCTGTCCCACGCGACAGCACGATCGAATGGGTGGGCTGGAGGAGTGGCCGCACTTCCGGGGCACATTTGCACAGTACTACTACCTGCACCCCAATCACACGATGTACAAGGTGCCGGACCATCTCACCGACGACATGGTGGCGGGACTGAACTGCGCGTTGGTGCAGGTGATTTCCGGTTTGCGGCGCGCCCGTCTGACATTCAACGAGACGGTGGCCATCCAGGGCGCGGGCGGTCTGGGCGTTTATGCGGCTGCGGTTGCCAAGGCGCACGGGGCCTCCAAGGTCATCGCGATCGACGGCGTGGATGAGCGCATCGACCTGATCCGGTCGTTCGGCGCGGACGAGATCGTGGATATACGCGAGTTCGAGACGCCGGAGCAGCGCGTGGACCGCGTGCGGGAGCTGACCGATGGACTGGGCGCCGATGTGACGCTGGAGCTCGTGGGCCATCCGGGGGTGGTCTCCGAGGGTCTGCAGATGACAGCGCCGGGCGGGCGCTACCTGGAGATCGGCAATATCAACGTCGGCTGGCACACCGAGTTCGATCCGTCGTGGATCGTCTTCCGCAGCATCTCGATCATTGGCGTGGCGCACTACACCTCCCAGGACCTGCGGCATGCCCTGGATTTCCTGAAGGACAACGTGTCGCGCTTGCCGTTCGACCGGGTGCTGTCGCATCACTTCCCGCTGGCCGACATCAACGAAGCTTTCGCGCAGCAGGACTCCGGGCGGATCACGCGCAGCGCCTTGGTGCCGCACGTCTAGAAAATCTGCGGTTTGCCTTGGCTAATATTCGGCATTAGCCAAGGCTTGCGCGTTAGGATGCGCGGATGACGCCGGAAGCGCCGCCGATCGCGCTGCACTGCGAGGGCCTGAGCAAGAGCTTTGGCGCCGCCACCGCCGTGGACGACGCGTCGTTCCACGTCAGGGCCGGGTCCATCCTGGCGCTGCTGGGTCCGAGCGGGTGCGGCAAGACGACGACGCTGCGCCTCATTGCGGGCCTGGATCGGCCCGACGCCGGAACGATCGTGCTGGGCGGCTCGGTCGTCCAGGGATCCGACGTGAGCGTGCCGCCGGAGCGCCGTCGGGTTGGCCTGGTCTTTCAGGACTATGCGTTGTTTCCCCACCTCGACGTGCAGGCGAATGTGGGGTTCGGCTTGTCGCGGCGGAACGGGCGCGCCGCCAGGGTTGCCGAGACTTTGGAGTTGGTTGGCCTATCGGCGCTGGCGTCACGCATGCCGCATGAGCTGTCCGGCGGGCAGCAGCAGCGCGTGGCCCTGGCCCGCGCGCTGGCGCCCAATCCGCGGGTGGTGCTGCTGGACGAGCCGTTCTCGAACCTCGACGCGGCGCTGCGCAACGACTTGCGGAATGACGTGCGCCGCGTGCTGCATGAGTCCGGCACGACCGCCGTGTTCGTGACCCATGATCAAGAGGAGGCCCTGAGCCTGGCCGACCGGGTGGCCGTGATGATTGACGGCCGCGTGCTGCAGGTCGCGCCCCCGCACGAAATCTATCGCCAGCCCGTCGGTCGAGCCGTGGCCGATTTCATCGGCCAGTTCAACGTGATCGAGGCCGCGGGCATCGGTCGCGCGGTGGTGTGCGACCTGGGCACCGTGACGATTCCCGAGCCCATGATTGGAACGGTCGACCTCTACGTGCGACCCGAGGCGCTGCAGATCTCCGAAGATCCCAGCGGCCAGGGCGTGATCGAATCGCGCCGCTTCTTTGGGCACGACCAGTTGGTGCGGGTGCGCTTTGACTCCGGACTGACGGTGGAATGCCGGGCCGGTCCGACATTCCTGCCCCCGCCGGGAACGCGCGCGCGGGTGCAGCTCGACGGCGACGTGCTGGCCTTCTTGCGCGCGGGCGTGGCGCCGCGACGACAACCCGGCGCGGCCTTCGCGCCGCCGGCCGTCCGCGGACGGCCGGCCTAGCTGTACTGACCACAGAGGTGTGAGACACGGCTGACGCGTCGGTGCCAGGCCGAGAGTCCGCGGTCGGGAGCGGCGTTGCGACCGAAGCGGTTCCTCCGCCCAGCACGCCGGGATCCGACGAGGCGATGGGCACTCGTGAAGCGGACAACAGCACCGCCGTCGGCAGCTGGGAGGGGATCACGACGGGCGGCACGCCGAGTCGAGTGGACTTGGCGAGCGAGAGCCTGACGGGGACTATTCCTGCGGGATTGGGCAGCCTGTTCGTGCTGACCACGCTCGACCTGAGCGGTAACCGGCTGACCGGGGATATTCCGGCGGAGCTGGGCTGGCTGACGAACCTGACCGAAGGCCAAGCCCCGGGCAAGTAACTGCCACGGTCGAATCGAAAGAGACCGTGCCGCCCTACTCGTACCGCAGCGCCTCGATCGGCCGCAGCCGCGCGGCGCGTTTGGGGGGTAGATGCCGAACACCAGGCCGATCGCCACCGATACCGCCAGCGCCAGGATCACCGGCTCGGGCGTCAGGTGGCCCTCCAAGGCCCGGCCGCCGATCCTCACGCCGCCCATATACGTCGCCGGCAGGCCGCCGATGACCGCCCCCGCAATGCCGCCGCCCAGGCTCACCAGCACGGCCTCGATCAGGAACTGCACCAGGATGTCCCGGCGGCCGGGGTGCCCAACGGTCCGAGAGGCATTCGCTGGCCGCTGCAGGCCGTTCGGGACTGCCACCCCTGTGACGGCCAACTAGTTGACGCCCGAGATGCTCCGGGGTGAACATGCAGCTTAGTTCAGACACGGATATAGATATGCGATCTTTGTCATTGATTGATGTGGAGTGAGTGCATGGCTTGCGTAGCGACCCAATGAGATCCCCTGTGCCCATATGTAGATCGCCGGAGTCCATGTGGCGGTTGTGGAAGGCCGTGTCGGGCATGATGACCGCACTCATCGTGTTGATTGGATGTGGTGAGGAGTCGTGGACATCGGCTCCGAAGGGATTAGACTCACTGCCTGGTATTGCTGTTGAAGGTCATACGGCCTGTGATCCAGATCTCGCGCATCCCATTCGCAACTGGCCGCAGCGGAATAGCGCGGTGCATTGGAACGCGATGGGATCGGAAATCTACTTCAGTTACTTCAGCCATGGACTTCCAGAAGCGGAATTGTACGCAGTCGCGGCGGACGGCTCACGGATGGTACGTATCGCTCGTGTGACGCCAGGGACGGATGGGGCGGGTTCGATCGCCTCCTTTGACCTATCTCGCGACGGCACAAAGATCGTTTATTCGACATGTGCGTATCGCGTGGTATCAGAGTTGGTCGATCGATACGTCGCGGCAGGTGGTGATGACAATGATCCAACTGCCGGCTATAGCCATGAACTTTCAGTGGTGAATGCCGAGGGCACTGGCGACGATCGTTTAACGGCATATAGGGGTGAAGATAACTACCCATCGTGGTCGCCCGATGGCGCGCATATTGCATTTCTATCGAGTCGACATAGCCGCGATCTGACTTACACGTGGCTTGTATCGCAATTGCGTCTCTACACGATGGCAAGGGATGGCTCGAGAGTGCGGCAGATCGATCCTGGGCCGCCCGTTCCGCCGGATGTGCTGATCCACGCCAGGCTTGGGACGGTGGCTCATCATCCTCCCCGCTGGTCGCCGGACGGCAAGCGCCTCGCCTACGTCGGCATCGAGGTGAAGGTTGAGTCGGAGGAGATGGGAACGGCAAGGCGGGCCGGATACGCCATTTACACGGTGGGCGCCGATGGCTCGGGCCGCGAGCGACTTACAGAAGCGATTAGTGGGCCGGCCTGGTCGCCGGACGGGGATCGGATAGCGTTTGCGAAGTTCGACGCTGGCCGCAGGGTCCTCTATACGATCGCAGCCGACGGATCGAATGCTCAGCCAGTGTCGATGATTCCGCTGCAGTCGGGTTCAGGTCCAGTGCACGATCCGGCGCCTCCCTGGATCGAGACGGTGGCGTGGTCGCCGGACGGTCGGAATCTGCTGTTCACATGCGGTGAGGCCGTATGCGTGGTGGCCGTTGATGGGACCTGGATTGGGAAGTCGCCAATCGAGATTCCCGGCGGGTCGGTAGCCGCCTGGTCGCCGGACGGCTCCCGAATCGCCGTCGCCAGTGTCGCGCGTCCTGGTGAGGGCATCGTCCTCTACAGCATGGCGCCGAGTGGCGAGGACGTTCGGGTTCTGGTGCGGCGTGATCCGGACGGCAGCGTCCGCTTGCGGGATGTCGCGCCGCCCAATGAGGTGAGCGAGTGCGCGGCTGGCACTGTCGTTCCAGACCCAGCTGCCCATCCTGGCTTAGTCCACGACTGCGCGGTGTTGCTTGCATTGAAGGGCGCGCTTTCGGGATCCAGGGAATTGAATTGGACGGCCAACCATTCTGTCGCCGATTGGGAAGGCGTGGTACTTGGAGGCGTGACGCGGCGTGTCGTCGAGTTGCACCTTGCCGGGATGGATTTGTCGGGCGAGATCCCACTCGGATTGAGTGAACTAAGTCAGCTGCGGGTTTTGGATTTGAGCGGCAATCAGTTGACTGGCCCAATCCCGGCGGAGATTAGTCAACTGACCAACCTGATCCATCTCGATCTGAGCGACAATCAACTCACGGGCGCCATCCCGCTTGAGTCGGGCCAGCGAGCCAAGTTGGAAGAGTTGCACGTCGGCGGCAATGAGCTGATCGGGTGCATCCCGGCAGCATCGCTGCGGGTGCCGGAGAACGATCTCGATAGCCTCGGGCTGCCGACGTGCGGGCCAGCCTGATGGGTATGCACGGCCGATCAAGCACGATGCGGTCCCAGGGCCGGCGTGAGGTGATAGCCGGAAGGCATTGCCCACGTTTCGCTTCACGCTTCTTGGCGTGGCGATTCTGCTGGCAGCGGCGGTCATCACCTCTTCGCGCTGACCACCCTCGACCTGAGCGGCAACCAGCTGACTGGAACCGATCCCGGCGGAGCTGGGCTGGCTGACGAACCTCATGGAGTTCCAAGCCCCGGACGAGTAACTGCCACGGTCGAATCGAAAGAGGCCGTGTCGCCCTACTCGTACCGCAGCGCCTCGATCGGCCGCAGCCGGGCGGCACGGTTGGCGGGGTAGATGCCGAACACCAGGCCGATGGCCACCGAGACGGCCAACGCCAGGATCACCGGCTCCGGCGTCAGGTGGCCTTCCAGCGCGCGACCGCCGATCCGCACGCCGCCCATGTACGTCGCCAGCAGACCGCCGATGACCGCCCCCGCAATGCCGCCGCCCAAGCTCACCAGCACGGCCTCGATCAGGAACTGCACCAGGATGTCGCGGCGGCGCGCGCCGATGGCCTTGCGGATGCCGATCTCGCGCGTTCGCTCGGTCACGGAGACGAGCATGATGTTCATGATGCCGATGCCGCCGACCAGCAGCGAGATGCCCGCAATCGCCCCCAGGAACAGCGTCAGCGTGCCCGTCACCTCGCCGAGCGCCTCGATGATGTCCTGTTGCGTCCGGATGGTGAAGTCGTCTTGGACCACGTCGTGCCGCAGCCGGAGCAGCGCGCTGACCTCGGTGGTGACCGCCTCGATCGTCGCCTCGTCCTCGTCGGCGAGCGTCACGCTGATCTCCGAGACGATGTCATCGCCGGCCAGCGTGCGCGACGGGCTGATGCGCGTCTGAAGCGTGGTCAGCGGCACCAGCGCCTGGTTGTCGCGGCTCTGGAACGTCGCCTGGCCCGACTCCTCCATGACAGCGATCACGGTGAAGGTCTGGTTGTTGAGACGCACCGTGGCGCCGATGGGGTTCTGGCCCGGAAACAGCTCGGTGGCGATCGTTTGCCCCAGGGCGATCACGCGGGCGCGTCGACTGAGGTCGTCGTCGCTGATGAAGCGACCGGCCTGCGGCTGGAAGGTGCGCACCTCGGCGTAGCTTGGCGTCACGCCGATGATCTGCGTCGTGAACGCATTGCCTCCCGCCACCAGCGATGCGTTCGTGTTGCGCGTCGGGGCGATGTCGACGATGCCCTGGATGGCCGCGTCGCGAATGGCCTCGGCGTCCTCGAAGGTCAGCGTCGGCGAGGTGGCGCTCACGTCCACGAACCTGCCGCCGGTCGCCGACTGCACGCCGGGGCTGATGAAGAGCAGGTTGGAACCCGTGCCGCGGATGTTCGCCTCGATGGACGCCTGCGCGCCCGCGCCCAGCGACATCAGCGCAATCACCGCCGCCACCCCGATCACCATGCCCAGCACCGTCAGGCTCGTGCGCAGCTTGTTGGCGGCCAGCGCCCGCAGGGCCAGGAGCACACCGTCCGCGAGACTCATACGCCGCTCTCCGCACAAGCGGTGAGGTCGTCGGTGGCGACCGTTCCGTCCACCATGCGAATCACCCGCTGCGTGCGCGCCGCCACGTCTGCCTCGTGCGTCACGATCAGCGTGGTGATGCGGCGCTCCTCATTCAGGAGGACCAGCAGCTCCATGATTTCGTTGGCCGTGGCCGTGTCGAGATTCCCCGTGGGCTCGTCGGCCAGCACCATGCTGGGGTTGCCCACCAGGGCGCGCGCAATTGCCACGCGCTGCTGCTGCCCGCCGGAGAGCTCCGACGGCTTGTGGTGCATGCGGTCCTCGAGCCCAACGACCGCCAACGCCTCTTCCGCGCGTTGTCGTCGTTGACGGTCGCGGGCGTAGAGCAATGGCATCTCAACCTGCTCCAGCGCCGACATTCGCGCCAGCAGATTGAACGATTGGAAGACGAAGCCAATCTTGCGGTTGCGAATGGCCGCCAGCGCGTCGTCCGACAGATCGCCGACCAACTCGCCGTCGAGGAAGTAGCTCCCCGCCGTGGGCGCATCCAGGCACCCCAGCAGATTGAGCAACGTCGACTTGCCGGAGCCCGAGTGGCCCATGATGGCGACCATTTCGCCTGTGCCGATGTCGAATGAGACGCCGCGCAGGGCGTGCACGTCGATCGAGCCCATGTGATAGGTCTTGGCGAGATCCTCGACGCGCACGACCGGCGTCGGATCGCCGTTCTCCTGCGAGATGCTGTCCACTAGCTGCCGCCTCCGCCGGGACCGCCGCCGCCAACACCGCGGAAGCCCCCGCCGCCGCCACCGAATTGCCCGGGCCTGAACTGACCCGGCGTGAAGCCGGCCGGCAGCTGCGGCAGCTGGAATCCGGCGATAGCCGCGCCGGTGAGGACCACGGCCTCGCCTTCGACCAGGCCCTCGGTCACCTCAACGAACAGCTCATCCTGCAGCCCGACCGTGACTGGCTGTTGCTGGATCACGCCGTCCGCGCCGAGCACGCTCACGAACGAGCGGGCCCCGACCGTCTGCACGGCCTGCCGTGGGATCGCCAGCGTGCCGGGTGACTCGGCCAGCACGATCGAGACATCGGCCGTCAGTCCGCTCAGCAGGCGAGGGTCGGGCGAGGTGAAGCCGATTTCGACCGGGTACGTCACGAGCCCCTGCGACGCTTCGCCTTGCTGACCGCGACGGATCACGGTGCCGGCGAAGACCGTGCCGCCAAGCGCCTCAAACTCGAGCCTCACCGACTGACCCAGCTTGACGAGCCCGATGTCGGATTCATCGACGTTCACGAGCACGTGAATCGACGCCGCCTCGGCCAGGGTCACGACGGTTGCCGGCGCCTGAAGTCCCACTTGCCCGTTCACATCCAGCACGACTCCGGCAAACGGCGCCACGATCAGCGCATCGGCCAGGTCCTCCTGGGCAGCTGTCAGTCGCCGCTCGGCGTCGGTCACCGCCAACTCGCTTTGCTCGACGTCCAGCGCGTCCGGCGGGGCCTGCGCGTCGGCCAGTGCCAGCGCGGCTCGGCGCACGGCGTTCTCGGCCCGGAGAATCTCCAGCGCGGACGGTCCCTCCTGCAGCTCCTCCAGCCGCGTTTTGGCGTCGGTGAGGGACAACTCGGACGCGCGAATGGCCTGTTCGGCCAGGCGGACATCCGTTGGGTCGGGTCCCTCGCGCAGCTCGTCCAGACGCAGCCTGGCCGCCTCGAGCGACAGTTGCGCCGACGTCAGGCCCGCTTGCTCGCGGAGCAGCTCGGCGGCGTCAGGGTCGGCGAGCAGATCCTGCAGGCGGGCCTCGGCGGCAGTGACGCCATGCGAGGCGACCGCGATGGCGCTCTCCTGCGCGTCTACGTCGTGGTCCGATGGTTCGGCGCGCAATTCACTCAATTCAGTCTCGGCGTCCGCCACGGCCTGCCGTGCTTCAGCCACCGCGGCTTCCTGTACCGCGATTTCGACCTCGCTCGGACCTTCGGTCAACTCGGCCAGTCGCTCGCGAGCCGATGCCAGCGCCGCTCGCGCGGTCGTCACGGCGGCGGCCTGGGTCGCGATCTCCGTGGCCGACGGTCCCTCGATCAGGTCGCGCTGGTCGTCCTCGGCATCGCGCAGCGCTCCCTCGGCCAGGGCAATGTTCGCTCGGGCCTCCGCGAGATCCGCTTCGGTCGGCGCTTCCTGGAGTTCTACCAGCCGACGCTGGGCGGCGGCGAGGCCACGCTCACCGGCCGCGATGGCTTCGTTGAGCGCTGCGTGGTCCGGTCCGGCCCGCGCTTCGCTGAGCTGGTGGGCGGCCGATTCGAGCCCGGCCTCGGCGGCCCGCACTCGGGCCGCGGCCGCCTCGATCTGATGCTCCGTCAACTCGTCGAATTGCGCCTCGCCGTGCGCCTCATAGGCCGAAATCAGCGTGGCCTGGGCGGACTCGTAGCTCGATTCGGCGCTGGCGATGATTTGGATTTGCTTGGTTGGCGCCTCGACGGCGTCTCGGCGGGCGCTATCGAGGGTGGCCTGCGCCGTGGCGATCTGGTCCCGGGCGTCCTGGAGTTGCGACTCCGTCGGCCCTTGCACCAGCGCGTCCAGCGCCGACTGGGCTTGCAGCAAGCCGGCCTGCGCGCTCTGCACGGCGTTCTCGGCGTCCGTGAGCTCCTCGGGCGTCGGATCGGCCGTCAGCGTCGCCAAGTCTTCCTCGGATTCGACGAGCGCGGTGCGGGCGGCCTCCACGCTCGCGGCGGCCTCGTTGATTTCGGCTTGTGTGGCGCCTGCCCGCAGGGTGGCCAGTTGGTCCTCGGCTTCGGCGAGGGCCGCGCGCGCCGATCGGATCCTGAGCTCCGCATTGGCCACGTCGCTCGTGCTCGGGTCTTCCAGCAATGTGTCCAGCGCGTCCTTGGCGCCGGCGAGGCTCGAACGAGCGGATTCGATCGCGCCTTGGGCGTCGGCCATCGCAGCGACCGAAGGCTCGTCCAGCAGCGCCTGCAATCCCAGCTCCGCGCTTGCGAGGCTGGCTTGCGCCGAGGCGATCGCGCCTTCGGCTTCAATCAGATCCAGAGCCGAAGGTCCGGCCTGGAGGTCCTCCAGGTCCTTGGCCGCACGGTCATGGCTCATCTGCGCCGAGATCACCGCCGCTTCGGCGGCCGCGACATCCGATGCGCTGACTGGGGCTCGCAGGTCGTCGAGCGACGCCTGTGCCTCCTGCACGTCCAGCTCGGCGCGCTCGACATCTGCGTCGTCGGCGGGCCGGAGCAGCTTGGCGAGCTGCAGTTCGGCTTGCTGCAGGGACGACGCGGCGTCGTCCACGGCTCGCTCGAGATCGACGACGTCTAGCTGGGCCAGTACGGTCCCCGCGGGCACCAACTGCCCCGCCTCCACATTCAGTGCCTGCAAGGTGCCGGACTGCCCAAATCCCAGCCCGACCGTGTTGCCGAACTCCACGTTGCCGATCACGGCGAGCGTGCTGACCAGGTCCCGACGCTCGACGCTGGCGGTTATCGGCGGCGCCTCCTCTTCGGCCTGAAAGACCTCGAGCCGAATGATGAGGAAGGCGGCCACGCCTCCCGCCACGGCCATGACGAGCAGCGCCACGATGGCCCTGCGAAGCAGACTTGACATGATGGGCCTCAGGCTGGCGGCCGCACGTGCACCGCGACCACGGCAAATCTAGGCTTGAGCCTGTCGTCATTCGGTTGACCGGCTGTGCAGATTTCGTGGATTTTGGCCCGCAGGACAGGCGCCACAATCGCGAGAACCCTGTAGGGAGCGAATCCATGGAAACCCGACGACTCGGCCGCACGGAACACATGAGCTCCGTGGTCACGTTTGGCGCCTTCGCGGTTGGGCGCGGGGTCGATCAGGCGGAGGCCGACGCCGCCGTCGATCTCATCCTCAGCCGCGGCGTCAATCACATCGACGTGGCGCCCAGCTACGGCCAGGCCATGGAACGCCTGGCGCCCTCGATGCCGGCCATTCGCCAACAGGTGTTTCTGGGCGCCAAGACCGCCGAGCGCGTCTACAAGGACGCCTGGGAGAGCATCCGCTCCTGCCAGCGGCGTCTGGGTGTCGAGGCGTTCGACCTCTTCCAGCTCCACAGCGTCAGCACATTCGAGGACCTGGACGCGGCGACGGCTGCTGACGGCGCGCTGCGGGCGCTCATCGAGATGCGGGAGCAGGGGCTCACGCGCTTCCTCGGCATCACCGGGCACGGGCCCAACGCGCCGCGCGTCCACCTGGAAGCGTTGCGGCGGTTCGACTTCGACACGATCATGTTTCCGCTATCGCCGGCGATCTATCGCAATGCGGCCTACCGCCGCGACGCCGAGGCGCTCCTGGTGGATGCTGCCGCGCGTGACGTTGGCGTCCAGACCATCAAGATGCTGGCCCGCGGCGGCTGGGGCGGCCGCGAGCGCGAGCTCAACGTCTGGTACGACCCGCACCGCGAGCAGCCGGACATCGACCGCTCGCTCTGGTTCGTGCTCTCCCAGCCCGTGCACACCGCCCCAAGCACCGGCGACCTGCGCCTCTTGCCGCAGATCCTGGACGCTGCGGAGCGATTCTGTCCGCTAACCGAAGCCGAGCAGGCCGAGGCCATCGCCGCGCAGCGCCCACCCCTTCCCGAGCCGAGACTCGCCATCGACGCCGCGGCCTAGTTCCCCTCCACCGCGGGCGGGGTGAGGTCGGCTTCGCTGTCGTCGGTGGCGTACATGATCGCCTCGATGGCCTCGCGCAGCGCCTCGCCGGTTGGCAGCGCGGGCGCGCCTTCGGGGCGTTCAGCCGCCGCGGCATTGGACTCGATGGTCTCCACGATTTCGTCAATGGCGGCGTCCACGTCCTGTCCCGCCACGAACAGCAGCGAGGCGAACGACTGGCCTCCGGCGCGTGCTTCGCGCACCTCGGCGGCGTCGCGTCCGGTGCGCTCGGCGACGACATTGATGATCGCCTGGCCCATGCCGACGAACTGCCTGGCTCCACTCGGCGCGACCGGCGCCTCCCCGTCGATCAGCGCATCGACGGCATTACGCAGCGGGGCGCGCGGATCGAATCCGCCGGCAGCCCCGCCGCCAGCAAATCCGCCACCGCCAAACCCGCCGCCACCGGCCCCGGCGCCACCAGGACGAGCGCCGGCGGCCCGACCAGCCGGTCCGCCTTGAAAGCCGGCCAGGATCTGGTCCACGGCATCGTCAACGATCGACTCACGGTCGACCCCCTCAGCCTCGATGATCTCGGCCAGGGTCATGCCTGACTCCTGGAGCGCCTGCACCTCGTCCACGGACTTCTCGGCGGCCTCAGCCACCGCGGCAGTCACGGCGTCGGCCAGCCCCGCACCGCCGAACCGGCCGCCAAAAGCACCCGCGCCGCCCGGACGAGCGCCGGGACCGCCGCCCGCTGCCGGTCGCTCAACCGCGCCCGCCGACTGAGCCGCAGGACTTGCCGTCGGGGAAGTAGCACTCGCCGCGCTGCGCGGGGCGGCCGTCGGTTCGACCGTGGCCGCTGCCATTGGAGTGGCGCGAGTCACGCCACCGGTCGCTTCACTCAAGTCACCGCACGCGGCCACCATGAGGCCGGTGAGAGCAGCCGCGACCGCTATCGCGCCAGCCCGGCCCATCCATCCCGGACGCATTGCGAGTCCCATTCCAGGCATTTCGCCCGAGTTTCGGCATACCGGGTCGAGATGCCGTCCACCCAATTTGCAGATTCGATGCAGACTGCCGCAGTAGGTCCGTACCGCTGCTTCGGAGAGGCTCGGACTCGGCGTAGCTGCCAGTGCTGCAAAGTCTGTCGCGACGCGGGACTCACAGAGTTCGTCGTTCCCGCGAAGGCGGGAATCCACCTGTGGTAGTCAACCGACGCATGCGGCGTGCACGCTGGCCTCGGGAACCCGTGCGGCGCCCAGGCGCCAGCGAGTCCTCAAATGGGCCCCCTGCGCAGTTGCGTCGCCACGCGCCGTCCATCTACCGTTCCGAGGGCTGGCTTACGCCTCGATGGTCAGGAGTGCTCCGTGGCGGTGATGCGCGGGCGGTTTGCGGTCGTCGAGGCGCTGCGCGCCGAGGGCGTCAAGTACGTCTTCGGCAATCCGGGCACCACCGAGAGCCCGCTGATGGATGCGCTGGAACGCGCGCCCGACCTCAAGTACATCCTGGCCGCCCAGGAAGGCGTCGCCATGGGCATGGCGGACGGCTATGCCCGGGCCTCGGGGGAGGTCCCGTTCGTCAACCTGCACATCGACACCGGTCTATCCAATGGCCTGAGCCTGCTCTTCAACGCCTACGCCGGCGGAACGCCGCTGGTGCTCTCGTCGGTGAATGCCAGTCTGGCCAAGATGGCCGACTACCGCACTGACCTGGCGGGGCTCACCGGGCAGTTCACCAAGTGGGGCGCCGAGGTCACGCATGCGGACCAGATTCCTTCGGTCATGCGGCGCGCCTTCGCCGAGGCCCGGACGCCGCCCACGGGCCCCACTTTCGTCGGCTTCGCGCCGGAGTCGCTCGATAGCGAAGCCGAAATTTCAATTGCGCCTCGCACCGACACCTTCGTGCGGGCGGGTCCCGATCCCCGCGCCGTCGAGGCCGCCGCGGCGGCCCTTGCCGAAGCTCAGCGCCCCCTTATGGTCGTCGGCGACCGCGTGGCCCAGTTTGACGCCGTCGAAGCCGCCGTCGCCGTGGCGGAGCGTCTGGGCGCGCGCGTCTACGGTGCCGGATACGCCGAAATGACGTTCCCCACGGGCCATCCGCAATGGATCGGGCAGCTGCCGCCCTACGCCCGGCTCTATCCGGAACCGCTGCGCGTGGCGGACGTGGTGTTCGCGGTGGGCTGCAAGGTCTTTCACGACTTCTTCGACCTGCCGACGGACGTGCTCGCGCCCGACGCCACCCTCATCCACCTGGACTGCAACGCCAGCGAGATCAACCGGTCCCAGCCCACCGACCTGGGCATCCTGTGCGATCCGCGCGCGGGCCTGGAGGCGCTGGCCGAGGCGCTTGACGCGGCCTTTGATTCCGCGCGAGTTGATGCCGCCCGCGACCGTGCCGAAGGCATCGGATCCGAGACGGCGGCCAAGCGCGCCGCCTCGCAAGCGGCCCTGCGGAAGTGCCGCTCGAGCCGCCCCATGGCCCCGCTGCGCATGATGCACGAGCTGGCGCGGGCGGCCCCCGACGACACCGTGATCGTCGACGACTCGATCAGCGCGCGTCCGATTCTCCACGAGGCCTTCGAGTTCAGCCGCCGCGGCAGCATGCACTCTGAGCGCGCCGGCGGCGCCATCGGCTGGGGCATGGGCGCCGCGCTCGGCGTCAAGCTCGCCGAGCCGGACCGGCCGGTGCTGGGCATCATCGGCGACGGCAGCGCCATGCTTTCGGCCCAGGCGCTTTGGACGGCCAGCGCGTACCAGATCCCCGCGGTCTACGCCATCTGCAACAACGGCGGCTACCGCGTGCTCAAGGTGAACCTGCACGCCTATTTCGAGGAAGTGCTGGGCGAGCCGGACCGCCCGACGAGCTATCTCGGGATGGACCTGCCGCAAGAATTCAACCTGGGCGCCATCGCCTCGGCGATGGGCGTGGCGTCCGAGCGGATCGAGGACCCGGAGCGCATCGGCCCGGCATTCCAGCGCGCGCTCGACTCCGGCAAGCCGGCGCTGCTGGACGTCATCATCGACGGCGCGTTGTAGCCGCCTCCACGTCCGGCGCCAGCACCACCTTGCCGATGGTTTCCCGCGCTTCGATCATGCGGTGCGCCTCCGCGGCCTGCTCCAGCGGCAGCACGGCCGCCACCACGGGTCGCAGCGCGCCCGCCGCGGCCAGCCGCAGCAGGTCTTCCATGATGTCGGGAGCGTGCGCCTCGGCGTTGCTCGCCCCGCCCCAGCCAATCAGCCTAATGTTCTTGGTCCAGAAGGGATAGAAGTCCACGGTCCCCACGCCGCTGAAGCTGTTGGACCCGAAGCTCACCATGCGCCCGCCCTCGGCCAGGCACTCCAGGCTGCGGGTGAACACGTCGCCACCGACCGACTCCCACACCACGTCGACGCCGCGCCCGTCCGTGGCCGCCAGCACCGCCCGTACGAAGTCCTCCGCGCGGTAGTCGATCACCACATCGGCGCCCAACTCGTACACCAGCGCCACCTTGGCCGCTCCGCCCGCCGTGGCGATCACCCGCGCGCCGAACGCCTTGGCCAGTTGCACCGCCAGGACGCCGGTTCCACCTGCCGCGGCATGAAT
This sequence comes from Chloroflexota bacterium, assembly GCA_026706485.1. Taxonomy (NCBI): domain Bacteria; kingdom Bacillati; phylum Chloroflexota; species Chloroflexota bacterium. Next base: position 341,483 of record JAPOYR010000011.1, on the reverse strand, counting down.
CAGCACCGTCTCACCGGCTGACAAACCGGCGGCCACGCGCAGCGTGTGATAGGCCACTGGCGCGTAGTTGAACGCGGCGGCCTCGGCCGGCGTGAACCCCTCGGGCGCCGCCGTCGGTCCGACCGCGCCCTCGACGCTGGGTCTCAAGGCCGATGCGTCCACCAGGCCGTACTCGACGTACGAGCCCGGACGCAAGCCGCTGACGAGATGCCGTGACCCGAGCGCCACGTCCTGCGCCTCCGACCCAACCGCTACCGCCTCACCACACACCGTCCCGCCGCGCACGTAGGGCGGGGCCGTGAGGCCATAGCCGGGCTCCCGCGCCGAGCCGATGCGCCCGCTGCCGCCCCGCCGTATGTGCAGTTGGACATAGTCGACCGACACCGCCAGCACGCGCAGCAGCACCTCGGTCGGTCCCGGCTGCGGGACGGGCAGTTGGGCGGGCACGAGTACGTCCGGTGCACCGAACTCGTGATGCACCACCGCGCGCATCCGGTTGGCCAACGGCACGGCCACTACCTACGGATTGGCCACGCGTCGGCGGCGCGACCGTTCGGTCCAATGTGTCGGCGGGGGCGCGATGGGCCTACCATTGGTTGCATTGGTCTCCAGGGTGAACCGCTATCGACACTTCGGATGCCAACCCGCCGCGCGTGCTCGTTGTTGACGATGAGGCCAGTCTGCGCGCGGCTCTGACCTACAACCTACGCCGGGAGCACTACGCTGTCGAGACGGCCAGCGACGGGGAGGAAGCGCTGGATCTGGCCCTCACCTCGGACCCCGACCTGATCATCCTGGACCTCATGCTGCCGGGCATGGATGGACTCGATGTCTGCCGGCAGATTCGTCGCCGCAGCTCGGTACCCATCCTCATGCTCACGGCCAGAGACGACGAGATCGATCGGGTCGTCGGTCTGGAGATCGGCGCCGACGACTATCTGACCAAGCCCTTCTCGATGCGCGAGCTCATCGCGCGCACCCGCGCCATGCTGCGGCGGCGGCAGTTGCTGCGCGCGGAAGTCGCCGCATCGCAGCAGGACGCCCACGTGCTCGAGGCGGCCGGCATTCGGCTCTCAATTCCGGATCGCAGCGTTGAGGTCGACGGCCGTCAGGTGCAGCTCAAGCCCAAGGAGTTCGAGCTGCTCGCCTTTCTCATGCGCCACGCCGGCCACGTCTTTTCGGCCGAGCGGCTCATCGAGCGCGTCTGGGGCTACGCGCCGGCCAGCGACACGCGCACCGTGGCGGTTCACGTTCGCAGCCTGCGCACCCGCATCGAGGACGATCCCTCGAACCCGCGTCGGATTCAGACGCTTCGCGGCGTCGGCTACAGGTTCGTCCCCTAGGAGAAGTCGTCATGGGGCTTCGCACGCGGCTCGTGCTCGGCGGCGCGAGTGCCGTGCTCGCCGGCGTGGTGACGGTGTGGATTGCGCTGGCCGCCGGCGGCGAGATGCCATCCGGCCTCGCGGGCTGGGTCGCGGCGGGACTTGCCGTTGGCGTGGGCGTTGGCGCGGCGCTCACCGTCCACGTCATGCGCCTGCCCATGCGCACCATTGCCGCCGTGCGGGATGGTCTCGCCCGAGCGACCGGTGGGGAGGCCGCGCCGATTGTTCCTGCGGAAGGGGTCGGGACCGCCGAGTTGGCCCGGATGTTCAACGAGGCCGCCCTCCTCCTCGACATCCGGCTTCGGGCCATTCGGCAAAGCCACGCCCAGCTCAAGGCGGTTCTAAGCGCCATGACCGACGGCGTCGTCATCGTCGACGAGGAGGAGGCCGTGGCGCTGATGAATCCGGCGGCCGGTTCGCTGCTCGACGTCGACGCGGAGAACGCGCCGGGGCGCTCGTTGCCCGACGCCCTGCGCGACCACGAGCTTGTGGCGGTCTGCCAGCGTGCCCGCTCCGCCGACGACACCGTGGCCGAGTCGGTGGTCGCCGTCGGACCGCAGGGGCGGTCCGTCCAAGTCGTCGCCACCCCCATTCGCCTGGGCGAGATGCGGCACATCGTCCTCGTGCTGCACGACCTCACGGAGGTTCGGGCCACGGCGGCGGCGCGGCGCGACTTTGTGGCCAACGTTTCTCACGAGCTGCGCACGCCGGTCACGTCGCTCCGGGCCCTGGTCGAGTCGCTGCAGGCCGGCGCGGCGGACGATCCGGAGCTGCGCACGGACTTTCTGCGACGCATCGATGGTGAGATCGACCGGCTGGCCGCCATGACCGCGGAGCTGCTCGATCTTGCCGCCGCCGAGGCCGGTCGCATGTCCCGGCAGTTCGAGCGGATCAACCTGGGCGACTTGGTCAGGCAGTCCGCCGAGCGATTGCGTCCCCAGGCCGAGCGCAGCGGCGTCATGCTCGATGTCGACTCGCCCGGCGGCAGGCTCACCGTCAGCGCCGACCCGGAGCAAACCGACCGCATGGTGGTCAATCTCTTGCACAACGCCATCAAGTTCACGCCGCCGGGCGGGCACGTGCGCGTGAGCGTCCAGGCCGAGAACGGCGACGCGGTCGTCCGCGTGCAGGACTCCGGCGTCGGGATCGAGCCCGAGGAGCTTCCCCGCGTCTTCGAGCGCTTCTACAAGATCGATCCTTCGCGCGCCGGCGAGGGCGCCGGGCTCGGGCTGGCCATTGCCAAGCACACGGCCCTGCAGCACGGCGGCCGCATTTGGGCCGAGTCCGACGGTCCGGACCGGGGTTCGGTGTTCGCCGTGGCGCTGCCGGTCGCTGACGAGAATTAATCGAACTCTTAGCTCGCGATTAATCTCCGTTAAGAGATCGAAGGCGTCGCTTTAGGCCAGCCTCCTACTTTGCTCATTGCGGCTCATGTCTTAGCCGCGCGAGTCCCAGGAGCGGGAGACACGAGTGGCCAAGCTGGCGAGACGGCACGTAGTCAAGGCCATGGGAGCCGGACTGCTCGGTGCGGGCGCTGCGGCGCTTCTGTCCGCCTGCGGCGAGTCGGGAGACGCGACCGAGGCGGTCCAGAGCGTCGCAACCAAAGAGGCCGTCGCCACGAAGATCGTCACGGTTCCGGCGCCGGCGAGCCCCATAACGGGAATGATCTTGGCGGACGGGTCGAGCACCGTGGGTCCGGTGACGCAGGCCGTGGCGGAAGAGTTCCGCAGCCAGTTCCCCGACGTTCGGGTGCCGGTTGGAGTGTCCGGCAGCGGCGCGGGCTTCAAGAAGTTCTGCGCGGGTGAAACTGACATTACCAACGCCTCGCGGCCGATCAAGGCTTCGGAAATCGAGACCTGCCAATCCAACGGCATCGACTTCGTGGAAGTGCCGGTGGCCTTCGACGGGCTGGCCGTGCTGGCGAACCCATCGAACGACTTCGTCGACTGCCTGACGGTCGATGAGCTGCGGAAGATCTGGGAGCCGGCGGCCGAGGACACGGTCACCAGCTGGGCGCAGGTGCGCGACGATTTTCCGGACGAGCCGCTGATCCTCTACGGGCCGGGCGTGGACTCGGGGACCTACGACTACTTCACCGACGCGGTCGTGGGAGAGGAAGGCGCGAGCCGGGGCGACTTCACGCCGAGTGAAGACGACAACGTGCTGGTGCAAGGGATTGCGGGCGACCGCAGCGCGACCGGATTCTTCGGCCTGGCGTACTACGCGGCCAACAAGGACAAGCTGAAGCTGGTGTCGGTGGACGGCGGCGACGGCTGCGTGGCGCCGTCGCCGGAGACGGTGAACACGGGCACCTATCAGCCGCTGTCGCGACCGCTGTTCATCTATATCTCGGTGCCGGCGGCGGAGCGGCAGGAAGTGCAGACGTTCATCGAGTTCTACATGAAGAACGCGGGCACGCTGGCCGGCGATGTCGGCTACGTGGAGCTGCCGCCGAACATCTACGACCTGGCGCTGGCGCGGTTCAACAATCGCGTCACGGGATCGATCTTCGAGGGCGAAGGCGCCAAGGTCGGCGTGTCGCTCGAAGACCTGCTGAGCTAACTCCAATTCCCCGAGCGTTGCGGAACCTCCCCACTCTGCTCGCAGCGCGCCGGCTCCCCCACCCGCGAAGGTGGGGGAGCCGGCCAACCGGGGCTTTGGCGCGTCGGTGAGCAACAACCTGTCCCGTATGCTTGGCGCGCGCCTCACTGGTCGGGCACCCGTCGCACCAGACGTGAACAGCTCTACGGGCGCTCCTCAAGTCCGCTCCCAATTCGCGCCTCGGCGCCGCCGCGCGCTCATCGAGCGCGGCATCCATAGCGTGCTGTTTCTCTGCGCCGCGGCGTCGATTCTCACCACCGCCGGCATCATCTTCACGCTGCTGGGCGAGACGCTGGCGTTCTTCCGCGAGGTCCCGATCATTGACTTCCTCACGGGAACGCGTTGGACGCCGCTGTTCGTTTCACAGTCATTTGGCGTCCTGCCGTTGGTCAACGGCACGCTTGTCGTGGCGTTGGTCGCCATCGTCGTAGCCGTTCCGATCGGGCTGATGAGCGCCATCTTCCTCAGCGAATACGCGCCCGCGCGCGTGCGCGCCGCCATCAAGCCGATTCTAGAAGTCTTGGCCGGCATTCCAACGGTCGTCTACGGATACTTCGCGCTGCTCTTCGTCACACCGATCTTGCGGGAGATATTTCCGCAGACGCAGGTTTTCAATGTGCTCAGCGCGGGCATTGTCATGGGGTTCATGATCCTGCCGATGATGGCCTCGATCAGCGAGGACGCCTTGCGCGTCGTTCCCCGCGCCTTGCGCGAAGGCGCGTTCGCCCTCGGCGCCACGAAGTTTCAAGTGACGACTCGAGTAGTCGTGCCGGCGGCGCTGTCCGGAATCCTCGCCGCGATCATCCTGTCGGTGTCGCGGGCCATTGGTGAAACGATGATCGTGTCGATCGCCGCCGGGCTGCAGCCCAAAGTCGGCTTCGACCTGCTGTCCTCGATGGAGACGATGACGGCCTATATCGTGCAGGTCAGCCTGGGCGACACGCCGCAGGACACCATCGAATACCGCACACTCTTTGCCGTGGGCACGCTCTTGTTCCTCATGACGTTCGTGATGAACATCCTGAGCGACTGGATCGTGCGCCGCTATCGCGAGGTGTATGAATGACGCAGGACGCGGCGACGCGCTGGCGCCCGCGCATCCGGCAGCGCAACGCGATAGGACGCGGCTTTGCGCTGCTGACCATCGTGTCCACGTTGCTCGGCATCGCCGTGCTTGTGGCGCTCCTGGTTGATGTGTTTGGCGACGGCGGCGCGCAGGTCGACGGCCATTTCCTGACGAGCTACCCGTCGCGATTCCCCGAGGACGCCGGGTTGCGATCTGCTCTCCTGGGCACGCTGTGGCTGCTGGTGCTAACGGCCATCATCGCCTTCCCGCTTGGCGTCGGCGCGGCCGTCTATCTCGAGGAATACGCGCCCAACAATTGGCTGACGCGGTTTATCCAGCTCAACATCGCCAACCTTGCGGGGGTTCCGTCGGTCGTCTACGGGCTGCTCGGCTTGGGGCTGTTTGTTCGCTGGTTCGCGCTCGGCCGCAGTCTCATGGCGGGAGCCATGACGATGGCGCTCTTGATCCTGCCGCTCATCATCGTCGCCTCACGCGAGGCCATCCGAGCCGTGCCGGACAGCCAGCGCGAAGCGTCGTATGCCCTGGGCGCCACCAAGTGGCAGACGGTATTTCGCACGGTGTTGCCGGCGGCGGGCGGCGGCATACTCACGGGAACCATCCTGGCGCTCGCGCGCGCGATCGGTGAGACCGCCCCCTTGATTACGATTGGGGCGCTGACCTATATCGCGTTCGATCCATCCGGCCCGATGGACCTCTTCACCGTTCTCCCAATTCAGATCTTCAATTGGGTCTCGTTGCCCCAAGAGGGCTTCAGCGACCTGGCCGCTGGGGGCATCGTGATTCTGCTCATCGTGTTGTTGCTCGCGAACTCGATCGCGCTCTTCGTCCGATTCCGACTGCAGCGGAGGTTTGACTGATGGGGACGAGCACACCGGGAACCCGCAGGCCCGAGGTCGAGGTGGCTCCGTCAGCGAACGATGGCCTCCAGGCGAACGGCCCCGCAACGTCCGATGCCCTGGTCACCGAGAACTTGAAGTTCTGGTACGGCGACACGATGGCGCTTTCGGGCATCTCCCTCAACATTCCGCAGCACGAGGTGATGGCCATCATCGGCCCGTCCGGGTGCGGCAAGAGCACCTATCTGCGTTGTCTGAACCGGATGAACGATCTTATTTCCAGCGCTCGCGTCGAGGGCCGGGTCATTTTCGACGGCGAAGACATCTACGCCCGCAACGTCGATCCGGTGCAGATGCGGCGTCGCATCGGCATGGTGTTCCAGAAGCCGAATCCCTTCCCCAAGTCCATCTACGACAACATCGCCTACGGTCCCAAGGTCAACGGCTACCGCGGCTCGATGGACGATCTCGTCGAGCACTCGCTGCGGCAGGCGGCGCTCTGGGACGAGGTCAAGGACATTCTCAAGCGGAGCGGTCTCGAGCTTTCCGGGGGACAGCAGCAGCGGCTCTGCATCGCGCGGGCGCTGGCGGTCGAGCCGGACGTGATCCTCATGGATGAACCCTGTTCGGCGCTCGACCCCATCGCCACCACCCGCATCGAGGACCTCATCCGCGAGCTGCGCGAGAACTACACCATCGTGATCGTCACCCACAACATGCAGCAGGCTGCTCGCGTCTCCGACCGGACGGCGTTTTTCATGCTCGATGAGCACGGCGCGGGTTCGCTCGTTGAGGTCGACGAGACCCAGCGGCTCTTTACCACACCGTCCGATCAGCGCACCGAGGACTACATCACCGGTCGATTCGGCTAGGGAGGAAGGCGCTCATGCCGCGCCAGGAATACGTCCAGCGTCTGAATGAACTCCAAGACGAGATCCTGCTCGTCGGATCCATGGTCGACAAGGCGGTCCAACGCGCCGTGGAGGCCCTGCGGACTCGCGACGCCGCAACTGCCCAGGCGGTGATTGACGCCGACGACGAGATCGACGCGCGCCAGATCCAGCTCGAAGAGCAGGCCATCGACATTATGGCCACCCAGCAACCGATGGCCAGCGACCTGCGCCAGCTCGTCACGGCCATCCACGTGGCCGACGAGCTTGAGCGCATGGGCGACTACGCCGAGGGCATCGCCAAAATCACGCTGCTCATGGGCGAGCAGGCGCCCATCAAGCCCCTGATCGACATTCCCCGCATGACCGATATCGCCCGCGAGATGATGCGCGACAGCCTCGACGCGCTGGTGGCCCGCGACACGGAGGCGGCATCGGCCGTCTGGCAGCGGGACGACGAAGTGGACGAGCTGTACGAGCAGGTCTACCGCGAGCTCGTGACCTACATGATCGCTGATCCAAAGAAAATCGAGCGTGCGACCTATCTGATTTGGGTCGCGCACAACATCGAGCGCATCGCCGACCGCGCCACGAATATCGCCGAGCGCGTGATCTTCGTCAGCACGGGCGAGATTCCCACGCGCCACGAGTGGTGGGACAAGCGCCTCACCGAGCGCGGCAGCGGCGCCGGCGGTGGGATTCCGCCGGTCGGGGTCTAGCGGGCGACACCTCGGCATGGCCGCCCCGCGGGTGCTGTTCGTCTGCCGGCGGAATCCCCATCCGCCATTCCCGCGGAGGGAGACCTTTGCGTAACCCCTCCGTCATTCCCGCGAAGGCGGGAATCCACCCTTCACTGAACCTGGGGGCTGGTGGGATTCCTCCGACCGTCCTTCGTCCGACCGGATATTGCAAAGGTCTCCGGAAGCGGGAATCCAGACTCGGCCGTCCATGCGCGCATATCCGCCGCCGGCGGACCCGCCGATCGCCATGACTACCGCGCTCTGGCTCGGCGCGGCGCTCAGCCTTGCCGCCCTTGGCGCCTGGCTCGTGCTCCTCCTGGCGCGCGGCGGCTTCTGGCGTACGGATGTTCGCCTGCCGGCCGTTGATGCCGCCGCCCTGCCGTCCGAATGGCCGGCGCTCGCCGTCGTCGTGCCGGCTCGGAACGAGAGCGAGGTGCTGCCCCGCACGCTTCCGGCGTTGCTTGAGCAGGACTATCCCAGTGAGCTGCACGTCTATCTGGTCGACGACGAAAGCGACGACGCCACCGCCGACACTGCGCGAGCAATCGCCGCGGATGTCGGCGCTGCCGACCGCCTGACGGTCATCCCCAACGAGCCGCGGCCGCCCGGATGGATGGGTAAGACCTGGGCCATGCACGTGGGGGTGAGGACCGCCTCAAACGGCAATCCCGACTTCGTCCTCCTCACCGATGCCGACATTCGGCACCCCGCGGACTCAGCCAGGACCCTCGTGGCCGCGGCGATTTACCACGACCTCGACCTGGTCTCGCAGATGGCGATGCTCCGCGTCGCTTCCCCGTGGGACCACCTGCTCATTCCGGCATTCGTCATGTTTTTTGGCATGATTTACCCCTTCCGCTGGTCAAACGATCCAGGAAATGGCACCGTCGCCGCGGCGGGCGGCTGCATGCTGGTCCGGGCCGGGGCCCTGGCGCGCGCCGGGGGCATCGAGTCGATCGCGGAAGCCGTCATCGACGACTGCGCCCTGGCTCGCCGCATCAAGGACCACGGTCGACCGAGTGGCGGAAAGACCTGGTTGGGGCTCTCGCGCGAGGTGCGCAGCGTGCGCCGCTACCGGGGCCTCAGCGAAATCTGGTCCATGGTCACGCGCTCGGCGTACGCCCAGTTGGACTTCACCGCCTGGCGCCTGGCCGGAACGGTGGTTGGGTTGCTGCTGGTATTCGTGTGGCCGCCGGTCGCCACGATCCTCGGCGTGATTGCCATCGTGGGCGCCATGCCCATCGCCCCGTCCGCGCTGCTCCTGGCGTCCGGCCTGGCGGCGTGGGCGCTCATGACCGCATCGCTGGTCCCGATGCTGCGCTGGTATCGATCCCCGGCAATCCTCGCGCTCGCGCTGCCCATCACCGCTGCCACCTATACGGCCATGACGGTGGATTCGGCTCGGCTCCACTGGTCGGGCCAGGGCGGTCGGTGGCGCGGGCGTCGCGTGGGCGGAGGCTAGAATCTAGCGACCGACACCGGAGAAGGACGCATCGTCAAGCTCGGCTACAGCACCTGGGGCATGGCCGATGTCCCCATTGAGGTCGCCGTGCCGCGACTGGCGCGGATGGGCTACACCGGGCTCGAGCTCACCATCCTGCCGGGCTACACCACGGCCCTCGAACTCCTGGACGCCTCCGCCCGCCAACGCATCCCCGCCCTGCTGCGTGAGCACGGCATGACGCTCTCGGCGCTTGCCGCGCACTCGCGGTTCCTGGACCCCCCGGAGTACATGACCAGCATCACGCGCCTGCGCGAGGCTGTGGAACTGGCCGTCGCGCTCGCGCCCGACGATCCGCCGCCAATCAACACACTGCCCGGCGGCGCCCCTGGCGAATGGGATGCCGTGCGCCATCGCGTGGTTGACGAGTACGTGCGGCTCGGGGAATTCGCCGCGCCCCACGGCGTGTCGCTGGCCATCGAGCCGCACGTGGGCGCGGCCCTCAGCCGGCCGGAACAGGCGCTCTGGCTGGTCGAGCAGATCGGCCTGCGCAACGTGGGCCTCAATCTCGACTACAGCCACTTCCAGGCCATCGGCATGAGCGTGGCCGAGGCCGTGCCTCCGCTCGCGCCGCACACGCTGCATACGCACATCAAGGGAGTGGAGGGGCTCTGGCCCGAGCACGCCTTCCTCACACCCGGCGAGGACGACTTCGATCACGCCACCTATCTGCGGACGATGTACGAGTGCGGCTATCGCGGCTACGAGACGGTCGAGATCTCGAAGATGGTCGTGGCCCGCCCTGACTATGAGCCGTTTACGCACGCACAGCTTGCCTACGACACGCTTGCCGACGCGGCGCGTCGGGCTGGCATCGGCTAGCCGCCCTTGAGTGTTCCTGCCCTCGCGAGGCGGCGGCGCTAGCGCAGGCGGGAACGGCATGGTCCGGTCGAGTGTGAAACGGAGGGTCTGGTGCTAAGGGCTGGGCCCATGGCCGCGGTCACGATCCTGGTGCTGATGGTGGCGGCAGTGGCTGTGCTCACGCTGCTCCCAGCGGCCGCAGTCCAGGCTCCGCCCGCAAGCCCGCCGCAAATCACGCCCCAGGCGCCGGACGAGGCCGAAACGCAGGCGGAGTTCGACGTCCCGATCGCGGCGGTCAAGCCAATTCCGGCCATCGAGCGCGCGCCCATCGGCATGGGCGTGTCGTTCGCTTTGCTGCTGTATTTGATCGACGCGGACGGCCTGCTCAGCGCCTTGGAGCCGGCGGTGATCTACCTGGACTACGAGGCGGGCCGCGCGGCCCGTGGCGATGTCAGCGCGCTGCGAGTCATTGCCACGGCCGGCGCCACCGGCGAGGTGTTTTCCCGAGCCAACACCACCTTCATGGAATTCCGGCTGCCGCGCAGCGGGGTGTTCTACAACCGCTGGCTGCGTGACCTGCTGGCCGAGGGCCGGAACGCCCAGGCCGCGCTGATTGAGCGCCAATTGACCGATGGTTTCGACCAAGCGCCGACGGGCGATACCTACACCGAGCTGGCCGCCATGTTTCGCACGGCCTCTCGTTTTCGCAACGACCTGGCGGCGCGACCCTAGCCGCCTGCTCGCGCAGACGGCGCGCCCGTGGTTTCATACCGCAACGAACCAGCGCGCGAGACCCGGAAATGAAGCGATCGGCCAAGCCCGAAGGCAAGTTCAACGTCGTCATCGAAGAGGTCCCGATTCCCGAACCGGGACCGGAACAGGTGCGGATTCGATCCGTCACCAGTCTCATCAGCCGCGGCTCGGAGATTGGGGCCCGCTATACGCGCGAGCACGCGGTGAATCCGGAATCCATGGGATATTCGCTCGCCGGCGTGGTCGACGCGGTCGGGGCCGAGGTGACGCACCTGCGGCCCGGCGACCGCGTGGTATCGCTCGCACCGCACGCCGAATACGTCGTGCGCGACGCGGTCTATGCCAGGCCCGACGCGCAGAATCAGGTCTACCCGATCGCCGACGGCGTGAGCTTCGAGCAGGCGACCTACTGGCCGCTGCTCGCCGGCGGGGTGACCTGGGTGGACATCGAGGAATTGGCCCGCGACGACCTCGTCGTGGTGGTCGGCCAGGGGCTCGTCGGCAGCTTGATCATGCAGGTGCAGAAGCTCAACGGCACCGGCACGATCGTGGCCATCGACACGCTGGACCTGCGCTGCGATATGGCGGCCAAGCTGGGCGCCGATGTCGTGATCAACGCGGCCAAGGAGGACGCGGTGGCGGCGGTGCGGCGTCTGTCCAACGGCGTGGGCGCCGACACGGTGGTCTATGCCGTCGGCGGCTCGGCCGGTCCTAAGGCGTTTGGACCGGCCATGGACATGGTCGCCCGCGGCGGCACGCTGCACCTGGTCGGACTCTACGAGGACCAGCCGCTGCCCCTCACCTCGGGCGCGGCGCAAGGTCGGCGAATCATCGGCGGCTACTACCGGCGCGGTCCCGACGCGGCGTCGGCGCGACGCGGCATGGATCTGCTCGCATCCGGCCAGGTCGCACCCGAGCGGATGACCACCCACCGCTATCCGTTCGAGCAGGTCGCCGACGCGTTCGATCTGCTCTACAACCGGATCGGCGAGACCCTGGGCGTGGTGCTGGAGTTCGACTACAGGGGCTAACGCCAAAACGCGCCGGGCCCTCCGTCGTTCCCGCGAAGGCGGGAACCTACCCCTGCGGCACCTCCGCGCTGGCGAAAATGACCTTGCGACACAACTGGAGGTGACGGTGCGGTGGATTGCCGCCTCCGCGGGAATGAGGAGAATCTACGCGCCGTTCTTGAAGGGCCCTTGACTCGGCTGCTGCGCTCACGCGTCTTCGTAGACTGTGGCAACCCAACGTCCCCGACAAGGCATGTGGAGGTCGGCCATGCTCACGCTTCGCGCACAGGCCAAGTCCCTGTCGCCCGAGCTTTGGCGCGCGATCGGCGCGGGTGTCGCCGTCGCCGTGCTCTTCTTCGTTGTCGTCGGGCTGGTCACCGGCGCCATCGACACGCCGGTCCTCGAGCGCCAAACGCCGCTGCTGGCGATCGATTACCCGATCTGGGTGGTCAACGCGGCCCTGCTGGGCGCGCTGTCGGGGCTCAGCGTCTATGCACGGTCGCGCCGCATCACCCAGAGCGGCACGGCCATCTACAGCGGGGGATTCCTGGCGGCATTCGCCGTGTCCTGTCCGCTGTGCAACGGGCTGCTCGTGGCCGTCTTCGGCACCGCAGGCGTGCTCAACGTCATCGAGCCGGCGCGACCGTTCATCAACGTCGCCACCATGCTCATCCTCACCGCGCTGCTCGTCAGGCGCTGGCGCACGTTCCGCGCCGACTGCGCATCCTGCGAAGTGGAGCCTGCGGCGGCGACGGAGATGCCACAGGCCTAGCTCTGACCGGTGGCCCATGCTGCGTGCAGCATGGGAACCCGTTCTTTGACCGATCCCGCACTGAGCGCCGCGCGGGCCACCGATGACTGCGGGCGGCCACTAGGGCCGCCCCTACGGGGAATGACCGTTCGTGTAGGCGCGCCCCTTGTGGGCGCCCGCGGCGCGGCTCAAGATCGGTCCGGCTCGTAGCCCAGGTCGTTCAAACGCCGGCGCGCGAGCTTCAACTCCTCAGCCCTGAACAGGGGTTTCCATCGCTCTTGCAACATCAGCGACTCCACGGACATATCGAGTCGCCCTTGTTCGCAGAGCTCGATCAACCCCGATCGAACCGGAGAAATGCCGAGCAGTTGCTTGGCTGCAAACACCCCGCCATGGCGGCGCATCGCTTGCAGGAGGAACATCGGAAAGTTGTGGGACTTGATATCCGCGTAGACGTGGTTCTCGAGTGCTCGATGGAACTCGTCCGCAAGTCCGGAGGTCATTGACCGGCAGCCTCACAGTGCCCGGCAGTTTGGAAAGCATACTCACGCCGGGCCCCACGCAGCACGGGCCACCGAATTCGGTCTACGTGCAGGGGCGCCCCTGTCCGTACTCAATACCTATCCGGCTCGTAGCAGTAGGAGTCGCCGCGCGGGAACAGCGCCGCCAGCCACGGCACGTCCATCGGCGCGATGCGCACGCCCTCGACCTCCGCGACCTCGCCAGCCGACCAGTAGCCAAAGAGAAGCTGAGTCAGACGTTCGTGCGGCAGGGCCAGCGTGCGCTCGGGTCCACGGCCGCCAATCTCGACGGTGGTCGTCCCCAACGGCGTCTTGAAGCGCAGGCGGGATGGGGCCTCGTCTTCACACGCCGCCGCCCGGTCGCGCAGCGTCGGCTGCACCGCCCGCAGCACCGCATCCTGGTCGAGGATGCGCAGCATGTAGCCGGAGTCGTGTGGCCGAACCGTCGCCAGCTTGCAGTCCATCCGCCGCGCGAAGGAGCCGAGCCCGACCTCGGGATGCAGCTCGAACCTGATAGCCGGCGGCTGCCGCTTCAAGGCCTCGACAGCCGCATGCGCCACCAGCGACGGCGCTACGGCTGAGTCCGTGAATCCGGCGTCTATCACCTCCGCCTTGCGGGGGTCCTCGCGCAGCGCGACGTAACCAACGGAGCGGCCGTCGGAACCCTCGGCGATCCACAGACCCGCCGTGCCGAGGATCGTCGAGCCGTGGCGCAGGCCGATCCAGTCTCCGGGGTCGCGTACGACCGATCCGTCCAGGCCGGCGTTGACCGCGTTGTAGATCTCGGCGACCGCCGGAAGATCGGCGGCGGTCGCGGGACGCAAGCGGTGGCTGCCGATGATCTGCTCGGCAACGCTAGTCGCAACCTCGATGGCGAAGTCGCAGCCGATGGTCGCGTAGCCGAACTGCCCGTAGAACCCCGGAATGCCGAAGAGCGCGACCGTCGAGTATCCGTGGTCGGGGAGGATCTCGTGGGCGTGCGCCATCAACGCGCTGGCGTAGCCGCGGCGGCGGTGGCCTTCCTCTGTGAAGACGTTTGCGATGCCGGCTGTGCGCAGCGTCGCGCCGGCCAGTCGAACCGGCGCCGCCATGATTTCCAGCGAGCACACCAGCTCGCCGTCGCGCTCGGCCCAGACGTCAGTGCGCCCCGGCTTCGGCGACGGCGCCTGGTGGAAGCGCAGGCGGCTCAAGGGCGGATTAGTCGTCGAGCTTGTCCCGCGCGCGTTGCAGGCGCACCAGGCACCGCTCGCGGCCGAGCACCGCCATCGTCTCGAACAGCGGCGGCGTGGCGCGGCGCCCGGTCACGGCGATCCGGATTGGCATGAACAGGTCGCCCGTTTTCCAACCCAGCCGCTCGGCCAGTCCGCGCAGCATGGTCTCGATCGCCTCGATCGTGTACTCCGGCAGCTCGCGGACCAGGCCTTCAACGGTCGTCAGTGCCGCAGCGGTCTCGGCCCGGTCGTGGCGCTTGAATCGCATCAGCTCCACGTCGGGATCGAGGTCCTCGTCGAAGAAGAACCCCATCACGTCCGGCACGTCACTCAGGTGGCCGATTCGCTCCTGCTCGAGCGCCAGCGCCTGCTGGAAATAGTCCCGCTGCGACTCGTCCACCTGCAGCCCGCCGTCCCGGGCAAACGGCAGCGCGCGCTCAGCCAGCGCGTCCATGTCCAGCTGCCGCAGCCAAACGCCGTTGAAGTGATCCAGCCGCTGCACGTCGTACACCGCGTCGGCCCGATTGACACGCTGGAGGCTGAACTCGTCGACCAGGTCGTCGAGGCTGAACAGCTCGCGCTCGTCACCCGGCGACCAGCCGAGAAACACCATGAAGTTGACCACGGCCTCTGGAAGGTAGCCCTGCGCCCGATATTCGCCCAGCCACTGCGAGCCGTCGCGCTTGGAGAGCTTCTGACGCCGCTTGTTGAGCAGCAGCGGCAGGTGGGCGAAGTTTGGCGGCTCCCATCCCAAGGCTCGATAGAGCAGCACCTGGCGGAACGTGTTGGAGGTGTGGTCGGCGCCCCGCACGACGTGGGTGATCGCCATGGAGCGGTCGTCGGCCACCACGGCCATGTTGTAGAGGGCCGTGCCATCGCCGCGGGCGATCACGAAGTCCTCGATCTCCGAGGCGTCGGTCGTGAGAGGTCCGAACACTCCGTCATCGAACCCAACCGCGCCCGAACCGGAGGCAAACCGCACCGCCGGCACCACGCCCGCCGCCTGCCGCTCGGCGATCTGGGCAGAGGTCAAGGAGCGACCGCTCCCGCTGTAGCGTGGCGTCTGGCCGCGAGCGATTTGGGCCTCGCGCTCCGCCGCGCGCTCCTCGGCGGTCGTGTAGTCGTAGTAGGCCGCGTTCGACGCCAGCAGCGCCTCGATGGCCTCGCGGTGCACCTCGTGGCGCTCGCTCTGTCGATACGGTCCGTAGGGACCGCCGACGTTCGGGCCCTCGTCCCAGTCCAGCGACAGCCAGCGCAGGCCGTCGTAGATGCCGGCCTCCTTCTGCGCATCGCTGCGCTCGCGATCCGTGTCCTCGACGCGCAGGATGAAGGTGCCGCCCGACTGCCGCGCCAGCAGGTAGTTCATCAGTGCCGTGCGCGCGTTGCCAATGTGGATGTCGCCGGTCGGACTCGGCGCCATCCGCACCCGCATGCCAGAGGTCATCGTGGGGTCAATCCTCGAGGTGGAAGGTGGTCGGATCCGCGCGCCAGCGTACTAAGTGGCCGCCGCCAGGGACGCCCGCTGCGGATTGGCGACCGGAGTTTTTATACACGTTCGGGGTTTAACTTCGTCTTCGAAATAGGGTCGGGCGGTCGGCGCCGTCGCAGCGCCTAAAGCGGCAACCAACCCCGCGCAGCGGCGAACAGCACGGTGTAGTTCATCGAGACGACGGGCTCGCGGCCTTCGAGGATGGCCTGGTGGAGGTCCTTGATGGGAACGCGCTCGATCTCCAACAGCTCGTTTTCGTCGAGCTGTTGTCGGCCCGGCGTGAGGGTGTGGCCGAAATACATGTGCATCGAGAAATCGGCCAGCGACGGGACGGGGACGTAGCTGCCCAGGTGCTCCAGGTGTCCCAGGCGCAGGCCGGTTTCTTCCTCGAATTCGCGATGTGCGGCCAGGGTCCGGTCCTCGCCCCGATCGATGTGGCCGGCCGGTAGCTCCCGCACCACGCGGCGCATCGGGTGGCGGTATTGACGGACGCAGATGGCCCGGTCGGCATCGTCCAGCGCCAGGACGACCACCGCGCCGACGCCGATGCCAAGGTAGGTGTAGGTCATCTCGCGCGCGTCTTCCAGCGAACGGATTTCGTCCACCAGCACGGGGAAGCGCCCGCGCCAGGCCACCTGCGACCGGATCGTTTCCCACTCGAGGTTCACGCGGCCCCGTTTTCGCTGGCCGCGATGACGGCGTCCGCGGCCGCCCCAATGGTCTCGACCGTGGGGCAAGCCTGTGCCGGCCGGTTGTGCCAGTTGATCCAGATCGCATCCAGGCCGGCGCCCCACGCGCCCTGCACGTCGGCGTAGAAGCTGTCGCCGATGTGCACGGTCTCGTCAGGCGTGGCCCCGGCAATCTCCAGCGTGCGTTCGAAGAACGCCGCGTCCGGCTTCTCGACGCCGATGAGTCCAGACACCGCCAGCGCGTCGAAGGACTCGCGCAGCTCGAGATGGTCGAGCAGATCCAGCAGCCAGGGCTCCCAGTTCGACGCCGCCACGAGCTTCAACCCCGCCGCGCGAATCCGCGTCAGGGCTTCGCGGGCGCCGTCGATGGCGGCGTACGACTCCACGGTCGTGAACTCGTCGAACAGCCGCTGGGCCAGCACCGCGGGATCGCTGACGCCCAGGCGTCGGCCCATGGCGGTGTACATGCCCTGCCAGAATGCCTTGGATCGATCGGCGTCGGCGCTGCTGCCGCGCGCGGCCGGATTCCGGATGGCGCGGTCGTACTCCTCGTCGCCAATGCGGCGAACCTCGCTCATCGCCACTTGCGCCCCAAGCCGCTCAGCCTCCGCCGAAATGGTGGCGGAGAAGCTGCGTTTGTAGTGCACCAGGGTCTCCCCCACGTCGCAGAGCACGACGCGGTAAGGACCGCGCAGAGGCCGATTCATTCCCCTATGCTAGCCGCGTTGGCTCCATTGCGGGTGCTATGTTCGGCCCTGGGCAAACCCGCTCCTGGGGTATCGTCTAGTGGTAGGACGCGCGGCTCTGGACCGTGAAGCGGTGGTTCGAATCCATCTACCCCAGCCATCAGGTTAGGCGCGTCGCATGAACCCGCCGAAACTGCGAGCCTCCGACGCGCTGCTCATCGTCGACGTGCAGCGGGACTTCTGTCCCGGCGGCGCCCTGGCGGTGCCGGACGGCGACGCCGTGGTGCCGGTGCTGAACCGGTGGATCGACGCGGCCCACGCTGCCGGCGCGGCCGTCTTCGCCTCGCGCGACTGGCATCCGCCCGACCACGTGAGCTTCCAGGAGCAGGGCGGACCGTGGCCGTCGCACTGCGTGGCGGAGACGGACGGCGCAGGCTTTCATCGCAATCTCGCCCTGCCCGATTCGGCCACCGTCATCGACAAGGGGACGGATGCGGGACATGAGGCCTACTCCGCATTCGAGGGCACCGACCTTGACGCGCAGCTTCGCGCCGCCGGCATCGAACGACTGTGGGTCGGCGGGCTGGCCCTGGATTACTGCGTGCGCGCCAGCGTGCTCGACGCGCGGCGCATTGTTGGCCTGCCCGTCCACCTCATCTTGAGCGCCACCCGTGCGGTCGAGGTGCAGCCGGGCGATGGGTCCCGCGCGCTGGACGACATGCGCTCGGCGGGCGCCGTCACCGACGACGTGAGCTAGCCGCGGCTCTCGATGGCCGCGCCTTCCGCCCAGGGACTCGTCACCGACCTCTACCAGCTCACCATGCTCCAGGCGTACCTGGAGCACGGCATGCGGGCGCCGGCGACGTTCGAGCTATTCACGCGGCGCTTGCCGCCGAATCGGAATTTCCTGATCGCCGCCGGCCTGGACGCGGCCCTCGACTACCTGGAGCACCTTCGATTCGAGGCCTCGGACATCGACTACCTGGAATCCCTGGGGCGCTTCTCGGCTGAGTTTCTCGACTATCTGCGCGGATTCCGGTTTTCGGGGAGCGTGGACGCGGTGCCCGAGGGCACGCCATTCTTCGCCAACGAGCCGCTGCTGCGGGTGCAGGCGCCGCTGCCCGAGGCCCAGCTCGTCGAGACCCGGCTGCTCAATCTCGTCCAGTTGCCCACCGCGGTGGCTTCGAAGGCGGCGCGCGTCGTGGCGGCGGCCGATGGACGGTCGGTCATCGACTTCGGCTTGCGGCACGCGCACGGCGCCGATGCCTCGCTCGCGGCCTCCCGGGCGGCCTACGTCGCTGGCGTGGAGGCCACGTCAAACGTTGCGGCGGGGCAGGCTTTCGGCATCCCCGTGGCCGGGACGATGGCGCACAGCTTCGTGCAAGCCCACGACCGCGAGCGCGAGGCATTCCGGCGCTTCATGGCGACGTTTCCCACGGCAGCGCTGCTGGTCGATACCTACGACGTCGAGACGGGCATAGCCACGGTCATCGAGCTTGTGCGCGAGCCCGACGGCGCCGCGCCGGCCGCCGTTCGGCTGGACTCGGGAGATCTGGCCGCGCACGCGCGTCGAACCCGCCGGCAGCTGGATGCAGCCGGACTGACCCACGTCCAAATTATCGCCAGCGGCAATCTCGATGAGCAGGAGATCGCCCGCCTCGTCGCCGACGGAGCGCCCATCGACAGCTTCGGCGTCGGCGCCGCGCTGGCAGTCTCCGAAGATGCGCCGTGCTTGGACGTGGTCTACAAGCTGGTGGCCTACGACGGACTCGGACGCATGAAGCTGGCCGCCGAGAAGTCGACGCTCCCCGATCCTAAGCAGGTCTTCCGGCAGTTCGACGGCGGCAGCGCGACGCACGATGTCCTCGGGCTTGCCGGCGAGCAAGCCGATGGGCAGCCGCTACTGAAGCCGGTGATGCGCGACGGCAAGCGGCTCCCAGCCGGCCGCCGCTCGTTGGATGAGATTCGCACTCACGCCCAACGCTCACTGGCAGCGCTTCCGGCGCGCATCGGCTCACTTGATCCGGCCGCGCCGCCCTACCGGGTCGAGATCAGCGCAGCCCTACGGGATTCCGCCGCGCGCACGCGGCGCTGGTTGGAAGCGCAATAGCCGGTCGCGGCACTGTAGTTTCCAGGACTTGGAAGCTGCGCGTAGGCTGGAACATTCAACGCAGGCGGACGCAAGCGGATGGAATACCGACGGCTTGGTCGCACGGGGCTCGAGGTGTCGCTGGTGTCGCTGGGCACCGGCGGGCCGAGCCGCTTCGGGCAAGATCGCGGGACCACCGCCGCGGCGGCTCGGCGCCTGGTCCGGCGCGCGCTCGATCACGGCGTCAACTTCTTCGACACGGCCCAGGGCTACGGCGACAGCGAAACGCTGCTGGGACAGGCGCTGGACGGCGTGCCGCGCGACGAATACCTCATCGCCACCAAGTGCACCTACCGCGACGGTGACGAGCGCGTCATTGCAGCGTCGGACGTTTCGCTCGCCATTGATCGGGCCCTCGCCCGCCTGAAGGTGGACGTGATCGATGTCATGCAAATCCACGGCCTGCAGGACGAGCACTACGACGAGGTGATCGAGCGGCATCTGCCGGTGCTCGAGGAAGCGCAGGCCGCGGGGAAGATTCGGTATGTCGGCGTGACCGAGCGCTTTACCCACGACCCCGCGCACGACATGCTGCGCCGCGCCATCGCCGACGACCATTTCGACACGCTGATGGTCGGCTACAGCCTGCTGCACCAGGGCGCGGAGCGGCACGTGCTTCCCGCGGCGCAGGCGGCAGATATCGGGGTCATCATCATGATCGCGGTGCGTCGCGCGCTGTCGATCCCCGAGCGCCTGCGCGAGGTGATCGCCGACCTCGTCGAACGCGGACAGCTACCAGGCGACGCGGTGCCGGCGGAGGACCCGCTGGGCTGGCTGGTACACGGCGACGTGACGTCGGTGGTGGACGCCGCTTATCGCTTCGTCCGCGAACACGCTGCGGTCGACACCGTGCTCACGGGCACGTCGCGGCCCGAGCACCTCGACGCGAACGTCGCGGCGCTCTTGCGGGGCACGCTGCCGGCGTCGGATCAGCACCGCCTGCGGGATGTCTTCGGCCACCTGGAGGAGGCGCTGGGGAACTAGCGTCGACGGTCGAGGGTCGGTCGGCTTCTATCGGCATTCCTCCGGCCGAGGCCTTGTCCGCCGGAGCCCTCACCCTGGCCCTCTCCCCGAGGGAGGTGGAACCGGACCCGATCTCCGGGCTCCTCTGAGGGAACTGCGCACAGGTTTCCTCTGAATCGGGTACGGGACAGGCTCGGCGGGAATGACGGACATGATTTCGGGATTTCGCGAACGGGCGACCACTAGGGTCGCCCCTACGCCGGACGAAGACGGGTCCATCGGCTACCATCGGCTAACCGCACATGTTCGCCGGAGGGCGCCATGGGCGCCGTTGACGTCAAGCCGGAAGCGCCGCCGACCCCGACCCGTGGACCGAAGCTGGCGCCGTTCATCGTCGATTGTGATGTGCACCACATCTGGCACCAGATCGACGACGTGTTCCCGTATCTCCCGCGGCAGTACGTTGAGCAGATTCGGGATTTCGGCCCGATGCTGCCCGGGCTCAGCTACACCAACGTGCCGAACATCTTGGGTTATCGCGCCGACCTCGAGGTAACGCGCGAGACCAACTTCGCCGAGTTCACGGTGCAGGAGCACCTGGACCCCTACCAGGTCGACGTGGCGGTCCTCACTGGAGGCAGCGTCTACGGGGTCGTTGGGATCTCGAACGTGGACTACGCCTCGGCGCTGGCCCGCGCCTTCAACGACTGGACGCTCGACACCTGGGTGTCGGTGGACCCGCGCTATCGCATGACGCTGGCGGTGTGTCCCAACGATCCCGCGCAGGCGGCCGAGGAAATCCGGCGCCTGGGCGACCACCCGGCCGTGGTCGCCGTGATGCTGCCCGCCGGCGCGCGGCACCCCTATGGCAACCGCTTCTATCACCCGATTTACGAGGCGGCGGCCGAGCACGGCCTGGTGATGATGACCCACTTCGGCGGCGAGGGCGCCGGCGTCACGAACCCGCCGACGGCCGCGGGATATCCGTCCTACTACCTCGAGATGCGAATGGCCCGTCCGCAGATCGCCCAGGCGCACGTGGTGAGCCTCATATGCGAGGGCGTATTCGAGAAGTTCCCGAGCCTCCGCTGGCTGTTCATCGAGGTCGACACCTGGTGGATTCCCGGGTTGCTGTGGCATTTCGACGCTGACTGGAAGGGCCTGCGCGATACCACGCCCTGGGTCAAGCGCCTGCCCAGCGAGTACTTCCGCGAGCACGTGCGGGTGGGCACCCAGCCGTTGGAGCAGCCGCCGCGGCGTGAGGACATGGGGACATTCCTCGACTGGGCGCACGCCGAGGAGGTGCTGGTCTATGCCAGCGACTTCCCCCACTGGGATTGGGACGAGCCCCGCGCCGCGGCCGCCATGATTCCGCGCGATTTGCGCCCGCGCATCTTCGGCGAGACCGCGCGTGAGCTCTTCGGCATCTAGGACGCGGCGGCATGTCGTATGCCGCGTCGACGACCTGCCGCCCGGGAGCCGCCGCGAGGTCCCCGTGGGCGGGGAAAACGGCGTCATGGTCTTCAATGTGGGTGGGCGGTTCTACGCGATGCGCAATCGGTGCCCCCACTCCGGCGGACCGCTGGGCCGCGGCGTGATTCGACCCCACGTGATCTCGAACGGCGTCGGGCACTTCGAGTTTGAGCGCGAGGCCGAGATCTTGAAATGCCCGTTTCACAACTGGGAATTCGACATCGCCACCGGCTGCGCGCTCTACGACCCGTCGATGCGCGCCAAGACCTATCCGGTCGCTGTGGAAGACGGCGACGTGGTGCTCACGCTCGGGTAGGAGGCCCCTGTTTTGCTGGATGCGCCTCCCGCGATCTTGGGTCACGCATCCGGTCCTCCCAGCTACGCCCGTTCGCCCTGAGCGGAGTCGAAGGGCGCCGTTCATGGTTCGACAAGCTCACCACGAACGGATCGAGACTTTGCGACCGGACACACACAACAGGGCACGCAGGCCCCGTAGCTAACCCGCCGGGATCGCCACCTGCTGGATGCGGCCGGTCTCGGCGGCCGTGTAGGCGGCCTGAGTGCACTCCGCCACCCACAAGCCGTCTTCCGGCGCGAGGGGAGACGGCCCTTCGCCCTGGCACGCACGAAGGAAGGCCTGGACGAGCAACGGATAGACCTCGGCGGTGGCATCGGCGGCGTCATAGGTCACGGTCTTGAGCGGCGCGCTAGCGTGAACGCCCCGCTGCGACGCCCATTGCAGCGGCACGCCGGCCACCTCCGCGCTGGGATTGAAGCTCAGCCAGCCGTCGCGACCCCAGATCGTGATGTCGCTGTGACGCTGCGACGCATATTCGGCCTTGCTAGTGTAGAAGCCCGCGTTGAAGTTGCCGATCATGCCGTTGTCGAACTCAATGGTCAACGCCGCCGCGTCCTCCACCGTGATGGGCTCGCCGCCGACGTTCTTGCACATGGCGACGACCGAGGTGAAGTCCGAGCCGCTGACGTATCGCAGCATGTCGAGGTAGTGGCAGCCCAGGATGGTCAGGTGCCCGCCGCCGCCCTTCTCCTTGGAGAAGAACCAGCCGCCGGCCGCGTGGTCGTACTCGAAGCGATCCGCCGGGTCCTGCCGGATCCGCTCTTGGTCGGCGATGAAGTGGGCCTGGAATGAGAAGAGGTCGCCGAGCAACCCCTCCGACACGATGCGGCGGGCTTCCTGAACCACCGGGATCATCCGCGACAAATAGGCGATGCAGAGATGGAGGTTGCGGCTGCGCGCGAGCCGGGTGATTTCGCGGTAGTCCTCGATGTCCACGTAACCCGGCTTCTCGTGATAGACGTGCACGCCGGCCTCGAGCGCCTGCTTGATGGCGGCCGGCATGCGCCAGGGCTCCAGGGTGACCAGCGCGGCGTCGGGCTTGAACTGGCGCAACATTCGGTCCAGATCGGTATAGGTCGCTTGCAGCTTGGGGCCCGCGCCGTCGCGCACCTCGTCGAACGTCTCTCCCGTGGCGTCGGCCACGGCGACCTCGCCGATCTCGTCGGCAGAGAGCGCGTCGATCAACTTCTGCCGATGCCAGGATGTGGGCTCGGTGATCATCGCGACGCGTAGGGGATGGCTCATGTGCGGGCGCCTCCGTGGTGTGAGCGTCGGTCTTGAGCCGGGCATCACCGACGCAGCGTCGGGCGGTCGTTGGTCGGGGCGGCGAGATTCGAACTCGCGACCTCCTGAACCCCATTCAGGTGCGCTACCAGGCTGCGCCACACCCCGGTGGCAGGAGTCTAGCAGCGGTGCCCAGTTTCTGAGCGCGGGGCGGAAGTTTCGGGCTATTGGCCCAGGGCGCGGCGGAGTTGACGGTGGCGGCGCCAGATGGCGAGCGGCGACCGCAGGGGCTCCATCACGGCGCGAAGCTCGGACCAGGTGACCGATCGCCGAGCCGGTGCGACGTGCTCGCGGCTGCGCCAAATCTCGGGAAGGTGCCTGAGTCCCGCCAAGCGTCCACGCACAGCGGACAGGCTGCGCTGCCGCCAGACGGTGATCGGCAGCGACGCCGCGTCGTAGGCCAGGATCAGCGGCAGCCAGCGCAGCAGCGGCCCCAGCGGATAGCTCTTGGCGATCAACCAAACCTTGTTACGCCCAAGGTGATAGGTCTTGAGCGGCGAATCCTCCGCCCACGTGGCCGAGTGCATGTGACGAACCCGGGCGGCGGGCACGTACCGCGCCGTCCACCCCAGCCAACGCGCGCGCCAGGCGAGGTCGACGTCCTCCAGGTAGGCGAAGAAGCGCTCATCGAATCCGCCCGTCGCCTGGAGCAACTCGTGCCGATACAGCGCCGCCCCGGCGCTGGCCCCGAAGACCTCGCCGTCGGCGTCGTCCTGCACGGGCGTCCCGGCGCTTCGATCCCATGCGATGCCCAGCGGGTCCAGGCTGATGCCGGCCGAGTCGATGACCTCGGGGTCGTGCAGATAGACCATGCGGCTGGCGAACATGCCGGCGTCGGGGTGCGCTGCCGCGGCGCGCACCAGTCTGGCGAGCCAATCTGGGTCGGGAATTGCATCGTTGTTGATGGTGGCGACCAGCGGCGCGCGCGCTGCCTCGAAGCCGTGGTTGTTCCCGGCCGCGAATCCTGCGTTCTCCGGAAGCTCCAGCACGCACACCGACGGGAAGGCGTCCCGGACCCAATCCACCGTGCCGTCGGTTGAGCCGTTGTCGACCAGGATGACCTCGTGCCGGACGCCCTGCTGCCCGACGATGGCCGGCAACGATTCGTTCAGCCGCTCGCGCCCGTTCCAGGACACGACGACGACCGAAGCCTCGAGGCCGGTGCTCGGCGTCATGGTCCGGCGCGACCGCTAGACTTCAGGCGGCAGATGCATCCGGCGCCGCCGGTCGGGATTCGCGTGGCTCCCCCGCTCCGTTTTCTCTCGCCTACCAAGTTGCGAACCTACGCAACCTGCCCGCTGCAGTACAGGCATCGCTACGTGGATCGTCTCGACGCTCCTTACACCCTGGCCTCACTGGTTGGCCAGGCCATTCACGAGTCCCTGGAAGCGAACTTCCGGGCGAAGAAGCATACGCGGCGCGATTTGCCGTTGGCCGAGGCCCGGGAAATCTTCGACCGCGTCTGGGAACGATTCGCACCGGGTCCGGCAGATGCCGCCGACCCGGACGATCCGTGGGAGACAGCCTACGAGTCCGGCCGGTGCGCACTGGAGCACTACCTGACCGAAGTCGCCGCGGCCTTGGCGCCGCATCTGGTCGAGCATCGATTCCGGTTCACGGTCCCCAGCGTGCCATGGCCGGTCGTCGGCACGGTCGATTTGGTGGATCAAAACGGCACGGTGATCGACTTCAAGACCTCGCGCCGGCCTTACGACGCCGCCTATCTCGATAGCGATCTGCAGCTCATGTGTTACGCCATCGGCTACGCCGCGTTTCGCGCCGGGTCGCGGGTCCGGCCCGGTGAGCTGCCCTCGCCGTATTTCATTCCGGACGTCCGCGTGGACGTGCTGGTGATCGGCGATCCGCCGTCGGTGCAGCGGCTGGAGGCGCGCTACGACCGGGAGGACCTGCGGGAATTCGGGGAGCGGGCGGCGAGCATTGCGGCCGGAATCCAGGACGAACGGTTCGAGGCGTTTTGGCGGGCGCCGGACGCCGCGGAGGACACGAGCGTCTGCTGGCGGTGCTCCTACGTGGACCGGTGCCCGGACGCGCTGGTGTCGGTCGACGAGCTACTGGAAGCGGACGGCGAGGACGGAGACCAGGAAAAATAGGGCCGAGATCCCGATCGTGAAGTTGAAGAGCACGCGGTCGATGCCGCGCCGCGACGCGAAGAAGGAGCTGTCGCTGCCGCCGAGGGCGGATCCCACGCCGGCGTTGCGCACTTGAAGCAACACGACGCCGATCAAGATGACCGCCAGCACCACCTGCGCCGCTTGAAAGCCGGAACCCACGGACTCACTCCTGCACCGGGACTGGCCCCGGAAACACCTAATGCTCAGCGCGGCACGACCCGAGGGGCCAAGCGCCACGCCGCCTGCTCAGCATACCGGAGTGGCTGCGTGGGAGGGGCAATCGGAGCGTGGCGCTCGCGCACGGCCGCCGTCATTTCCGGGTAGGGAGGCACGGAATCGCCTGAACGGGCGGGTCTGAGACCCGCCCCTACGGCAAACGGCAGTGCGCCTCAGGCGCCGGCCGCCGCCAGCTTGGCGCGCGACATCTGCGCCGCCACCTTGATGGCGTGGTCCAGGCTGTCTTCGCGCGCGCGGCCTTCGCCCGCGCGGCCGTAAGCCGTGCCGTGGTCCACGCTGGTGCGGATGATCGGCATGCCCACCGACACGTTGATGCCGTCGAAGAACCCCGCGGTCTTGACCGCCACGTGGCCCTGGTCGTGGTACATGGCCACGATGCCGTCGAAGCGCCCGTCGATGGCCTTGTTGTAGACCGTGTCGCCCGGCTCGGGTCCGGTCACGTCCATGCCCTCTGCCCGCGCCGCCTCGATGGCCGGCAGGATCTCGTCGGCGTCCTCGTCACCGAATAGCCGATCCTCGCCCGCGTGGGGGTTGAGCCCGTTGACGGCGATGCGCGGATGCTCGAAACCCAGGAGCTGCAGCGACTCGTGCAGCAGCCGGATGCAGTGCAGCACGTTGTCCTTCTTCACGCGCTCGATGGCCTCGCGCAGTGAGACGTGCGTGCTGTTGTGGATCACCCGCAGCGACGGCGCGACCAGGAGCATGCGCGTGCCGGGCGTCTCGGTCAGGTCCGCCAGCAGCTCGGTGTGGCCGGCGTAGTGATAGCCGGCGCGGTTGATGGCTTCCTTGTGAATCGGTCCCGTAACGATGGCGGCCGCACGACCGTCCATGACCAGCTTGGCGGCTTCGATCACGGCCTCGGCGGAGGATCGCCCGCCTTCCACTGTCACCTGCTTGAACGGCAGGTCGCTCAGGTCCTCGCCCCACGGGTCGTAGACCTCGATCGTTCCGTGCGCGTAGGCGGCCGATTCCGGCTCGGCGGCGACCACTTGCAGTTCGGAACCCAGGATGCCGGCCATGCGTTCGATCGCCGAGACGCTGCCCACGGCGAGCGGTCGGCAGATGGCGTAGGTTTCCGGCTTGGCCAGGGACTTGATGAGGATCTCCGGCCCGACTCCGGTCGGGTCGCCCATGGTGATGGCGAGGATCGGCCGGTCGACGTCGGCGGTTGCGGTGGGGATGCGGGGCTCCTTTTGTCGTGCGCCCTAGAAGTCGCACGGCGGCAAGTGTAGACAGGGATTCGGTCGCGTGCGCGAAGAAGCGGCGGTCCGCCGGTCAGGGAGCTCCGATCGTGCGCAGGGCGTCAACTAGCGCCGTCGGTCCGCCCATCACGCCGGCCTTGGTCACCACCGGCCAACCCGCGCCGGGGCCGGACGTGAACACGCCGTAGGGCACGCCCCACCCGATTTCGCCGGCAAGCTCGATGGCCTCCGCCGGGATCGCGGAAAACGCGGCTCGCGCCGTGTCGCCGCCCGAGAGCACCAGGCCGATCGGGTGTCTGCCGCGCCAGATGGTGGACGTGAACTGGCTCACCAGGGCCTGCTGGGCGGCCTGGGCCTCCGGGGACGGCGCCTGGACGGGAATCACGGCATCTATCAGGGCGGGGCGGTCCAGCGACCAACCGGCGCGCACGGATGCGGCCACCATGATCGAGATTCCGGGTTGCTGCAGGAGTGGAATGGGCTTGATCGCGAACGCGGCCAGCGCCTCGGACACTTGCCGCTGCGTGTGGTCCATCGGCGACCCGATGATGGCGAGCGTGCGTGTCGTGCGCGACATCTCGGGGACCGGCTGGGGAAGAGTCGCGGTGCATCGCGCCAGGGACGCGGCCAGGCCCGCCGATCCGGCGCTGACGCGCATGAGATCGGCAGCGTCCATGGCGACCGCCACGCACTCGAGATCGGCATCCTCCGCGATATCCGGCAGGATCACGTTCACGCCCGCGTCTCGGGCATTTCGCATGGCGTCGGCAAGCGCGGTCATGTCCGACCGGATGATCTCCGTCGGGATGACACGGCACGTCAACGCAGACGTGGACTCGATCAGGGTCGGAATGTGCGACTCCAGCGCCGGCGTCACGGGGTCTCGTCCTGGCTCCGCCTCGGAGACGGGAGTGCCCCAGAGCGCCAGCGTGCCGGATTCCGTGGTCCGGCCGCCCGAGGGAAATGCGGGCGTGTACACCAGCGTCGAAACGCCCGCGCCTTCGATCGCCGCCTGGATTTCAGCCGCGATATTCCCGCGTAGCAGCGAGTCGGTCTTCTTGTAGATCAGGGCGGAGGGGTCGACCGCGCCGACGGCGCTGCGCACGGCGTCGTAGGCCGCGGAAGCGTCCAGATGCCGCGACGCAGTGCTCATGGCCGCCGCCTCGGCGTCCGGCGGCCACGCGCCATCGCGGGTGGAGACGAGCGTTCGGCGCCCGGCATTGCGGAACTGCAGCGCCGTGTCCAGGGCGCCGGTCAAGTCGTCGGCGATGATCGCCCACCGCGGCATTGGCTAGTTCGTCAGCGGAAGCGTGTCGGGCGCGTGCGTGAGCACGCCCACGGATGGGTTGGCGCGAGCATTGGCGGCCGCGATTTGAAGCGCCGCCTCCACCGTGTCCGCCCGGTCGAACGCCAGGGCGCGGGCGTCCTCGCGCGCCACGCCGTCCGAGACCAGGATTACTCGCGCATGCTCGCGAACGCGCGCCCAAGCGGTCGCCAGCGATGCGGCCACCGGGTCGTCGAACTCGCCCTTCTCATAACGGGTGATGAGCGCGTCCGCCGGGGACGCCGCGTAGTCCAGCATCTCCGGATGCATCACGGCCACACCCTCGGGACACGGCGTCACGACGATGATCGTGCCTCCCGGACGCACCAGCATCGCCGCCGGATACAAGCTCTTGTGCGCCTGCCAGAACTCGATGTCGCAGGGGTGCGAGCCGGCAATGACGATGTCGAGTCCCGTCGGCGCGGGCACGCCGTAGATGCCTTGGGCGTCCGCTACGGCGCGCCGGTAGGCCCCGCGCGTGGTTCCGAAGCGGGCCGTCACGAGTTGGCCGTCGCTGTTGAGCGTGACGTTGAGGACATGGCGCATGCCGGACCGTTCGGCGATGCGCTCCATCTCGCGGCGCACCGGCGTTACCACCTGGCCGAGCAGCGGCTCGACGGCGCGCGCGCTGAACATGTGGGTCGCGGCGGTGGTGGCCGCGCCCGACACGCCCGGTTGCACGATCTTGGCTCCCGCCGAAAACCCGGCGATGTGGTGGGGCACCACCGCGCCGGTGCCGATGACCAGGTCGGTCTCGAACAGCCCTGCGTTCACGTGCACCGGCGTGCCGTCGGGCGTGGTGCCCAGGTCGCGCAGTGGGGCCACCGTGTGGTCGTGCTGGGTGACCTCGACCCGACTGAGCACCTCGTCGCCAAGCTTGGCGCGAACCTCGTCCGGCGTCATCGGGCGGTGCGTGCCCAGGGCAATCATCACCTGCACGCCGTCGTCGGGCAGTCCGCCGGCGCGCAGCTCCTCCAGGATCGCCGGTACCAGCAAATGGGTCGGCGTTTCGCGGGTGATGTCATCGACCAGGATGAGCGCCGAGCGGGCGTCGCCGGCCGCCGCGCGCAGCCGCGGGCTGTCGACAGGGTTCGCCAGCGCTTCGCGAATCACGCGCTCCGGATCGGGCGCCGGCGGGGCCGGGTGCGGCGTGAAAACGCCGGCCAACACCGCGTCGTGGTTGACCTGAAAGCGCAACTCATCCGCGCCGTAGGGAATGGTGACGAACTCGCCTGGCACGGTGCGCCCCGATCCGGTCTCCGCTACGCGGCCACCACTGGATTGCGGAGCACGCCGATTTGCTCCAGCTCGATCTCGACCGTGTCGCCGACGGCGAGCGGACCGACGCCTTCGGGCGTACCCGTGAAGATGCAGTCGCCGGGTTCCAGCGTGAGGCCTTGCGCCAGGTAGGTGACGAGCGACGCGACGTCGAAGAGCATGTCGGACGTGTTGTTGTCCTGCTTCGTTTCGCCGTTGACGCGCGCCTGGATGCGCAGGTTGGTGGGATCGATGTCGGTCACGATGCAGGGACCCAGCGGCGCAAAGGTATCCAGGCCCTTGCCCATCAGGATGCAACCCATGGCCATTTCCGCGAATTGCAGTTTGCGGGCGCTCACGTCGTTACCGCAGGTGTAGCCGAGCACGTAGTCGAGCGCCTCGGAGACGTCGACGTTGCGGCAGGTCTTGCCCATTACCACGACCAGCTCCGCCTCGTAGTGGACCTCGCCGAACGGCTCCTCCTGGAGCGCGGGATCGTTGATGGCGTGGCGGAAGCCGTCCCCTCGGGGCAGCACGATGTCGTCCCCGGGGCCGCTGATGGCCGTGGTCGGCTTGATGAAGAGCATGGGCATCTTGGGCACGCCGCTCTCACCGACGGTTTCCATGATGTGTTCCATGTAGTTCAGGCCGACCCCAATGGCCTTGCCCGGCACGATGGGCGCCAGCAGCTTGAGGTCGTCGACCGACCCGACGGGATCGCCAACCGAGTGGTCCCCGAAGATGTCCCCGTCGATCGCGTGGACGGTGCCGTCATCGTCGAGTGAGCCGTGGCGAGCGCCGGAAGGGTGCGCGTATCGGACGATCCGCATGGTGGTTGACCGATCAGAAGCGAGGGGCAGGCAGCGGTCCGCAGCGTAGCATCGCCCGTGCGTTTGGCCGGGCTATTTGGCGTTTACGAAGTCCAGGATCGCCGCGCGACACTCATCCGGCGCCTCCAGGTGCGGCCAGTGGCCCGCATGCGCAACGTTGACTTGGGTGGCATTGTTCGCGCGGGCGGTCAGGATGGCCGCGTCGTCTTCGGTGACGAAGGGGTCGGCGTCACCGCGCAAGACCAGAATGGGCGCCCTGATCGTGCGGGACGCCTCCAGATACTCCGCGCCGATCATGGCGCGCAAGCATCCGGCGACCACGTCGGCGTCGGCGGTCGCCGCCGCCTCGCACATCGACGACAGGTGCTCGTCAGCCAACTCTTCGACAAGGCCGCGCGTCAGCCAGCGCTTCGCGGCATCGGCATCCCATCCGCGCATTTTGATTCGCTCGTGCACCGTCCAGAGGCTGTGCACGTCGCGGACAAACGCGCCCGACCCGAGGAGGACCAGGCGCTGGACGTGGCTGGGATATCGCGCCGCGAAGCACAGGGCGACGAGTCCGCTGTAGTCGTGGGCCACGATCGGAATCGGATCGAGCTGATTGGCCTGGTGCAGCGAGTGATGCAGCAGCGTGGCGGCATGGTCGATGTCGCCCGCGAAGCCCGCGGGCGGACTCTCGCCGAAGCCGGGAAACTCGAGCATCAGCGCGCGCCGGTCCTCGGGAAGCCCCTGGGTCACCAACTCCCAAACGACCGCGCCGGGCCCCAGGCCGTGCAAGAACAGAATGCCCGACCCCCGCACGCCCCTGGTTGCCAGATTGATGCGCTGTCCTCGCACCTGGAGCATTGGCATCAGCGAGCGCTGCCCACGGTGTTTGTGCCACGCCCTCGGTCATGCGGCTTCACGTCGCGCGTGCAGTGATTGTCGGTGGGCATGCCGTGACTCCGGATCACGCCTTGGATGGCGTGTCGACGCCGCCCCGCGCTTTGCGCAGCTCCTCTTGCAGGCTTTCCGCGTAGCTCTCGACGGCGGCGCGCACCCGCTCGATCTGGACGATGGACGGCAGCACGCGTTGGCGCGCGGTCGTCTCGACGGTGTCCTGCACTCGCTCGGTCGAGCGCGCGGTGCGCCGCAGTCCCTGCTTGATCTTCACGGTGGTCTCGATGATGGCGATGGATCCGACCACGCCGCCCACGAACAGCGCCAGGAACACCACGCAGCCCTGGATGACCAGGATGATGATTGCGATGTCGCGCGCGACGTCCCACCCGTCCATCAGCGCCGACGCCTTCGCCGTCGACGGGACCGGCTGCGGCGTCGCCGCGGCTGGGCATGCCGCTCTTGGGTCGCGCCTTCGGCAGCTTCGGCCGCGCGCTGGGCGGCCTCGCGGGCCTTACGCAACCTGGCCCCCACCTGCG
Organism: Chloroflexota bacterium; assembly: GCA_026706485.1. Lineage (NCBI taxonomy): Bacteria > Bacillati > Chloroflexota > Chloroflexota bacterium. The sequence goes on along the minus strand of JAPOYR010000011.1, from coordinate 309,908 downwards.
CGATCAGCTCGCTGCCGCGTTGGGGCGCGAGCACCGTGCCAATTGCGCCGCCGACGATGAATCCGAGCGCGACGCCGAGCATGATCCAGGCCATGTCCGGCACGGCCTAGCGCCACTGTCCGCGCACAAGGCTTAGCGCGCGGCGGGCGACTCGGACGCCGCGTGAGGTCGTGCGCGAGCCTGCGGCGACGGTCTCTTGCACGCTCTCGGCGGTGGCGCGAACGGTGTCGACGGTGTCACGGGCGGAGTCGATGATCGGCGTGACTTCGGCGCGAATCGCCGCCAGCATGCGCCACAGCAGCAGGCCGGTGATTGCCAGCATCAGCGCGGCCAGCAGGCCGACCGACGCGAGCACGATGACGGCAATGTCGCGGACGACTTCTAGCGCTTCCACGATCCTGCCCTGCGGCTAGGCGCGCTGAAAGCGCTCCAGGAAGCGCGCGGGTTGCACGATGCGCCGGATGAGTCGCTGCCGGATGACTCGCCACGCTTCGTCAACGGCTCGCCTTTCTGCCCGTGTCACACGGTGCTGACTGTAGGTGGCCCGCATGTACGCCACGGCCACCGTCTCGGGAGGACTTGCCCCGTCAGCGCCAGCGGCCATGGTGTCGGGGAACAGCCACGCGCCCAAGCGCCGCGACACCTCTTGCGGCGTCTCGGATGCCCCGGCATTGTAGCCAGCGCGGCGCGCGTAGCTCACCATCCGCGCGTAGACCCGCTGCACGCCCGTGCTTGGCTGCTGCAGGCGGTTGCGCGCGAATGCGGCCCCCATGATGATCAACACGACCAGGGCAAACGCGCCCAGCGCGATGGCGATGCCGACCAGGGCGCCGGCGACATTGCCGAGCACTTCGCCAAAGGCGTCCTCCTCGTCGGGCTCGACCGCCGAGAATGCTCCACCGGCGGAGCCACTCATCAGCTCGAGATCTTCGAGCAAGTCGTCGAAGGTCGGTCCGAGTCCTCCAACAACATTGCTTGCGGCGATGCCGTCACCGGCGTCGTCGGTTTGGCGTTCCACCGGCAGGCGGAAGCCCGACGGCTCGAAGGCCACCCAGCCATACCCCGGAAAGTAGACCTCAACCCAGGTATGGGCGTGCTCGGGGTTCACGAAGAAGCGGTTCGTCGCCGCGTCATAGTCGCCGGCCACAAAGCCATTCACGAGACGTGACGGAATGTCGAGGGCGCGCACCAGGACGGCCATCGTGGACGCGATGTTCACCGCTGAACCGCGCCGCGATTCCGTGAGGAAAAAGTCGGTCGCGTCGCGGTCGCCGGGGAGCGGCGGAGCATCGACCGCAAACGGGAAACGCCGCATGAAGAATTCGATGGCGAGTACGCGGTCAAACGCCGTTTCCCCGGCCTCCGCGAATCGCTGGGCCAGCGCGAGCACGCGATCCGGCATCTCGGGCAATTCCAGATAGGGCGCGATCCATTCCGGATATTCCGTTGACGCCGCGCGAAGCTGCGCAATCGTCGCCCCCGAGAACGTCGAATCCACCGAATAGACCAGCCGCTGCCCAACGCGACGGGTGGCGCGGATCGAGGCGTAGTCCTCGATCGGCGCACCGGAGTCGTCCACCTGCGCGAGGTAGCGACGGTTGACGCGAATGACGTCGCCGGGCGAATACAGGACCGACGTGGTGAAGTCGAGCATTTCCACGTTGGTCCGCACGGGAACGCGCGCTTCGAGTCCAAACGACTCCGCCAGCGGCGCGCTCGGCTCGCGCTCGGCCAGCTCGCGATAGGTGCTGCGCCAGCCCTGTCCGGTATAGACGTCGAACGTCTGCCCCTTCCAGTAGTTCGGCGATGTCGACTCGATGATCATGCTGCCGCGCGGCTGAAACGGCTGGGGACCGCTGAGCCCCATCGACTCGCGTCCGGCAAGCGCCGCGCCGGCGGGGTTCGAGACCCCGCCAAACAAGCGCTGAATGCCCGTCTCCACGTTGCCCCAGCCGTCGCCCAGGTAGGTCCAAAACGCCTCCGCCACGGGATTGCCGGCCGCCCGCGGCAAGGCCACGGACAGCACCACCACCAAGGCAATGACGACCAGGGCCCACGCGAACACCGTGTTGCCGAGGCCGCGTGTGTAGGAGGTGCCCGTCGTCGCCCACTTCGACTCCAACGACGTCGTGCGCAGATGCACGATCAGCGCCAGGGCCGCCGAGAGGAACACGACGAACGGGATCCAGTCGGGACCGATGTAGGTCACGTTGATTCCGAGCGCCAGCATCCCCGGGGTCAATGCCCACAGGGCGCTTCGACGTCGAAATGCCATCCACCCCGCGAAATAGCCCATGCCCCAGGCGGCCATGGTCATCCAAAAGAGGAACACCACGTTGTCGCGGCTGACTTGGAACGCGAAGGCCGATTGGAACCAGCCCTCGAGCCGGAAATACAGGTCCCGCAACAGCTCCCAGGTTTCGTTGGCCGCGGCGTTGAGAGGCGGCTCGCCGCCCAGGGCTCCCGACTGGCGGAGTTGCACCCACTCCACGGTTTCGCCAAACAGCGCGGCGAAATTCCGCACGCCGTCAATGGGACCGGGGAAGGCCTCCGACGCGACGACATACGCCACGGCCAGGTCGCTGATGACGCCGATCGCCACGATCCAGACCGACGACATGCGCCGGGCGGACAGCCACCAGGCGGCCAGAATGGCCACGATGGCCACGGCAAACAGAACGCCCGTTCCGGGCGCCCAACCAACCAGGTGAATGCTGGCGAGCGGCGCCAGGGTGGCCGCGAGCAACAACCCAAGGGTCAGCAACGAGCCGGCCGGCAGGGTCGGGAACCGGATACGGCTGGCGGTCGCGGCGGCCACGCTCATGCGGCTATTGGTAGGCGAGCGACACCGTCGGTCGCCGCTGCCCCTCCGCTGCGGGCCCGCCGTGTCGGCTGGGCTGCACCGTTGAGAAGGTCGCGCCCTGGGAGACCGTGGTGAACGAAACGCCGGCGGTTTCGGCCCCCTCCTTGAGCCCGGCGTTGGACGGCGCGTCGTCGAACGTCGCGGCATCCACGCCGATGGCGATCGGATACACGGCGCGCTGCGCCAGGTGGGTCAGGCTTCCGATCCAGCTCGGGTCCGCGGACGGCGAGATGGCGACCAGGCTGACCCCACGGCCGAGGATCGGCGCGGCGCTCGCGAGCACGTCGGCGAAGGGTTGCGTGCCGCGCGCCTGCACGATGGCCAGCGACTCCAGGATTCGCCAGAGCTGCCGCAGGCCCCGTTGCGGCTCGATGATGTAGCGGGTGCCGCGCCCCTCGGCCAGCAGGCCGACGGATTTGCCGTCGCGCACGAATTGGTAGGCGAGCGACGAGACGATCTTGACGCCATATTCCTCGGTGGACTCGTCGCCGTGACCCGCCTGCACCGCGGCGTCCAAATCAAGCGCCACCCACAGGCTGGCGGTCGGCTCGAGGTCGAACTCCTTGACCAGCAGCGTTTCGCGGCGCACCGAGGTCGGCCAGTGGATGCGTTTGAGCGGGTCGCCGGGCTGAAACTCGCGCAGGCCGCCGGCGTCGGTCGTCACCTGCTGGGTCCGCAGCGAGGAGCGGGCCGCGCCCACCAGCGTTCCGGCGGGCACGGCGACGTCGTGCATCACCGAGATCGGCGGGTAGACCACGATGGTGTTCTCCTGGGCGAGCCGGCGTTCGGCCGTGAAGAGGCCAAATGGATCGCCAACCGTCACGTCCGCCGGCCCGAGCTTGTAGAGGCCGCGTCGACCGGCTTCCCCGTGCGTGCGCCAGCGTCGCGTCGAGCGGCCGCCAAGGCTGACGGCAATGGACGCCCGATACCCGGGGAGCTCCGAATAGTCCTCGATCTCGAGCATGAGGATCGGCAGCCGGCTGCCGCTGCGCAGCTCGAACTCTTCCTCGATGGTGTCGCCAACCGTCGCCCACTGGGTGCGGATGTGACGCTGGATGGTGAGCCCGCGCGATGCCAGGCGCGTCCAGAGATAGGACAGCAGCACAATGCTGAGCAACGCGTACATCAACCAATACGCGATGGGCGACGTGGTCACCAGCGCCACGACGACGAGCAGACCCAGCAGTACGATGATGACCGGTCGTTGCAGGGTGACCGCAGGTTTAGGCTGGCTGGCCGCGACGGACACGGGGCCCTCCACCGGACGTGGGATGCAAGCAAATTCCGCCCGGATTCGAGGCCGACTCTAGCATGCGCCCGACCGGCCGGCGGTAAGCTAAGCGACGCCGACACCGCGTGGCTGGAGCGGCGCATTCGGCGCGTCCACACATGGCTCACGAATCACCCGAGGAAGCGCGATGTGTCTGGGATAGACTCCAGCGGAGGGGTGCCCGAGTGGTTGAAGGGGACCGTCTCGAAAACGGTTTGGCGTGTTGAGCGTCACGTGGGTTCGAATCCCACCCTCTCCGCCGGCCTTCCAAGCGTGACGATTTCTTGAGCACTCCGACCCCATCGCTTGTGATTCGCGCCGGGCGGCTCGTGTGCCCGGCAAGCGGAGTCGACGGTCCGGGCGCCGTGACGGTCGCCGGCGACCGCATCGTCGGCGTCGAGCGCGGCCACTCGGATGCGCCGTCGCCGCCCGGCGCCCAAGTGCTTGAATACCCCGACGGCATCCTGCTGCCCGGGCTGATCGACCTCCATGCGCATCCGGGGTTGGGCGACTCCAAGCATGATCTGGACCCCGATCGCTGCCTGCTCGCTCGCGGTACCACGACGGCCATGTCACAGGGCGATGCGGGCGCGGCCAACTGGCCCCTCTATCGCGACACCGTCATCGACGCGGCCGGGTTGCGGATCAAGCTCGCCATGCACCTCGCATTGCCCGGCGAATCGGCGCCGCACCCGAGCCACTCAAAGCTCGACGACCTGGACGCGGACGCATGCGCGCGCGCCGTCCGCGACGGCGGCGATCACATTTGGGGCATTGCCGTCACCACGAACGTCCTCGGCACCGGCGACATCGACCCGCGCGAGATTCTGGCTCGCGGCCTTGCGGCGGCGGAGGCCGTGGGCTGCCCCATCATCTACGGCTCGCGCTACCACACCGATTGGCCGCTCGACGACCAGCTCAAGCGCTTGCGTCCCGGCGATATGGTCACCTACTGCTACCACGATGGACCGGACCGCATCGTGGGCGACGGTCGAGTCCTCGACTGCGTCCACGAGGCGCGCGCCCGCGGGGTCCTGTTCGACACTGGGCACGGGATGAACTCGTTCGTCTACGACGTCGCCGAGGCCGCGCTCGCCGATGGATTCCCGCCCGACGCAATCTCAACGGACATTCAGCGGCGGCACGTCGGGTCGAATCCGCCGCACGACCTTCCGCTCGTCATGTCCAAGCTTCGTGCCGCAGGGATGCCGGAAGCCGAGATCTGGCCCCGCGTGACTGAGCGACCGGCGCAGATCCTGGGCATGGCCGATGAGATTGGCCGTCTGGCGCCTGACGCTTGCGCGGATCTTGTGGTCCTCGATTGGGCGCCGTCTCCCGAGCTCCTGGCGGATTGCAAAGGCGTTACACGCGCCGGAGGGCGGTGGCACGCCCGGCTCGTGGTGCGTGGCGGGACCGTCGTGGAGACGACCTCCCCCTAGGCCCACGCTTCGCGCGCCCCGCGCGGCGCTGCTAGCCTCGAAAGAACGTGGCGCGTGAGGTCGGATGCGATGGCGCGGGTGCTTGTGGCGATGAGCGGGGGCGTGGACAGCTCCGTCGCCGCCGCGTTGCTTGCCCGCGCGGGCCACGAGGTGATCGGCGTGACGTTCAACCAATGGCCGGCGAGCCAGACCCTTCGCAACTCCCGCAGCGGATGCTGCACACCGCGGACTATCGACGATGCACGGCACGTCTGCCAGATCCTCGACGCGCCGCACTACGTGCTGAACTTCCGCGCCGAGTTCGAGGCGGCTGTGATCGATCCGTGGTCCCGCGCCTACCTCCACGGCGAGACGCCGAATCCCTGCGTGACGTGCAACGACCGCGTGCGGTTCCCGGAGCTGATTCGCAAGGCCGATGAAGTGGGCGCCGAATTCGTCGCCACCGGCCACTACGCGCGTGTCGCGAACGGAACGTCGTGGCGACTGCTCCGCGCCCGTGATTCGGCCAAGGACCAGTCGTACGTGCTGCATATGCTGCAGCAGGACCAGTTGCGCCGCGTCCGCCTGCCGCTGGGCGACCTGCGTAAGCCGGATGTCCGCCGGATGGCCGCCGAGTTTGAGTTGCCCGTGGCCGCCAAGCCGGACAGCCAGGAGATTTGCTTCGTTCCCGAGGGCGACTACGCAGCCGTCGTGCGGCGCCGGGGAACCAGCGGCGAAGGCCCGATCGTCGAGTCCGATGGACGAGTGGTCGGGCGTCATGACGGCATCGAAACCGCGACCATCGGGCAGCGCCGGGGACTTGCCCTTGGCGGCGGTGGCGGACGCCGCTATGTGACGGCGATCGACGCCGAGCTGAATACGCTGGTGGTCGGTCCGCGCGAGGCGGCGATGGTGGATTCGATTTCCGTGCGCGATGTGCGTTGGATCAACGGACCCGAGGCAACCCCGCCGGCGCACGCCGAAGTGCAGACTCGCTCCCACGCCCGTGCCGTCCGCGCCCGACTCGAGCCGCAATCCGTCTCGATGCTGTCGGTCGTGTTCGACGAGCCCGCCTGGGCGCCGGCTCCCGGCCAGGCCGCGGTGTTCTATCGCGGAGACGAGGTGCTGGGCGGCGGGGTGATCGACCGGTCGGAGGTGCGCTGATGCCCGACGTCTACTGCCCGAGGTGCTTCGACCTTGTCGAAGATGCGCGCGTTTTCTGCGAAAACTGCGGCCAGTTCATCCACGAGCATGCGCCGGCCGATTCGCGCGAGTGGGACTCTCGCCCGCCGGATCTGTCCCCGGTGGCGCCCGCCGTGACCGAAGCGCCCGTGGTGATCAACCTGCCGGACGAGCACATGCCCGACGCCCCGACCGACGAGTCCCCTACCGAAGAAAGCGGTAGCGCACCAGCGCCCTGACCGCGGCCGGGCCGTCGACCCACCAGCGCAGCTTCTTGGCGGATCGCGCTTCGTACGAGATTGGCAGTTGCGCGATGTGTTCGCCGCGCCGGAGAAACCGCGCCGTCAGCTCGACCTCGAGGTCGAATGAATCCGCGGTCAGCGCAACGCCCTCCAGCACCTCGCGGCGCCACATCTTGTGGCAGGTTTCCATGTCGCGCACGGAGGCGCCGTAAAGCAGATTCGTGAGCAGCGTGAGGAAGCGATTCCCGAGCCGATAGAGCGGCGACTGCGATTCCAACGGTCGGTATCCGTAGACGACCCTGGCTTCGCCGCGCAGGATCGGCTGAATCATGGCCAGGAAGTCCTGCGGGTTGTACTCGAGGTCGCCGTCGTGAATAACCAGCACGTCCCCGCGGGCCTCGCGCAGCCCCGAGCGCACGGCGGCGCCCTTGCCCCGGTTCTCCGGGTGATTGATGACGCGGATTCCGGGGATGGCGACTGACTCGATTTCCGCCGTCGTCGCATCGGTCGAGCAATCGTTGACGACGATGATGTCGAGGTCGAGGTCCACGGCAGCGACTCGGCGCAGCGCTTCGGCGATCGTGGGCGCCTCGTTGTACGCCGGCACGATCACGCTGAGGGTCACCGCAGGCGCCACCGCAGCCGAGCGATATCGGCGAAGGAGTTCAGCACCACCAGCGGGCTGTTGCCGGACTGCTCGCCGGCTGTGCGCGGATAGTGGTGGACGCCGACTTCCGTGTAGGTGTGCCCTGCATGCGTGGCGCGGGCCACGAGTTCGGCCGAGATCACCGCGCCGCGACCGGCGATGAACTCGATGTCCTGCACCACCTCGCGGCGAAACAGCTTGAAGCCACAGTCGATGTCCCGCACCTTGAAGCCCATCACCAGCCGCACGACCAGCCCCCAAAGGCGCGCATTCAGCGACCGGTGTGCCGGATCGGCCCGCTGGATGCGATAGCCCAGCACGAAGCCGTGTGTGCCGAGCGCGTTCACCAATCCCGGCAGGTCGGCGAGCGAGAACTGGCCGTCGCCGTCGACGTAGCAGATCAGCGGCGCGCGCGCGGCGGCAAAGCCGGAGCGCAGCGCATGGCCATAGCCCAGATTCGTCGGGTGCTGCACCACGCGTACGCGGTCGTCACCCGCGGCCGCCTCGTGGGCTCGCTCGGCCGTGCCGTCGCTCGAGCCGTCGTCGACGATGAGGAGCTCGTAGTCGTCACTAAGCGCGCCAACGTGCTGCTGGGCGTCGGCGATGACCGCGGCGACATTCTCCGCCTCGTTGTGACACGGAAAAACTACCGAGATTTGCGGCATGGGTTGCCCGGCTGTTGAGGAGGCGGTCGACATTTGCGTTGGTGTGTGAGCGTCGGCGCGCGGCACGCGCGGCGCTTGGTGATCGACGCCCGCCGTCTACCGCCACGCTCCAGGGCGCCGAAACCTACCACACCCCCGCGCCCGACCAGTTCGCTAGGATTGCCGCGGTGCCGATTCCGGGGTTGCCTCACATGCGGCTGGCCGTCACGACTTACTCCGCGCCCCAGTGGACCATCGACGAGCATGCGCGGGTCGCCCGCGAGATCGGCTGTGACGGCCTGGAGATCCGGATGCTCGCCGGGCAGCCGCTCGCGCCCGATCTCCCCGCCGCGGAGCGACGACGCATCGCCGAGGTGGTCGCGGACGCGGGTCTCGCGATCTGCGTGGTCGGCAGCGACTGCCGCTTGGCGCAGCCGGCAACGCCGCGCGCGTCTGAGGTCGATCGGGCGGCTGGATTCATCGAGTTGGCCCGCGAGTGGGGGGCTCCGGTGGTCCGGGTGTTTGGGGGCGCGCAGAGTGCCGACGCGCCGCCCGCCGAGGCGGACTCCTGGGTGGTGGAGGGTCTGCGCGCGGCCGCCGCGCATGCCGCGCCGCACGGCGTTCGCGTGGCTTTGGAAACTCACGACCTCTTCAACTCCGCCGTGCGCGTCGGCGGCATCGTGCGCGCCGCGGCGCATCCCAACGCCGCCGCGGTGTGGGACCTGGGACATCCGCACCGCGCCGGTGAGAGTGTCGCGGAGGCCTGGGACGCCATCGGTCCGTTCGTGGTTCATGTCCACGTCAAGGACATCGTTCGCACCGACGACGAGCGCGAGTGGGAAAGCGTCGTTGCCGGCCGGGGTGAAGTGCCGATTGCCGAGATGCTTGGTGTCCTTCGCCGCGCCGGCTACGGCGGGTACCTTTCGACCGAGTGGGAGCCGCGCGACGCCCGAGCGGGCGGCGGGCGCAAGGCCGCGCTGGCGCAGCACGCCGCCTATCTGCGCGCGATCCTGGACGCCGGCTAGGAGGCCTTGGCATGGGGCGGTAGGGGCGGGTCTCAGACCCGCCCGACCCCAAGCATCCGGTGCGCTTCCAAGTTCGACCGGACTGGATTCCGGCCCCGTATCAAGTACGGGGCAGCCTCTTCGCCGGAATGACCGACGGATTCGCCAGCGTCTGCCTAGCGGGCCAGGTCGAGCAGGGTGCGCCGCAGCGCGCGTTCGTCGCGCGGCAGCACCGTGCGCACGTCGAGCCACACGTCATCGTCCCGGACGCGGGCAATCACCGGCGGGTCCGCGCGGCGCAGCCGCCCGGCCAGGGCCTGTCCGCCGCCCCCGAGCCGTACGGCGAAGCTGGGAAGCACCTGGCCTGGCAGCGAACCGCCACCGACCGCCGACTCCGAGTCCTCGACGCCGGCGCCGGCAACGCCGTGCGCCAGCCGGCGGGCGCGGGCGCGGAGGTCTTCGGGCTGCGCGGCGATCATCTGCCAGACGGGAATGACAGTCTCGGCTTCGCCCAGCAGGTAGTGGGCGAGCGTGGCCTGGAGTGCCGCCAGCGTGAGCGCGTCGCAGCGCAGCGCGCGTGCCAGCGGGCGCCGGGCGATCCGCTCCACATGGGCGGCATTGCCGGCCGCGATGCCGGCTTGCGGACCTCCCAGCAGCTTGTCGCCCGAAAAGGTCACGATGTCGCAGCCCGCGGCCAGCGCGTCCTGCACGCGCGGCTCGTTGACCAGTCCGTACGGCGCCGGGTCCAGCAAGGTCCCCGAGCCGAGATCGCCGATCAGCGGCACGGCGTGCTCGTGGGCAAGATGCGCCAGCGCCGCAAGATCCGGCGACTCGGTGAAGCCGATCTGCGCAAAGTTGCTGCGGTGCACGTGGAGGATCGCCGTGGTGCGATCGCTCAGCGCCTCCGCGTAATCCTCGAGCCGGGTGCGATTGGTCGTGCCAACGTCCCGCAGCACCGCGCCGCTGGCGGCGAGGATGTCCGGCACCCGGAAGCCGCCGCCAATCTCGATCGCCTCGCCGCGGCTCACCAGCACCTCGCCGCCCGCGGCCAGCGCCTCGAGCGCCAGGAATGTGGCCCCGGCGTTGTTGTTGAGCGCCAGAGCCGCCGGCGCGCCGGTGATCTCGCGCAGGCTCGCGGCCACCGCCGCGCCGCGCCCGCCTCGCCGACCCGTGTCGAGGTCCATTTCCAGCGCGGCGTATCCCGCCGCCGCCTCTTGAACCGCGACAAGCGCCCGGTCGCTCAGCGGCGCGCGTCCCAGATTGGTGTGAACGATCACGCCGGTGGCATTGATGACGCGTCGCGGGGCATCGCGCACCAGCAACGCCGCCCGCAGCGCGGCGGCCTCGGCCAGTGCGTCCAAGCTCGGGGCGGCGCCGCCCCGCCCCATGGCATCGCGGGCGGTGGCGATCTCCGCGCGTGCGGCCGAGACCAGCAGGGCCGGTGGCATCTCGCCGTGCGCGGCTGCCGTCTGCGCAATCCGGTCCACCGACGGCAGGTCCCGCAGGGACGGGCCGTCCGCGCTAGGCGCCATACTTCGCGAGCCGCTGCCCGTGCGCCAGCATGAGCGGCAGGATCGATCGCGCCGGCATCTGTCCCAAGCCCCCGCCGAGGCAGGCGGACTCGTTGAACGCGTCAACGTGGTCCGGCCTCGCCAGCGACCCCCACAGCATCATCGGCACCGGGTGCCAGGAATGGGCCCGAAGCTTGGCCGGCGTCGAGTGGTCGCCGGTGACGACGAGCACGTCGGGATTGAGGGCTCGCACTCGCGGCAGCCAGCGGTCGACCGCCTCGATGGCGCGCACCTTGCCGTTGAAATCGCCATCCTCGCCCAGCGTGTCGGTCTCCTTGATGTGCACAAAGAAGAGGTCGAACGCGTCCCAGGCCTGCTCGAGCTCCGCGATCAGGTTGTCGGGCTCCTCGGTGACCGGGAGCACCTTCATTCCCACGGCGCGGGCAACGCCGCGATACATCGGATAGACGGCCAGGCACGCCGCCCGCAGCTGGTGGCGCGACTCCAGCGACGGCAGGGCCCGATACTGGCCGTAGCCGCGCATGAGCACGAAGTTGGCCGGTTGCTCATTGCCGATGCTTTCGCCGACCTGGTCCACGAATCCGGTTAGGAGCCGGCTGGTGTGCTCCGCCGCCGGATGCAGCGCTTCCGGCGACAGCGGCGGCACGCCAATCGCCTGGGGATCGGTTTCGCGCACCCGCGCGTCGAGTCCCTCGCCGCGCAGCACGAGCACGGCGCGGTGCCGCCGCTCGGCGGCGAGCTCGAGGCCGACGTCGTGAGCGTGAATGCCGTTGAGCTTGGCAATGAGCTGCTGGTTCAGCTCGGTTGAAATGCGACCGGCCCTCCGATCGGTCACGTTGCCGTCGCCATCGAGAGTGCAGAAGTTCAACCGCACCGCGAGATCGTGGTCGCCGAGCTCGATCCCAAGCCCAATGGCCGACAGCGCGCCGCGTCCGATGCTGTCGGCGACCGGGTCGTAGCCGAACAGGGCGAGATGCCCGGGACCGCTGCCGGGTGTGACGCCGATTTCCATCGGCTGGTGCAGGCCGGTGACGCCCTCGCGCGCCAGCTGGTCGAAGTTCGGGGTGTTCGCCGCCTCGAGCTCGGTCGGGCCGCCCGGAACAAGCGGCAGTCCACCAAGGCCGTCGAGGACGATCAGCACTAACTTGGTCGTCGCTGGCTGCGCCAACGATGACAGTAAGTTGCCCGTGACTGCTCCGCCGGTGGGCCTCCCGTCTCAGAGCTTATCATCGGGCGCGGGCGGCTTGCTGGAAGCTGTGGATAACTTGTGAGGGGCGCCGGTGACTTTAAACGCTCCCGGGCGCGGTCCGGGCATTGCGGACAGCGTGGCGGACCTGGTTGGCAATACGCCGCTGGTGCGGCTGAGCCGCCTGACCGAGGGCCTCGCGGCCCAGGTGGCCGCGAAATGCGAATTCCTGAATCCGGGCGGCAGCGTCAAGGATCGCATCGGATTGGCGATGATCGACGATGCGGAGCGTGCGGGTCGCATTGCCCCCGACCGCACGGTGATCGTGGAGCCGACCAGCGGCAACACGGGCATCGCCCTGGCGATGGTGGGCGCCGCCCGCGGCTATCGCGTCATCATTACCCTGCCCGAAACCATGACCATCGAGCGCCGCAATCTGCTGCGCGCCTTTGGCGCGGAGGTGATCCTGACGCCGGGGGCGCAGGGCATGGTCGGCGCCATCGACCGCGCGCAGCAGATCGTCGATAGCACCGCCGACGCCTGGATGCCGCAGCAATTCCGCAACGCCAGCAATCCGGACGCCCACGCGCGGACCACGGCCGAGGAGATCTGGCGCGATACCGACGGGGCGGTGGACGTGTTCGTTGCCGCCGTCGGCACGGGAGGCACGATCACCGGCACGGCGCGCGCGCTCAAACAACGCAAGCCGTCCTTGCAATTCGTGGGTGCCGAGCCCGTGGGCAACCCGGTCATCACCACCGGTCGCGCCGGGCCGCATCGCATCGAAGGCATCGGCGCAAATTTCGTGCCGCAGGTCTTCGAGCGCGACCTCGTGGACGAAATCCTGCTCGTCGACGACGCGGTGGCGGAGGAGACGGCGCGACGGCTCGCGTCGGATGAAGGCCTGCTGGTCGGCGCCTCGGCCGGAGCCAACGTGTGGGTCGCCCTGCAGGTCGCCGCGCGGCCCGAAAACGAGGGCAAGCTCATCGTCACGGTGCTGTGCGACGGCGGGGATCGCTATCTGACCCATCCGTTGTTTGCCGGACTGGACGTTTAGCCCCAACCCCCGTTGGTAGCATGCCGGCAAGGAGAGGTCGCCTAGAGGCTTAGGGCGCACGCCTGGAAAGCGTGTAGGGGACTCCCCTCGTGGGTTCGAATCCCACCCTCTCCGCCCATCTCCGGGCCGGCGGGCCAATCACATGGACTTGGCGCCGCGGTTCGTCTCGGATGCGTCAGGCGCGGGATCTGTAGGCGTGGGGCCGCCTTGTTCTCCCGTTGAGGCATAGGGCCAGGGAGAGGTCCTAGCCCCATGCCTCAGCGGGAGACGGCGAGGGAAGCGGCTGCACTCCGCGTCACCCACGCGCCGTGTGCGCGAGAACTCGTGCTGTCACCGCCGCGCGCATTTGCCTGGATCTCGCCGGTACTCGAGCGTGTCCGCCACGCCACGTCATTCGTGGCCTTGGGACCGAGGAAGATCGCCAAAAACATTACTTCGTATGTGCTTGCATCAGACCTTAGGTCATACTAACATCCTGCAATAGGGCTGCCTACTGCGTACGGCCCTCAGCCTCAGGAGAGGTTCTCATGTCCCTGACCCGACGTGTCCTGTTGCGTGGCGGCGCCGCTGCCGCGGCCGCCGCTGCCGCGGTGCCCGTGCTCGCCGCCTGCGGCGAATCCGAGGTCGTGACCAAGGAAGTCGTCAAGGAAGTCCCGGTTGAGAAGGTCGTGACGCGGGACGTCATTCGGGAAGTTCCGGTCGAGAAGATCGTGACGCAGGAGGTCATCAAGGAAGTCGAGGTCGAGCGCGTGGTCACGGTCACCGTGCCCCAGCCCCCGAGCGAGTCCCAGCCGCTGGTGATCTACTCGGGGCGCAGCGAGTCCTTGGTCGACCCGATCATCCAGCAATTTCGCGCCGCGTCCGGCTTAGACGTGCAGGTGAAGTACGCGGGCACGCCGGCGCTGGCCGCCACGTTGCTGGAGGAAGGCGACGCCTCGCCGGCCGACGTGTTCTTCGCCCAGGACCCCGGAGGCTTGGGCGCGGTCGAGTCGATGCTGTCACCGCTGCCGCAGGAGCTTCTCGACCGCGTGCCGGCCTGGGCGCGCTCGCCGGAGGGCTTGTGGGCCGGCATTTCGGGCCGCGCGCGGGTGGTCGTGTACAACACCGACCGACTCAGCCCTGCCGACCTGCCGGACGATCTGTGGGGCTTCACCGATCCGAGCTGGCGCGGACGGCTGGGCTGGCCGCCGACCAACGCCTCGTTCCAGACGATGGTCACCGGCATGCGGACGGTGTGGGGCGACGACCGGACGCGCGAGTGGCTGGACGCAATGCATGCCAACGAGATCGGGATCTTTCCCAAGAACACGCCGATCGTCGCCGCGACGGGCGCGGGCGAGTTGGACGGCGGCTTCGTGAACCACTACTACCTGCACCGGTTCCTGGCGGCGGAGGGCGAGACGTTCGCCGCACGCAACTACCATCTGCCGGGCGGCGGCCCGGGATCGCTGGTGATGGTGGCGGGCGCGGGGATTCTCGGCACCGCGGCCAACCGACCGGCGGCGGAGCAGTTTGTCAACTTTCTGCTCTCGACGGTGGGGCAGCAATACTTCGCCAGCAGCACGTTCGAATACCCCTTGGTCGAGGGCGTGAAAGCGTCGCGGATCCTGACGCCGCTGGCGGACATCAACAAGCCGGCGATCGCGCTGGCGGACCTGGCGGACTTGGAAGGGACACAGGCCATGCTGCGGGAGGCTGGAATACTGCCCTAAGGCATGGTGTCGATCGCGCGGGTGATTCGCGTTTCCGCGCCCGGCGGACCCATTGGGCGGATGGGCCGCTGGACGCGGGCGCCTGCCGTGATCTGGGTCCCGGCGCTGGCGGTTGCATTGGTGCTGGCGCTGCCGCTCGTCTATCTCGTCATTCGCACGGTGGGCGCGGGCGACGATGCGTGGGCGCTGCTGTTCCGTTGGCGCACGGTCATGATTCTGCTGCGCACCGTCGCGCTGGTGGTCACGGTGACGGCGGCGTCGGTCCTGATCGCGGTGCCGGTCGCCTGGCTCACCGTTCGCAGCAACCTGCCCTGGCCGCGCTTCTGGAGCGTCGTCGCCGCCTTGCCTCTCGTGATTCCCAGCTTCGTCGCCGGGCTGGTGGTCCAAGTGGCGCTCGGCCCGCGCGGAATGCTGCAGCAGGCGCTCGAGCCGATCTTCGGTGTGACCGAGCTCCCGCCGATCTACGGATTTCCCGGCGCCGCGCTCACGCTGACGCTGCTCAGCTATCCGTACGTCCTCCTGCCCGTGCAATCGAGCTTGCGGCGGCACGATCCGTCGTTCGAAGACGCGAGCAGATCCCTCGGGCATGGCCGCCGCGCGACCTTCCGCCGCGTCACGCTGCCTTTGCTTGCGCCGGCCGTGGGCGCCGGGTCGCTGCTGGTGGCGCTTTACACGCTCACCGACTTTGGCGCTGTCTCCCTGCTTCGCTACGAGACCTTTACCTGGGCGATCTTCGTGCAGTTCGAGTCGGCCTTCAATCGCGGGCTGGCCGCCGCGCTTTCGCTGGTGTTGGTTGGGTTTGCCGCGGTGATTCTCGCCGCGGAGGCGCTGGCGCGTGGACGCGCCCGCTTTCACGGCGTCGGTCCGGGGACGACGGGTGAGACCACGCGCATTCCCCTCGGCCGTTGGATGATCCCGGCCGTCGGCTTCATGGCCGCGCTTGCGGCGCTTGCCCTGGTCGGGCCCATGGGCGTGCTGGCGTACTGGGTCGGGCGAGGCGTGGCGGCCGGCGAAACGCTGGTTGGCGTCGGCGATCTCCTGCTGAACTCGCTGCTCGTGGCGGCGCTGGCGGCGCTGGCCGCGGCCGCGGCGTCGCTGCCGGTCGCCGCGCTGGTCGTGCGCTATCCAAGCCGCTTCGCCTGGGCAATCGAGCGTGCCACCTATACGGGCTTTGCCTTGCCCGGAATCGTGGTGGCCATCGCGCTGGTCTTTTTCGCCGTCAATCTTGCGCGACCGCTGTATCAGACGCTGCTGTTGTTGATCTTGGCCTATGTCGTGCTGTTCTTTCCGGCCATGCTCGCGGCCGTGCGCGCGGCGCTGGCGCAGGTGCGACCCAGTCTGGAAGACGCCGCGCGAACGCTCGGACGGTCGCCTATTGCCACGCTCCTCCAGGTGACGCTGCCGCTGATCTGGCCGGGCATCGCCTCGGGAACTGGCCTGGTGTTCCTGCTCACGATGAAGGAGCTGCCCGCTACCCTCATCCTCGGGCCGATCGGCTTCAAGACGCTGGCCACGGCCACCTGGTCGGCGGCGTCGGAGGCCTTCTTTGCCCGCGCGGCGCTGACGGCGCTCGTCATCGTGTTCGCCTCCGGCGTGCCGTTGCTGCTGCTGCGGCTGCGCCTGGGGCAGGCGCCCGGGCAGGGTCCACCGCCCGCCCGGCAATAGCCCCGACCGTTGTTTCGGGGTGGGGACGGTCGTACCATGCGGCCATGCTTGCCCTGCTAGGCGGAAACCCGGTTCGCTCGGACCCGTATCCGGCGTGGCCGGTCTTCGACGAGACCGAGGTCGACGCCGTGGCCGACGTCGTCCGTACCGGCGAGTGGGGTCGCCTCGGCAGCCACCGCGTGATCGCGTTCGAACGCGCATTCGCGGAATTCCAGGGCGCGGCCTACGGCCTGGCGGTCAACAGCGGGACCAGCGCCCTCGAAATGGGCCTCGAAGCGTTGCGGCTGCCGCGCGGCTCCGAAGTCATCCTGGCGCCGTTCACGTTCATGGCCAGCGCCACGTCCATTCTCAACGCCGGCCTGGTTCCCGTATTTGCCGATATCGACCCGGAGACCTACAACCTGGACCCTGCCTGCGTCGCGGCGGCGATCACCCCGCGCACGTCAGCCATTATGGCGGTGCACTTCGGCGGGTTGGCCTGCGACATGCAGGCCATCCTCGACATCGCCTCGGCGAACGACTTGCGCGTCATCGAGGACGCGGCGCACTCCCATGCCGGCACCTGGTGCGATCAGGGCCTGGGGACCATTGGCGACGTGGGGTGCTTCAGCTTTCAGGCCAGCAAGAACCTCAATTCGGGCGAGGGCGGCGCGGTGCTCACCGATGACATCGACATCTTCTCGCGTGCCATCGCCCAGCACGACCTCTGGGGCGGAGGCGTCGAGCAGCGCGGCGGACAGCTCGGACGCGGCAGCCTGGCCACCGGGGAAGGCTGGGACTTCACCGTATCGGCGGGCGACCGCCGCATCACGCCGTTTCAGGCCACGCTGCTCCAGGCGCAACTCGGACGGCTGGAAGACCAGGCGCAGCGGCGCGCGGCCAACGGCGCCTACCTCAACGATCTGCTCGAAGATCTTGAAGGCATCGGCGTGCGGCGCATCGACGCCTTCGCCACGCGTCCGGCGCATCACGTGTATGTATTCCGATATCAGGCCGCAGCCTTCAAGGGTTTGAGCCGCGAGCGCTTCATCGAGGCCATGAACGCGGAGGGAATTCCGGTGACCAAGGGCTATCGGCAGCCCCTGCATCGCACCGCGCTCTTCGGCGACGTCGACGGCGCCCTGGCGCGGGCCTGGCCGCGTGGCGACGGCGCGCCTGACATCGACTACGCCGACGTCTCATGCCCGCACGCCGAGCGTCTCTGCGCCGACGAGACGCTGTTCCTGACGCAGAGCGTCTTGCTCGATGACGAGGTCGGCATGGTGCAGATCGCCGACGCCATCGAGAAGGTCCGCGAGCACGCGGAGGCGCTCATGGCGGCCGACGACGCCGCTACGCCACGAAGCGATCCGCCCAGCGCGTAAGGTCGTCGGCCACGTCTTCCCAACCGCGTTCGAGCTGGAGCATGTGGGCGCGTCCCGGATAGATCATCGGCAGCACGCGGTAGCGCGCCCCCAGCCGCCGGGCCACCCACGGAATCACGCCCAGGTCCTCCGATCCGGCCGTGACGAGGACCGGGCAACGAATGGCCGACCGCGGCACGTGCGGCGGCCAGAAGGCGATCTGGCGCACGAACCGCCGCGGCTCGGGAACCAGGTGCTCGCTCAGCGCGGCGGCTTCGCCGGCCTCCAGGCGGTTGAAAAACATCCGGTGCATATAGGCGGCGTCGGGTCGCAGCGGCTCGCTGCGAAATGGATGCCCGGCAAACCTGGGCAGCGCGCGCAGCGTTTCCCAGCCCCGATGCAGCGTGAGGATGCCGAGCGGCCCAGCGCTTGACATAAGAATCAGCCCCGGCGCTTCCCACCCAGCGGCGGCCACCTGCGCGACGAGACCGCCGACGCTATGCCCCACCAGGATGGGGGCGCCAATTTCGCGCGCCGCCTCGATTACGTCGTCGGCCAAGTCCCGGACGCCCACGCCGTGGAGTGACCGGTGGTCGGCGCCTGGGTGGTGATGCCGCAGCCACACGGCATAGGTGGCGTAGCCGTGCGCCGCCAGGTACGGCCCCATGCGCCGCCACATGTGCGCCCCGCCCCATAGACCGTGGACCAGCAGAAACCGCGAGGGCGCGCGAAGGTCCGTCGGCAGCCAGCGCAGGGCCCGCAGCGGTCCAACGCGGACCACTTCCTCGCCGGGCGTGGGCTGAAAGAGGTCCGCCGCGCCGGTCGTCAACCGATAGCGCCGGCTGGAGCGCGCAGGGAGGTGGCCTCGGCCGCGTCGCGCAAGATCTGGCCGGCCTCCTCGATTGCCTGGGCGTCGACCTGGTGGTGCGTGACGAACCGCAGCCGATGCCCCGGTCGGATGTCGGCGACGCCCAGCCCCTGCGCTCGCGCCGCCTCCACGAAGCGCTGCTGATCGAGCGTCTCCGGGTCCACCCGCACGAACACCATGTTGGTCGCGGCCGGGTAAATCAGATCCAATCCGGGGACATCAGCCAGCAACTCGCCCAATCGCTGCGCGTTGGCGTGGTCGGCGGCGAGCCGCGCGGGACCGTCGCGCAGGGCGATCAGACCGGCTGCCGCCATCACACCGGCCTGCCGCATGGCGCCGCCCAACATCTTCTTGTAGCGGGACACGCGCTCGATCGTCTCGCCGGACCCCACCACCATCGAGCCGAACGGCGCCCCGAGGCCCTTGGAGAGACAAAACTGCACGGTGTCGGCGCCGGCGGTCAGCTCGCGCACCGAGACGCCCTGATCGACGGCGGCGTTGAAGATGCGCGCGCCGTCCAGGTGGACGCGCATGCCTCGTTCGGCAGCAAGCTCGACGATGCCCTGCATGACTTCAGGGCCCCAGGACACGCCGCCGCGCACGTTGTGGGTGTTCTCGGTCCAAATCAGCGCGGGCCGGGCGGGCGGAATAGTCGCGGAGTCCAGCCGCTCGCGCACCATGTCCGCGTCGAGCACGCCTTCGGTTTCGACCGGCAGCAGGGTGCAGCCCGCAACCACCGCGTAGTTGCCGTTCTCACCCACCATGTGCGACAGCCCGTCCACGATCACGGTGTCGCCGCGCTCGGTCAGCGCGAGCATGCTGGTCAAATTTCCCATCGTGCCGCTGGGCACGAAGACCGCGGCCTCGCGGCCGAACATGTCGGCGGAGGTGCGCTCCAATTCCAGCACGGTGGGGTCTTCGCCCCACTGTTCATCCGCCACCTCGGCCATGGCCATAGCCTCGCGCATGTCGGGCGTGGGAACGGTTTGCGTATCGCTGCGGAGCTCGATGCGGTAAGGCGCCACGGGCGGGACTCCTGGCGGCGGGTCTGCGATTGTAGGCGGTTGCTTCCTGGCCGGTGCCGACGGCGCGTGCGGACGCTTCGGGAAGCGCGTCCGCGACGACCCGCCTCGCGCGTTGACCCTCGGTACCGCTGCGCCTACTATCGACGCGAGGCCGCGCTAGGTGGGGAGCTAGCGGTGCCCTGGAACCGCAATCCGCTACAGCGGGCTGAATACCTGCCTGAGGGTTGCCACCGTCGTGTCTGCCGCCGTTGATCGGTGCTGACGGCTGGGCCTCGTGCGACGAAGACCTCCTAACCCCGTCAGGTCCGAGAGGAAGCAGCGGTACGGAGCCATCTTTGGGTGCCGCGGGATCACCTGGCTCGAGCCGGCGGCGTCGGTAAGGCGGCGGCCGGTGCTCAACGGCAGGGCGCGGCCTCACTCATAGCCGATTTCGTGACACGATAGACCCTATGACCGATTCGGCGACGCCCGCCTTTCAAGCGCTCTACAACCGCTATCGGCCGCAGCGGTTCGGCGAGCTTGTGGGGCAGTCGCACGTCGTGCGAATCCTGCAAAACGCGCTGGCGCACAACCGGCTGAGCCACGCCTATCTGTTTTCGGGCGAGCGCGGCACCGGCAAGACCACGGCCGCGCGCCTGCTGGCGAAGGCGGTCAATTGTCGCGAAGGCGTGCAGCCCGAGCCCTGCGCCGCCTGCGACCACTGCCGCGACATCGCCGCCGGCACGTTCGTCGATCTGCTGGAGATGGACGCGGCGTCGCACAGCAGCGTCGACGACGTGCGGTTGCTGCGCGAGCAGACGCAGTTCGCGCCCGCCGGGGGGCGCTACAAGGTCTACATCATCGACGAGATCCACCAGCTGTCGGCCTCGGCGAAAGACGCCTTGCTGAAGACGCTGGAAGAACCGCCGACGCGCACGCTGTTCGTGCTGGCGACCACCGAGCCGCATCGAGTTCCCCTCACCATTCGTTCGCGCTGCCAGCACTTGACGTTTCGCCGCATCGGCTCCGTGGAGCTCATCGATCAGCTCCGCAGCGTGGCCGCCGCCGAGGGAACGACGGTCGACGAGTTGGCGCTCGCGGTTCTGGCCCGCAGCGCCGGCGGCAGCTTGCGCGACGCGATCTCGCTGCTCGACCAGGCGCTGGCCTTTGCCCAGGAGACCGTGACGCTGGACGACGTGAACGGCATGCTCGGGCTCACCGGTCGGGCGGCGGTGCTGGCGCTGGTGGAGGCCATTGCCGCGGGTGATGCGGCGGCGGGCCTCGGCGCCATCGAGCAGGCCATGGCCGACGGCAACAGCCCGGGCACGCTGCGGGCGCAGGTCGTCGATCTGCTGCGCGACGTGCTCCTGCTCAGCGCGGGCGCGGCCGAGGCCGGCCACGTGCGCGACGATCCGGAAATCGCGGCGCTCGCCCGCCGCATCTCCATCGGCCAGGTGGTCCAGGCGCTCGAGGTCTTCGCGGAGCCCGAGCCGCCCTCGCGAGAGGTCGGCGATCCCATCCTCGATCTCGAGCTGGCGTTTGCTCGCGCCGTCCTGCGGGTGCACGGCGACGCCGTGGCGACCGCCCAGCCGCCGCCCGCGCCGGCTCGACCTGCGTCGCCGCCCAAGGAGGCCCAGGCCGCGGTTACCCCCACGGCTGCCGTTAGCTCGGACGAGCTGACGGTCGAGACCATCAAGGCGCGCGCGTCGGACTGGATTGGAGCCGTGCGCGAGGCCTCGCGCATGCTGGCGCCATATGTCGAGCAGGGCGAGGTGCTGGCCCTGACGGGTGAGGTGGTCACCATCGGCTACCGGAGCCAGCTGCTCTTGGACCAGGTGGATCGGCCGCAGGCCCGGCAGCTGATGTCCGAGGCGCTCACGCGGACCTTCGGCGCGCCGCTGCGCGTGCGCAATCGTCTCGAGCGTGAAGCCTCCGCTCCGCGACCGACATCCCCCAGGTCGCCGGCCAGCAGCGATCCGGTCGTCCGGGTCGCGATAAGGGACTATGGGGCTCAGCCGATTGACGTCGAGCGCACCGAAGGAGCCTAGCCGGTGTCCATGAAGATGATGCGGCAGCTGCAGCGACAGATGGAGAAGGCGCAAGAGGAGTTGCGCGCCGCCACGCTGGAAGTCACGTCCGGCGGCGGCGCGGTGACGATCGTCATCACGGGCGACCAGCACATCGAGTCGATCGCCATCGATCCGGCGGCCATCGACCCGGACGATCCCGAACTGCTTGGGGACCTGGTGACCGCCGCGGTGAACGAGGCTATTGACCAGTCCCAGGACCTTGCCAAGCAAAAGCTGGGCGGCTTGACCGGCGGGCTCGGCATTCCCGGGCTGTAGCGCGTGCCGGACCCGATCCCACGGCCGATCACGCGCCTGATCGAAGAGTTCGGCCGGCTGCCCACCATCGGGCCGAAGACGGCGCAGCGCCTGGCCTTCTTTCTGCTGCGCGCGCCCGCGGCGCAGGTGGCGGCGCTGGGCGCCGCCGTGACCGGCCTGCGCGAGCACGTGGTCAGCTGCACGCGCTGCGGGAACTATGCCGACCAGGACCCCTGCTCGATCTGCTGCGACCCCGCGCGCGATCAGCAGCTCCTCTGCGTGGTGGAGGACCCTCTGGATCTGCTCGCCATCGAGCGCTCGGGCGGGTTCAACGGCGTGTATCACGTGCTGCACGGGGTAATCGCGCCGCTGGACGGCGTGGGGCCTGACGAGCTCAACCTCTCCGTCCTGGCCGAGCGCGTCCGGCGCGAGGGGCTGCGTGAGGTGATCGTGGCGACGAACGCCAGCATCGAAGGGGACGCCACCGCGGCCTACATCAACGGCATCCTGGAATCGGATTCGCTGGTCGTGAGTCGGCTTGCGCGGGGCCTCGCGCGCGGCGGCGACATCGAGTACGTCGACGCCGCCACCATCGCCATGGCGCTGGAGGGTCGCAGCCGCGTCGCCGACGATTGGCCCAGTGGCGTCTGAGCCGGCGGTCCGCTTGCGGTGGTTGGGTCACGCGTGCTTTCTGCTGCGCAGCCCGGCCGGCGTCCACGTCCTGATCGATCCGCTCAACGACGCCCTGGGCTATCCCGTTCCGGCGCTGCCGGACGTTGACCTGGTGCTGCTCAGCCATGAGCACGCCGATCACGCCAACGTGGAGCTGGCGCCCGGACGGCCCAAAGTCGTCCGAGGGGCGAGCGCCGACCTGTGGCATGCGGGCGAGGTTCAGCTCGGGGACGTGACGGCGACGGTAATTGCCGGCGCCTATCACGACCAGGAGCAGGGGGCCGCGCGCGGTCGAACGGCGCTGCTCTCGGTCTCAGCGGGCGGAGTCCGACTCCTGCATCTCGGGGATCTCGGGCATGTCCTGGATGCCAATCTCATCGCGCAAACCAAGAGCCACGACGTGGTCTGCGTTCCCGTCGGCGGACACTTCACGCTGGACGGCGCCGGGGCGGCTGAGGTCGTCGACCAGATCGCCCCGCGGGTCGCCATTCCCATGCACTGTCGCCCGTCGGGCCGCGAGTTCCCGTTTCCGATCGCCACGCTGGAGGACAGCGGCTTCCTGGCCGGCCGCGCCGTGCGGCGGGTGGCCTCGTCCGAGCTCGATCTCGCGCCGGACTGCCTGTCCGATGCCCTCGAAATTACGGTCCTGGCGCCGCCGGCTCTTCCAGAGCGCGCGTGAACAGGCCGGTGACGCGCTCGTCGTAGACCTCGGGTTCGACGAATTCCGCCACGACGTGGCCCGCGTCGGCCACGCGCCAGAGCTCCTTGGGCTCGCCCGCGCGCGCAAAGAGAGCCTCCGCGTCGTGGGGAGAAACCAGCGGGTCGTCGGTGCCATGCGCGAGCAGCACCGGCCGGGGACTCAGACTGCCAATCGACTCGATCACGGCCAGGTCACGCATCCGCGCCCCGGTTATGCGCTCTACGAGCCACGTCACGCTGCGCTTGAACGGCCATGGCGGCAGTCCGGTGAAGGTTCGGAAACCCCAGGCGGTGGCGCTCTCCAATGAGGCATAGGCCGCGTCGCTGGCGATGGCTCGGATTCTCGGCTCGCTCGCGGCCACGGTGATCGCCACCGCCGCACCCATGGAGTTCGCGAGAATGACGATGGGGGCGCCGTCTAGCGAAGGGTCGTTGGCCGCCAGGTCCACCACGGCCCGCAGGTCGCGCATTTCGTGCACGCCGGCGCTGCACATGCGGCCCCCGGACTCGCCGCAGGCGCGAAAGTCGAACAGCACCACCGAGTAGCCGGCGCGGTGCAGTCGACCGGCCCGCCACTCCATTTCGGTGTGGTTGGTGCCCCAGCCGTGCACGCAGATCACAGTCGCCGGAGCGTCGGCGTGCGGCGCCACCCAGACACGGACGCGCACGCCGTCCTCGGCCTGGATCGTCGTGGCCTGGAGCGGGAGGTCGGACGGCTGCCAGTCTTGCGGGCGCCAGCCGCGCGGGGGGTGGGTCAAGCGCCAGGCGGTGTGGGCGGTCACCGCGGCCCAGAGCAGCGCCACCCCGCCCAGGACGGCTGCGATCAGCGGCATCGTGCGGCGTCCACCATGGCGCCGACCTGGGCGGCCGCCCGGCTCACCGCCGCCGCGGGCGGCGCGGCGTCGAAGATGTCGATCAGCGCGCTGGCCATGATCGCCGCTTCCGCCTGTCCGCAGAGGGCCCGCACGTGCGCGGGGGTGGAGATGCCAAAGCCCACCGCCCGAGGCAGCGAGGAGGACTCCCCGACCCGCTGGAGGAAGGCTTCGAGGCCGGATTGCAGGTCTTCGCGCCGGCCGGTGACGCCCGTGAGGCTCACGCAGTAGAGGAAGCCGCTTCCGCGCTCGGCCACGCGGCAGATTCGCTCGCTCGGCGTCGTCGGCGCCAGCAGCGAAATCACGTCGAGGCCGTGGGCGGCGCAGGCCTGCGCCAGGTCCTCGTTGTCGTCCGGCAGCAGGTCGGGAACGATCAGACCGTCGACTCCGGCGCCCTGCAGGTCGCGGGCCAAATCCTCGTAGCCCCACTGCATGAACGGGTTGGCATACCCCATCAGCACCAGCGGCGCGCCGGTCGCGGCTCGAATGGCGGCGGCGGCGTCGATGCAGCCGGTGAGAGTGGCGCCTTCCGCCAGCGCCCGCTGCGTCGCGCGCTGGATGGTCGGCCCGTCGGCGATCGGGTCGCTGAACGGGACGCCAAGCTCCAGCATGTCCGCGCCCGCGTCGAGGTAGGCCCGGGCCAGCTCCACCGAGGTCGGCATGTCGGGATAGCCCAGCGCCACGTATGGGGCGATCACGAGCCGGCCGTCGCCGGCCGCGTCGCTAAACGCCGTGGAGATTCGGCTCAACCGTCAGCCCCTAGCGCGCCGACCACGGTGTCCATGTCCTTGTCGCCCCGCCCGGACAGATTGACCAGGATCGACGCGTCGGCCGGGAGCGTCGGCGCCAGCTCGATGGCGTGGGCCATGGCGTGCGCGGACTCCAGCGCGGGAATGATGCCCTCCAGGCGCGCCAGGGTCTGCAAGGCATCCAGGGCTTGTTCGTCGGTTACCGAGACGTAGGTTGCGCGACCCGTGTCCTGGAGAAAGGCATGCTCGGGCCCCACGCCCGGATAGTCCAATCCGGCGGCGATGCTGTGCGTGGGCGCGATCTGGCCGTCCTCGTCTTGCAGCAGGTAGCTGATCGCCCCGTGCAGGATGCCGGGGCTGCCGGCTTCCAGGGTGGCGGCGGTCTCCGCGGGACCCGTCCCGCCCGCTTCCACGCCCACCAGGCCGACCGGGTCGTCGACGAACGGATGAAAGATGCCAATGGCGTTGCTGCCGCCGTTGACGCAGGCGACGACCGTGTCCGGCAGGCAGCCGGTCTGCTCGAGCATCTGCGCCCGCGCCTCGATGCCGATGACTTTCTGAAACTCCCGAACGATCAGCGGGTAGGGATGGGGCCCCGTGGCTGAGCCAAAGAGATAGAACGTCGTCTCCACGTGGGTGACCCAGTCGCGCAGAGCCTCGTTGATGGCGTCTTTCAGGGTTTGACTGCCGGAGGTCACCGGCACCACCTCCGCCCCGAGCATGCGCATGCGCACCACGTTGAGCGCCTGGCGGTGGACGTCCTCTTCGCCCATGTACACCACGCATTCCAGGCCGAACATGGCGCACACCGTCGCGGTGGCCACGCCGTGCTGGCCGGCGCCGGTCTCGGCGATGACGCGCCGCTTGCCGCTGCGCACCGCCAACAGCGCCTGTCCCAGCGCGTTGTTGATCTTGTGGGCGCCGGTGTGCGCCAGATCTTCGCGCTTGAGCCAAATTTGTGCGCCGCCCAGCGCTTCTTGGAGCCGGCGCGCTTCGTAGATCGGCGTGGGCCGACCGGCGTAGTGGCGGAGCAGGCGCGCCAGCTCGGACTGAAACGCGGGGTTGTCCCGCAGGCGCATGAAGGCGCGCTCCAGCTCTTCGAGCGCGGGCACCAGGGTCTCCGGCACGTAGCGACCGCCCCACGGCCCGAAGTAGCCGGCGGCGTCGGGTGTCGAGGCGTGCGCGGCGGTCGTCATGGAGCCTCGGTCGTACGGAGTTCCGCAGGAATGCGAGACAGCAACAGGTCGCCGACGGGCACGACGTTGCGGGGATCCTGTTCGAGGATGTAGACGACCTCGATCGCGGTGGTGATACGGCCCTCGAGAATCACGATGTAGTACACGGTTGGCACCGGCGCGCCGCTGGTCGGCGCGCCCTCAGGCACGTTGGGATCGATTTCGAGGACGACAAGCGTCGTCTCGTCCGCGCCCTCGAGCACGTCCCGAAACCCGTTCAATTCCGACTCCAGGTTGGGGTAGAACTCCCTCGTCGCCTCTTCCCGGGAGTTGGCGGAGCCGCTGACGAACGTTGTGCTGAGGAACTCGTAGAACGCCTGCGCCGCCGGGACGTTGGTGTGCACGAAGATGAACTGCACTAGCTGAACGACGCGCTGTCGCTCGCTCAGCGCATCCGATTCCGGCGGGCGATTGCTGACCCGGAAAGCGAAGCTCTCCAGTCCGATTTGGGCGATCATTTCGGGCAGGAAGAACTCGGCGGAGTCTGACGATTCCTGAGCCGTCACCAGCCCTGGGTCCACGGCCGGGTTGGGGATGAGGATTGAGGTCGCCAGCGGGTTGGCGGCAATGGCTTCGGCGTCCAGCGGCGCCGCCGCGGCGGTTTCCGTTGCGGGCGGCGTGCCGGCCGGCGGGCTGGTCGATCCGGCTTGCGTCCCAGTGCCCGCCGCCTCGGTGCGTCCACCCGGCGTTGGCGACCCGTCGGCGGGCACGGATGCCGGTGAGGCCGTCGGAGTGGGCCGAGGCGCCGGTGTTGGGGTCGGCGCGGGCGTGGGCGTCGGTGTGGGCGTTGGTATGAGGCTGGTTGGGGCCGGCCGCATCTCAATCTCGGTTTGACCCTCGGCGAACACGAACTTGGCGTCGGTCAGCTCGTCCGCCGGCCGCTCGCCGTCCTCGAGCATGAAGCCCTGGGTGCACCCGCTCGCCAGCGCCCCCGCCACGAGCAGTGCCGCAGCAAGCCGCCGCATGTCTAGGCGGCGATTTCCAGCGCCGCGAAGGCTTCGCGCGCGCGCTGAACGAATGCTTCGATCTTGTCCGGATCCTTGGCGCGATCGGTCTCGACGCCGCTGGCGACGTCCACGCCCAACGGCCGGGCGGCGGCGATGGCCGTCGCCACGTTGTCCGGCGTCAGGCCTCCGGCAAGAAGCACAGGATGCTTCCGGCCCAGGGATCGTGCCGAGGCGTAGTCCCACGACTCGCCCGTACCTCCGGCTCGCGTGTCGTGGGCGGTGTCGAAGTGGAAGAGCTTCACGTCAAAGTCGGCCACGATGGCCTCGTCGCGCGGCAGCCGCAGGGTCTTGACCGCACGCGATCCCAGCGCGGCGCAATAGTCCGGGTCTTCACTGCCGCCAAGCTGGATTCGGTCTAGCTGGCACGCGTCGGCGATCTCCTCGACCTCCGCCAACGGTGCATCGACGAATACGCCCACGCGCTCAGGCCCGGCCGGCGCTGCGTCGAAGATGCGCCGCGCCTCCGCCACGGTCCGCCGGCGCCAGGAGGGAGCGAAAATCACGCCCAACATGTCGGCCCCCGCGGCCGCCGCGGCGGCCGCGTCGTCGGGTTGCAGCAGCGCGCAAATCTTGACCAGCACGGCTTATGCCGCCGCTCCGGCAGCCACCAGCTCCCGGAGCTGGCGGCTCGCGTCGGGCGCCGTCACGATCGACTCGCCGACGAGTACGGCGCTCACGCCGCTGTCGGCCAGCCGCCGCACGTCGGCCGGGGTTCGCACGCCGCTCTCGCTCACGATGGTGATGTCGTCCGGAATCATGGCGCAAAGGCGCTCGGTGACGGCGAGATCAGTCTTGAACGAACGCAAGTCCCGATTGTTGATGCCCACGATGCGGGCGCCGGCAACCAGGGCCTGCTCCACTTCCTCTTCCACGTGCGCCTCGACCAGCGCTTCCATCCCAAGCTCATGCACCAGCGCCAGGTCTTCGTCCAAGTCCTGCTCGGGCGTCAGGCCGACGATGAGGAGCACGGCGTCGGCGTTGGCCGCTGCCGACTCGTAGATCTGGTACGCGTCGACGATGAACTCCTTGCGGATCACCGGCAGCTCGCAGGCGTCGCGGGCCTGCTCGAGGTCGCGCAGCGATCCGCGAAAGTACGCCTGGTCGGTGAGCACCGAGATGGCGGCTGCCCCGCTGTCCGCGTATTTCACGGCCTGGGCCGCCGGGTCCAAGTCCTCCGCGAACACTCCGGCCGTCGGCGACGCGCGCTTGATCTCGGCGATCACGACGACCGCGTCGACGTCCAGGGCATGCCACAGCGAGCGTCGTGGGCGCGGAGTCTCGCCGCGGCGCCGCATTTCGGCAAATGGCAAGTCCGAGGCCGCTTGCGCAACCTCGCGGCGCTTGTGCTCGACGATCTCGTCCAGAATCGTCATCTAGCTGCCGGACGCGCTGTTCGTGATGGCGATCATGCGTTCCAGGCTCGCCGCCGCCGCGCCGCCGTCGATGGCGGCGGACGCGCGTTCCACGCCGTCGCGCCACGAATCGGCAACCCCGGCGGCCAGCAACACGCCGGCCGCGTTGGCGACCGCCAGGTCGCGACGCGGCCCGCGGTCGGCGCCGTCGAGGATGCCGCGGATGGTTACGGCGTTTTCGTCGGGCGTGCCGCCGGCCACGCTTGCCGCTTCACCGGCCGCCAAGCCCAGATCCTCGGCGCCGACGGTGTACGACGTAACTGTGCCATCGCGTAGTTCGGTCACCTGGGTGGGGCCATCGAGCGTGATTTCGTCCATGCCCCCATGGCCGGCGACTACCAGCACGCGGACGGCGCCCATTTTCTGCAGCGCGTCCGCCATAGTCGCCGCCAACGCGGGACTGGCCGTGCCCAGGAGCTGTCGTCGCACGCCGGCGGGATTCGTCAATGGGCCCAGCACGTTGAACATCGTGCGGATGCCGATCTCGCGGCGCAGCGGCGCCGCGAACTTCATGCTGGGGTGAAAGGCCTGGGCGAACATGAACCCGATCCCGGCTTCGCGCACGCATTGGGCCACAACCGCCGGAGGAACCGCCAGCTGCACGCCGAGGGCTTCGAATGCGTCGGCGCTGCCGCTCTTGCGAGTGAACGACCGGTTGCCATGCTTGGCGACTTTCGCCCCCGCGCCGGCGGCAACCAGCGCGGCGGTGGTCGTCACGTTGAACCAGCTGACCCCGCGGCCGCCGGTGCCGCAGGCGTCCACGGCGGCCAGGTCGCCCAGGTCCACCCGCGTGGCATGGGTTCGCATGCTCTCCAAGAAGCCGGCGATCTCATCCGCCGACTCGCCCTTGAGGCGCAAGGCCGTGACCAGTGCGCCGAACTGGGCGGGTGTGACCTGTCCGGTGAGGATGGATTCCATTACCTCGCGCGCCGTGTCGCGCGCCAGCGAACGCCCCTCGACCACGGTCTGAATCGCGCCGACGATCATGAGAGTGTCCGCATGCCGGCCAGCTTGACGAAGTTTCGGAGCAAGTCGGGCCCCACCGTCGTGAGAATCGACTCCGGGTGAAACTGCACGCCGAATATCGGGTGGGTCTGATGCCGCACGCCCATGATAGTCCCATCCGGAGTGCGAGCCGTAACTTGCAGCACGTCCGGCAGGCTCGCCGCCTCGATGATGAGCGAGTGGTAGCGGGTGGCGGTGAACGGGTCCGGCAAGCCCTCGAACAGCTCGTCGCCGTGGTGATGGATGGGCGAGGTCTTGCCGTGCATCAGCTCCGGCGCCCGCACGATGCGTCCCCCAAACGCCGCTCCGACCGACTGGTGGCCCAGGCACACCCCGAGCGTGGGGATGCGCGGCCCCAGGGTGGCGATGAGGTCCACCGAAATGCCGGCCTCGTCCGGCGTGCAGGGGCCCGGAGAGACCACGATCGCCTCGGGGGCTTTCGCCTCGATGTCGGCCACCGTCAGCGCGTCGTTGCGGTGGACCTCGATGTCGTCCGTGATCACGCTGAGGAACTGCACCAGGTTGTAGGTGAACGAGTCGTAGTTATCGAGTACGAGCAGCATGGCCAGCCTCCTCGGCGATCTCGATCGCCCGCAGCAACGCCCGCGCCTTGTTGAGGCACTCGTGGTACTCGAGCTCCGGCACGGAGTCCGCCACGATTCCGGCGCCGGCCTGCACATGCGCCATGCCATCGCGGACGACCATGGTTCGAATGGTGATGGCCGTGTCCAGGTCTCCCGAGTAGCTCACGTATCCCACGGCGCCGCCGTAGGGACCGCGCCGCAGGTTCTCCAACTCGGCAATGATCTCCATGGCCCGGATCTTGGGCGCGCCGGAGAGCGTTCCGGCCGGGAAACAGGCGCGCAATGCGTCCAGTCCCGTGCGTCCGGGTTCGAGCGTGCCGGTCACGTCGCTCACGATGTGCATGACGTGCGAGTAGCGCTCGATGCTCATGAAGTTGTCGACATCAACCGAGCCCGCCTCTGACACGCGCCCGACGTCGTTGCGGCCCAAGTCGACAAGCATCACGTGCTCGGCGCGCTCCTTCGGGTCCGCGATGAGCTCGCGCGCCAACTCCGCGTCGGCCTCCGGATCCTCGCCTCGGGGTCGAGTTCCCGCGATGGGACGTGTGCGCACCTGGCCGTCCTCGTAGCGCACCATCATCTCGGGCGACGCCCCCGCGAGCTGCATGTCGCCGAAGTCCAGGTAGAACATGTACGGCGACGGGTTGATGCGCCGCAGGGCGCGGTAGACCTCGATGGGGTCCACGCTGAGCTTTCGGCTGAGGCGCAGCGACGGCACCGTCTGGATGATGTCCCCCGCGGAGATGTATTCCTTCGCCCGCTCGACGGCCCGCATGAACTCGCCCTTGGACATGCTCAGGTCGACGCGGCCGTTGACCGGCGACGCGGCGCTCAACGGCGGGATCGGCGTGGGGCCGGCGATGCGTTCGGCCAGCTCTGCAAGCCGGTCCCGCGCCGCGGCATACCCAGCAGTTGGGTCGGGATGCGGACGCGCGACCGTGACCAGCCGCATCACGTCGCGGACGTGATCGAAGATCACCAGCTCCTCGCACAGCATGAACATGCCGTCGGGCACGCCCAGCGGGTCGGTTGCAGGTATGGGCAGGCGCTCGAAGTTGGCCGCGGCGTCGTAGGCCAGGTAGCCGACCGCGCCGCCTTGAAAGCGGGGCAACTCTGGATTGGGCGTGACATCGGCCGCGTGCAACAACTGCGCCACCAGGTCGAGCGGATCGGTGTAGGTCTCGGTGCGCGCCTTGCCGCCGGCGTCGATGAAGGTCGCCTCGCCGTCGCGGAAGCTGAGGCTCCGCGCCGGCCGCGCGCCGACGAACGAGTAGCGCGCCACCTGCTCGCCGCCTTCCACGCTTTCGAGGAGGAAGGCGGGGTCGCCGGTTCGCAGCTTGAGGAACACCGAGACCGGTGTGTCCAGGTCGCCGGGGATTTCGTCGAAGATTGGGACCGCGCGGCCGTGGGCGAGCTGGTCGAGGGCCCACGCGCGCTGATCCGTGCGCGCGTCCACCAGTTGTGTCATGCCCATCCGACCCCTCCTTTCGGCCCCGACGCAGGGCACAAAAAAACCTCTCGCCTGAGGGGCGAGAGGCTCGTGCCTTCGCGGTGCCACCCTGCTTCGGGCGCGCAAGGCGCCCCTTCTTCCAGATACGGAGCTTGCGCTCGATATCCTGCCCTGTGCTAACGGAGGGCCTCCGGCGGAGCCTACTTGGGCGTTGCCCGTTGGGTCCGCGGCTCGTGGGGCCATTCGCCGTCGTCGCCGCGACCGGACTTGCAGCGCGAGGTCCGGCTCTCTAACGCGGCTTCTGACGGGTACTCGTCCCAGTCACAGCCTTTCCAGCAATCGCGAGCCTACGGCGGGCCATTGGCGCGTGTCAATGCCTTTTTCCGCAATTTGCCCGGCGCGGCGGGGCGCTTAGGACGCCGCGCGCTCCTGCGCGTTTGACAGGGTATCGAGCACGCCGAACAGGTCGTCGAGATAGGCATCCGTGGTCGAGAGCCCCATGTGCCCCACGCGGAACACCTCTCCGGCGAGCTCCGCGATACCGCTGCCGAGTTGAATGTTGGCTCGGTCACGCACAGCCGCCACGACGTCGTCCGCCGCGAGGCCCGGCGGCGGGCGCAGGGCCGTGACCGTGGGCGAGGCCCACTCGTCCGCCGCCAGCGGCTCATAGCCGGCGGCGCGCGCCCGCGCGCGCACCCGGGCGGCAATCTCCCGATAGCGCCGATAGCGCCGTTCGAGTCCATCGGCAAGGATGCGGTCGGTGGCGACGGTGAGCGCGGCGATGACGTTGACCGGCATCGTGGCCGGCTGGGGATGGAACTCCGCCATCTCGGCGGCGTAGCGGCGCCAGACGCGCAGGTCGCTGTAAAGCCCGTGATTCGCGGCACCGCTCGAGTCCAGGAAGTCCCAGGCTTGCGCATTCACGATCACGGGCGCCGCGCCCGGCGGCGATTCCAGGGCCTTCTGCGAGGCGGTGCAGCAGATGCTGACGTCCCAGGCGTCCACGGCTAGGCGCGCCGCGCCGAAGGTGGACACCGCGTCGACGATGAGGAAGCGGCCCGCATCCGCCACCACGCCGCCGAGAGATTCCAGGTCGTTGAGCACGCCGGTCGCCGTCTCGCCATGGGTCAATCCCACGACCCTGGCTTCCGGGTGCGCCTGCATGAATGCCGCCAGCTCATCCGGCCTCACGGGTCTGCCGCGTTCGGTGCGCAAGACGTGGGTGGTGATGCCATAGCCGTCCGCGACCTCGCACATGCGACCGGAGAAGAAGCCGTTGTCCACAACGATCAATTGGCCGCCCGTGGGCACCGCCGTCCCGATGGCGGCGTCGATGCCCACGATGCCGGTGCCGGCGAGCACGAACGCGTCGCCCTCGCTCTCGCCAATGGCCAGAAGGTTCTCCCGCACGTGCCGGTAGGCCGCCACCCAGGCGTCACCGTAGTGCGGAACTACCTGTTCGGACAGTGCTTCCAGCACCTCTGGCTCGAGGTCGATCGGACCTGGGATCATCAGCCGCGGGCGGCTCATGCCGAAGCCGCCAAGGCGTAAGCAGTCAATACGGCGCGGAGGTGTACCGGGCGCCTCCGCGCCCGCGGATCGCTCGGTGGGTTGTTCATTTGGCCTGACGCATGCGTGCCGTGAAGCATAGCCGCTCGGCGGCGGAGTCAGCGTGCTATACACGCACAAAGCAGGTTCTTGGGCAGATTCATGAAGGCCACGCGACCGTCGAATCGCGTCTACGACGAGCTGGGCGTGCCGCTGGTGATCCACGCCGGTGGACCCACGACGAACTACGGCGGTTCGCTGATGCGGCCGGAGACTATCGCGGCGATGGCCGAGGCGGGACGGGCGTTCGTTTCGGTGGAGACGCTCAACCGCCGCATCGGCGCATACATTGCCGAGGTCACCGAGGCCGAGGCCGGCATGGTGGTGGCCGGGGCCGCCGCCGGGATGGTGCTCTCGCTGGCCGCGTGCATGACGGGCACGGACCTGGCGGCCATCCGACGCCTGCCGGACACGACCGGTCTCAAGGACGAGATGGTCATCCAGAAGATCCATCGCGGTCCCTACAGCCACATGTACGGCTTCACCGGCGCGCGGATCGTAGAGGTGGGCAACGTGTCGTCGTGCCTGCCCGAGGAGCTGGATGCCGCGCTCAGCGACCGCACGGCCGCGGTGGCGTTCCTGTTCGCGCCGGGGAATCCGCGCGGCGGATTGACGCTCCCTCAGGTGGCCGAGATTGCCCACGCGCGCGGCGTTCCGGTGATCGTGGATGCGGCCATGACGGTGCCGCCGCGCGAAAACCTGACGCGTTTCATCCGCGACGGCGCCGACTTGGTCACCATGAGCGGCGGCAAAGTGATCCGCGGCCCGCAGGCCACCGGGCTGCTCTACGGCCGCGCGGATCTCATCGAGGCGGCGCACCTGAACAGCAGCCCCAACCACGCCATTGGCCGACCGTCCAAGGTGGCCAAGGAGGAGATGGTGGGCCTATACGCGGCGCTGCGCAGCTACATGGACTCGGACGAGGACGAGATGCTGCGGGAGATGCGCGACCTGGTCGAGATCATCGTCGACGACGTGGGCGAGATCGACGGCGTGCGCGCGACGGTGGAGTTCGACGACGACCGCTTCTTCGTGCCGACGGCGGTGGTCGGATTCGAGCCCGACTGGACCGGAGCCGACGCCCAGGTGGTCGGCGACGCGCTGCTGGCCGGTGAGCCGGCCATCTACGTTCGCGTCGACCCGGCGCGGAATCAGCTCGAGGCCTACTCCGCCAACCTCCAGCCCGGCGAGCCGGAGATCATCGGGAGTCGGCTGCGTGAGGTTCTGCTGGAGACCGGCCAATAACCGCCTGAATTCCGGCTCAAATCGGCAACGACGAGCAACTAGACCGCTCGGGGCGGGTGCACGCCGTGCCGCCGCCAATCTGGAGATTCGGAGTTTTTTGGCGTGTTCGGGGTTTAACTTCGGATTAGAACTAATCTCTCAACGATTCCGGCCGCGCGCTCACACGCCGCATGGTCGATGCGTCGCGAACGGAAAGTCCTGGAGTTGTCGCCATTCGTGACCGGCAGGGCGATTCACGCGGGCGAAGAGGCTCATGCCGCTTGCCTCGACGCGTGCCGGCAAGCTGAGGTCTCGGGCCGCTTGCATTCCGCGGGCGTGGCTCAATTCGTCCGCACCCTGGTAAAGCGTCAGGTGAAACCGAAAGCCTTCGACGGGCTCAGGGCGATCGGGGAGATACACGCTGGTCGAAATGGGACCGATTCCGCACATCAGCCTTCGATGCAGGCGATCCAGCTCGGGCGACCGCTTTACGGATACGACGAGGATTCGCCGGTCATGCGCATCCCAGAGCGTCAGGTCGCCAAACTCCACCGCGAATGGCGTCGTGTCCGCGGCGGCGGCGGACGTGATCTCGATTACCTCTGCCAGGTCGGTTGGATCGGCAAAGGTTCCTTTCACGGTGACATGGGGAGGCGTGGTCGAGGCGGGGAGGCCCGGTTGCTCGCGTACCTTGGCGACTTCCTGGCGAACGTTCTCCGGCATCACGATGGCGACGCCGTAGCCCGTGTATCCGAACCTGTCAGGGCGAGGAGACCGTCCAGGCAAATGACACTCCGGAACGTGGTGAGCCGACCCGACTAGCGACGCGATGCCCATTCTGCCCGGTGGCCCAGGCTGCTCGCAGCCTGGGAATGTCAACCGCGACCGGTCCCGCGCTGCACGCAGCGCGGGCCACCGGGGACCCTCTCACGCTCACTCTCCGGATCGTGGATCGGTTGTGACGGACAGCTCGTCGATGACCACCATGGTCTGCCGCTGCATCTCGGCGATCGTCTCGTCGGAGAGGCTCGTCGTGTCGAAATGGAGGGTCTCGCCGGAGACCGTGAGCGACTCGAACGGCGAATGCAGCATCGCGTGCATGTCCGCCAGGCGGTCGTGGTCGAAGTGGCTCGGGTGCCGCTCGCCGCGCTCGGCGCGCGACCGGTAGCGCTCGAAGAGCACGTCGGGATCGCCCGTGAGCACGACCTGGACGGTCAGGAAGTCGGCGTCGCGCTCCAGCGCACGGAGGCGGGCGTTGTCGTAAGCCGGGATTAGTGGTGATTCGATGATGACCGAGGTTCCAGAGACCAATAGCTCGCGAGCCACGCTGAACATCACGTCGATAGCCGCAGCCCCGAGCCGCTTGGATTCCTGGTAGTCGATGGCGCCGAGCCGGTCGAACAGCAGTTCCTTGAATTCATCCTTGACGACCAGCGGCCAGCGCAACTCGCGGGACAACGCCCGCGCGAGGGTTGTTTTCGCCGACGCCGCGTAGCCGTTGACGATCAGCAGCACCGGCAACCGGGAATGCCTTGACGCGGGTTTCATTGGCGGCTGCCTTGCTCGACCGGTTGGCAGGAGGGTGGCATCCCGGAAACGGCGACGCCAAGCCGCTTGCAACGCTCCGTCTGGTTCGATAAACTAGTTTGTGTTACAAACTTTATCCCGGGATACGACCCGGCAGGACAGGGAGGCAGGCGATGCAAGGATCAGATCCGGACACGGCGGCTCTCACGCCCGACGAAAGTTGGAGCGCCGTCCACGCGACCTTGGATCGCGCCCGGAATTCCATGTATGTCGCCGGCACGGCGACGATCTTGCTTCTCTGGGGCGCCATCGTCGCCGTGGGTGCATTCGCGCAGTACGCCATCGCGACGCTGGCGTCCGAATTCGCGGCCGGAACCCCGTGGTATCCCGGACCGCTTTGGGGCGTGCTGGCGGCGGCTGGAATGGTGGGCAGCGCCCTCATCGGGCACCGCGCGGGCCGAGAGATCGCGGTCGGCGACGGCGCTCGGAGCGCTGGCATTCGGGTATTCCTGTTCTGGCTCGCAGTGATGGTCGCGGCGTTTCTGGTGCCGGCGGCAGCGGGACTGTGGACGGCGGACGACGCCGGGGCAGCCATTCCGCGAGTCGCCGTCGGCATCGCGGCGCTGGGGCTCGTGTTGTTCGGCATCATGCACCGCCCCGCGATCGCGGCGGTCGGCGTGGGATTCGCGGCGGCGTACTACCTGCCCAGCTATCTCGCGGGTGACGCGGCGCTGTTGGTTACGGGAGCGGCGATGCTGGCCGTGGTGGCGCTGGGGTTTGCCTGGGTCCGCAAGAGCGGCGTCCTTTGACCGACGCAGCGATCGTCCTCAACGAGACGATCCACCAGGCGACGCGACTGCGAATCATGACGCTGCTGGTCGGCCAGCCGGAGACGGACCGGCTCGCGTACGGATTCATCCAGCGGACCCTCGGCCTCACCGGCGGCAACTTGACCATCCATCTGCGCAAGCTCGAAGACGCGGACTACCTCGTCCTCACGAAGGAGTTCGTCGGAGCCAAGCCGCGAACGTGGGTGCAGGCGACGCAGGCGGGCCGCCGTGCCTTCGCTGAATACCTAGCCAATCTGGAGCGGGCGCTGAACGGGCAGCTGCATCGCTAGCCCTGTGGCACAAGTTCACAGGCGGTCGCAGACGGTGATGCATGCGGTCCACGCTCAGCCGTCCTCGAACAGGGACGCGATGAACGCCGTCGCTTCGGCGTGGGCTTCGGGCGACGCCGCGGCGGGATCGCGCAGGTGCGCGCTGGTGGCCCCATCCGGCCAGAGTCCACCGACCGGCGCCGTGGCCATCAGGCAGAGCCGCTCGTAAAGGTCGAACTTCGCGCGCCGGTCGTTCTCGGATAGGGCCTGCTGGAACAGCGTCAGAAACGCGGAATCGTGGTCGCGTAGGTAACGCACGGCGGCCTTCTCGCCCTGCCAGGGCAGCCCGCGGGTCGCGAAGTAGCCCGAAATGACGTCGCTGAGCCCGTATTGCAGTCGCACGTCGAGCGCCGCGGCGACGCCGGGGTCGTCGGACGCGAGCATGCGGCGGTTGTGCTGCCGGTCGTAGTTGATCTTGTTCCACGCGCGGTAGGCCGCGCCCGGCGCCGCGCCTGGAGCCAGCTCGCACCGGCGAATCTGGATCTGCGCCCTCGCGAGCGACCCGTCGCGGTCAAACAGGATCTCGGCGCGCTCTAGGTGCGAGGCGATCATTCCCACCCATGTGCCGGCATCCAGCGCGGACTCGGCGGTGGCGATTTCCGCGATCTCGCGCGTCGTGGCGAACATCAGGTCGCCCATGCGGCCATCGACCTGAGTCACGCCGGAGCGCAGGTAGGCGTGGGCCTCGTCGACCACGATCAGCAGGTCGATGTCGCTTACCGGCGTCAGCGTTTGGTCCCGACCCGACCCGCATAAGGCGACGCCCTGCGCTGCCGAACGAGCCGCCAGCCGCCGCACCACGTCAGCCAGCGTCGAGTCGCCGGCCGGAGATGGCACGGCGCGATAGTCCAGGGCCGACGACGGTCGGCTCACGTCGGGCTCTGAGCGCCGCGCATGCATCCTAGAATTGACCCCGCTTCTCCCGCTCACGACCTATGGCAACCACGCCCCGCACCGGCGTCCCCGCCGGCTTCCGGCTCGAAGCGCCCTATGCACCCGCGGGCGACCAGCCCAAGGCCGTGGCGCAGCTCGTGGACGGCCTTGACACCGGTTACCGCTGCCAGACGCTGCTGGGCGTGACCGGGTCGGGCAAGACCTTCACCATCGCCAACGTTATCAACGACGCGCAGCGGCCGGCGCTGGTGCTGGCGCACAACAAGACGCTGGCCGCCCAGTTGACCACCGAGCTGTCCGAGTTTTTTCCGCACAACGCGGTCGAATACTTCGTCAGCTACTACGACTACTACCAGCCCGAGGCGTATGTGCCGCGAACCGACACGTACATCGAGAAAGAGACCGACATCAACTGGGAGATCGACAAGCTGCGGCTCTCGGCCACGCGGTCGCTCTTCGAGCGGCGCGACGTGATCATCGTCGCCACGGTCTCGTGTATCTACGGCATCGGCTCGCCCGAGGACTACGGCCAGGTGAGCCTGGCGCTCACGGTGGGCGAGAGGTACGACCGGCAACGGTTTCTGCGGCGGCTCGTGGGCATGCAGTACCAGCGCAATGACGCCGGCTTCCAGCGCGGGCGCTTCCGCGTGCGCGGCGACGTGGTGGAGATCCACCCGGCGTACGACGACTTCGTGCTGCGCTGCGAGTTCTTCGACGAGGAGCTGGAGCGCATCGCCAAAATCGAGCCGCTGACGGGCGAGATCCTCGAGGAGCTGGAGTCGGTCACCATCTACCCGGCGCGGTTCTACGTCACGCCGGCTGAGCGACTCAACGGAGCCCTCAGCGCCATCGAGGACGAGCTCGGCGAGTACGCGGTCCAGCTGGACGAGCGCGGCAAGGTACTGGAGGCGGCCCGGCTGCGCCAGCGCACCAACTTCGACCTGGAGATGCTGCGCGAGACGGGCATGTGCTTTGGCATCGAGAACTACAGCCGCCACCTGAGCGGCCGGCGTCCCGGCCAGCCGCCCTGGGTGCTGCTGGACTACCTCCCCGACGACTTCGTGCTGGTGGTCGACGAGTCGCACGTCACGCTGCCGCAGGTGCGCGGCATGCTGGCCGGCGACCGCAGCCGCAAACAATCGCTGGTCGACTACGGCTTTCGGATGCCGTCGGCGTTCGACAACCGCCCGCTGGCCTTCGAGGAGTTCGAGACTTACATGCGGTCGGCCGTGTTCATGTCGGCCACGCCCGGTCCCTATGAATACGAGCACAGCGAGCAGGTCGTGGAGCAGATCGTACGGCCCACCGGCCTGGTCGATCCGGCCATCGAGGTGCGGCCCACCGAGGGGCAGATCGACGACCTGATCGGCGAGATCAACAAGCGGGTGCGGGTCGGCGAGCGCGTGCTCTGCACCACGCTCACCAAGCGCATGGCCGAAGACCTGGCCGAGTACCTGGCGGAGATCGGCATCAAGGTGCACTACCTGCACTCGGAGATCGACACGCTGGACCGGGTCACGATTCTCAGCGAGCTGCGGCGCGGGGTTTACGACGTGGTGGTGGGGATCAACCTGCTGCGCGAGGGGCTCGATCTGCCGGAGGTGTCGTTGGTCGCGATTCTCGACGCCGACAAAGAGGGATTCCTGCGTGCCGATACGTCGCTCATCCAGACCATCGGCCGCGCCGCGCGGCATCTGAACGGGCGCGTGATCATGTACGCGGACATTGTGACCGCGAGCATGCAGCGGGCCATCGACGAAACCTATCGCCGTCGCAGCTTGCAGGTTCAATACAACGCCGAGCACGGCATCACGCCGCAGTCGGTGATCAAGGGGCTGCGCGACCTCACCGACCGGGTGGAGGCCGAGGCGCTGCCGCGGGCCGCCGAGGAAGCGCCGGCCTATGAGCTCGGCTTCCGCCGCGTCGACGCCATGAGCCGGGCGGAGCTGGCCGCGCACATCAAGCAGCTCGAAGCCAAGATGCGCCTGGCCGCCGAGGCGCTCGAGTTCGAGAAGGCCGCCCAGTTCCGCGACCGCATCCGCGAGCTTCGCGAGGACCTGGAAGCGGCGAAGGCGTAGTTCCCATGTCCGCGAGCCTTGCTCAGAGATGCACGTATGACGGAATGCCGGCTCCGGTGTTAGTCGTGACCGTCTCCGTTCGTGGTGAGCCAGTCGAACCACGTCCTTCGACAAGCTCAGGACGAACGGATTTGTGGCCGCCACCGGCGTGCGTGGACCGCAGGAATGGATCCGGCAACACGGACGGCGGGAGGCACGCCTAGTCCCAATGCCAGCGTTTGACTTCCCCCACTCCCCCATCCCCGCCGCCAACGTGGCGTCGGTGCCCCAGCGCAGCCCATTGCGCTATCCCGGCGGCAAGACCTGGCTGGTGCCGCACATCCGCGCCTGGCTCGGGGGACTAGACCCCAAGCCCAGACTGCTGATCGAGCCGTTCGGCGGCGGGGCCATCGTCTCGCTAACGGCGGTGATGGAGGGCCTGGTCGAACGCTGTCTGGTGGCCGAGCTTGATCCTGACGTGGCGGCCTTCTGGAAGGCTGCCCTGTATCACGGTCCCGAGCTGTGCGAGCGGATTCAAGCATTCGAGCCCACGCGCGAGGCCGTGGAAGCGCTGGCGCGGACCCAGCCGGACGAGCCGTTGGAGCGCGGCCTCCGCACGCTGGTGCTCAACCGCACCCGCCGCGGCGGCATCCTGGCGCCTGGCGCGTCGCTCAGCCGTGCCGGCGAGAGCGGTAAGGGGCTGGCGTCTCGCTGGTACCCGGACACCATCGTGACCCGCCTACAGCGGATCAGCGCGCACGCGGACCGGATCGACTTTCGCGAAACCGACGGCATGCGGTTGCTCGAAGAGTTTGCCGGGATGCCGGGCTCGGTGGTCTTCGCCGATCCGCCCTACTCGGCCGGCGGCAAACGCGCGGGCCGTCGGCTCTATACGCACTTCGAGATCGACCATCCGCGGCTGTTCCGGTTGCTGTCCGACGCCGCGCCCGAGTTCATGCTCACCTACGACCACGCACCCGAAATCGCGGACCTGGTCCGCCGCCACGGCTTCCACGCGGTCCAGGTGACGATGAAGAACACGCACCATGACCGGATTGGGGAGTTAGTGATTACGCGGGGGCCGCTGAGCTTCGCTGGGGATTCCACGCACCCTGCCCCGCGGGCACGTCGACGGGCGGTGTGCCTGACTCCGGCGCCTTAGACTCCTCGCCTGCGCTCGGAGTGACAGGTTGGGCGGTGCGGGCACGCAGCGTGGGCCACCGGCCCTAGCCGCCAATCGCTCAGTTCTGCGAGAAGTGCGTGGCGACGACGTGGTCGAGCAGGTCGTTGGTGCAGTCGCGGCAGAAGACGATGCGGGAGCGATGCTCCTGGCGGGCGAGCTCGAGGATGTCCTCGGGGCGCGGCGCGGCGCGCATGACGCAGACGTTGGTGCAGACGCGGTGGCCTTGTACCAGGTCCACCGCCTGCGCGCGGTCCGGGCCGGGCAGGTCGAGCACCTGGCCGAAGCGGCGCGTGGCGAGCCGGCGCACGGCCATGCGTCGATCGTCATGCTCGGGAATGCGCCGGAGGCGGTGCACGGAGAGCACCGCGGCCAGGTCGGCCTCGGTGGCCGCGAGGACGTGCGGATCGCTGGTGCCGCCGGCGTTGCGTTCCGGGGCGTCCAGCAGATCCGCGTGCACGATGGCCACGTCATAGTGGGGTCCGACCTGCTGCCAGGGCTCGTCGCGCAGGACGTTGATGAACTTTGGCGCGTAGATTTGGCCCGTCGCTTTGTCGAGGCTCTGGTCGACGTACCAGCGCGTGCTCCAATAGGGGGATCCGCGCGGGATGCCGGGAATCACCCAGGTGCCGAATGGACGCAGCTCGCCGCGATTGAGGCTCAGGCCGGCGCGCTGGCCGAGCACCAGCATCACCTCTTGAATGTGCGCCACGGTGGAGACGACGGTTTCGGCCTCCCACGGTGCGACGCCGTCGGTCCATTGGAACGAGATGGACTTCATGGTCGAGCCTGGCGCGTCCCATCCGTTTCCGGTGATGCCTGGCGGCCATGGTAGGACTTCGGTGGGGTTGGGAATGTGCAAACGCTCGATTCCGGCTCGGTATCAGGTAGGGGGCAGGCTCTCCGCCGGAATAACCGCAGGGCGTCCCCTCACCCCGGCCCTCTCTC
This sequence comes from Chloroflexota bacterium, assembly GCA_026706485.1. Classification (NCBI taxonomy): domain Bacteria; kingdom Bacillati; phylum Chloroflexota; species Chloroflexota bacterium. The sequence goes on along the minus strand of JAPOYR010000011.1, from coordinate 267,666 downwards.
CACGGGAGAGGGAGCCGGAGCCGGACTGACCTCGGGGCGTCGCCTCACCCTGGCTCTCTCCCCAAGGAGACCTTTGCAAGCTCCAGCCAAGAGTGAGGATGACCGGGCAATCGTATCCGGCCCCAGGTCCCTTCAAGGGTGGATTCCCGCCTTCGCGGGAATGACGAAGGACTGCGCCAAGGCCTCCTTCCGTGGGAATGACGAAGATCTCCGCCAGGGTCTCCTTCCGCGGGAATGACGAAGGATTACGCGGGGGTCTCTCAAGGGAGAGGGATTCGGAGCCGGAATGACGGCGGGAGCCGCCTGGGGCCAATTGCTACGCTCGCCGCATGGAGTTGAACGGCGACGGCGCGGCGGCGCCGAGCACTTCCGATCGCGTCTCGGTGGTCGAGCTCGGCGCGGAGACGCGGGTGGCGGTCTTTGCCCGCCACGAAGGCGCGTACCGGCTGCTCACGGTGGCCGGGGCGCCCAGCACGCTGGACGCGCCGCACTTCGATCTCACGCCGAGCTACGAGCGGGCCGTGGCGGAAGCCGAGTCGCTGGCCGGGGCCTATTTCGCCATTCCCGAGTCGTCGGCGCGACCGCACGGAGAGCCGCGCACGCCGCCCATCGCCGCGGCCGTGGGTCGAGGGTTGGCTCCGGGTCCGTCCTGTTTCGTGGTGAGCAACCTGGTCACGCGCGATCTCGACGCGCTCGAAGCGGCGCTGACCGAGCGCGAGTTCGTCGTCATCGGTCGCGCCACCACCGCGGCGCGAGAGTTTCGAGATCGAATTGACGGTCCGGCGTCCGTCGACGTCATCACCACGCAGCGTCCCAGCGTCGTCGTCGTGGCGCTGACGGAGGATCGCGACGGACAGGGCCTGGCCTACATGGCCGATCTGCTGATCGGAGGGCTGGCGGGCCGCGAGTCCAGCTATGTGCCCGTGATCGCCATCCTCTATGGGGGCGAGCTCGATGACCGGGCGCTCACCAGCCTCGGGCAGGCGTTTCCGGTCCACGCGGTGTCGGTGCAGGGCGGCGGCGTGGACGATCCGCTCGACATGACCGAACCGAACGCGCTGCTCGATGACGTGCAACAGACGGTGAAGGCGCGCCGCTTCGCCGGACGCACCGTGCCGGCGGAGGTTGCCGACGCCCCAGCGCATGCGACCGCCGTCGCATTGGGCGAAGCCGTGCGGGAGCTGGCGACGCAGCAGTCCCTGGAGGTGGCCGCGGTGTCGCTGGACGACGACCAGGTGTCGATCGTCGGCTTCCAGGCCGGATCGGGGGTAAGCGTCGGGCTGGGCCAAGGGCACGATCTGGCGCGTCCCTATCACATCGCGCTGCAGACGCCGATCGAGCGCGTGGCGCAGTGGGCGCCCGAGGAGCCGATTCCGCAGGCGCTGCGATTCACGGCCTTGAACCGGTCGGCGCACCCGGCGGCGGTGGCGGCGACCCCAGCCGAGTTGCAGCTGTCCCATGCCGTGTTCACGGCCGCGGCGCGCCAGGCGTTGCGCGCCTCCGAGGACGGCCGGAGTCCGCTCGACCACGAGGCGCTCGATGTGATCGTCCTCACGGGTCGCGCGGCGCGAGACGCCGGTCGGTCGGTGCAGGCCGCGCTGCTGCTGGTGAACATCCTGGAACCCGTGGGCGTATCGCAGCTGGCGATCGATCCAACGTCGAGTCTGGCCATGCAGGGCGCGCTAGCCCACACCGGGGCTCGCGTGGCGTTCGACTCGACCCTGGTTCCGCTCGGCGTCTGCGTGGCGCCTCGAGGTCGCGCGAAAGCCGGCGAGCCGGCTGTGCTGGTGGACGTGCGCCCGAGTTCGGGGGCCCGCATCGAACGCGAGGTCAGCGCGGGCGCGCTTGACGTGATTCAGTGGGACGCGCGCGTGCCGGCGGAAGTTCGCATCTGGCCGCAGCCGCGCTTCGACGTGGGCTTGGGCAACGGACGCCCGGCGCGGCTGAAAGCCAACGTGGGAGCGGGCCTGGTGGGACTCATCGTCGATGCACGCGGGCGGCCGTTGGTATGGCCGGACGAGCCGGACGAGCGCCAGGCGCGCCTGCAGCAGTGGTTGCGCTCGATGGACGCCTTTCCCCCCACCGCGACGGCGGTCGCCTCGGCGAGGCCGCATGGAGGCTGAGCGCGTCCGGCGCGCCATTCGGCGGACCGTGCGGAGCGGTGCGCTCCGGCGCCGGCACGTTCTCCCGAGCTCGGGCCGAATCCTCGTCCACGAGGGTGACGACGTGGTGATGGGCCAAGTCTGGGGCCGCGGTCGCATGCGCACCGGGGTGACGGTGGTCGATCTGCCCCGGCTGCTGAACGCGCAGCTGGATGAAGTGCCGGGCTTGCTCAAGGTGAGCCGCGCCGAAATCGTTGAAGAGGACACCTTGCTGGCCGAGTCGATGGGCCGGATGGGCATCGCTCGGGAGTGGCGGGCGCCGTCCCGGGGCATGATCGCCAGCGTGAGTCCGCGCACCGGGGTGGCCGTGTTCGTGCGCGAGGTGCGCGAGGTGGCCTTGCATTGCCGCCTGGCCGGGACCGTCGTCAGCGTCACGCCGGGCGAGTCGATCGTGATCGAAGGGCAGGGGCTGGCCATTGCGGGGGCGCTGGGGGCGGGTGGTCGCGCCGTCGGACCGCTTCGCGTCATCGAGTCCGGCGATCGGCCCGAGGAGCTGGCCGAAATCGGCGAGATTCTCGTCACGCCCGACCCGCTCCGCACCGAGTGGATGCAGCGCGCCGTCGAGGCCCGCGTGTCCGCGGTCATCGCCCCGTCGGCCGACGATGCGACGCTCTCCGAGTTGGCGCTGGCCCCAACGATTGTTGGGCTTCCGTTGCCGTCTTCAGCGCCCCTTACGCCGCCCGTGCCGACGCTGCTGACCGAGGGCTTTGGCCACACCCGCATGCCGCGCGCGCTGCAGCGCCTGTTCCGCGCCAGCGCCGACGAGGTGGTGTCGGTGGTTGGCAGCCGGCAGCCCGGCGAGTCCGAGGTGCTGCTGCCCCCTGGGCCGTCCGAGGCCCTGGCCGAGGAGCTGAGGGCCGATGGATTGCCGGTGCGCATCGTGGCCGGACCGGATGCCGGCGAAGAAGGAGTGATGGTGGGTCCGGCGCCGGACGAGGCGCGCGCGCCGTCCGGGTCGCCGGCTATCTGCGTGCGGGTGCAGCGAGCGCAGGGAGGCACGGTGACGGTGCCCGCGGCCAACTGCGAGGCGATCGCGTAGCCCGCAAGACCCGCGTCGGCTCGTTGACTCCGAAAAGGTCTGAACGGGCGGTTCGCGAACCGCCCCTACATTCGCTCCGGCGCGTCGATGCCCAGCAGTTCCAAGCCGTTCGCCACGACTTGCCGCACGGCGGCGACCAGGCGCAGCCGGGCGGCCGTCAGCACGGCGTCGTCGCTCACCACGCGGTGATCGTTGTAGTACGAGTGAAACGCGCGGGCGAGTTCCAGCAGGTAGTGCGCGATGCGGTGCGGCTCGCGCGAGTCCGACGCGTCCACCGTCACCTCGGGATAGGCCAGCAGGTGGCGGACCAGGGCCGCTTCAGGCGCGCCCAAGCGTGAGAGGTCGGGCGTCGCGCCGGAGGGACTCTCGGCCGCCGACCGCTGGATGCCCGCGCAGCGCGCGTGCGCCATCTGGATGTAGTAGATCGGATTCTCGGGGTCCTCGCGCTTGGCCAGCTCCAGGTCGAACTCCATCTGGCTGTCGATCGCCTTTGAGAGGAAGAAAAACCGCGTGGCGGCGGGGCCGACCTCGTCGAGCACCTCGCGCAGCGTGACAAAGCGCCCGCTGCGCTTGCCGGCGCGCGCCAGGCCGTCGCCGCTGCGCACCCCGACCATCTGCGCCACCAGGATTTCGAGCCGCGCGGGATCGATGCCCAGCGCCTCCATGGCGGCTTTCATGCGCGGGACGTGACCCTGGTGGTCGGCGCCCCAGATGTTGATCACGAGGTCGAATCGCCGCGCGCGGAACTTGTCGTGGTGATAGGCGATGTCGGTGGCGAAGTAGGTGGGGTCGCCGCGCGACCGCACCAGCACGTTTTCGCGGTCCTCCGTGCCCTCCCCGCCGACGAACCAGGTGGCGCCCTCGCGGTGCGTCACGTGTCCGGCGTCAGTCAGGGTCTTCAGCGCGGCCTCGACCTCGCCCCGGGCGCGCATCTCACGCTCGGAATACCACTCGTCGAAATCGATCTCGAGGTCGGCAAGGTCGTGCTGGATCGAGGTGAGCGCGATGGCGACGGATCGCTGCTCGAACGCCTCAATGTCCTCACGCCGTTGCAGGTCGAGCCAGCGGTCGCCGTCCTCGGCGGCAATGGACTGGCCCCACTCCGCGACGTAGGCGCCCCGATAGCCGTCCTCGGGGAAGGGCCGGGTCGCGCCGAGGGCCGCGGCGTAGTGATGGTGGACGGTTTGGCCAAGAAGCTCGATCTGACGCCCGGCGTCATTGACATAATATTCGCGCGTCACGTCATGCCCGCGCGCTGCCAGCATGCGGGCAATGGCGTCGCCCACCACGCCGATGCGCCCGGCGCCCACCGTGAGCGGGCCGGTGGGATTGGCGCTCAGATACTCGACTTGAATGCGCTGGGGCTCGGCGACCGGCGCCGGTCCGAAGGCCGGTCCGGCGTTCACGATCGCCTCGATCTGGTCCAGTGCCCACGCGTCATCGAGGCGGATGTTGACGAATCCGGGCCCCGCGACGGTGACCTCGGCAATGGCGGCATCGGCTGCGACGTGCGCGGCAATGGCCTCGGCGATGGCGCGCGGCGGCATCTTGGCTCCGCGCGCGAGGCGCAACGCGTCCGCGCTGGCGTAGTCGGCCAGTTCGTCTCCCCGACGGTCCAGCCCAATCTGGGGGGTCGGCATCGGCGGCAGCGCGCCGTCCGTCAGCGCGGCGTCGAGGGCGCGTTGCAGGAGCGCCGCCAAGCGCTCACGCAGGTCGAATTCAGACACAGGAGAATCGCGCGATGTGGGGCAGTCGCCCGGCGCGGTGCTCCGCGAGTATACGAACGGGCCGCGGGCGTGGCTCGCCGATCCGTTCGACAACCCCTTCGACAAGCTCAGGGCGAACGTATTGGTGTAAAGCCAACTGCCTTGCTCAGACCCTCCCTAGCGTCCCCAGTCGCGCGGATAGCGGAAATCTCGATCGATCGTCCGGTCGGAGAGCTTGGCGATCACGGGCGGGCGTCGCTTGAACTGGGTTTGCTGCACGCGTCGGCGGATTTCCCCCGCCAACGCGGCGTCGTAGCCGCCCGCGGCGATCTCGTCCACCGTGTGCCACTCGTCGACGAGCAGATAGAGCACCTCATCGGCCAATTCGTAGGTGAACCCCAGCTCGTCCTCGTCGGACTGGCCCTGCCAGAGGTCCGCGGACGGCGGCTTTTCCAGGATCGACGCCGGAAGCTCCAGCGCCGCCGCCAGCTGGCGCACCTGGGTCTTGTAGAGGTCGCCGATGGGATTGACGGCGCTGGCCATGTCCCCGTGCAGCGTGCCGTAGCCCAGCAGCAGTTCCGTCTTGTTGCTGGTGCCCACCACCAGCGCGTCGAACGCCAGGGACTGATCGTAGGCGGCGATCATGCGCGTCCGAGACATCACGTTTCCCCGCCGCACCGGCGTGGTGTCGTCGTCGAGCTCGTCCAGGTAGCCGTCGACCGCGTGGCTGACGTCGATGACCTGGGTTTCGACTCCGAGCGCCTGCGCCAGCGTTTCGGCGTCTCGCCGGCTCGCAGGATTGCTGGTGCGGTAGGGCAGCATGAGCGCCAGCACGTTGTCCGGTCCCAGCGCGCGGGCCGCGAGGGCGCAGGTCAGGGCCGAGTCGATGCCGCCTGAGGTGTTCACCACGGCTCGCGTGAAGCCGAACTTCGAAATCGCGTCGGCGATGAAACGCACCAGCACCTGCTCGGCGAGCGCGGTATCCAACCGCAATCCGTCACGCGCCCGACGTTGGAGGGACGTTTCAGCTATTGATGCCATCGCGGCGCTCCGCGGCGATGCGCGCAAACTCGCGGCTCACCAGCTCGAGGTTCTCGTCCCGGCGCAGCGGCAGGCGAGTGCGCTGACGCCGCAGCCGGCTATCGGGAAGATCGGCCACGACCAACGCCTCCTCGAAATCGGGGGCTCGCGCCAGGCAGGCGCCGTCCGGCGCCACGACTTCCGATCCGCCCCAAAAGTTCACCCCATCCTCGAACCCCACGCGGTTCACGTGCACCATGTAGCAGACGAGCATCTGGGCGTAGAGGCGATTCAGCGCGTGCCAGGTTTCGGCGCTTCCCAGCTCGCTCGCGCCGCCACCCACGCCACGGCCGGGACTGCTGGATAGGCCGAAGATCACGTCCGCGCCGTCGGCCGCCGCCAGCGCCGCGCTGGTCGGATGCCATAGATCCTCACAGATCAGCATGGCCTGCCGCCCATGCGCTGTGTCGAAGGCCCGCACGTGCCGGCCGGGCGCCAAGTCGCGCGCCTCGTCGAACAGGCCATAGGTCACCAAATAGACCTTCTGGTGGACGTGCAATAGTCGGCCGCCTGAGGCGAACGCCGCCGCCGGGACGAAGCGGTGGTCGGCCGTGCGCTCAACGAATCCAAAGACGATGTCGATGTCGCGGCTGGCATCCAGGAGCGGCGCGAGACTGGCGTCGTCACGGGGGACGGCGACCTCGGCAACCAGGTCGCTGAGGAAGTATCCCGTCAGGGACTGCTCCGGGAATACGACGATGTGGCAGCCGGCCTGCACGGCGCGATCGGCGTAGTCGAGATGGGTGGCCAGATTGTGCGCCACGTCGCCCAGGCGGGGGCGGATTTGCGCCAGCGCCACCCGCAGATCTCGCACAGGCGCCCCTTCCGGTAACCGGCGTGGCGTCAGTCTAGCCACTGCGCCGATGCGTCCGCGCCGGGCCGCGTCGGCGGCCGGGGATCGACGAGCCACTCCAAGAGTTGACGGGCAATGCCGTCGGGCCTAAATTCAAGCGTTACGGTTTGGCGGCGAACCACGTTCGGGCTCTGGGAGGCAGAAACCCAGCGGGCGCCGTCGTAGCGTCTGCCTCCAAGGAGTTCCGCGCATGCGTAAGTGGTTCGTCATAGCCATCGTCAGCCTGTTGGTCGCTGGAGCGGTCACCTCCGTCCAGGCCATCGGCTGCGATTCCCACCAAGGCACCCCGATCGAGGGCGGCTGCCTCTACACCATCACCGGCGGCGACACGCCGGACCCCAGCGACGGCTTTCCAGTCGTCGACACCGGCGGGATCGACTGGTACTCGTGCGTGCGCACGCTTGACCTTCAGGACGTCGGCTACCCGATCGGCCAGCAATTCGAGTTCAGCGGGTTTCAAGTCTTTCCCCTGCAAAAAGTGATGCTGCAGTTCCGGCCGGATTACGCCAACCGGGGTGGCTGTAGCCAGTTCGCATACCTCAACTCCATGGACCTGTTGGCGAACCGGTTCGGGGTGAACCTGCCCGGCGTGCCGGCGCATCGGGTGCTGCCGGAGGATGAAGGGGCGAGCTTCTCGCAGATCATCGATAACCACCTGCGGCTGTTGGACGCCAACCCGGTCCTCAAGGCCAAATTCCTCGAAAAGTCGAATTGGATCGATCTCTATGGCTTGCCGATTGCCTACGAGGAGCAGGAGATCAACGGCAACCCGCAGGGCGCGCAAGTCCTGCGGGCGCAGCGGGCGGTCTGGCGAATCTTCAACGTGCAGGCGCCCGGGACCAGGGTGGGCGTCCCACACCTGCTCAACGTGCCGGACCAGATCAAGAAGCTCAACGGCATCATCATTCCCCAGGACGCCAAGCGCCCGGTGTCGTTCGCCCAGGCCTCGGGCCAGGTCCCGGACCCCATGGTGCTGCCGCAGGGACTCCGCGGCTACGGCATGCAGGGCGAGTTCCGCCGATCCGACGACCAGCAGTTGGCCAATCTGGTCACCGGCGCCGGCTTCGGCTGGGTGAAGCAGCAGGTGCCGTGGGAGGAAATTGACGTCTACCTGCCGGACTGTCGCGAGCGCCCCCCCAGTCAATGGTTCTGGGATGACTTGGACCGGTTCGTCAACACGATGCGGGGCAACGGCCTCAACATCCTGCTCAGCGTGGTGAAGGCGCCCGCGTGCCTCAAGCCGGCGGGGTCACCGCCCGGTCACGGGCCGCCCATTGACCCGGCAACCTTCGGCCGCTTCATGCGTGAGCTGGCCTCCCGCTACAAGGGACGGGTGCAGGCCTACGAGCTGTGGAACGAAGCCAACTTGCAGCGTGAATGGCCCTCGCTGCGACCCGCAGACCCCAACAACACCGCCCATCTCGAATTCCTCGAGTTGGTGAAGCACGGCTACATCGGCGCCAAGCGCGGCGATCCGGATGCCCTCGTGGGTCTAGGCGCGATGACGCCGGCGGGCAACACGCCGACCGCCATCGACGACCGCGACTACCTGCGGCGCCTGTGGGCCGCGAACGGCGGTGAGGTCGCCAACTACTTCGAGTTCCTCGGCGTGCATCCCAACGGCGGGCCGAACGCGCCGGACGACACGATCAATAACCCGGCGGCGAGCCGCGCCAAGTGCAACGGCGGCTGGTCGACCCACGACAGCTTCTTCTTCACCCGCTACGAGCAGCTGTACGCCGACATGATCGCGGCGGGTCCGGCGTTTCGGCATAAGACGCTCTGGCTCACCGAGTTTGGCTGGGCCACGTCTCCGAACCCGGCGCCGGGCTACGAGTACGCGAACTGCAACACTGAGCAGGATCAGGCGAACTACCTTGTCCGCGCCTACGCCAAGGTGCGGGCGGAAGCGCCCTATGTGACGCACATGTTCGTCTGGAACTTGAACTTCCAGCAGGTCGTGGACTCGAGCGACGAGAAGTGGGCCTTTGGAATCGTGGACAGCAATCTGAATCCGCGCCCGGCCTACACGGCGCTGCGGAACATGCCGAAACCCTCCCCGTCACCAAGCACACCGGCGCCGGCGGGCTAGGCGAGGCGCGACTTTAGGCCGCGTTCGACGGCCGGACCGGCGGGGCGGCACGCCCCGCCGGTCTGCCGCGGGCGCCGGCTGACCCATAGGCTCGGCCTGCGCCCCCAGCGCCTGTCTCACGGACGCTCCAGCCTGCCGCGAGGATGCCGTCGTCACGCCCTCCACGGGTTTGACGGTCCTGGCCGTCGCGCCTAAATTCGACCGCTACGGTTTGCTGGCAAACCACGCGCGGGCTCTGGGAGGCAGAAACCCAGCGGGCGCCGTCGTGGCGCCCGCCTCCGAGGAGTTTCGCGCATGCGCAAGTGGTTTGTCGTCGCCATTGTCAGCCTGTTGGTCGCCGGAGCGGTCACCTCCGTGCAGGCCGTTGGCTGCGATCCCCACCAGGGCACCCCCATCGAGGGCGGTTGCCTGTACACCATCACCGGCGGCGACACCTCGGACCCGAACGACGGCTTTCCAGTCGTCGACGCCGACGGGATCAACTGGTACTCGTGCGTGCGCACGCTTGTCCTCCAGGACGTCGGCTACCCGATCGCCCAGCAGTTCGAATTCAACGGGTTTCAGGTCCTGGCCCTGCAGAAGGTGATGCTGCAATACCGGCCGGATCGCGCGGACCGAGGCGGCTGTAGCCAGTTCGCGTATTTGAACTCCATGGACGTGTTGGCGAACCGGTTCGGGGTGAACCTGCGCGGCGTGCCGGCGCACCGCGTGCTGCCAGAGGATTCAGGGGCGAGCTTCTCGCAGATCATCAGCAACCACTTGCGGCTCTTGGACGCCAACCCGGTCCTCAAGGCCAAGTTCCTCGAAAAGTCGAATTGGATCGATCTCTACGGCTTGCCGATCGCCTATGAGGAACAGGAAATCAATGGCAATCCGCAGGGCGCGCAAGTCCTGCGGGCGCAGCGGGCGGTGTGGCGAATCTTCAACGTGCCGGCGCCTGGGACCAGGGTGGGCGTTCCACACCTGCTCAACGTGCCGGACCAGATCAAGAAGCTCAACGGCGTCATCATTCCGCAGAGCGCCAAGCTCCCGCTGACGGCCGCCCAAGCGATGGGTGAGGCGCCGGTGCCCGCGGCGACACCGGAATCGACGCCAACGCCCACCGCGACTCCGACATCCACGCCGCCGCCTGTGTCTGGATCGGTCCCGGCGCCCCGTGTGCTGCCGCAGGGTCTGCAGGGCTATGGCATGCAGGGCGAGTTCCGCCGACCGGACGACCAGCGGCTGGCCGACCTCGTGCTCGGCGCCGGTTTCGGGTGGGTGAAGCAGCAGGTGCCATGGGAAGAGGTGGAAGTGTTCGGACCGGGCTGTCAGGCGCTGCCGTCCAACCAATGGTCCTGGGCGACGGTGGACCGCCTGGTCAACACCATGCGGGCCAACGGCCTGCAGATTCTGCTCAGCGTGGTCAAGGCGCCGCCGTGCCTCAAGGCCGCGGGATCGCCGCCTGGTCACGGCCCGCCCGTCGACCCGGCAACCTTCGGCCGCTTCATGCAAGAGCTGGCCTCGCGCTACCGGGGTCGAGTCCAGGCCTACGAGCTGTGGAACGAATCCAATCTGCAGCGCGAGTGGCCGTCATTGCGTCCGGGCGATCCGAATAACACCGCCCATATCGAGTTTCTCGAGCTGGTCAAGCATGGCTACATCGGCACCAAGCGCGGCGATCCCAACGCCATGGTGGGTCTGGGCGCCATGACGCCGGCGGGTAACACGTCGACCGCCATCGACGACCGGGACTACCTGCGGCGCCTGTGGGCCGCCAACGGCGGTGAGATCGCCAACTACTTCGAGTTCCTGGGTATCCATCCCAACGGCGGGCCGAACGCGCCTGACGACACCATCAATAACCCGTCGGCGAGCCGCGCCAAGTGCAACAGCGGCTGGTCGACCCACGACAGCTTCTTCTTCAGCCGCTACGAGCAACTGTACGCCGACATGATCGCGGCGGGCCCGGCCTTCCGGCACAAGACGCTGTGGATCACCGAGTTCGGCTGGGCCACGACGCCGAACCCGGCGCCGGGCTACGAGTACGCCCGGTGCAACAGCGAGCAGGACCAGGCGAACTACCTCGTCCGGTCGTTCGCGAAGGTGCGGGCGGAAGCGCCCTACGTGACGCACATGATCGTCTGGAATTTCAATTTTCAGCAGGTCGTGGGGTCGCATGACGAGAAGTGGGCGTTCGGGATCGTGCGCGGCGACTTGAGTCCGCGCCCGGCCTACACGGCGCTGCGAAACATGCCGAAGCCGCTCCCGGCGACCGCGGGGTAGACGCGGCGCGAGGCTAGGTCGCACGCAACGGCCGAACCGGCGGGGCTCCGAGCCCCGCCGGGGCCGTTGCGGCCGTGTCCAATAGCTGAGCGCCTACACTTGCCGCCATGGGCGTGCTCTACGTGGTGGCCACGCCGATTGGCAATCTCGAGGATCTGACGGCGCGCGCCGCCCGCGTGCTCGCCTCGGTGCCGGTCGTCGCGGCGGAGGACACTCGGCGCACCCGCAAGCTGCTCAACCACATTGGCGCGAGCCCGCGGCTGATCCCCTACCACGCCGAAAGCCCCGAGCGGCGGGAGGACGCCATCGTCGCCTATTTGCGGGAGGGCGATGTCGCGTTGGTGTCCGACGCCGGAACCCCCGGCCTGGCCGACCCCGGGCCGGACCTCGTGGCCCGGGTTCGCCGCGAGGGGATGCCCGTGGTGCCAATCCCGGGCGCGTCAGCCCTGGCCACGGCCCTGTCGGTGGTGTCGTTCGCGCAGCAGCCCGTCACGTTCATTGGGTTCCTGCCCGAGCGACGGCCGCGGCGCGAGCGCCTGGTCCGACGCGCTGCCGAGGTCGCGCGCACACTGGTCATCTACCTGCCGCCGCATCGGGCCGCGTCGCGCGTGGCCGAGTTGCTCGAGTGTCTCGGCGACCGTCCGACGGCGATGTGCCGGGAGCTGACCAAGCTCCACGAGGACATTCGAGAAATGCCGCTGTCCGAGCTGTGCGAGGTGCTGGCGCACGAAGCGCCGCGCGGAGAGATCACGCTGGTGATCGACGTGGCGGAGTGCGAGCCCGAAGCCGCGCCCGAGGCGTCGAATGTCGTCGCCGCGGTCACGGCCGCCATGGCCGCGGGCGCTTCGCCAAGCCAGGCCGCGGCGTCGGTTGCGCGGGAATTGCGGATGCCGCGGCGCGAAGTCTATGCCCTGGCCCAGGAGATCCGCCGCGCCGACCCCGCCAAGGAGTCCTAGAGCGCCTGGGATAGAATCGCGGACTCGCGTCGCGCGAAATCCTCTGTGTCGAAGTACTACCTCACCACCGCCATTCCCTATCCCAGCGGCGAGCCGCATGTGGGCCACAGCTTCGAAATGATCGCCGCGGATGCCATGGTGCGCTTCAAGCGGCTGTGCGGGGTTGACGCCTATTTCCTCGGGGGGCTCGACGAGAACAGCCAGCGCGTGAGCCGCCAGGCCGCCGAGGCCGGCATGGACACCATGGCGTACGTCGACGAGGCCGCCGAGCGCTTCCAAGACGTCTGGCGCAGCGTTGACGTCGAATTCGACGACTTCGTTCGCACCACGGAGCCGCGGCATCACGTGACGGTGAATGAATTCTTTGCTCGCGTGCTGGCCCAAGGCGACATCTACGAGGGCGACTACGAGGGTTGGTATTGCGTCCCCTGCGAGGCGTTCTATACGGACGATGACCTGACCGACGGGCTATGTCCGTTCCACGACGCCAAACCCGAGTGGGTCACCGAACGGAACTACTTCTTCCGCATGTCCAAGTACCAGGACGCCATCGCCGCCCATTACGAGGCTCACCCGGACTTTGTGTACCCGGACACGCGGCGCAACGAAATGCTCGGCATCATTCGCCAGGGCTTGCGGGATTTCAGCATCTCGCGCGCCTCGCTGACCTGGGGGATCCCGCTGCCCAACGATCCCGCGCAGCGGATCTATGTCTGGTTCGACGCGCTGATCAACTACATCACCGGCATTGGCTTCGGGCAAAACGGCGGCGAGGCGGCATTCGAGCGATGGTGGCCGGCCGAGGCGCACGTCATCGGCAAGGACATCGTCCGCTTCCACGCGCTCTATTGGCCCACGATGCTCATGTCGGCGGGTTTGCCGCTGCCCCGGCAAATCGTGGTCCACGGATGGGTGGACTACGAAGGCGCGCCGATGAGCCAAACGAGCGGTCACATCGTGCGACCGGCCGATGTGATCGAGCGGCACGGATCGGACGCCCTGCGCTACTACTTGCTGCGCGAAGTGCCCTTCGATCGCGACGGCGACTTCAAGTGGAAGAACATGGGGCGCCGCTACCAGGACGACCTGGGCAACGACCTCGGCAATCTGGTGCTGCGCACCACGTCCATGCTCGGTCGCTATTTCGACGGCGTGGTCCCGCCGGCGGAAGAGCCTTCGGAGGTGGAGAGCGAGCTGCGCGCCGCGGCCGAAACGGCCTGGACGCTGGCCGAAGCGAACTACGAGTCCTGGCGACTGCACCTGGCCCTGGGCGCCACGTTCGACTTCGTGAGCGCGGTGAATCGATACATCGACCGCACCGAGCCGTGGCGATTGGCCAGGGACCCCGTGCAGCGCGAGCGGCTTTCGACCGTGTTGGGCGCCGCCCTGGAGGCGGTGCGCCACATCGCCATACAAATCCAGCCGGCCATGCCGCGGACCTCAACCGCCATCCTCGGCCGCTTGGGCCTGCCGCCCGCCGGCCCCGGCGACTGGGGCGCGGGCGGCTGGACCGGCCTGTCGGCCGGGCACCGGGTTCCGGGCGGCGCCGCGCTGTTTCCACGCATCGAGGCCGCATAGCCACGCTCTTCGACACCCACGCCCATCTGGGGGATCACGTCTTCGCCGACGAATTGCCGGCGCTCCACGCCCGCGCGGTTGCCGCGGGCGTCGGTGAGGTGCTGGTGGTGGCCAACGACCTCGAGTCGAGCCGCCGGGCCATTGAGCTTGCCGAGCGCTATGACGGATGGCTGGCGTCCGTCGGCGTGCATCCGCACGAGTGCGGGAGCTGGGACCGCCGCACGGCGCACGAAGTGCGCTCACTGGCCGCCCACCCGAAGGTCCGAGCCATCGGCGAAACCGGGCTCGACCACTATCGCGAGTTTCAACCGCGCGACGTCCAAGCGCGCGCATTTGCGGAGCAGTGCGCGCTGGCGGTCGAGCTTGACCTGCCGGTCGTGATCCACTCGCGCGAGTCGCTTGACGCCGTAGCCGGCGTGCTCGAGGCCGTGCCGGGAATCACGGGCGTGATGCACAGCTTTGCGGGGGACGCCAATCAGGTCCGTGAGTTCACCAATCTCGGGCTGCACATCTCGCTTTCGGGCATCGTCACGTTTCGTCGCGAGCACGAGCTGCGCGCCGCGGCAGCTGAAATCCCGCCTGAGCGGTTGCTGCTCGAGACGGATGCGCCCTATCTGTCCCCGGAGCCGCTTCGAGGCCGGCGCAACGAACCGGCGCACCTGCCGCATACGGCGGCGGTAGTGGCGGCGGCGGTGGGAATGTCGGTACCCTCACTGGCCGAGAAGACCACCCGGAATGCGCGCGCCGTCTTCGGTGCCCCCGCCGCCTGTGCCTGACCATCAATCGGCGGCCGACGCTGACCACCACGCGACCAGCATGGTCGCGCCGCGGCTTGCCGAGGTCGAGGACGTTCTGCGCGCCTGCACGCGCGTTCCAGAGATTCCCTTGCTCGAGGAAGTCCTCGGCGCGGTGCTGCTGGCGCCGGGCAAGCGTCTGCGACCGGCCCTGGCGCTCCACGTCGCCGCGATCGTCGGTGGACGCCCCGAAGCCGTAGCCAAGCTGGCGGCTGCCACGGAGGTGCTGCACTCGGCCACGCTGGTGCACGACGACATCGTCGACAGCTCGCCGGAGCGCCGCGGGCAGCCCGCCGTGCATGTCATGTGGTCGCAAAAGATCGCCGTGCTGGCCGGCGACTATCTGTTTGCGACCGCCGCCGACCTGGTCGCGCAGCTTGATCGGCCGGTCATCGTGCGCTTGTTCGCGGCCACCATCCACGACATGTCCACGAGCGAGTTTGTGGCTCCCAGCTACGAAGGCGGGGGCGATCTGGCCCGCGAGCAATATCTGAGAAAAATCGGCCACAAGACGGCTTCGCTGTTCGCGCTGGCGTGTGAAGCCGCCGCCGTGCTGGGCGACTCCCCAGCGGCTGAGCAGAAGGCATTTCGAGACCTGGGCTGGAGCCTCGGCATGGCCTTTCAGATCACCGACGACATCCTGGATATCAGCGGATTGGCGGCCGAAACCGGCAAGCCCATCGGAACCGATCTGCGCGCCGGGCTGGTTACGCTTCCGGTGATTTTGTACCTCGGCGACCGGCCTGGCGACGACGATCCCGTGCGCGCGGTGCTCACCGGAAAGGCGACCGATGACGCCGATGTCATGCAGGCCCTCGATGCGATCAAGTCGTCGGGTGCGGTTGAAGATGCGGCCGCGGTCGCTGGGCGCTACGCGGCGCAGGCCCGGGCCGCCCTGGACCGCGTTCGCCCGTCCCCGTCGCGCGAGTCCTTGGCGGCCTTCATTCACCAAGCGACCGAGCGCACCCGCTAGCCGCCCGCACGGCCGATAATGCGGCATGGCCAAATCGCCGTGGGTGCGTCCCATGTTCGACGCGATCGCACCCCGCTACGACCTGCTCAACCGGCTGATGAGTTTCGGGATGGACCGCGGCTGGCGACGCCATGCCGTGGATCAGGCGCTCATCGGCCGCCCCACGACCATTCTTGACGCCGGCGCCGGGACGCTCGACCTGTCGCTGGAAGCCTGGCGTCGCTCCGCCAACGCTCCCCGAGTCATTGCGCTCGATTTCGCGGGCGAGATGCTGGCTCACGGGATGGAGCGCGCGCGGCGTGACGGCGCCGATGTCAGCGCCCTGCAGGGCGACGCGCTGTGCCTGCCGCTGGCATCCGGCTCCGTCGATGCGATCGTCAGCGCGTTCCTGCCGCGCAACCTGGACAGCCTGCCGCGTGCCTGGAGCGGCTTCGCAAGGGTGTTGCGTCCCGGCGGCGTGCTGGTCATCCTCGAAATGACGCCGATCCGCACGCCGGTGTTCCGGCACCTCTTCCGCCTGTATTTCCATCGGTGGATTCCCTGGGTGGGGCGCCGGATCAGCGGCCACGCAGCGGCCTACACCTGGCTGCCCGAGTCGGTGGACGACTTTCCCACGGCGCAGGAGCTGGCCCACCAGATCGAAGCCGCCGGCTTCGTCGACGTGCGGTTCCGCAAGCACGCCCTGGGCGCCGTGGCGATCCACGTGGCGCGCCGCCCATGACTGCCGCCGTCTCCCGGGTCGAGTCGCAGGCGGCGTGGGAGGCCTTTGTGGCCAGACATGCCGATGGTGGCTTTCTGCAGTCGTGGCGGTGGGGGGAGTTGAAGTCGCGATACGGATGGCGCGCGATCCGGCTGGGCCTGCCGCGCGGCGACGGCGGTCTCGCGGGCGGGGCGCAGGTGCTCATCCGCACCCGGCGAGCGTGGCCGGGCGGGCCGCGCGTCGGCCTGGCCTATGTGCCGCGCGGACCGCTGGCCGAAACCCCGGACGACGCCGCGGCGGCGGCGCGTGCGGCCATCGAGGTCGGCCGGGACCACGGCGCATCCTTCGTCCGCATCGAGCCGCCGAGCAATTTGGCCGCTGATGCGCTTGCGTCCTGTGGATTGCGGTCGTCAAACCAGTTCGTGCAGATCCCGCGCACCGCCGTGGTCGACCTCGAGCGCCCGGAATCCGACATCCTCGGCGGCTTCAAGTCCAAGATGCGCTACAACATCCGACTCGCCGGACGCCGCGGCGTGGAGGTGGCGCCTGCCGAAGGCAACGCCGACTTCGAGGCGTTCGTAGGGTTGGTTCAAATCACCGCTTCGCGTGAGCGGTTTGCCATTCACCACGCGTCGTACTACCGCGATGTGTGGCAGACGTTTCAACCCGATCAGGGTGCGCTCTTCATTGCCCGGTATCAGGGAACGCCGCTGGCGGCGCTGATGGTGGTGGGCGCGGGCCGCACCGCCGCCTACGTCTTTGGTGGGTCGTCGAACCAGCATCGCAATCTCATGGCGCCGCACGCCGTGCAGTGGGCGGCCATGCAGTGGGCCAAAGGGCGGGGTTTCACGCGATATGACCTCTGGGGCATGGCGGACCCCGACGACGCAAACGACGCCATGGCCGGCGTGCACCGGTTCAAGCTCGGATTCAATCCGGACCTGGTGACCTATCCCAGCGCGTTCGATCTATCGCTACAGCCTGCGCGGGCGTGGCTGCTCACCCGAGCCGTGCGCCTGCGCGAGGCAATTCACAGCGCGCGCGCCGGCCGGGCGGGTCCGGTATGAACGGCCGGGAGTCGCCGGCCCCACGGCCGTTCGCCGATCTCCTGGCGGCTTGTCCGGACGCGCAACTGCGCCAGCCGGCCGGCGGATTGATCGAGTCGGTGCACTTCGACTCGCGACAGGTTGGCCCCGGCGCCTGCTTCGTCGCCCGGCGCGGGCTGCGCGATGACGGTCACGCCTACATCTCCTCGGCCATCGCCGCCGGTGCCGTGGCCGTGGTCGCCGAGCGTCCCGTCGAAGTCCCCTCGCGCGTGGGTCTGGCGATCGTGCCGGACGGTCGGCGGGCTCTGGCCGCGCTGGCCCGGCGCCTGTGGGGCGAGCCCGATCTGGACATCGGCACGGTCGGCGTGACGGGTACGGACGGCAAGACCACGACGAGTCACCTGATCGCGTCGATGCTTCAATCGCAAGGACACGCCGCCGGCGCCATGACCACCGTGGGCACGTGGCTTTCTGGCGAATGGCTGCCCGCGGCCGGGCGGCTGACGACACCCGAGCCGCCGGTGATCGCTCGGCAGCTGCGGGAACTGGTGGATGCGGGGACCGACTGGGCGGTGCTCGAGGTGGCGTCGCACGCGCTGGAGCTCCGGCGCGTGGACGGCTTCAGCTTCGACCGCGCGGTAATTACAAACGTGACCCACGAGCATCTCGACCTTCACGGCAGCATCGAGGGCTACCGCCGGGCAAAGCGCCGGCTGCTCGATCTGCTCGACGCGACTCCCGCCACCGACCGGGGTCGGGCGGCCATTCTCAACGCCGACGATCCGGTGGTAGCCGGATTTGCACGCCATACCCGCAGCGACGTGATCACGTTTGGCCGGCAGCCGACCGCCGATGTGCAGTCGGAGTGGGTCGAACTCGACGACGGGCGCCCTAAAGTGACGCTGAGCTCCCCCTGGGGCTGCTGGACCGTCCCGACCAACCTCGTGGGCCCCTGGAATGCCGCCAACATTGCCGCCGCCGCGGCGTGCGTGGGGTCGATTTGCGGCAGTCTCGACAATGCAATCGCGGCGCTGCCGAGCATCGCATCGGTTCCGGGGCGCATGCAGGCAATCGACTGCGGTCAGCCGTTCCGGGTCATCGTGGATTTCGCGCACACGCCGGCGGCGCTGGAGGCCTGTCTGCGGGCGCTGCGTCCGCAAACTCCAGGTCGGCTCATCGCCCTTTTTGGCAGCGCGGGCGATCAGGATCGGAGCAAGCGGCCACTGCTGGGTCGCGCGGCCGCCGAGCTGGCCGACTGGGTCCTGGTGGCCGACGAGGATCCCCGAAGCGAAGATCCCCAAGCCATCGCCGAGGCGGTCGTTGCCGGCGCCAGGGAAGTACGGCCCGACATCTGGATCGACATCGTGCTGGATCGACGGATGGCCATTCAGGCGGCCATCGCCGAGGCCAATGCGGGCGACACGGTCTTGCTGGCGGGCAAGGGCCACGAAACCAGCATCGCCTACGCCGACCGCACCATTGCGTGGGACGAATCCGCGGTGGCGCGGGCAGCGCTGGCGGCCGCCGGCTACCCGGCGCCGTAGCCGCCGCCTCGCGGCTGCTAGGGTATGCCCGCGACGTGACCGCACCACCGGATTAGCCGCGAGAAACCGCCCGATGAGAATTGCGCTCTACCAGGAGTTCGGCGAGGGATGCCGGCGCCTGACCCATGAGCTTCTGCCGGATGCGCCCGGCTGGGAGCTGATCGAAACGCGGCACGTTGGCGCTGACATCGGCTCGCTGACCGACGAGGACGCCGACATCATCCGCAGCGCCGAGGTCGTGATCGCCACGCCGCTCAGTCCCTTGCCGGACGCCATCTACGATCCCGACGGGCGTGTGCGGCTGATCCAACTCCTGTCCGCGGGCTACGACACGGTTGATCTCGACCGCTGCCGGGCGGCCGGGCAGCTGCTGGCCACCAACGGCGGCGCGAACGCCGTTGCCGTGGCCGAGCACACCATCCTGCTCATCCTCTCCGTGCTGCGGCGGCTGCCGGTGATCGACCGCGATACGCGGTCCGGCCGTTGGACGGCGGCCAAGACGCCCGAGTGGGAGCCGCACGAGCTCGAGGGACGCACCGTTGGGCTGGTGGGCTTCGGGCAAATCGGCCGGCAGGTCGCGCAGCGGCTGCACCCGTTCGGCGTGGAGTTGCAGTACTTCGACGTGGTGCAGGCGCCGAGCGAGGTGACCGAGAGCCTGAAGGTCCGCCACGTGTCGTGGACCGAACTGCTGGAGACTTCGGACATCGTCTCGCTGCACGTGCCGCTGATGGAGAGCACGCGCGGCCTGATCGGAGCCGCCGAGCTGGCCCAAATGAAGCCTGACGCGATCGTGATCAACACGGCGCGGGGCGGAGTGATCGACGAAGACGCGCTCGTCGATGCGCTGCAGCAAGGTCGTCTGGGCGGCGCCGGCCTCGATGCGTTCGTCGAAGAGCCGTTTCCCGCCGGGCAGGCGCTGGCCGCGCTCGACTCAGTCGTGCTGACGCCGCACTTCGCAGGCCCGACCTACGAAAGCTGGACCAAGCGCATCCGCTTCGCCTACGAAAACATCGCCCGCGTGGAACGCAACCAACGCCCCGAATCGGTCGTGCACGAGCTGGGGGATTTGCCCCTGCGACCCCCGCGGTAGGTGGCGCAGGCCTCCGCGAGCCTTTGGCTAGCGATTGTTTAGTGCGGCGTCGGTTCCATATAGGTCAAGCTGATGGGTAGTTGGGTTCTAGCAGGCCTGCCGCGTTAGCGTGCTTCTGACGGCAAGATCTGCTCGAGTCGCTCGACCAATTGAGGCAGGTCTTCCTGCACGGTCTTCCAGACGATTTCCATGTTGACGTCGTGGTACGCGTGGACGAGACGGTTGCGCATGGAGATGATCTGCGACCAGGGTATGCCTGGGTTGCCTTCCCGAACAGACTCGTCTACGTGACTCGCGGCTTCGCCGATGATCTGGACAACTCGGACTATGGAATGCGCTAGTCCTTCGTCTTCGTCGAGGTCACTGCGCACCCGTTCGTGCGCGAGCCGCATCGCCGCATGCGCCGCGTCGAGCATGTGGCGCAGGCGAATCTCATCATTCCTGCGCATATTGAACTTGCGCCTCGGCGAGCACTTCTTGGCGAAAGTAGCGGCTCAAGTCCTCTGGAGTACGGAGGTCGACCTTACGACCGAGCATTCGGGTCAACTCAAGCTCCATGCCGGCGAATGCAAACAGGCCGGGAATTCGGTCCGGCGCAAACTCGACAAGCATGTCAATATCGCTGTCTGGTCCGAAGTCGGACCTTAGCGCGGAACCGAAGATCGCCAGCCGCTTGATCCCGTGGTCCCTACAGAAGGCGGCGAGTTGATCCTTCGGAATATCGATTTGCGACTTCACGCGGTGCGCTCCTTGCGCCGGTAATTCATTGCCAGGCGGAGACTCAGCACCAATCATGACTCACTGTTTAGAAGCCTCATCAGCTCCCGCCACTCGGCCGGGGCGAGGCCGCTGGATTCCTGATAGACCTGTTCGCCGTTGAGCATGCGGCGCAGGACGGCCAGGCCAGGGCCGGAGATCGAGGCGGCGTTCATGCGGTAGTCCATGAAGGCGTCGTAGGTCAGCGGCACCCAGCGGCGGATGACGTCGAGCAGCACGTCGGCGTAGGCGCGGATTTCGTATTGCGCGTGAGGGTCGGCCCGCAGCCAGACGAAGTGCAGCAGGTTGAACAGGTCGATCTTCCAATACCACTGGGTGTAGAAGTTCAGGGAGAGGTTCATCCGCGCCAGCTCGCGCGCCAGGCCCTGGCGGTCGGCATCGAGCGTCTCGCCTTCTGCGTCGAGATTCAGCATTTCCTCGTAGTGCTCGTAGACCTGGCCGGCGTCGGTGGTGAGGAGGTCGAGGACGCGCTGGGCCTCGTGGTCGTTCAGCACGTCGCCGCTGCCCTGGCTGTTGAGGGTCGACTGCGCTTGCAGGCGGTCGCGCTCGGGGACGTAGAACTCGTGGTCGAGCACGGAGTAGCGGGCGGAGTACTCGTTCACGCTGGCGGTGCGGTGACGGATCCACTGGCGCGCCACGAAGATCGGCAGCTTGACGTGCAGCTTGATCTCGCACATCTCGAACGGCGTGGTGTGCCAGTGGCGCATGAGGTAGCGAATGAGGCCGCGGTCGCGCCGCCGCCGCTTGCTGCCGCGGCCGTAGGAGACGCGCGCCGCCTGCACGATGGCCTCGTCGTCGCCCATGTAGTCGACCACGCGGATGAAGCCGTGATCGAGGACCGGCACAGGCTCGAAAAGGAGCTCTTCCAACGCCGCGACCGTCGTGCGCCGGGTAGTGTGCGCTTGGGCGCGCTGCTCGGCGATGTCGGCCTGCTGCTCGGGCGCGATGCGTGGCGTGGGGACGGTTCCGGCGGTGCTTCCTCTGGCGGTTTGAATCTTAACCGCTATGGCAGCAGCCCGCGCTGCCGTAGCAGCTCGGCGCCGATCGAACCCAGGCGGACCTCGCCGAACTCTGGATACCACTCGAACCGGGCGCGCTGGAAGTACTGCACGGTGCGCCCGTTCTCCGACATCTCGTCGGAAATCGGATAGCCGAAGCGGTCGAGCGCGCCTTGCGACTCCCAATAGGCCAGGAAGGCGAAGTGCACCGCCTGCCGGGTTTCGGGGAAGTAGCGGTGGTTGGGCTCGCGAGGGATCGGCTCGGCGCGCGGGAAGGGCCGCCGTGCGGCCGTAAGCTCATCGCCCAGCAGGCCGAGTTGGACCTCGTAGCGGGTGCCGGCGTGCTCGGGGTGATATTCGAAGCGGGCCTTTTCGAAATACTGCACGGTGCGGCCACCCAGTTCGAACTCCTCGGTGAGCGGCAGCCCGAAGGTCTCGACGCCGCCGTTGGCGTCGAAGTAGCGCAGAAAGCCGTAGACGATGTTGTGGCCGGTTTCCTCGTAGTAGCGGGACTGGTTGTTGGGCAGGTTCAGGGGAACCACGGGCCGTGTGAGCGAATGTCCGAGCACGATGCGGAAGTGCGAGCCCGCGATGGCGCCCACCTGGGGCGCCGCGTGCTGGTTGAACGCGGTTCTGAAGTCGCGGTGGCTCACGGTCGCCGAGCCGGCGGTGCCGTTGACCTGGATGCGCACGGTGCGGCCGCCGTCCGTGCGGCGGATCTCCAGGCTCTGGATATCGCCCAGGGTGACCCCTGCCGCAGCCCGCAGGGCGTCGCCCAGCACCGTCAAGCCGAAGGCCTGGGTGCGCCAGGTGCCGAATGGCGAGTCGGCGTCCCAGGGGCGGCCCGATGGGTCGAGGTCGGAAATGCCCATCAGATAAGGCAGCGGCGCGCCGCCAAACTGGTCGCTGCTGGCCTCGGTGTGGCCGTTCGAGGTGCTGAAGTAGTAGGGGCGCACATTCTGGCCGGCGTAGGTCAGCACCTGGCCGGCCGTGGCGTCGACCGCCGCATTGGTCGTCTCGCGCTCGTGGTTGGCGCCCGCGTAGGCCTGGTGGTTCGGCGTGTCGTCGATGTCCCACAGAGGGTGTTGCGGCCGGAGTCCGGTGAGGGCGTAGCCACGTGCGGCGATCGCCTGGGCTTGCAGCGCCGCCGCGGGCCAGTGATAGGGCATCTCCGCCGGCACCACGCCGCGCAGATAGTCCTCGATGGGCAGGACGTTGACGGTGTCGACCAGGGATTCGCCGTGGGCGTGCAGCACCAGCGAGCCGCGATAGGTATCGAGATAGGCGTTTGGGACGTGCTCGCTCTTGCCGGCGGGCTTGTGCACCGCACGCAGGCGCGTTGTGGCATCCAAGGGCTTGATGACCAAGACGCTCGGCAGCTGGAACCCCTGCGTCCATACGCCGCTGGGATTGATCACGCCGACGGTGATACCGCCGCTGCCGGTCTGCTCGAGCATCTGCAGACGGGCGCCCGCCGGCAGCGGGCCGGTGACGCCCTCGACTTGCCAGCTTCCGCCGACGCCGATGATGTCGCCCGGCAGACCGTTGGATGAGCCTCTCGAGCCGTCGACGGCCGGCGGCCGGTACCCACGGTCGATGAGCACGCGGATCTGCGTGCCGCCGGTGTCCGCGTGGCCGATTGCAGTGCCCGGGTAGTAGGCCTGCAGGATGTGCGCCGCGGATTGGCCGGCGTGCGCCCGGCCGCGCGCGCCCCACTGCGACATGCCGACGCCGTGGCCCCATCCCGCGCCTTCGAGCCGAACGGTGGCATGGGGATGAAAGGGGATGGCGACGGTGGTCACGGCGGCCGCGCGGCCTGGCGCGGTTGCCAGCAACACCGCCGTCACGGCAACCAGGCCCGCAAGGGCCTCTGCCAGCCGGCCCGCCCGGCACCAGCGGAAGATGGGGGCGTGTCGTCTCACAGAGCACCGAGTGTACGGCCCGCGGGCACGTTGATGAGCCACATGCGCAACGAAAGGCCCTGGTCGACCGTGACGCCCGGTGGACCGTTGGCCGCGCCAGCGGCCCATATACTGCACGGGTGGCGTCGCGCAGCGGCAAACACCCATGAGCGCTCCCGCCGCGCGGGGTCCCATTGTCACCATCGACGGCCCGGCTGCCGTGGGCAAGACGACAGTCGGGCGCATGCTGGCCGAGTCACTGGGCTACCTGTGCCTGGACAGCGGGCTGTTCTACCGCGCCGTGGCGCTGGCGACCGTGCGCGCGGACGGGGATCCGGACTGTGCGGACGATGCCCTGGCCGCCGCCCGCTCGCTCCGGCTGCGCTTTGCCGCCGACCCGTCCGGGAAGTTCGCGGCGCGGACCTTCGACGGGGACTGCGATATCACCGAGGCGCTCGTCAGCCCCGAGGTGGATCGCACCGTGTCGCTGGTGTCGCGGATTCCCGAAGTGCGAGCGGCGATGCTCGAGCCCCAGCGCGAAGCGCTCCGCGAGGGCGGCATCGTGGCCCTGGGCCGCGATATCGGGACCGTGGTGTGTCCCGAGGCCGACCTCAAGGTCTACCTGGATGCCAGCCCGGACGTGCGGGCGCAGCGTCGCTGGAAGGAACGCCGGGACGCCGGGGGTCGGATGGACATTGCCGATATCCGCGAGAACCTGCTGGCGCGGGACCGCATCGATTCGCAGCGATCGATCGCGCCGCTGCGGGCCGCGCCTGACGCCGTGATCATTTCCACCGATGCTTGCGCGCCGACCGAGGTGGTGCAGGCCATCAGGGCGTCGATGACCGAGCGGGGGTTGATCCATGAGGCCTGAAATCGAGTGGGAGGCCCGTGACACGCCACGCCCGGCGATGTGGGCCTATCTCTCTGGGAGAGCCTTCGGACGCTTTGTCCTGTTTCCGCTGCTCTTCGACATGCACGTCCGGGGGCTGGAACACGTGCCGTCGGGCGGCCCGTTGATCCTGGCGTCCAACCACGTCAGCAACTTCGACCCGATCCTGGTGGGGACCTATGTTCCGCGCACGACCACGTTCGTTGCCAAGCAGGAGCTCTACCGGGTGGCGCCGCTGGCGCTGCTGTGGCATTGGTGGGGCGCGGTGCTGGTTCGCCGCGACGGTCTGGACATGCGCCCGCTGCGCATGTTGCTGCGGATCCTGGCGGAGGGCGGCACGGTGGGCATGTTTCCCGAGGGCACGCGCAGCCGCGGACGGGGCCTGCAGCGGCCCCTGCCCGGCGCGGCGTACCTGGCGGTGAAGAGCGGCGTGCCCGTTCTTCCGGTGGCCGTTTGGGGCGCCGACGATCTGAATCTCAAGCGACGGATGGTGCGCGGTCGGCCACGGGTTGATGTGCGCGTCGGTCCCTTGCTGGAGCCGGACGTGCCGACGGGCCGAGTTACGCGCGAGGTGCTCGACCAGGTCGGTGAGGACATCATGCAGCGCCTCGCGGCGCTGCTGCCGGAACGCTTGCGAGGAGTCTACGCCGCCACGAGCGAAGGATCGGCCGATGCCTGACGGCGATCGACAGCTTCCGCTGGTGGCGCTGATCGGGCGGCCCAACGTCGGCAAGTCCACCCTGTTCAACCGGCTGGTCGGGGAGCGGTCGGCGGTGGTCGAGCCGCAGCCCGGCACCACGCGCGACCGCATCTATGGCGAGCTGGAGTGGCGCGGGCGGGCGTTTGCGGTCGTGGACACGGCGGGCATCGCCTGGCACGACCCGGCGCCGGTGGCCGAGGCCGCCGTGGCGCAGGCCAGAGCCGCCGCCGACGAAGCGGATCTCGTGCTGGTGGTCACGGACGTCCAGACCGGGGTGACGGAACTGGACGGCATCGTGGCGCGCGAGGTGCTGAGACGGCAGCGGCCGCACCTGCTGGTGGTCAACAAGGCCGACCACATGGATCTCCGGCTGGACACCGGGGAGTTCTACGCGCTGGGCCTGGGCGAGCCAGCGGCCATCTCCGCGATGCACGGCACCGCGACCGGAGACTTGCTGGACGCCGTGGCGGCGCGGCTGCCGGCCGTGGCCTATACCGGTGAGCCCGATGAGCTGCCCCGCCTGGCGATTGTGGGCCGCCCGAACGTCGGCAAGTCGTCGCTGCTCAACGCGCTGCTGGGTGAGACGCGGGCGCTGGTGCACGACGCGCCGGGCACGACGCGGGACAGCATCGACACCCTGCTGGAGTGGGAGGGCCGGTCCATCCGGCTCATCGACACGGCGGGCATCCGGCGCCGGGGTCACATTGATTCGGGCGTCGAATACCACAGCGTGTTGCGCGCCGTGCGCTCGATTCAGCGCTGCGACGTGGGCCTGCTGGTGGTTGATGCCCACGAGGGCGCAACCGCGCAGGACGCGCACGTGGCCGGGCTCGTGCTCGAGGCCGGCAAGGGCATCGTCGTGCTCGCCAACAAATGGGACATGCTCCAGGACCCGGAGCGCCGCAAAGAGGTGGACTTCCACCTCGAGCGGGTCTTGCACTTCCTGCCCGAGGCGCCGTTTCTGCACACCTCCGCGCTCACCGGGCGCGGCGTGCCGGCGAGCGTCAGCGCCGGGCTCCAGGTGCATGAAGTCCGGCAAACACGCGTGGCGACGGGTCCGCTCAATCGGTTTCTGCGCGCCTGGGCCGGCCGGCGCGGTCCGCCCAGCCGCAAGGGACGCCAGGCGCGTTTCAAGTACGCCACGCAGATCGGCGTCAGTCCCCCGTCCTTCGTGACGTTCTTCGCGCGGCCCGAGAACGTGCATCCTTCCTATGTGCGCTACTTGGAAAACGGGTTGCGCGAGGCGTTTGGATTCGACGGAACGCCGATCGTCATCCGGCTGCGGCCGTCCTAGCACCCGGCGGCCGGCCCGCCCAGGCGGCGGGTTGACAGGCACCGGGCCCCATTTCAAGCTTGGCGCCACGCGGCGGAGAGGGCTGCCACATGTCCATGGGCGAAATCCTGGGCGCGATCGGCATGGTGCTCGGCGCCTATCTCATCGGCTCGGTTCCATTCGGCGTCCTGGTGTGCCGGGTCGGATTCGGCGTGGACGTGTTTGCGCAAGGCAGCCGTCGGTCGGGCGCCACGAACGTCATGCGCGCGGTTGGGTTCGGACCGGCCGCGCTCGTGATCGTCGGCGACTTGCTGAAGGGATTTCTGCCCGGGCTGGCGGCCCGCATCATCTTCGGCGAGGACTCCATCGTGCCGGTGTTGGCGGTGACGGCGGCGGTCGCCGGACACAATTGGTCCATCTTCTTGCGTCTCCGGGGCGGCCGGGGCGTAGTCACGGCGGTCGGCGGCTTGGCGGCGATGGCTCCGATCGTGGTGGCGATCGCCCTTCCGGCAGGTCTGCTGGCAGCGGCGATCAGCCGTTACGTTTCGGTGGGGTCGCTGACCGGCTCTCTGACGGCGCTTTTGAGCGCGGTCATCTTCTACGCCGTCGGTCGTTGGATCACAGGCTACGACTTGCTGCTTGCGTCTGGGCTCGCGTTTTTCATGTTTACCCAGCACATCGACAACATGCGACGGATCGTCGCCGGTAAGGAGCGACGGCTGCCGGCCTGGGCCGGTCTCATAGGCGGACGAAATGGACGCAATCGAGGGTCGTCGCTGAGCTGAGTCGATCGTCGGTGCCGGGCACGGCGCCACTGGGCGTTTTCTCCTTGGGAATCCATCGCATACGCGGTCGACATCCCACGACCCGGATCACCTTCACCCTAACCCTCTCCCTTCAAGGGAGAGGGAATAGGACCTGCACTTCAATCTCCGGTGGATGGGTTACGCAAGGGTTTCGGAAATTGTTTCCGCCAGCGCAGCGGCAAGGTGGAGCGCCACGCTCTCGACGGGCACCCCCGCCATCTGGCCGTTGCCGGCAAGCTCACCCGCGCGGGCGTGGAGCCACACGCCGAGACGCGCCGCGTCAAGCGGGCGAAGGCCCTGCGCGGCGAGCGCGGCCACGGCGCCGGCGAGCACGTCACCCGACCCGGCTGTGGCCAGCGCCGGATTGGGCCGGGCAAGGAGGAAGAGCTGATTGTCGGCGGCGACGAACGTGGGCGAGCCCTTGCCCACGACGACTGCACCACTGAGGGCCGCAAGCTCGCGCGTGGCCTGCATCATGTCGGCGCCGCGCGGGGTTTCGGCGAGGTCGAGGAGGCGGCGCATCTCGCCCGGGTGCGGGGTGAGAATTGCGTTCGGACCCAGCGTCCCGAGCCGGGCGGGCTCAGCGGCGAGCGCGTTCAGCCCGTCGGCGTCGATGACCGTCGGGACGCCGTGTCGGGCGTTCGCCCCCAGATCGCGCGCGAGGGCGTCGCTGCTCGGGCTTCGGCTAAGGCCGGGACCCACCAGCAGCGCCGTCGGTTCGCCCAGCGCCTCGACGGCGTCCAGCGATGCGCCGATGCAGCCGTCGGCGCTTGTCGGCAGCACCCGAAAGGTGGCCGCGGGCGCCACGGCCGCGCAGGCGCCAACCGACGCTTCCACCGAAGCGACGGTCACGACGCCGGCTCCGGCGCCCTGAGCCGCCAGGGCCGCCAGGGCGGGCGCGCCGCGATAGGTCGCGGATCCGCCCACGATCAGCACGCGGCCAAACGTGCCCTTGTGCCCGTCGAGCGGTCGCGCCGGCACGAGCTCGTGCACGGTGGCCGCATCGATGATCCGAGGGGCGCCCGACGGGGCGATCTCCGGTGCAAGGCCGATGTCGAGCGCCTCCACCGCTCCCGCGTAGTCAATGCCCGGGTGCAGCACGGCGCCGAGCTTGATCGGGCCGGTGGCAAGCGTGCCGGACGCGCGAAAGGCGATGGGATCCGCTTGTCCGGTGTCGGCGTCCACGCCGGTCGGAATGTCGATGGCGAGCCTCAACTGGCCGGGAACCTCCGGCAGCGCGCGCAGCATCTCCGCGACCTGGCCGCGAAGCGGCGGCGTGCTGCCGATGCCGAGCAGCCCATCCACGACAGCGGCTGCCCCGCGTAAATCGCGGGCAAACGGCCTCGCGTTACCCGACCACACGCGCCAGCGCACACCGGCCGCTCCGGCGGCGTCCACCAACGGATCAGCCGATCGCGCGCGCGATGCCCAGCAGACGACGGCGGCTCCCCCGCGGGCGAGCGTGCGCGCCATGATGAGCGCATCGCCGCCGTTGTCGCCGGGACCCACCAGCACCGCGATCACGCGCCCACGCAACGGGCCAACTCGGCGGTGAACCGCGACGGCAAGCGCGGTTCCCGCGCGATGCATCAAGTCAATTTCCGGCGCGGTCGTCGACTCCAGCCGCCGCATGCCGGCGACGTTTACGACGTGATCGAAGGCCGCTCCCGATGTCCTCACGACCGCCCGCGGACGCGTCACGGACCGCTGAGCGCCACGACGAAGGCGATGGCCAGATCTCGGCTGTGGGTGAGGCTGATGTCGAGATCGGCGATGCCAAGCTCGGCTGCCCGTCGCTCGGCGGCGCCATAGAGGCGCACGAGTGGCTTGCCGCGCGGATCGTTCACGACCTCGATCTCCTTCCACAGCACGCCGCGCATGCCCGTGCCCAGCGCCTTGGACACGGCCTCCTTGGCCGCAAAGCGCGCGGCCAACTCATCCGCGCGCCCACGGCATCTCGCTTGCTCGGCGGCGGTATAGATGCGGTCGAGAAACCGCTGGCCGTAGCGGCGGTGCGCTTGGCGGATGCGCTCGATCTCGATCAGGTCGACGCCGGTGCGGACGCGATGGCCGCTCACGGTCGTCTCAGTGCCCGGTTATTTCAACGCGGCGAATCGAGGAGTCGTACTCCCAGCCGCTGCCGAGCAACTCGATTCGGCGCAGCTTCACAGGCGGCGGTTGCAGGGCTCCGAGCAGATTGTCCACCTCGAGCGTGGTCCATTGGCCCCGGGGTACCTGCTGGCCCAGCTTCACGCTGAGACCTTCATCGTTCTGGTGGTAGAACCCGGCGCCCCAAATCTGCTCGCCGCCCTGATCGTCGACGTAGATCAGGCGAACCATCAGCGGATACTCGGTGCCCGCCGTGCCGCCGCCGGACAAGCTCTGCGCGTCCGTGCGCGCTTCCAGGCGCAACCGCAGGGTCATGAGATCACGCGTATCGATGTCGAGCAGCTGCATGACGCCACCCTCGCCGTGCCGATCAATCGGAGCGCCCTCGCTGGAGCGCACGAAGCGCAGCGTGCCATCGAGAGCTTCAACTCGGCCCGCCGGCCCGGCCTCGGTGTCGAAGAAACTCCACCACGGCCCGTTGCCGATGTCGGTGGCGAACAGCGAGTCTTGGATCAGGTCTCGCTCGATCGGGAGCGGCCCAACGAGGCCGGAGGTCATGCTGAATTCCGCCCGCGATTGACTGGTCAGGCGAAGCGAGCGGCTGCCAAGGATCACGCTGGCCTCGCCAACGCGAACCGCCACGCGGTTTGGCCCTTCACCTGGGCGCTCGACGAGGTAGCTCCCCTCCTTGAGATCCAGTCGACCGTCGTCGACGAGCACGGTGATCGCGCGGTCGGGAATATGCGGGTGCCGGCTCACGCCGATGCGCACCTGCCCGGTGAACAGGCGCACGACCGAGTCTTGCGAGCGCTCGTTGAACCGTCCGAATTGCATGCGCTGGAGGGCCAGCTCGGTCTCGTTGAAGAGCAGCAGGGTGCTGCCATCCGGGAGGCTCACGAGCACGCGGGACCGGTCATCGGTTCTAAGCCGCGTTCCCTCGGGCAAGTCGGCCGTCGGCGCGAGCTGACGCCACGTGGCGGCTGCCGGCGGCTGGAAGAGCACGGTTCCCTCAAGGACCACGGCTTGGCTGCCCCGCGCTTCTTGCACCAGGCCAAGCGCCGCGCCAATCCCACGCGGCACGAAGACCGCCAGCGCAACGAAGACCACGAGTGACACGACGAGCGCGACCCACGCGAGCCGCTGCATGCCGCGGTAGGCCTCAGTCTCGCGGACTGCCGGGCTTGATGCTATTTCCGTCTCCGTGCGCATTCGCGCATTTTAGGTTCGAATCGTAAAGCCCGTGAATTCACCGGTTCCCGACGGCCAAGCGACGTCCACCTGCACCACGCGGGCACCGGGCGGGCCGACGCGCAACTGTCCGAGCAGGGATTCGAGGTCTTCCCGACGGCCCTCGGCGCAGACTTCGACCGAGTAGCCGTCGGCTCGATTGCGGACGTATCCGCCCAGGCCGAGACGCCGACCGTGCGTTTGGACGAAGAATCTAAATGCGACGCCTTGCACCCGGCCATACACCGTCGCGACAAGGCGGGGCACGGCGGCGTCAGAGCAACGAGCCCTGCTGCGTCCCGGAGTCACCCCGGGTGAAACCCAGGTGCTCGTACGCCTTTGGCGTGGCGACGCGACCACGGGACGTCCGCGCGAGGAAGCCGGCTTGCAACAGGTACGGCTCGTAGTGGGACTCCAGCGTGGTGACTTCCTCGGCCACGGTGGCGGCCAGGGATTGCAGCCCCACCGGCCCGCCGACGTAAGACTCGATGATGGTGGTCAGGATTCGCCGATCCATGCTGTCGAGGCCTTCCGGGTCGACACCCATGTCCTCGAGCGCCTGGTTGGCCACGGCCTTTGTCACCACGCCGTCCGCCTCGACCTCAGCAAAGTCGCGTACGCGGCGCAGCAGCCGGTTGCAGACGCGCGCCGTGCCGCGCGCCCGTTGCGCAATGGCGGCGGCCCCGGCCGGCACGACCTCGACGCCAAGAATGCGTGCCGAGCGCGAAACGATCTGGGCGCACTCGTCGGGCGAATAGAAGTCGAGGCGATAGGACTCGCCGAAACGATCGCTCAGCGCCGGCGTGAGCTGGCCGTGCCGCGTCGTGGCGCCAACGACGGTGAATCGCGGCAGGTCGAGCCGATACGTGCGCGCATGCGGCTTGCCCGCGCCGACCACGATGTCCAGCGCGAAGTCCTCCATGGCGGGATACAGGATTTCCTCAACCGTCTTTCCAAGCCGGTGTATCTCATCGATAAACAAGACCTCGCCGGGTTCCATGCTGCTCAGGGTGGCGGCGAGATCGCCAGGACGTTCGAGAGCCGGACCCGACGTGACGTGGAGCCGGCCTTCCATCTCGGTGGCGATGATGTTGGCCAGGGTGGTCTTGCCCAGACCGGGAGGTCCGGCGAGCAGGATGTGGTCGATGGGCTCGCCGCGTTGCCGCGCCGCCGCGATCATCAAGCGCAGACCGCGTTTGACGCGCGGCTGCCCGATGAACTCGTCGTCCGCCAGGCTGGCGGGGCGGAGCGTGGTTTCGAGACTGCGATCCTCACCGCCGGCGTCGGCGGCGACGATGCGTTCGGTCACGGTGTGACTCGCATGCCGAGGATGCGCAACGCCGCGGCGATGCGGTCCGCCACGTCGAGGTCTTCTCCGGCAATCTGCTCGAGCGCGAGCTGCGCCTCGACGCGCGTGTAGCCGAGCCCGACCAGCGCGTCGAGCGCCTCATCGGCTCCCGTCAGTCCCAGTCGAATCCCCGGCTCGGGCACCAGCTTGCCCCGCAGCTCGAGAATGATGCGGTTGGCCAGCTTGCGCCCGATGCCCGAGACCGCCTGAAACGGCCGTGGGTCTTCGTCGTCGAGCGCCTGCACGATGCGGTCGACCGGATGGCTGGAAAGCACCCGCACGGCCATGCGCGGCCCCACGCCGGTCACGTCGAGCAGGTGGCGATACGTCTCCAACTCCTGCGCGGACCCGAAGCCGGCGAGGATTGCCCCGTCCGACGCGATGTGGGTGTGCGTGTGGAGTTCCACCGGCTGTCCGGGCGACCGTCGCGCTCGCGCCGGAACCACGACTTCCAACCCGAGTCCGGTGCCGTGGACCTTGACCACCAGCGAATCGTCGCCGGTGCGGATGACCAGACCCTCCAGGTACCCGATCATCGGACGCCCAGGGTGCGCTCGAGCGTGCGCGCGCGAATCGAGTGCTGGTGGCAGATGGCCGTCGCCAGCGCGTCGGCGGCGTGGTCGGAGGTCGGCGGCGCGGCCATGCGCAGCAGCCGAACCACCATGGCCTGCACGGCATCCTTCTCGGCGGCGCCATAGCCGGCCACGGCCAGCTTGATTTCCTTCGGCGCGTACTCTTCCACCGGCAGCCCACGGTCGGCCGCCACCAGGTGCACTACGCCCGTGGCATAGGCGACCTGGGCGGCGGTTGTCAGGCGGCGGGCATATCCCAAGCGCTCGAGCGCAATGTCGGTGACGGGAAATCGCTCGATGAGCTCCGCGAGCGCTTCGCGGATGGTTGCTAGGCGAGTCCCTAGCGGGTCTTTGGCCCGCGTGGTGATACAGCCCGAGTCCAAGGCCCTTGCACTGTGCGGCCCCGCGACGATGCCGAAGCCGCAGCGCGCCGTCCCGGGATCGATTCCCAGCGTCACCAGATCAGGCATGCAAGCCGAATCGTGTGGGGATGCTAGGAGGCCAGCTGCGCGAGCAGCTCGTCGCTGATCTCCAACGTGGTGTAGACGCGCTGCACGTCGTCGAGCTCCTCCAGCGCTTCCGCCATGCGCATGGCCCGCGCCGCCTGCCCGGCATCCAGCGGCATGGGGGTCGTGGGCTCATGGACGAGATCGGCGGAGGTGATCCGGTATCCGGCGTCGCTGAGCTCGCGGCGCATGCGCGCCAGGTCCGCAGCGGGCGTGGACACGTGCACGGTGCCGTTGGCCGCCTCGACGTCCAGGGCGCCGGCGTCGATGGCCGTCAACTCGATCTCCTCCGGATCCGCGTCACCGACCGCAACCGCCAGACTGCCGCGCGCCTCGAACTGCCAGGCGACCGAGCCGGAATCGGCAAACCTGCCCCCGAGACTTCCCACGGCGTTGCGAACCTCCGCGACGGCGCGATTGCGGTTGTCGGTGACCACTTCAATCAGCAGCCCGACGCCCGCGGGACCGTAGGCCTCGTAGGTGAGCTCGATGAGCGAGGCGCCGTCACCCGGGCCGCCGCCGGCACCCCGCTGTATGGAGCGCTCGATCGTGTCCTTCGGCATGTTCGCGGCGCGGGCCTTGGCGAGCGCCTGCTCGAGCCGGAAGTTCCCGGTGGGATCGGCGCCGCCGTCTTGCACGGCCACCGTGATCTCGCGCCCGATCTTGGTGTACAGCTGCCCGCGCTTCGCGTCGTTCGCGGCTTTCTGGCGCTTGATCTGCGACCACTTGGAATGGCCGGACATTGCCTGCACCCCCATGGAGCCGCGCGGGATTTCTCGAAGTATAGGATAGCGTTGTTCGCTGTTTGTGCGTGCCTTCCGTCACCGCAGGCGGGCGCGGGCTATGCTGACGCGGAGTCACCGGAGCCCCAGCCAATGACGCAGGAATCAACATTGCCTCGCGCCGCATCCGCGGCCCTGTTCGATCGCGCGCGACAGGTGATCCCGGGCGGGGTCAACACCTCGCTGCGGAAGGTCGAGCCGCAGATTGTCTGGTCCCGCGCGGAGGGCGCCTACCTCCACGACGTGGACGGCAACAGCTACCTCGACTACAACGCCGCGTTCGGCCCGATCATCCTGGGGCACGCGCATCCAGGCGTGGCCGCCGGGGTGGCCGAGCAACAGCGCACGCTGGACCTCACGGGAATTGGGACCAGCGAGCTGGAGATCCAGGCGGCCGAGAAGGTCGTGGAGCACGTGCCCTCGGCCGAGCAGGTGCTGTTTTGCACCTCGGGCTCCGAGGCCACCTACCACGCGGTGCGAGTGGCGCGCGGGGCCACCGGCCGCCGCGCGATCGTGAAGTTCCAGGGGCACTTTCACGGCTGGCACGACCACCTGCTCGCGAACGTGATCTCGCCCGCGGACCGCGTGGGCCGGCTGGACCCGCTGTCGTCCGGCATCCTGCCGGACGTTCACGCCGAGCTGATCGTGCTGGAGTGGAACGACCTGGAGGGGTTGGAGCAACTCATGGCCGAGCGCGGCCAGGAGATCGCGGCTGTGATCCTGGAACCCATTCCCCACGCGATCGGCGTGGTCATGCCCGAGCAGGAGTTCCTCACACAGCTCCGAGCGCTGACCCGTGAGCATGGGGTCGTGCTGGTGTTCGACGAGGTGGTCACGGGCTTTCGGCACGCGCTGGGCGGCTTTCAGGCCATCACCGGCATCACCCCGGACCTGACCACGCTGGGCAAGGCCATGGCCAACGGCTACCCCTGCGCGGCGATCTGCGGCCGGCGCGACCTGATGCAGCACTTCAACACGTCCGACGGCGACGTGTTCTTCTCGGGCACGTTCAACGGGCACCCGCTGGCGATGGCGGCTTGCCTGTCCACGATCGAGGCGCTCGAGCAGCCGGGGCTCTATGAGCGCCTGTTCGACCTGGGCGAGCGCATGCGGCGGGGGCTCGACGACATCATTCAACGGCTGGGCCTGGAGGCGTTCGCCAGCCAGTTCGGCTCGGTGTTCGTGACCTACTTCATGTCCCCGCCGGCGACCTCCTACCGCGATCTGCTGCGCAACGACGACGAGATGTACATCGACTTCCACCGCGGCATGCTGGAGCGCGGCTTCTACATGCTGCCGATGGCCCTCAAGCGCAATCACATCTCGGCGGCGCACACGGAGAGCGACATCGACCGCACGCTGGAGGCCGCCGACGACGTCTTGACGGCGCTGGCGCAGGGCCGTCCCGTCACGCGCTAGCGGACCCTGCGAAGCTCCTCCGTTATTCCGGCGAAGGCCGGAATCCAGTCCGGTCAAGTCTCACTTCGGGGCAACGACCCTGGACCCCGGCCCCGTATCGAGTACGGGGCAGGCTTTTCGCCGGGGTGACGCTGCCGCCCCTCCGTCATTCCCGCGGAGGCGGGAATCTAGCGGCCGCTCGGCCTGTTTGCGCATGCGGAGCGGCGACGCATGCGTCGCCCCTTGTATGTTGCGAGACCTTCGGATCGTCCGAAGGAAAGCACCGGGCCGGGACAGACCGTCCGCCCCTGGGTCCCATGAGACCGTTGCGTAGCGTGGTCGTCCCGGCCCTTGGCGCTGGTCCAGAGCCCGCACCGTTGCCAGGGCCGCTAAGGCGAGCCCGCATCTTGCAAGGTTGGGCGGGAGGCCGGCGCCGCACCGGAGGGTACCGGAATGGCCCAAGCCCCGTATCTCGGTCTGGACGTCGCCCGCGACCATCTGGATGTCGCCGTGCACCCGACGCAGGATGCCTGGCGGATCCCCAACACCCCCGCGGGGCACGCCGCGCTGGTACGTCGGGCGCAGGCGCTGCAGCCCACGCGGATCGTGTTGGAAGCCAGTGGCGGCTACGAGCGTGCCGTGGATGCTGCCCTGACGGCCGCCGGGCTGCCGGCGGTGGTGGTCAACCCGCGGCAGGTGCGGGACTTCGCCCGCAGCCGCAACATCTTGGCCAAGACCGATCGCCTCGATGCCTGGGGGCTGGCGCGCTTCGCCGCCGAGGTCCAGCCGCTGGTGCGCCCGCGCCCGGATGCGGTCACCCAACACCTGCACGACCTGAT
Source organism: Chloroflexota bacterium (assembly GCA_026706485.1). Taxonomy (NCBI): domain Bacteria; kingdom Bacillati; phylum Chloroflexota; species Chloroflexota bacterium. Next base: position 231,660 of record JAPOYR010000011.1, on the reverse strand, counting down.
CACCCGGCGGCGCCAACTGCTGGGGATGCGCGTCGCCGAGCGGCAGCGGCGGCCCCAAACCCCGCCGGCTCTCCGCGCCCGCCTCGACGCCCACCTCGCCTGGCTGACCGACGAGCTGGCCGCCATCGACGCGGAGCTCGCCGCCACCATCCAGGCCGATCCGCGGCTGCGCGCCCGCGCGGTCTGGCTGCAAAGCATCCCCGGCATCGGGCCCGTCGCCTGCCACACCCTGCTCGCCGAGCTGCCCGAACTGGGCACCCTCAACCGCCACCAGATCGCCGCCCTCGTCGGCGTGGCGCCCTTCAACCGCGACAGCGGCGCCTGGCGCGGGCGCCGCTCGGTCTGGGGTGGGCGCGCCTCGGTCCGCGCCACGCTCTATATGGCCGCCCTCGCCGCCAGTCGGGCCAATCCCAGCCTGCGCGCCTTCTATCAGCGCCTCGTCGCGGCCGGCAAGCCCAAGCTCGTGGCCCTCACCGCTTGCATGCGCAAGCTCCTCGTGCTCTGCAATTCCCTCTGCAAACAGCAGGCCAGGTGGGACCCCACCGTGGGCTAATCCCTTGACGGGCAAACACCGTTGCTACATATACATATCTGCTGGTGGCTCTCCGCCCGCCGGCCCCAGCTCGTTCTCGATCTCGCAAATCAACTCGATCAACTCGTCGGCGACCCGCGCGTGGTGGGCGTCGAACGGCATGATCGGCTCGCGCACGCGGGCGGTCGCGAATAGGCCGCGGCGGACGCAGTAGCGCTTGTAGAAGTGGATCGAGATGTCGATGTACTGGTGCGCGAAGGCCAGGAAGGGCACCACGCGGTGGAATAGCTCGCGCGCCTCGTCGCGGCGACCGGCCCGGTGCAGCCGAAAGACGTGGACGAAGGGCCGGTTGATGGCGGTGGTGGTCGTGAAGTGCGTGCCGCGGTCGAGGGCCTCGATGAATTGTGGCAGGGACCAGCCGCAACCGATGGTGAGCCGGTCGTCGGTCGCGTCGATCAGCTCGCTGGTCTTGGCGCCCGACGGCACAGTCTCCAGCTTGAGGCAGCGGAAGGACTCCAGCTCGTCCCATAGCTGCATGAGCGTGTAGCGGGCCATGCCGTAGCCGCCCCAGTGCAGGTCTTGAATCATGAGCATGGGCATGCCGGCGCGGGCGACCTCGCGGAAGTAGTCCACGGCGCCGTCGTGGTCCTCGATCAGCGGCACGGGCACCGCGCACAGCACGCCGTCGACGCCAAGCGCCACGGCGTCCTCGGCCAGGGCGCGGGAGCGCCGCATGTCGGGATCGCTGGCGCCGGCCACGACGGTGACGCGCCCGGCCACGATTCGCAGGACCTCGCGCACGTAGTCGTGCCGCTCGTCGGGTGTGAGCTTGGCGACCTCGCTCGCCACGGCCGGCACGATGAACCCGCTCACGCCGTCGGCGATGCCTTCCTCGAGCAGGCGTTCGAGCGATGCGACGTCGAGCGTGTCGTCCTCGGTGAAGGGCGTGTTGACGATCGGCACGACGCCCGTGAGCGGATAGAGCTCTTTCACGCCGTGAACACGGTTCCCCGCACAAAGTCGGCCTCGTCGGACGCGAGGAACGCCAGCACGCGGGCCACGCCCTCCGGGTCGCGGAGTTTGCTCTGGGCGGCTTCAATGTCGGCGCGCGACCATCCGCGCGCCCGCCCCTCGTCCTCGACGTTGGCCCGCTTGAGCGGCGTGTCAACGATCGACGGACACACGGTGTTGACGCGGATGGGGCGTCCCGCCAGGTGATTCGGCGCGATGAAGCCCAGGCCGTGGACGGCGGCTTTGCTGGTGCCGTAGGCCACGGATGAGCTGCGGCTGGTCACGCCGGCGCCCGACGCGACCAGCAGGATCGTGCCGCCGCGGTCGTCCATGGCCACCACGGCATGCTTCATGCAGAGGAAGGTGCCGCGCACGTTCACGTCTTGGACCCGCTCGAACGTGGCGAGTTCCAATTCCGCAAATTCGACGAAGGCACCCTGCAGGATTCCGGCGCAGGTGATGAGGACGTCGAGCGGCCCGTAGCTGGCGATTGCAGCCTGAATCAGGCGCTGGCAGTCAGCCTCGGCGGTGACGTCGACGTGCTCGAAGGCGGCGGAGAGGCCCAGCTCGGTGAGCTCGCGCGCCAGGGCTTCGCCCTTGGCGTCGTCCACGTCGCCGATCACAACTTGCGCGCCGCGGGCCGCGCAGAGTCGCGCGGTGGCGCCGCCGATACCCGACGCGCCGCCGGTGATGACCACGACCCGGCCGGCAAGCGACGTCACGGCGTCGCGTCCCAGGACAGACCGGCGAGGGCCATGGCGGCATCAACGGCCTGCTTGGCGGGCGCGAGCTGGTCCAGGGTCAGGTGCTCCAGCAGCACCCATGCGTGCGGCTCGGTGGCATTGAGCCGCTTCAGCCAGCGCGCGTGGTCGACGATGCCCTGACCGGGCGTGACCTCGTCTATGTGCAGTACAAGCTCCTCACGGACCGTGAAGTCCTTCCAGTGTGCCGCCGCGATCCGGCCTCGCGCACCGTCGAGCAGGCGATCGAAAACCGCATTGGGCCGCCAAGCATCCCAGATGCTGCCGATGAAGTTCACCGGATCGAGGTTGAAGGTGAGGGCCGGCGAGTCGATGGCGTCGAGAATCGCGGCTACGCGCTCGGGCCGGTCGATCGTCGACAGCACGTGTCCCTCGAACGCCAGCACCACCCCGAGATCCTCGGCGGCCCGGGTGGCAACGCGCAGGCTGTCGAGCGCCCGGTCGAAGGTGGCCTCCAAATGATGGTCCGGGTGGCCAAACCATGGGCCGTTGGGATTGAGCCCGCCGGGCCGGACGTAGCACGTGCGCGCGCCAAGGACCGTCGTCGCGTGCATGTGCGCGCTCAGGCCGTCGATCCCCCGGCGGCGGTCGGCGTCACTGTGCCCGACCAGCGATCCATACGCGCCGTTGGATTGGGCGATGACCAGGCCCGCGTCGGCAATGACGCGGCGCGCGTGCCGAAGGTCTGCGTCACTGGCCTCGCCGGGTCCGCCCAGCTTGACGTTCGTGCCCTGAAACCCCAATTCGGCGAGGCGGCGCACGTCCGCCGGCGAAATGTCCGCCGGACGGTCCGGCAATGCGCCTGCGACACCGATCAGCATGTCCGGCAAGCTCCCCAGGTGTGCCGGATCATCGTACGGCGTGTGCCACACTCGGCGCGCTCGTCGGAGGAGGACTATTGGCGTGTCGCATCACGAAGCTCCACGCGATTGGCATCCCGAGCCGTTCCGAAAGCTCGTCACGCTTGGCGAGAGCACCACCGCCGGCGGTTGGAGTTCGGTGCGCGAACGCAGCTGGCCCCACGTCCTGGCGGCGCTGATCTCGGATTTCCAGGATGAGCCGGTCGAGTTGGTAAACACCGGCATCGGGGCGAACGTCATCTCGACCCGCGTCCCCTGCTACTCCTACTCCGGCAAGCCGGCGGCCAACGAGCGCGTGCAGAAGCACGTGATCGACCACGATCCCGACCTGCTGGTGATTTCCTACGGCCTCAACGACGCGCGCGGCGGCACGCCGACCGAGATATTCCGCACCGAGATGACGGGCGTGATCGAGCAGGTGCGGGCGGGGTGCGATCCGCTGATCGTGCTGCCGGGGCCGTACTACATGACCGACTTTGGCCTCGGGGAGCACTTTCAGGAAGGCAGCCACGAGGTGTTCCAGACCTACAACCTCGTGACGGAGCAGGTCGCGCGAGCGACCAACTGCCTCTTCAGCGACGTTTACAACGCCTACGGCGGCGCGGCGTGGATGGTGCACTACGACGGCGTGCACGCCAACGACCTGGGGCACCGGCTGGTGGCGCACACGATCTTCCAGACGCTGGCGCAGAATTGCTCCGGGCTGGCCATCCGCACCAAGCGGCTGGAGCGCACCGGCGAGCGCTGGCGCGACGAGTCCACGCTGATGGCGGACTACGGCTACCAGGGTCGGCGAGCCATGCCGCTCGAAATCGACGACGATGCCTAGCGACGAGGCGCGCTTGCGGGGGGTGTTCCCCGTGTTGCAGTCGCCCTTTGACGACGCCGACCGGCTCGATTTGGACGCGCTGGCCGCCGAGGTGAACTTCTGCCGGCGGGCGGGCGTTCACGGTGTCGTCTTCCCGGCCATCGCCAGCGAGTTTCAGTACCTGACGGACGACGAGCGCCGCGCCGGGGTGGAGGCAGTGGTCACCGCGGCCGCGGGCGCCATTCCCGTGGTTGCGGGCGTCGCCTCCGCCAGCGGCGCGCAGGCGGCGGTCTACGCCGAGCACGCCGCGCACGCCGGCGCCAGCGCCGTGATGGCGCTGCCGCCGATCCTGTCGCCGGCGCGGCCGGACGAGCTGCGGGACTACTACGCCGGCATCGCGCGGGCTGCCGAGCTGCCGCTGTTCGTGCAGCATTCTCAGGCGGGCATGGACGCCGAGTTCCTGGCCGGCCTGGTGCGCGACATCGAGTCGGTGCACTACATCAAAGAGGAAATGCACCCGAGCGCGCACTACATCAGCGGCGTGCTGGAGGCGCTGCCGGCGGGCTCGGTGGGGGTGTTCGGTGGCTACTACGGCCGCTGGATGCTCTCGGAGCTGGCGCGCGGCGCGACCGGATTCATGCCCGCCGCCGACACCGTGGACGTGCACGTGCAGGTGTGGGATGCCTGGCAGCGCGGCGATAAGATCGGCGCGCGCGAAGTCTTCAACCAACTGCTGCCGCTCATCAACCTGTCGGTGCTGCTGGAAACGCCGTTGCTGAAGGAAGTGCTGGTGCGGCGGGGCGTCTTCACGTCGGCGCGCATGCGCCAGCCGGGCGCGCTCCAGCCCGACGACCACGATCATGCGGAGCTGGACGCCATCCTGGAGAACCTGCAGCCGCTGCTGCGCGCCTGACGCCGGGCCGGGGCATCGGTCACAATGCCCCGCCCCCAGCCAGAGACCTCGCCATGAAGATCACGTCCGTCCAGGCCATCGTTCTCCGACTGCCCGACGTCACCACCGCCGCCGACGGTACCCAGGACACCTGCCTGATCCGCATCGAGACCGACGCCGGCATCACCGGCTGGGGCGAGGTGGACTCGGCGCCGACCGTGGTGCGCGCGGCCGTGGAGGCGCCGCTGTCGAACGGCATCACGCGCGGCCTCGCGAGCGCGCTGGAGGGTTCCGATCCGCTCGCCATCGACGCCTGCATGCAACGCATCTACGACCTCACGCAGTACTACACGCGCTACGGCGCCGGCGCCCACGCGGTGGCCGGGGTCAACATCGCGCTGTGGGACATCGCGGGCAAGGCCTACGGTCAGCCGATCTACCGGCTGTTCGGCGCCGCGCAGCGCCAGGTGCGGGCCTACGCGTCGGTGCTGTTTCAGGACACGCCCGCCGACACCTACGAGCTGGCGGCGCGACTGGCCGACCGGGGATTCACCGCCGCGAAGTTTGGCTGGGGGCCGATGGGGCAGAGCGAAGCCAACGACATCGCCCTCGTGCGCGAGGCGCGCCGGGGCCTCGGCGACGCAGTGGACCTGATGGTGGACGCGGGTCAGCCGTGGGACTGGCGCACGGCCCTGGTTCGCACGCGGCAGTTCGCCGAGTACCGCCCATTCTGGCTGGAGGAGCCGCTGCACCCCGAAGACGTCGCCGGCTACGGCAAGCTCTCGGCGGTGAGCGAGATTCCGATCGCCGGCGGCGAGTCGGAGTCCCGCCTGCTCGACTTCGAAGAGCTGATCCTCGTGGGCGGGCTGGACTGGGTGCAGGCCGACCCGGGCCGCTGCGGCATTACCACCATGGTTGAGATTGGGCGCCTCGCGGCACGCCATCAGCGCGGCTTCGTGAACCACACCTTCAAGACCGGCGTGTCGATCGCGGCCTCGCTGCACGTGCTGGCGGCGGTGCCGAACACGCAGGTGCTTGAATACGCCATGACCGAGTCGCCAATCCGGCACGAACTGACCTACGAAGACTTCGAGCTCGACGCCGGCTGGGTCGGCCCATCCGACGCGCCGGGCCTGGGCGTGACCATCAACGAGGCGACGCTGGAGCGGTATGGGGTGGCCTAACTCTCGGCGAGCAGTTCGCGCAAGTAGGCGATCTCGTGGGTGGCGGTTTCTTCCCAGGGATGGTGGTTGGCGTGCTCGATGCTGATCCAGCCGTCGAAGCCTTCCTCCTGCAGGATGCGGAGGTAGCGCCGGAAGTCGAGGTCGCCGGCGTCCAGAAACGTGAGTTGGCCCCAGGTGGACTCGGTGGCGCCGATCCAGTTGTGGGCCTGGATTTGGTCCGTGTAGCGCCCCAATTGCCGCGCGCTGTCCTCGGGCGTCTCGCCGACGAGCGGCGTCTGGATCGCGACGCGGAGGTTGGGGCGGTCCACCAGCTCCAGCAGCCGGATCGTTGTCGGGCTCGTGTCGGAGAGGCACGGTCCGCTGTGGATGACCTGGTGCGTTTCGAGCAGCAGGGTCACGTCGGACGCGGCCGCCATGTCGCACGCTTCCTGGAGTCCCGCGACGCAGCGCGCCCACATGGCGTCGTCGGCTTCGGCGCTGGGCGTGACGCCGGTGTAGGCGCGCACGTAGGGAGCGCCCAGCGTCTCCGCGTAGCCGACGAATGTCGCCGCCTCGCGCAGGGAGTCTGCCGCCGTCGCCTCGCTGGTGGTGAAGTCGAAATACGGACTCAGCTGCACGATTTGCAGGTTCTGCGCCGCGCAGGCGTCGCGGACCCAGCCGAGATCGGCCGTGTCGAGGTATTGCTTCCAGAGGTCAATGCCGTCGTAGCCGAGGCCGCCGGCGACCTCGATGCAGCGCTCGGCCACGTCTTGGGTCCAGCCGAATCCCATCATCGCCAGGGAGACTTGCATGTGATGACTTGCGGGTGTGTGGGTAGGAGAAGTTTAGGAAAGGTCTGACGTACTCCGACTGGCGGCGGCTGGGGTATCGGCGCCGGTGCGGCCGGTCGAGCGAGTTGAGCCGTCAGCCGTTGACCCCCATCCCAACCTTCCCCCTGCTAGGGGGAAGGGGCTCGGACTGGGATTGCCTGGGAGATACGCGCCTGCCGGTGTCGCGCTATTGTCAGGTTGGCGGCTGACCGAGGGGGATCCCACGTGGAATATCGACGGTTGGGCAAGACCGGACTCGAAGTGTCCGTCGTGGGCATGGGCTGCTGGGGTCTCAGCGGCGGGTTGGGCCACGTGTCGCAGGCGCAGGCCAATGCGACGGTACACGCGGCCATCGACGCGGGCGTGACGCTGTTCGATACCGCCGACGCCTACGGCCCTCGCCTGAGTGAGCTGATGCTCGGCAAGGCGCTGCGCGGCGTGCGCGACGAGGTGCTAATCGCGACCAAGGTGGGCCAAATCGGCTGGAACACGGGGCACTTGCTCAGCTACGAGTCGGTGGAGCACGTCCACAACTGCTGCGACGCCAGCCTCTACCGCCTGGGCACCGACGTGATCGACATCTACCAGTGCCACCAGCCCAATCCGGCGCACCCGGAAGTGCTGGTGGAGGCCTTCGAGCAGCTGATCCAGGCCGGGAAGATCCGGTCCTACGGCGTCTCGACGGACGACCCGGCGGTCCTGCGGGCCTTCGACGAGCGCGGCGGCAACGGTGTCTGCCAGCTCGGATACAGCGCCCTCAATCGCGCGGCGGAGCGCGAGTTGCTGCCGCTGTGCGCCGAGCGGGATATCGGGACGCTGGTGCGCGTGCCGCTGGAGCGCGGCATCCTCACCGGGAAGTTCGACCGGGACACTGTCTTCGACGACATGAACCGGTCGGCCTGGAACGAGGCCGCGCGGGCAGAGTTCCTGGCGCAGCTGGACGCTGCGGAGCAAATGCGACCGCTAACGAACGCGCGGCGCAGCATGACGCAGGTCTCGCTGGCCTATCTGCTGGCGCAACCGGCGGTGACGTCCGTGATTCCCGGCATGAAGACGCCCGACCAGGCGCGGGGCAACGCCGCCGCGGCGGACGTGGCGCTGACGGCGGACGAGCTCGAGTTGATCCGAGGCATCCCAGAGTCTTCATCGGTGCCGCTGGGCGCTTCCGGAAAGCCCATCGACCGGTCGCCGACGTAGCCTCAGCCGGCGCGTCCTGAGTCGCCCGGTCAGCCGTCCTCGACGCGCAACATGGCGGCGGCGTCGCGCACCGTGCACACGGCCACCGGCTCTGGCTTGGAGCGCGCGTGGGCCAGTAGCGCCGGCAGGGCGCGGTTGGCCGGGTCGTGCAGGTAGTGGGTGTAGGGATGCCACGTCGGCACCCAGAGCAGGCCGTGGTCGTAGGCGTGATCGAGCGCGGCCAGGTTGTAGGCAATCCAGTCGTCCAGGGCCGCGGCGTCGGTCCAGGGGCACTCCCAGCCGTCCGGCACGGGCTGGTGGCCTTCTGAAATGCGCCACGCTTCCATCGCGTCGTTGTCGCGGTTGCGCTCGAAGTCGAAGAACAGGCGGTCCATCCAGCCCTGGATGGGAATCTCGATCAGGCCGGTGGGATAGACGTAGGGCTGCAAGCGCGACGGCGCCGCGACATCGTGCGCCCAGCCGTACTTGCCCATGGTCGATTCCATGTGGCTGCTCACCCAGCGAAAGCCGCTGTCGAGGATGGTCCGCTGGTTGGGCAGGAGGCGGTCCAGGCCGGCCGGCAGTCCGCCCGGGCCACGCAGCACGGTCGATTGCACGCCAAGCTTGACATCCAGCTCGCGGTTGGCCGTGGTCAGCTCCCAGCCGAGCTGCGCCGGGTCGGCATAGTTCAGCAGCATGTGGCTGTAGGTGTGGTTGTCGATCACGTGGCCGCGCCGCAGGATTTCGCGCAGGTAGTCGATGTCGGGGTCTTCGAGGCCGTTGACCACGTAGAAGAAGTGCAACTGCACGCCGAAGTCTTCCGCCGTAGTGCACAGCCGCAGGGTGTAGTCGCGCAGCGGCGGCATGATTCGGCCATGGTTGACCAGCACCGGGGAATAGCCGGCGCACATTTCGAGGTCGTAGCTCAGCGCCATCGCGCAGCGCACGCCCTCGGGCAGCTCCACGCGAACCTGCATTGCGGTCTCCGCGTCTCCAGCGCCTGTGGAAGGTACCCGGTTGGCCGGCTCGGCGCCTGCCCTGTCCGCGGTGAGCGTGGTCCCGTTCGTGGTGAGCTTGTCGAACCACGACCGGCGCCCTTCGACAAGTTCAGAGCCTGCCCTGAGTTCACCGAAGGGGCGAACGGTTTGGGCGCGTACTATGAACCGCTTCCCGCTCCCGAGGATTGAACATGGCCGTCACGCACAGATTCCAGGACATGACCTGGCCGGAGGTCAACGAGGCCGTCAGCCGCGGCGTCATCCCGCTGCTGCCGGTCGGCACCGTCGAGCAGCACGGGCACCACCTGCCGGTCAAGATCGACAACTGGACCTCCACCGAGATCTGCGAGGAGGCGGCCCGGCGATCCAACGGCCGCATCATGGTCATGCCGTCCGTCAGCTACGGCTACACGTCACACGTGATGGACTTTCCCGGCACCGTGACCATCCATCATGAGACGTTCATTCGCTACGTGGTGGACATCCTGAAGAGCCTGGCCTACCAGGGATTCAAGAAGATCATCATGGTCAACGGACATGGCTCCAACATCAATCCGCTGGAGCTTGCCGCGAGGCGCGCCATGCTGGAGAGCGACGCCTGGGTGGGCATCGGCGGCTGGTGGCATTTCATGGCCGCCGATCCCGACTTCATGTCGACCTGGCGCGAGTCCGAGTTTCCCGGCGGCTGCGCTCACGCCGGCGAGGCCGAGACGTCACTGGCGCTCTTCTTCGATCCCGACATGGTGTACATGGATCTCGCCAAGGACCAGATCACCGAGACAAACCAGCGCAAGTCCAAGTACCACTGGGTCGACCTGTGGGCCACCGGTCCGGTGCGGATGGATAGCTGGACCAGCACCTACACCACCGACGGCACGCAGGGCACGCCCACCCTCGCGACCGCGGAGAAGGGCCGGCGGATCTTCGAGGAGTCGGTGAACAACATCGTCGAGTTCGCCGAGGAGTTCGCCGCACGCGAGATGTGCCCGCGCGTGGACCACCACGTCACGCCGCCCACATTCAGCCCGCCGGGCTAGCGTGAGGTCCCGCCGGGCAGTACAAGCGCCCGGCGGGACTCCATATCGCTAGATTTCGTAGCCCTCGGCGACGGTGGTGCGGATGTAGCGCACCGAATAGTGCGTGTCGTCGGGCCAGGAGTCGGTCGCCCACGCCGGAATCGCGCCCAGACCGGCGACGCGCACCGTCTTGGACGGGGGAATCTCGATCACGGCGCAGCTCATGCCGGCTATGGGCAGCGCTTCCGAGCGACCGCCCTGCTCCAGCAGATCGGCGCGCAGGTGCATGCCCCAGAGGTTATCGATGCGATACCGCACCGGCAGGGCGTGCTCGACCTCGCCGTCGTGGCGGAATCCGGGAATCGGATCGGCCTCGAGCAGAATCGATCCCGGCGGCGTACAGGCGCTGCCCATAACGGCCACTCGAACCATCGGCTCGTCCTCGTGGATCACGATCCAGTCGGATGGCGTCTGGGTCGACGCCGTGGAGCCGTCGGTCGTCTTGATCGGAAACAGCTCCATGCCGTGCCGCTCGCCGCCGATCCACACGCGATCGACGTCGACGTTGGGGTAGTTGAACGGGAACTCGTACTCATAGGTCCTGAGCATGAGCTCGCGCTTCTCGCGCACGGGGTCGTTGGGATATCCGGGGATCCGTCGGTCGGCCGAGACTTGCGCCATCTGATGCTCCATCGAGGTGTGGGTCGGTTGCCGACCGGAGCATAGAAAGCGCCGGTGGACGCCGCAACGACAGACTCTTGCGCAACCCTTCCGTCATACCGGCGGAGGCCGGAATCCAGTCCGGTGGGATCTGAGGGGGCGTGCCGGATGCTTGGCGTCGGGCGGGTCGCAGACCCGCCCCTACCGGACTCTGAAAGGGTCTCTTGGTGGGAGAGGGTTAGAGCCTGCCCCGTCCTCGATAAGGGGGTGAGGGTGCCACGGGCGCAACCACGTGCCATCTCAAATCACCACTACGCGATCCCGCGCCTGTTGGCTAACCCCTCATCCTGTCCTTCTCCCGCAAGGGGAGAAGGGGCTCGACGAGCACGCGACCCGGCCCGGATTACCGCTGCGTCTCGGCCAGAAGCGCGTGCAGCAGCGTGCGCTTGGCGTCCACGAACGCCGGCGACGTGGTCATCTCGCGTTCTCGTGGGCGCGGCAGGTCGATCGCCAGCTCCAGCTTCATCGTGCCGGGGCGGCGGGTCATCACGTACACGCGGTCGGACAGAAAGATCGCCTCCTCGATGTCGTGGGTGACGAACAGCACCGTCTTGGCCAGCTCGGACCAGATGCCCAGCAGCCACTCCTGCATCTCGCCGCGCGTCAGGGCGTCCAGCGCGCCGAACGGCTCGTCGAGTAGCAGGGTGTCGCGGTCCAGCAGGATCGTGCGCAGGATGGCCGCGCGCTGGCGCATGCCCCCCGACAGCATGTGCGGATAGGCGTTGGCGAAGCCCTCCAGGCCGAATCGATCCAATTGCGCCAGCGCGCGCGCCTCGCGGTCTGGTTCGCCGCGCAGCTCGGGTCCGAGCACGGCGTTCTGCAACGTGGTGCGCCAGGGGAGCAGCAGGTCGCGCTGGGGCATGTGGGCCACCAGGCCCGTGCGGCCGATCGCGGAGCGGCCGTCGACCGCAATCTCGCCGCCGCTCGGGCGGTCGATGCCCGCGATGAGGTTGAGCATGGTGCTCTTGCCACAGCCGCTCGGTCCGATCACCGAGACGAACTCACCACGCGCGACAGTCAAGTTGACGTCATGCAACGCCTCAACGCGCAGCCCGCGCTCGAGATACGTCGCCTGAACGCCGCGCAGCGCCACAGCCGGGCTCGCCGCGGCGCTATCGGGCGGCGGACGCATGACGGCCTCTATGGCCTCAGGCGTTCTCGATGAACGAGTTGTCGAAGGCGTTAGAGGGATTGATCGTGTTCGCGAGCAGGTCGTTGTTGACCATCCAACTGGCGTAGCCCTGCCAGGTCTCGCGCGTCTGCCAGCCCCACGTGTCGACGTCCTCCGCGTAGCGCGGGCTGAGCCAGTCCTGGCTGGCGCGCACGAGGTCGGCGTCGATGCCGTCCACGGCCTTGATCAGCGTGTCCGCGCCGCGCGACGGCTCGTCGATGGCCAGCTCGTAGCCGCGGGCCGTGGCGCGCACGAAGCGCTGTACCACGTCCGGGTTCTCGGCGATCATCGCCTCGCTGGTCGCCAGCACCGGCGTGTAGTAGTCCGGGATGCAGTCGAGGTCGGTCAGGCGGATGTAGTCGAGCTCGAAGCCCTGCAGCTGGGCCCGAATGCCGTCCCAGGCCTCGAAGATCCACACGAAGTCCACGTCGCCGCGCTCCCAGGCGACGAAGTAGTCCACGGCCCCGATGTCCACGAATTCGATCTGGTTGACGTCGCCGCCGTCGCACTGCATCAGCGCCGTCAGCACCTGGCGCTCGGGACCCCAGCCAAACGCCCCGTATTTCTTGCCGGCGAAGTCACGCGGGCGGCGGATCTTGCGGTCCGCCGGCGAGGCGAAGCCCGACGTGTTGTGCTGGATGATGGCCGCCACCGACACCAGCGGCACGTCCTCCGAGCGCGCTAGCGTCACCTCTTCCTGAAAGCTGATGCCGAACTCGGCGGCCCCGCCCGCCACGGCCTGCGCCACGCCCGATACGCCCGGCTCGACGATCGAGACTTGCAGGTTCTCGTCGTCATAGAAGCCAAAGTCGCGGGCGACATAGATCCCCGTGTGATTGGTGTTGGGGACCCAGTCCAGCATCAACGTGACCGATGCCGGCTCCTTGGCCTCCTCGCCGCAGGCGCCCACCAGCGGCACGGCGGCGGCTCCGAGCATCAGCCCCAATGTCCGGCGTCGCGAAATCATCATCGTGAGGTCTCCTCCTTGGCCGCCGTCCACGGTGCGACGGTGCGGCCCACAAGCTCAACGCAGCCGAACAGCGCGATGCTGAGCAGCGCGATGACGGCAATCACGGCAAAAACCTGGTCGGTCTGAAACGAGTTCGACGCCCGCAGCAGATAGAGCCCCAATCCCTGGCTGGCCCCGGTCCACTCGGCGATGACGGCGCCGATCACGCTGTAGGTGGCGGCGATCTTCATGCCCGAGATAACGGACGGCACCGCGGCCGGCAGGCGCACTTTTAAGAAGAGTTGCCGGTCGCTGGCGCCCATGCCGCGCACCAGATCCAGCATCTCCTTGTCGGCCGCGCGCAGGCCGCCGACCGTCGCCACGACGATGGGGAAGAAGCACACCAGCGCCACGACCAGCACCTTGGGCAGCAGGCCGAATCCGAACCAGATGGCCAGCAGCGGGGCCAGCGCGAACGTGGGGATGGTCTGCGAGGTCACGAGCAGCGGGTAGATCGCGCGGCGGGCAAGGCCCCAGCGGTCGATGGCCGCGGCCAGCACGATGGCCGACGCCAGGGCCAGAGCGTATCCGGCGGCGGCGGCGGTGACGGTGGCGGCCACGTGCGGGCCGAGCAGGGGCGCGGCCTCGCCGAACGACGCGGCGATGTCCGAGGGCGCGGGGAGCAGCCAATCCGGCATCTCCACCGCCCGGGACACGACTTCCCACAGCGCCAGCAGGCCGGCGATCAGGATCAGCGCCGGTGCAAAGTCGCGTACCTGGCGGGTCACTTTGCGCGGCAGGCGTGGTTTCACGCCGGGTGCCTTCTGGCGGGATTTCCGCCCCTGGAGTCCTTTGCAGCATCCCGGCAGAAGGGACTGGGGAGCGGGTCCGGTCCCCTCTCCCTGGAAGGGAGAGGGTTAGGGTGAGGGTCATTCGAGGCATAGGTGTGGGATGTCGACCATGCGTTCAAGGGAGTCCCGGTGTGAGGAACATTTGGACGCTGTTGCTCGTTCCCCGCGCTTGAGATTCCTCGCTGCGCTCGGAATGACAGGGAGGTGGGGCGAAATGACGAGGCTGTAGGGGCGGTTCGCGAACCGCCCTTGCCGGTGTGGCGCAGTTGCTGTGTGCCGGGCTTGTTCACCCTGACGTCTCCTCGCGAAACGGCGCCGTCTTCTCGTGCATCGAGGCGATGCCCGCCGGGCTTTCGATCATGCGGATGTTGGTCTGGACGGGGCCGCCGGCCAGCGTTACCGCGGCGTCGTGCGCCCGCGCTGCGACGTCGAGCAGCTCGCGCAGCGAGTCGCCCTCGATGGTGGTCTCCATCGGGCCGACCTCATGCGAGACGCCGCTGTCCTGGATCACCGCAATCGCGGCGTCAACGGCCGCCATCGCGTCGGGCGCGTTCAGCGGCAATACCTGGAGAGCCAGCGTCGCCCGGGGCATTCGTTCACCGCCATTAACAAAAAGACCGCAGATTCGGTGGAACCTGCGGCAGCCAACGCGGTGAACGTCCCTGCGCTGGCATTACCCAGATCAGGTTCCACGGGTCGGCGACGCTTTAGTGTCGCCCTCTCAGCCGGGCGTTACCCCAGCTCCCCGCGATCAATCAGGACATCTAAAGGATACGACACGGCGGGGCGTCGCGTGGAGCGGCGGTAGGACGCCGAGCCGCCACACCGAAGACATCTATGCAGGATCCCCACCCCAGCCTTCCCCCTGTCAGGGGGAAAGGGTTCGGGCAGGGACTCTCTACATCGCGATCGGCGGCGGATACGCCAGCGGAATTCCTGGCACGGGCATGCGCAGGCGGTTGAGGTGCCAGCGGCCGAGGTTTGCAGTGAAGAGGTCGGTGAGGTTGGGGCCGCCGAAGACGATGTTGGTGGGGGACGAAAGCTGCGTGTGGTTGGGGTCGTCCACGAGGACCTGGATGCGTCCGGCGGGTTCGAGCCGGTAGATGCGGCTGGGGGTGTAGAGGGTGATGTAGAGCGTGCCCTCGACGTCGAATTGCACGCCGTCGGGCACGTCGCCGGGGAGGGTGGCCACGACCTGGCGCTCGCCGAGCATGCCGTCTGACAGCACGCGCAGGCGGCTGACGCCGGGCATTTGCGACTCCACGACGTAGAGCCACTCGCCGGAGGCGTCGACGCACATGCCGTTGGCGAAGTAGCGCGGCGCCTCGCTCACCAGGTCCGTGGACCCGTCGGGCCGCACGCGGTAGATCCGGCCGGTGTCGTGGTCCCATTCGCCGGAGTCGGAGACGTAGAGGTCGCCGGAGGGATGGAAGCAGGGATAGTTGGGCGTTTCCATGGGCTGGTCGGGGGTGCCGCGGGTGATCTCAGTGACGCTGCCGTCAGCGTTGGCGCGCACCACCGAGCCGCCATACGCGGCGCAGACGTAGACATTCGCCTCGGCGTCGCAGGCGACGCCGCCCAGGAATCCCTCGTGCTGGGCGATCTGGGTGATGGCCCCGCTGTCGGGATCGACGCGATAGATTTGGCCAGCCTCGCCGCCGGCGTAGAGCTGCCCATCCGGGCCCCAGGTGACGCCTTCGGGGTGGTCCAGGCCGTCGTTGAAGTCGCCGGCGACCGTCTCGACCTCGGACACATCGCGTAGTGGCATGGTGCGCGCCCTCGATGAGTGTCTGGTCGCTCACGGTACCTGACGCGGATTGGGGCCGCCCACTGCGTAAACTCAGGGTGAAGGCGAACCCGAGACTCATGCCCCGCGTGCCTGCCGCCATCGCCACCACGCCCGTCGACACGCTTGGCCGCCACATGCGCGATCTGCGCATTTCGGTAACGGACCGGTGCAATTTTCGCTGTCCCTACTGCATGCCGGCTGAGGTCTACGGCGAGCACTACACGTTCTTGCCGAAGTCCCAGATCCTCACGTTCGAGGAGATCACGCGGTTGGCGGGCATCTTCGTCGAGCTTGGCGTGCAAAAGCTGCGGCTGACCGGGGGCGAGCCATTGCTGCGGGCGGACCTGCCGAACCTGGTGTCGATGCTGGCGGCCCTGCCGGTCGAGGACCTGGCGCTCACGACCAACGCCCACCTGCTCGCGCGGCACGCCGAGTCGCTGGCCGAGGCCGGACTGCAGCGCGTGACGGTGAGCCTGGACAGCCTGGACGACGTGGTGTTCCGCGCCATGAACGGGCGGGGCTTCGGCGTGGACGCGACCTTGGAGGGCATCGCGGCCGCTGAGCGCGTTGGCCTGTCGCCCATCAAGCTGAACTGCGTGGTGGTGCGCGGCGTGAACGACCACACCATCGTCGATCTCGCGCGGCGCTATCGCGGCACGGGGCACACGGTGCGATTCATCGAGTACATGGACGTCGGCAACCTCAACCAGTGGCAGGTGGATGAGGTCGTGACGGCCGATGAGATCGTGGAGCGTATCGGGGCCGAATTCCCGCTGGAGCCGCTGCCGCCGAACTATCCGGGCGAGGTGGCGAGTCGCTTTCGCTACCGTGACGGCGGCGGCGAGATCGGCGTCATCGCGTCGGTGAGCCAGCCCTTCTGCGGGGCCTGCACGCGCGCGCGGCTGTCGACCGACGGTCACCTGCTGACGTGCCTGTTTGCGTTTGGCGGCACGGATCTGCGGACGCCGATGCGCGAGGGCGCCACGGACGCCGAGCTGCGCCAGCTGATCGGCGGCGTGTGGCAGGTCCGCCGCGACCGCTATTCGGAGGCGCGCGCGGGCCTGATCAGCGACGACGGCCACGGACCGGACGTGCAAAAGGTCGAGATGTTCCAGATCGGCGGCTAGCGCCTGTGCGGGACCACGACGTCCGCCAAGCTCCGCTCCAATCGAGCTAATGGCCGATCCTGGCCTCCTGGGATATGCCGCCGCGACTATCGGCGTCTTCATGACGCTGGTGTGGCTGTTGAGCCTGCTGCTGCGCGACGCGTCAATCGTTGACGTGTTTTGGGGACTGGGGTTCATCGTGACCGGGGCGCTAGCCGCGTGGCTGGGATCGGGCGATGCCGGGCGCTCCGCGCTGCTCCTGGTATTGGTGGCGGTGTGGGGCTTGCGCCTGGCCGGTCACATCGGCTGGCGCAATCACGGCAAGCCCGAGGATTCGCGTTATCAGAAGTTCCGCGCCAACGCCGGGAGCGCCTTCTGGTGGCGCAGCTACTTCACCGTCTTCCTGCTCCAGGGCGTGGTGATGTGGGTGGTCGCGCTGCCGTTGCTGGCGGCGCTGGGCGAGCCGCAGCCGTCCCTGCCGACCGCGTGGGACGTGGCGGCCATCGCGCTCTGGGCCATCGGCTTGGCCTTCGAGGCGGGCGGCGACCTGCAATTGGCGCGGTTCAAGGCCAACCCGGCCAATCGAGGGCGGGTGCTCGCCACCGGGTTCTGGGGGCTGACGCGACACCCGAACTACTTCGGCGACGCCGTGGTGTGGTGGGGACTCGGTTGCTTGGGACTGGCCGTCGGCGCGTGGTGGACGCTTATCGGCCCGCTCGTCATGACGGTGCTGCTGGCGCGAGTGTCGGGCGTGACGCTGCTCGAGCGCAGCATGATCGAAAGCAAGCCGGGCTATCGCGAGTACGTGGAATCCACGCCGGCGTTCTTCCCGCGAATCCCCTTCCTGGGACCACGTGGATAGCCAATCGGCCTGGTTCGAGCGGCTGGCGGCGCGGGGGATGGTTCCCGACGGCGTCCTGCGCCTTGGTGTGCGGATGGCCTTGCGTCGACGGCTGCGGGCGCTGCGACGCGGCGAACCCCAAGAGCGCTTTCGCGCCTTGCGCAACGGGCCAACGGCGGTTGCCACGGACGCCGCCAATCGGCAGCACTACGAGGTGCCGACCGAGTTCTTTCGCCTGATCCTCGGTCCGAGGCTCAAATACAGCAGCTGCCTTTGGCCTGCGGGCGTCGAGACGCTCGTGGAGGCCGAGGACGCCATGCTGGATCTTTGCGCGCAGCGCGCCGATCTCGCCGACGGCCAGCGCGTGCTCGACCTGGGATGCGGCTGGGGTTCATTTGCGCTGTGGGCTGCCGAGCGATATCCGAGATCGACGATCACCGCCGTGACCAACTCACGCACGCAGCGCGACCACATCGTCGGCGAGTCGCGGGCGCGCGGCTTGGCCAACCTGGACGTGTTGCACGCCAATGCCGCCGTGGACGAGATTCCGGGTCGTTTCGACCGGATCGTGAGCATCGAGATGTTGGAGCACATCCGCGATCACGGCGCGCTGCTGGCCCGCCTGGCCGATCGGCTGGACCCGGATGGCCGGATCTTTGTCCACGTCTTCAGCCACGTGCGGCACGCCTACGCCTTCGAGCCCGAGGACGGCTGGATGGCGCGCTGGTTCTTCAGCGGTGGGACGATGCCGAGCCTCGACCTCTTTGACGAGTGCGCGCCGGCCGTGCGCACCGTCGACCGCTGGGTCGTGAATGGCCGGCACTATGCCCGGACGTTGGGCACGTGGTTGGGAAACGTCGACAAGCGCCGCCCGCAGATCGTTGAGCTCTTTCGGGGCGTCTACGGCGACGAGGCGGCGTGCCTCTGGCTGACGCGGTGGCGGCTCTTTTTCATCGCCTGCGAGGAGCTATTCGCCTATCGGGGCGGGCGAGAGTGGGTAGTGGCGCACCATCTGTTCGCCCCCGCCAGGGTCGGGGAAGCCCAGGCGCGGCGGATCGCCTAGCGTGTCAAACGCACCAAGAGTTATCGCGAGCGACCGCCAAGCCAGGTCGCTGAGGTGAGACGCCGCAACACATGAGAATCGCCGTCATTGGCGCCGGGGTGTCGGGCCTCGTCGTGGCGCGCCGGCTGCATGCGCACCATGACGTCACGGTCTTCGAGGCAGGCGACGAACCGGGCGGACACTCGCGCACGCTTGACGTGTCTCGCGGTGGCCGCACCTTCGCGGTCGATACCGGCTTCGTGGTCTTCAACGACCGCACGTATCCGGAGTTCCTGCGCATCCTCGATGACCTCCGCGTCCCGACACAGCGGTCCGAAATGAGCTTCTCCGTGCGTTGCGACCGCACGGGCATCGAGTACAGCGGGGCGTCGTTGAACGCCGTGTTCGCCCAGCGCCGCAATCTGGCGCGCCCCACGTTCTTGCGGCTGGTGCGCGACTACCTGCGATTCAATCGTCAGGCGCCAAAGCTGCTGGAGGCCGACGGGCGGCTCACGCTGGACGACTACCTGGAAGGCGCGGACTTCTCGCGCGTTTTCCGTGAGCTGTATCTGGTGCCCATGGGCGCCGCCATCTGGTCGACCGATCCCGCGCGCTTCGGCCAGATGCCGATTCGCTCGTTCGTGCGTTTCTTTCACAACCACGGACTGCTGGGGATCCGGGGCAAGCCGCAGTGGTACTCAATCACCGGCGGCGCCCGCGAGTACGTGCAGGCGCTGGCTCGGCCATTTCGAGACCGAATTCATACCCGTGCGCCCGTGACCCGCGTGCGGCGAGCGGACGACCACGTCGACGTCACCGTGGCCGGTGGGCATGTCGCACAGTTTGACCAGGTCGTGCTCGCGACCCATAGCGATCAGGCGCTGCGCCTGCTTGCCGATCCCAGCCCCGAGGAACGCGCCGTCCTTGGGGCTATCGACTACCAGGCCAACAGCGTCGTGATGCACACCGATACGAGCCTGCTTCCCCGGCGGCGCCGCGCCTGGGCGGCGTGGAACTACTACATTGCCCCGGACGGCGGGGGCCGGGTGGCGACGACATACAACATGAACCGCCTGCAGCGATTGGACGCGCCGGAGACCTTCTGCGTGACGCTCAACCAGGACGAGCGCATTGACGACGCGGCCGTGATCGCCCGCATGACCTACCACCACCCGACGCTCAATCGCGCGGCATTCGCCGCCCAGCGCCGGTGGTCCGAGGTAAACGGCCGGCGCCGGACCTGGTACGCGGGCGCCTACTGGGGCTATGGCTTCCACGAGGACGGTGTGGTGAGCGGCCTGCGGGTGGCGCGGGCGATCGAGGCCGGCGCGTGAGCGTCGCGAGCTGCCTCTACACCGGCGTCGTGATGCACCGGCGCCGGAGCCCGGTCGCGCATGAGTTTCGCTTCCCGCTCTTCATGGCCTACGTCGACCTGGCGGAGTTGCCCGGAGTGTTCGATGGGCATTGGCTCTGGTCGGCGCGGCGACCGGCGCTGGCGTGGTTTCGCCGAGGCGATCACTTTGGCGATCCGGCGCTGCCGCTGGACGAAGCCGTGCGGCGGCACGTCCACGAGGCGACTGGAAACCGGCCTGAAGGCCCCGTCCGGCTGCTCACCCACCTACGCTACTTCGGCTATGTCTTCAATCCGATCAGCGTCTACTACTGCTTCACGCCGGGCGGCGAGCGACTCGAAGCGCTGGTGGCCGAGGTCACGAATACCCCGTGGGGCGAGCGTCACGTCTACGTGGTGGCGCCGGAGCCTGCTGGCGAGGGCGCCCAGCTTCGAGCGCGCTTCTCAAAGGCCCTGCACGTTTCGCCCTTCATGACCATGGATTTGGAATATCGGCTGTCGGCGACGGCCCCCGGCCAAGACCTTGACGTGCGGATGGCGGCGATCCGGGACTCGGCGCCACTTTTCGAAGCCGCCCTTTCGCTCCGCCGCCGACCCATGACTGCGCGCGCGCTCAATGGCGCGCTGATTCGCTATCCGTTGATGACGGCGCGCGTGACCGCGGCGATCTACTGGCAGGCGCTGCGACTCAGGCTCAAGGGCGTGCCGTTCGTGCCGCATCCGGGACGGAGCGCACCTTCGAGCGACCGGACGCTCGGGAGGACCGACTAGCGGCCGCGCCGACCTACTTCTTCGACGCCTCGAAGTATGGATTGGTGCCCGAGGCGTGATCGGTCACGTCGATCACCCGCGTGACTTCGGGCACGGCCTCGCGAATCGCGACCTCGATGCCCTGGGTCAGGGTCACGGACGCCATGCCGCACCCCTGGCAACCGCCGCTGAGCCGCAGGTAGGCCGCGCCGTCCTCGACGGAGACGAGCTCGGCGTGCCCGCCGTGCGCGGCGATGGCGGGATTGATCTGCTGCTCCAGAATCTGCGCGACCTGATCCGCCACTGCGCCGCTGAGCTGCGGCGCGGGGACGTCACGGGCAGCCGGTCCGGCAACCGGGCTCGGGGTGTTGGGGTTGTCGACGAACAGGCCGCCGCCATTCGGGGCGGAGCGATAGTCGATGGTGGCGCCGTCGAGCTGGTCGGTGCTCCCGGCGGGAACGACCACATTGAGCCCGTCGGCGACCTCCACAACCGCGTCCTGGGGTCCGGCGTCGCTCGAGCTCTTCAGATACATGTCGTAGCTGAAGCTCGCGCCCGAAATGCCGGTGACCTCGATCCACATGGCGAGGTCGTCCTTGTCGGGCCGGTCGGAGCGCGCGCGAAAGTCGAGGACCAAGTCGCGCGCGGCGTCGCTTATGAAGACTTCGGTGTCGTGTTCCAGGGTCATGTTCCCCATCCGGCGGGCATGCGGCGCGTCGTCCGTTCGTGGTTCATCATAGGACGATGCGCCGGGTTCTCCTACTGCTGCCGACACGGGCTTACCGCGCGAGCGACTTTCTCGAAGCCGCGCGGGAGCTTGGCGTGGAGGTCGTCGTCGGCGCCGAGCAACGTCACGCGTTGGATGACGTGATGGCATCGCGCGTGATCGAGCTGCCGCTGAACCGCCCCGAGATCGCAGCGGACGCCATCGTGGAGTTTGCGGATGAGGCGCCGCTCAACGCCATCGTGCCGGTGGATGACGCGGGAGTCGCGGCCGCGTCGCTCGCGGCGGAGCGTTTGGGTCTGGCGCACAGTCCGCCCGCGGCGACGGCGCTCACGCGGGACAAGGCCGCCATGCGCCGGCGGTTGGCGCAGGCCGGCGTGCTGCAGCCGGCGTTTGCGCTCGTTGACGGTGACGAGGATCCGGTGGCCGCGGCGGCGGAACTCGGATTTCCGGTAGTGCTCAAACCCCTGACGTTGTCAGCCAGTCGCGGCGTGATCCGCGCGGACACGCCGGCAGATGCGGCGGCCGCCGCGGCCAGAATTCGCCGGATGCTGGGCGGGTCTGATGACGGCCTGCCCGCGCCGTTGCTGGTCGAGCGCTTCGCGCCGGGGGTGGAGATCGCAGTTGAGGGTCTGTTGCGACGGGGGACACTGCATACGCTGGCCATCTTCGACAAGCCGGATCCGCTCGACGGCCCCTACTTCGAGGAAACGCTTTACATCACGCCATCTCGCCTCCCCGGCGAGGTTCAGCGTGCGGTTGAGGAAGTGACGAGCGCGGCCGTCGTGGGGCTGGGCCTGACCGAAGGTCCGGTTCATGCCGAGATTCGTGTGGACGGCGACGCCGCCACAGTGATCGAGGTTGCCGCGCGCTCCATCGGCGGCCTCTGCGCGCGATCGCTGCGATTCGGGCTGGGCGTGTCGCTGGAGTCGCTGATCCTGCGCCACGCGCTGAACCTGCCGCTGCGAGACACCACGGCCGCGCACGCCGCGTCGGGCGTGATGATGCTGCTCATTCCCCGGGCCGGCGTGCTGGTCGAGGTGCGCGGGCGCGAGGCGGCGCTGGATCTTCCCGGCATCGTGGGGCTGGAGATCACGATCGCGCCGGGCGGCTGGGTCGAGCCGCTGCCGGAGGGCGACCGCTATCTTGGCTTCATGTTTGCTCGGGGTGACACTCCCGATGCCGTCGAGTCGGCCCTGCGGCGCGCGCATGCGAAGCTTGAGGTTGAGATCGATCCGGACCGCGCGCCGAGGCGGCGCGGCACGGAGGCTTCGGAGGCGGGACGCTGATGCGGGTGTTGATCGTCTCGACCTACGAGCTCGGGCACCAGCCCGTGCATGCGGCGTCGCCGGCCGCGGCGCTGCAGGCGGCGGGTCATCAGGTGCACGCGATGGATCTGGCCGTCGAGATGTGGGACCCGGACGCGCTGGACGGCATCGACGCGCTGGCGTTTTCCGTTCCGATGCACACGGCCATGCGCATTGCCGTGAGCGCCGCGCAGGCGGCGCGTCGCACGCACCCGGACGTTCCCATTTGCTTCTACGGCCTCTATGGCGAGATGGCGCCGGCGCTGGACCCGAGCCATTCCATGGACCGCGCGCTTGCCGGGGAGTACGAGCCGGAGCTCGTCGCCTGGGTGGATGCCCTGGCGGGCGCGAACGGGACGCCCAGCGTTGTCCCGGAGGTCATCCAACTCACCAAACACGACTTTCACGCCCCGGCGCGCGAGCTGCTGCCGCCGATCGACCGCTATGCGCGGCTTGCCGTGGACGGCGAAGAGCGTCTGGCGGGCTATGTCGAGGCCAGTCACGGCTGCGTCCACAAGTGCCGCCACTGTCCGGTGCCGGTGGTCTATGACGGACGCATTCGCATCGTCGGCGCGGACACCGTGCTGGACGACATTGCGCGGCTGGTCGATGCGGGCGCGCGCCACATCACCTTCGGCGATCCGGACTTCCTCAACGGCTGGCGCCACTCGCGCAAGGTGGT
This sequence comes from Chloroflexota bacterium, assembly GCA_026706485.1. Lineage (NCBI taxonomy): Bacteria > Bacillati > Chloroflexota > Chloroflexota bacterium. The sequence goes on along the minus strand of JAPOYR010000011.1, from coordinate 208,330 downwards.
GCGCACCATGCACGCGCGGTTTCCGGAACTCACATTCGATTGCACGACCAAGGTCGAGCACATCCTGGAGCACGCCCAAGTGTGGCCCGAATTCGCCGACGCGGGGTGCCTGTTCGTCATCTCGGCGTTCGAGTCGCTCAACGACGAGATCCTGGAGTGCCTGGACAAGGGTCACGTGGCCGCCGAGGCCGAGCAGGCGATCACCCTGCTTCGCCGCCATGGCATCGAGACGCGGCCCTCCTGGCTGCCGTTCACGCCATGGACGACCTTCACCGACGTGCTGGACATTCTCGATTTCGTCGCGCGGCACGACCTCGTGGGGAACGTCGATCCGGTGCAGTACAGCATTCGGCTCTTGCTGCCCAAGGGGTCGCTGCTGCTCGATCTGCCCGACATGCAACGCCACCTGGGGGCGTACGACGAGGCGCAGCTCAGCTATACGTGGCAGGCGGCCGACCCGGCGGTCGATGCGCTCCAGGCAGAGCTCGCGACGTTGGTGGCGAACCTTGCCGACGAGGACACGGATATTGCCACGTCCTATGCCGCCGTGCGGGCGGCTGTGATCGACGCTGCCGGAGCAGCCGCCGACGGACGTGCGCGCGACGTCCTCGTCAACGCCGAGCGCGCGGCGGCGCGGCCAAGGCTCACCGAGGCCTGGTTCTGCTGCGCCGAGCCGACGGAGCTGCAATTCGCGCAGTTGGCGGGGATTTAGCGCCCGCCCGCTTCACTTGCCGTAATTCGAGACCTTGGCGGGGCTTGGATCGGTTCGACGTGGTGGGTACGCTCGGGTCATGGTGTCGACCACCGTCGATGTGCACCGACCGGGCCGGGTGGCCTATCGCGACGCGTGGGCCTGGCAGCAGGCGCGCGCGGACGACGTTCGCGCCGGCACGGCGGCGGAGGCGCTTGCGCTGCTGGAGCATCCGCCGGTGTACACCTGCGGCCGCCGCAGCGACCCGGCGAACTTGCTGGCGTTGCCGGAGCGGCTGGCGGCCCAGGGGGTCGAGGTCGTTGACGTCGAACGCGGGGGCGACGTGACCTATCACGGTCCGGGCCAGCTGGTGGCCTATCCGATCCTGGACCTGCGCCGCCGCGGCATCTACCCGATCAGCTTCGTTCGGGGCCTGGAGCAAACGCTGGTGACCACCCTGGCCGCGCTCGGCGTGCCCGCGGCGCCGCGGAAGAGCCTGCCCGGCGTGTGGGTGGGCAACGACAAGATCGCCGCGCTGGGGGTGCACGTACGCGGCGGGGTGAGCATGCACGGCATCGCGCTCAACCTCGCGCCGGACCTGGCGGCCTTCGAGGCCATCGTGCCCTGCGGCATCCAGGACGCGGGCATCACGTCCGTGGAGCGCTACTGTGGGGCCGCGCCCGATCACGAGGCCGCCAAGGAGGCATTCATCACCGCCTTCGCGCAGACGTTCGATGTAGCGTTGCGGGACGTTGCCGCGGACAAGGCCCTTGCCAATGGCCACTGAGGTCCGGCCCCGATTCCCCAAGCCCGCGTGGCTCAAAGTGCGCGCGCCGACCGGAGACCGTTACACCGGTCTGAAGCGGCTGATGCGCACGCAGTCGCTGCACACCGTGTGCGAGGAGGCCCGCTGTCCCAACATCGGCGAGTGCTGGAACGACGGCCACGCCACCTTCATGATCCTGGGCGACACCTGCACGCGCGCCTGCGGCTTCTGCGCCGTCACCTCGGGCCGACCCGATGCCATTGACCCGTTGGAACCGTTGCGCCTGGCGGCCGCGGTGGAGCGCATGGGGCTGGACTACTGCGTCATCACCTCCGTCAACCGCGACGACGCGCCTGACGGCGGCGCAAGCGTGTTTGCCGACTGCATTCGCGCTGTGCGCCGGGTGCGCCCTTCGTGCCAGGTCGAGGTGCTCGTTCCCGACTTCATGGGCAACTGGGACGCGCTGGCGACGGTGATGGAGGCGCGCCCCGTCGTGCTCAATCACAACACCGAGACGGTGCCGCGCCTCTATGCCCGGGTGCGGCCTAAGGCGCGCTACGAGCGCACGTTGGAGCTCATCCGCCGAGCGGCCGACATGGCGCCGGACGTGGCCACCAAGTCGGGGGTGATGGTGGGCCTGGGTGAGACTCGTGACGAGCTGCGCGCGACGCTTGCCGACCTGGTGGAGCATCGCTGCGAGCTGCTGACCGTGGGGCAATACCTTCAGCCGACACGCAAGCACCTGCCGGTGCAACGCTTCTATCACCCGGACGAGTTCGTCGAAATCGCCGAGGAGGCCCGAGCGCTGGGGTTCGTCCACGTGGAATCCGGCCCCCTGGTGCGCAGCTCGTACCACGCCGGGCGTCAAGCCCTCGCCGCGTCCATGAACCGCGCGCGCGTGGGATGAACAACCGAGCCCGGCGTGGCACGCTTGTCCCGCCGGAGGCGCCTCGCTGCGGCCGAGCGGCCGCGTGAAGCGCCAGGCCAATGCCGACCGTCTGGCAGTTCGCAAAGCGCCCAGCGCCGGGCGTACTACCCTTGCGTAGTCTCTAGGCGGAGCCCATGGCACAGCTAGACACCCACCGCGACGGCGTCTTGAACGGCGGTCAGGGCGCTGACGCGGTCGAGACGCGAGACTGGCTGGACGCGCTGCACGACGTGCGGCGGCTATCCGGCAACGAGCGCGTGCGTGAGTTGCTGCGCGAGTTGCAGATCCACGCGCAGCGAGCCGGCGGCGTGCTACCGGTCACCGCGCGCACGCCCTATGCCAACTCCATTCCGCCGGAGCGCGAGCCGGCCTATCCCGGCGATGAGGCGCTCGAATGGCAGATTCGCAGCATCATTCGCTGGAACGCGATGGCCATGGTGGTGGCCGCGAATCGCGAGGCAGACGGCATCGGCGGGCACATCTCCACCTATGCGTCGGCGGCGACGCTCTACGAGGTCGGCTTCAACCACTTCTTCCGCGGGCCGGATCACCCCGAGGGGCCGGACATCATCTATTTCCAGGGCCACGCGGCGCCGGGCATCTATGCGCGGGCGTATCTCGAGGGTCGACTGACCGCCGAGCAAATCCACGACTTTCGGCGTGAGCTCATGCCCAGCGGCGGCGTCTCGTCGTACCCGCATCCCTGGCTCATGCCCGATTTCTGGCAGTTCCCCACAGTGTCCATGGGCTTGGGCCCGCTGATGTCGATCTACCAGGCGCGGTTCATGCGCTACCTGGAGGATCGGGGGCTGAAGCAGCCCTCCGACCAGCGGGTGTGGGCCTTCGTGGGCGACGGCGAAGCCGACGCGCCGGAGACCATCGCGGCAATCTCCCTCGCCGGGCGCGAGTACCTGGACAACCTCACCTGGGTGGTCAACTGCAACCTGCAGCGTCTGGACGGCCCGGTGCGCGGCAATGGCAACATCGTGCAGGAGTTGGAAGGGCTGTTTCGCGGCGCCGGCTGGAACGTGATCAAGGTCCTGTGGGGCCGCGATTGGGACGAGCTGTTCGCGAACGATCGCGACGGCCTGCTCACCCGCCGCGCGGGTCAAATCGTCGACGGTGAGTACCAGAAATACAGCGTGGCCGGCGGGGCCTACATCCGCGAGAACTTCTACGGGGTGGATGAGCGGCTGTTGGCCATGGTGGCCGACCGCAGCGACGACGAGCTGGTGCGAATGAACCTTGGCGGACACGACGCGCGCAAGGTCTACGCAGCCTTCAATGCGGCCGTGCGCCATAAGGGCGCCCCGACGGTCGTGCTGGCCCGCACGATCAAGGGCTACGGGCTCGGCGAGGCCGGCGAAGGCCGCAACGTGACGCATCAGCAGAAGCAGCTGAACGAGGACGAGCTGCTGACGTTCCGCGATCGTTTCAAGATCCCGATTTCCGATGAGGACCTCGGTCGCGCCCCGCTTTACCGCCCGGGGCCCGACAGTCGCGAAGTCCGCTATCTGACCGTCCGCCGCGAGGAGCTCGGCGGATTCATGCCCATGCGCCGGGCGGAGAAGAGCCAGATCTCGACTCCGCCGGCAGACGGCTTCGCCGAATTCGAGGCCGGGAGCGAGCGGCCCGCCTCCACGACCATGGCGTTCGTGCGCATGCTGTCCAAACTGCTGCGCGATCCGGCGCTGGGTCCGCGCGTCGTTCCGATCGTGCCCGACGAAGCCCGCACCTTCGGCATGGAGGCGCTGTTCCGTCAGGTCGGCATCTACTCGGCCGTGGGACAGCTCTATGAGCCGGTCGATTCGGCGTCGCTCCTCTACTACAAGGAGGCCACCGACGGCCAGATCCTGGAGGAAGGGATCGCCGAGGCGGGAGCGATGAGCTCGTTTATCGCCGCCGGGACTTCCCACGCGACCTATGGCGTCGCTACATTGCCGTTCTTCATCTACTACTCGATGTTCGGCTTTCAGCGCGTTGGCGACCTTGTCTGGGCCGCGGCCGATGCAAGGACGCGTGGATTCCTGTTGGGCGCCACCGCGGGACGGACGACGTTGGCGGGCGAAGGCTTGCAGCACCAGGACGGCCACAGCCATCTCTTGTTTTCGGTGGTGCCGACGTGCCTGGCCTACGATCCCGCGTTTGCCTATGAAATCGCGGTGATCATCCGCGAGGGCATCCGCCGCATGCACGAGCAGGATGAGGACGTGTTCTACTACCTCACCCTGGGCAACGAGGCGTATCCGCACCCGAGCCTGCCGGCGGACGACGGAGTGCGGGAGGGCATTCTCAAGGGCATGTATCGCCTGCGTGCCGCCGATGCGGCGCCCGGCCAGCCGCGCGCCACGCTGTTGGGAAGCGGCGCGATCCTCAACGAGGTGCTCGAGGCGCAGGAGATGTTGGCGGCGCGTTACGGCGTGGCGGCGGACGTGTGGTCGGTGACGAGCTACACCGAGCTGCGCCGGGAGGCGCTGGACGCCGACCGCTGGAACATGCTGCATCCAGACCGGACGCCGCGCACGTCATACGTGGCAAATTGCCTGGCGAATGCGCCCGACGTGGTCGTGGCCGCCTCCGACTACATGAAGTCGCTGCCGGACCTGATTGCCAAATGGGTTCCGGGTCGGCTGGTGGCGCTGGGCACCGACGGTTTCGGGCGCAGCGATACGCGCGCGGCCCTGCGCGACTTCTTCGAGGTTGATGCTCGCTTCGTGACTCTGGCGACGCTGCACGCGCTGGCGCGAGAAAGCCGAATTGACAGTGAACTGGTATCCGAGGCGATCGAGGACCTGGGCATCGACGCCGAGAAACCGAATCCGCGGCTGAGCTGATGCGAGCGACAGACCCGGGTGCGGGCGACGTGCGGCGCCGGCCATGAGCGTCGACCTGCGCCTGCCGGACCTCGGCGAGGGAATCGAAGAAGCCGACGTACTCAGCGTGCTGGTGAGTGTGGGCCAGGTGGTGGACGCCGGCGACTCGGTGATCGAGATCGAGAGCGAGAAGGCCACGTTGGAGGTGCCCACGGACGCCGCAGGCACCGTCACCGGAATTCACGTGAAATCGGGCGACACGATCGCCGTGGGCGAGCCGGTGCTCACGCTGGAACCTGAGGGCGCGGAGACGCCGCCGGCCGAGGCGGCATCGGAGGCCCAGCCTCAGGTCGACGAGGCGCCAGGGCCACCCGCCGACGGCGCCGAGGCTGCGGCGCGCCGCTCGGGGATCGAACCGGAGCCGGCAAGCGCCGGCCCGGACGTTCACGTGGCGCCGCCCTTCGCAGACGCCGAAGTCGAGGCCGACGGCCGGCCGGTGGCCGCGGCGCCGTCGGTGCGGATCTTCGCGCGGGAAATCGGTGTGGACGTGCGCCAGGTCGAGGGCTCAGGCCCTGGCGGCCGGATCTCCATGGATGACGTCAAGGCGCATGCGCGCCGTCGACCCGCGGCGCCCGCGCCGGACATCGCGCCGCCGCTGCCCGACTTCGCCCAATGGGGACCCATCGAGCGCGTGCGCCTGAGCCGCCTGCGACGGACGCTGGCCGACAATCTATCGCGGTCGTGGACCACGATTCCGCACGTCACGCTGTTCCAAGAGGCCGACGTGACCGATGTCGAGGCGCTGCGCGCCGAGTACAAGGCGCGTGCCGCGGCCCGAGGCGCCAAGCTCACGATCACGGCCTTCATCCTGCCGGTGGTCGCGGCGACGCTGAAGGCGCATCCCGAGCTCAACGCCAGCCTGGACCTGGCCGCCGGCGAGATCGTGCGGAAGGGCTACTTCCACCTGGGCGTGGCGGCCGATACCGAGCGCGGGCTGCTGGTGCCCGTAATCCGTGACGTGGACACCAAAGGCGTGATCGAAATCGCGGCAGAGTTGACCGGCATTGCCGAGCGGGCGCGCGCCGGCAAGCTGACGCCGGACGAGATGCAGGGCGCGACCTTCACCATCAGCAACCTCGGCGGGCTGGGGACCGGATTCTTCACCCCGATCGTGAACCCGCCCGAGGTGGGCATCCTGGGCGTCGGCCGCGCCGTTCCACGCGCGACGATTCACAACGACGCGATGCAAACACGCCTCATGCTGCCGCTCTCGCTGTCGTTCGATCATCGGGCGCTCGACGGCGCCAACGGCGCGCGCTTCCTGTCCTCGGTTGTCGATGCGCTCCAGCGGCCGACGATGCTGGCGATGGAGCCCTAGGGCGCCGTGACCAGTTCAGACGGACGGCGCCATGTCGTCGTGATTGGCGCCGGACCCGGGGGCTATCCCGCGGCGTTCCGCGCGGCCAAGCTGGGTTTTGGCGTGACGCTGATCGACCCGGAAGCGCTTCCCGGCGGGGTGTGCCTCTATCGCGGCTGCATTCCTTCCAAGGCGCTGCTGCATGCGGCGGAGGTGATGCGGGCGGCGAGCGACGCGGATGCCATGGGGCTGACGTTCGGCGCGCCGCGCGTGGACCTGGACCGCCTGCGCGCGTGGAAGGACGAGGTGGTCGTCAAGCAGACGCGCGGCCTCGCCAGCCTCACGCGGGCGCGTCGAGTGCGACACGTGCAGGGGCGCGCCCGCTTCCGCGACGCCCACTCGCTCGAGGTCACGGGCGAAACGTCGCAAGTCATCGAGTTCGACGCCGCGATCATCGCCACGGGCTCGTCGCCCGCGGCGCCCGAGGGCCTTCGCAGCGACTCGCCGCTCGTCATGGACTCGACCGCCGCACTGGCCGTCGACGAGGTGCCTGCCACGCTGCTGGTCGTTGGCGGCGGCTACATCGGACTCGAGCTGGGATCGGTTTACGCGGCCCTGGGGTCCCAGGTGACGCTGGTCGAAATGACGCCGGGACTATTGCCGGGTGTCGACCGGGCGCTGGTGAAGCCGCTGGCGGCGCACATGGACGCCGTGCTGCGCGAGGTCTTGCTGGACACGCGAGTCACCGCCTTGCGACCGGCGGCGGATCGAGTCGAGGTGGAGCTCAGCGGGCCGTCGGTGGAGCAGTCGCGGCGCGTGTTCGATCGCGTGCTGGTGGCGGTGGGGCGGACGCCCAACAGCGGCGACCTGGGCCTGGAACACACGGCCGTCGAGGTCGATGCCAAGGGGTTTATCCAGACCGATGCGCAGCAACGGACGGCCGAGCCGACGATCCTTGCTGTCGGCGACGTGGCGGGCGAGCCGATGCTGGCGCACAAGGCGACGCACGAGGGTCACGTGGCCGCGGAGGCGATCGCGGGCGAGGCGTCGGCATTCGACGCGCAGGCGATACCCGCGGTGGTCTTCACCGATCCGGAGATTGCCTGGTGCGGTCTGACCGAAGACGAGGCCATCGCGCGCGGCCAGGAGGTGGAGGTCAGCCGCTTCCCGTGGCTGGCCTCGGGACGCGCGGCCATGCTGGGCGGAATCGAGGGGCTGACGCAGCTCGTCGTCGAGCCCCGAACGCGGCTGGTGCTCGGCGCCGGCATCGTCGGACGCGGCGCCGGCGACCTGATCGGCGAGTGCGTCCACGCCATCGAGATGGGGGCCACGGCGGACGACCTGGCCCTGAGCGTCCATCCGCACCCCACGCTCTCCGAAACCATCATGGAAGCCGCGGCGCTGCTGGACGACGACAGCCCGCACTTCATGGCGCGAAGGCGGGCCCAGAGATAGCCGCGGGCGCTTGCCGATGACCACCAAGATCGTCTGCTGGAACATCGCCCGCCGCAATGAGCCTTGGCGTTGGCTGCTTGATATGGACGCGGACGTGGCGCTCCTGCAGGAGGCTGCGGAGCCGCCGTCGGAGGTTGCGGCACGAGTCGAGATTGATCCCGCGCCCTGGGACATATCCGGAGAAAAGTGGAACTGGCGCACGGCCGTGGTCCGACTCTCGGATCGGGTCCGCGTGGATTGGATCTCGTCGGCGACCCTGACAGAGGCGGAGCGGGGTGAGTTCGCGGCCAGTTGGCCCGGCACGCTGAGCGCCGCCACGGTGACGCCGCCGGGTGGCGAGCCATTCATAGTGCTTTCTATGTACGCCTGGTGGGAGAATCCCCACTCTTCGGTCGGCAATTGGATCTACTCGGACGCCACGGCGCACCGCGTCGTCTCCGACTTGTCCACATTCATCGGCGGAGAACGCGATCATCGGATTCTCGCGGCGGGTGACTTGAACAGCTTCTACGGCTATCACCCCCATGGCGATGTCTACTGGGCGGCCCGCTACCAGACGGTGTTCACGCGGATGGGCGCACTTGGCGTGCCGCTGGTCGGACCGCAGGCGCCGCATGGCCGGCAGGCCGATCCCTGGCCAGATGAATTGCCCAAGGGAAGCAAGAACGTCCCCACGTTTCACTCGAATCGCCAGACGCCGGCGACCGCCACGCGTCAACTGGATTATGTCTTTGCGTCGCGGGACCTGTCGGATTCCGTCAGTGTGCGCGCCCTAAATGAGCCGGAGCAGTGGGGGCCAAGCGACCACTGCCGGCTGGACATCCGAGTCGCATAGCTCCCCGAAGGCGCGACTATTCGGCGAAGTCTGCCAACTCCCCCAACTCAGCCAGGTAGGCGCGGACGGCGGCGCGCCAGTCCCGCAGCGGATGTCCGCGCACGGCCACCATGCGATCCGTGGCCAGCACCGAATACGGCGGGCGTCTGGCCGGCGTGGGGTATTCAGCCGTCGTGATCGGCGTCAGTGAGGGCGCGAGACCGGCGGCCGCGAAGATCTCCTCGGCGAACTCGAACCAGGTGCAGGACCCGCTGTTGACCACGTGAAAAGTTCCCCGGGCGTTGGCCTCGATTAGTCCGATGATCCCCTCGGCCACGTCCCGCGCATACGAGGGGGTGCAGTGCTGATCGTTGACGACGTGGAGGTCACGGCCTTCCCGCGCCAGCCGCAGCATCGTGCGCACGAAGTTTCCGCCCTTGACGGCCGAGCCCCGGGAGCCGTAGAGCCCGCAGGTGCGCACGATCAGGTGTCGGACGCCCGTGCCGCGAACCAGGTGCTCACCGGCCAGCTTGGAGGAGCCGTAGACGCTCAGGGGCGCCGGCAGGGCGTCCTCGGGCAGCGGCTCGCGCGCCGCCTGTCCGCCGAAGACGTAGTCGGTGCTCACGTGGACCAGCGTGGCGTTGGCCGCGGCGCAGGCCCGTGCCAGGTTCAATGGGCCTTGGGCATTGACGTCGAACGCGCGAGCAAACTCCGTCTCAGCCTGGTCCACGTGGTTGTACGCGGCGGTGTTGATGACGACCGCCGGCGCGTGTTCTGTGAACGCACGTTCAACCGCCGGGGCGTCGGTAATGTCCAGTTCGGCGCGCGGCAGCGCAACGGTTGAGCCGGCCGGCAACTGCTGGGCCAAATAGCTGGCTAGCTGCCCACCGCCGCCGGTGATCAGAGTGCGCGCGGCGTCGTCACGACCGCTCATCGAAGCGCCTGCTGCCGCCGCCTAGCTCCAAACGCTCAGAATGCCCGCCATGATCGGCAGCGTCACCACGTGGTAGCCCACGTTGATCAGGTAGAGCGACCGGGGCCGGTTCTCGTAGACGTAGGATGAGGCGAAGGCCGTGGCCACGAGACCAATCGCGCCCCAGATGCCGATCACGAAGCCCTCGCCGAATCCTTCCGCGCCGGTGAAGGCCACGATCTGCGCGAGCAGATATGAGGTCACGAGCGCGCCGACGTTGCTCACCACCAGCGCCCGCACCATGTTCCCCTCGGCCTCGATCTGCTCCTGGGTCTTGCCGATCAGGCGCATCCACGCCTTGCCGAACACCCGCAGGGAATACCAGTTGAAGCCGACCGCGAGCGGCACAAGGGCCGCCACGATCATTGCCGCGTAGTTGATCTCAGCCGTCCACACAGGAGTCCCCGATCTTTCTCTGGCCGCGGGCTGCGACCGTGCCAAAGACGCTCGGCGGTGTCAACGCCGGCCAGCGCGGGCGCCGCAACAAGCGTGAGATATGGCACCGGCGCTCGCCGGAACCACCCTTTCGCGCCATAGAATGGGTCATGGCCGCGCCGGTGCGGCCGCAGGGCGAGGATGACGCCGATGGTCACTTCTTCCGGGACAGCGCACGTCTTTCGCAGATTCGGCAACCGTCCCGGCTCCATTCACGTATCAATGGTCGAGAGAGCTTGTTGCATAGGAGATAGGGATGGCTGACGCGAGCGCCGGGAGGTTTTCCCGCATGTTGAGCTACTGGGGACGCGGCGGACTGGCGGGGCTGCTGGCCGCGTTGCTGGCCGTGGGCGTGAGCGAACTCTACGCCGGAATCTTCGGCGGCTTGCCGTCGCTCCTCGTTTCGATGAGCGGACGGATCGTGGACCTGAGCCCGCGCGCGATGGAGGAGTTCGCCATCAGCGTGTTCGGCACCAGCGACAAGCTGGCGTTGGTCATCTTCCTAGTCGTGCTCAGTGGAATCTTCGGCTTCATCCTTGGGGTCGTGGCCCTCCGGTCCCGGCCGATTGCCGTGGCGGGCTTTGCAGCGTTTGGATTGCTCGCGGGCTTCGCGAATGGGTTTGACGCACAGTCGACGCCGGCGCACGGCGTGGCCATGGCGGCAGTCTCGGCGGGACTGGCCATCGTGGCGCTCCTGTGGTTCACCCGCGCGAATCCGGTCGCGGCAACGGCTGGCGACCAGGCGGCGGACCTTCAATTTCAGCGCCAGCGCCGAGTCTTTCTCGGCAGCGGCGCGGTGGTTGCGCTGGCCGCGGTGGTCACCGGGGTTCTTGGCCGCAACCTGATCGAAGGCGCCAAGGTTGCCGTGGCCAGCCGCGATGACATTGTGCTGCCGCCTGCGCGCAGCCGAGCGGCCGCGGCCGCTCCGGCGCCAGCGGCGACGGCTGCCGCCGCCGAGACTCCCGCGCCAACCCCGGCGCCGGCGGCAACGGCCGCGCCGTCCGCCACTCAGGCTCCGCTGACGACTCCGGCCCCCGTGGCCACGCCGGCCGCCCCCGAGGCGGCGTCGGCCGAAGCGACCGTCGCCGCGACCGGCACGCCCACCCCGATCGAGGTGGAGGCGGCCACCGGCTCGCTGCCCTCGGAGACGATGCTGGACGTGCGCGGCATCTCATCGCTGGTCACGCCAAACCGAGACTTCTATCGCATCGACACGGCGTTCTCGATTCCGCGCGTCGACGTTGAGGACTGGGAGCTCAAGATCACCGGCCTGGTGGACAGCCCCTACTCCCTCACCTACCGCGAGCTGCTCGATCTGGCCACGGACGAGGACTACGTCACGCTCTGCTGCGTGTCCAACGAGGTTGGAGGCCGTCTGATCGGCAACGCCAAGTGGCAGGGCATCCCGCTGGCCGACGTGCTCAATCGCGCCGGCATCCAGGATGAGGCCACCCAGATCGTCGGTCGGTCGGTGGACGGATTTTCGGCCGGCTTTCCGCGCGAGGTGGCGTTCGACGGGCGCCCGGTTCTGGTCGCCGTCGGCATGAACGGCGAGCCGCTTCCGTTCAAGCACGGCTTTCCGGCGCGCCTGGTGGTCTCGGGCCTCTACGGCTACGTCTCCGCGACGAAATGGTTGCAGGAGATCGAGCTCACCACCTGGGAAGGGTTCGACGGCTACTGGATCCCGCGTGGCTGGTCGAAGGAAGGGCCCATCAAGACGCAATCCCGCATCGACGTGCCGAAGCCGTTCTCGTTCGACACCGCGCCGGGCCTGCAGGCGGTTGCGGGCGTGGCATGGGCGCAGAACCGTGGCATCAGCAAGGTCGAAGTGCAGCTTGACGGCGACGGTGAGTGGAAGGAAGCGAAGCTCTCCTCGCCGATCAGCAAGCACACCTGGGTGCAGTGGGTGAGCGAATTCGAGTTCACACCGGGCTCGCACTTCGTCCGGGTGCGCGCGACCGACTCCGACGGCGAACTGCAGGCCAAGGGGCCCAAGAGTCCGGCGCCGAACGGCGCCGAGGGCTGGCACCAGGTCAACTTCCGCGTCACCGACGGATAGGCGCCGCGGCACAAAACAGCGCTTGGCGCCGGGCGCCTGCCCGGTTATACCTAGATGGGGAACGCCCGCGCGGCCGCTGACGCCGCGCGCGCCCCAATCCAGGAGGGTGGACCTTGGTCCAAGTGCGCGAAGCGCCGGAGCGCGAAATGTCGCCTGGCGTGCGGCAGAACGCGATTGTCGTGCGCAGCATGTCGAAGGCCTACGGCAAGGTCCAGGCTCTCGACGACGTGAGCCTCGACGTCGCGGCGGGCACCATTCACGGTCTGCTGGGGCCCAACGGCGCCGGCAAGACCACGCTGGTGCGCATTCTCACCACGCTGCTGCCGCCGGACAGCGGGCGCGCCTGGGTGGCCGGATTCGACGTTGAACGCGAGGCCACGCAGCTCCGGTCGAAGATCGGACTGGCGGGCCAGAGCGCCGCGGTCGATGAGTACCTGACGGGCCGCGAAAACCTGGAGCTTGTCGGGCGTCTCTACCACCTGGATCGCTCGACCGCCGGGCGGCGCGCGGCCGAGTTGCTCGAACGTTTCGACTTGACTGAAGCGGCCGACCGTCGCTCCAAGACTTACTCCGGCGGCATGCGGCGGCGGCTCGACCTGGCCGCGAGCCTGGTGGCCGATCCGGAGGTGCTGCTGCTCGACGAGCCGACCACCGGCCTCGATCCCCGCGCGCGCCGCGAGCTATGGGCGGTGATTCGGCAACTCGTGTCGGACGGCACGACCGTGCTGCTGACGACGCAGTATCTGGAAGAGGCGGATGAACTGGCGGATCGAATCACACTCGTGGACCTGGGGCGGGTGATCGCCGAGGGCACCGCCCAGGAGCTCAAGCAGCGCACGCACGGCGACGTCCTGAGCGTTGTCGTCAACGATCCCGCACAGGCCGACGCCGCGCTCGGGGTCATTGCGGGCCACGGCAGCGGGGATGCGCGGATTAATGACGATGGCGTCACTGTCACCATGCCCGTCGCGGGTGGGGCGGCGATGCTGGCGGCCGTCATCCGCGATCTGGACGACGCCGGCGTGGAAATTTCGGACATCGGCGTTCGCCGACCTTCGCTCGACGACGTGTTCCTTGCCCTGACGGGCCATACCGCCGGGGCCGACCGTGCGGAATAGCGCGAAAGGACGACTGGGCCGTGCATGACACCCTGACGGCGCTGCGCATCGAGGCGCGGTGGGCCCTGGCCGACACGCTGGCCATGGCTCGGCGCAACCTCATTCGCTATGTGCGGTCGCCCGAGCTGCTGGTGTTTTCCACCATCAACCCCGTCATGTTCGTGCTGCTGTTTACCTACGTCTTCGGCGGGGCCATTGACGTTGGGTCGGTCAACTACATCGACTTCCTGCTGCCGGGAATCCTGGTGCAGACAGTAGTGTTCGGTGCGGTGCAGACGGGAGTTGGCCTGGCCGAGGACCTCTCGTCCGGCATGGTCGATCGCTATCGCTCGCTGCCGATGGCGCGGTCCGCGGTGATGGCGGGGCGGATCCTCGCCGATACCGTGCGCAACGTCTTCGTGGTGCTGCTGATGATCGGCGTGGGCTATGCCATCGGCTTTCGCTTCAATGCGAACGCGGCGGCGATCATCGCCGTTCCAATCATCCTCGTGATCTTCGGGCAGGCGTTCTCGTGGATCTCGGCGGCGATCGGCGTGTCGGTGCGCGAAGCCGAGACGGCGCAGGTGGCGGGGTTCATCTGGATCTTTCCGCTCACCTTCATGAGCTCGATGTTCGTGCCGGTGCACACGATGCCTGGGTGGTTGGAAGCCTTCGCGAGCGTCAATCCGATCACGGTGACGGTGGACCTGTTGCGAGGGTTGTCGCAGGGCGGCGAGATCATGCCGTCGCTATGGCAGGCGGCCGCCTGGACCGTCGGCTTGGTGGTGCTGTTCTCGACCGTGGCCATCACGCAGTACCGACGACTTTCCTAGCGCACGCGATTTCGTGGCGGTTGGTGAAGCCGCCTTTACAATCGGAACCTGTGACTCCGCAATGCCAACGCGCCTGGCGCCGGCGTGATTGACGCCTGGCCGCCGCTCGAGGGTCTCGAGCGCGGCGTGAGCATTGGCGCCGGTCCACGCGGCGCCGTGTTCCGCGCCGCCCGATCCGATGGCAGCGGCGACGTGGCGGTGCTCGTCGTCCACGAGCATCTCGCGCAGCGTCGGGAACTGATGGCGCAGCTCGAGCGCGAGGTCAAACTCGCCCGGCGCATCGAGCATCCCTGCGTGGCGCAGGTCCACCGCGCCGAAGAAGTCGACGGTCGCTGGTGCGTCGTCATGGAGTTGGCCGGCGGTCTGACGCTGCGGCAATACCTGGAAGCTCGCGGTCCGATCAGCGTGACGGAAGCGCTCGACATCACCGCGTCGATTGCGGCTGGCCTGGCGGCGATGCATGCCCTGGGCCTTTCCCATCGCAATCTGACGCCCGAGAACGTCAAGCTCCAGCACGGCCGGGTCAAGATCCTCGACGCCGGCACGGCCCCGCAGCATGAGCTCGACCCGTCGGGCGCGACGGCCTACATCGCGCCCGAGCGCGCGGCCGGACGCCGCGCGACCGCCCAGGCCGACCTGTATTCGCTGGGCACGGTGTTGTTCGAGTTGCTGGCCGGCGTGCCGCCGTTCCGGGCCGATACGCCGCTGGCGGTGCTTGATCTGCACCGGCGGGCGTCCGTGCCACCGTTGGCGTCGCATCGCGACGACGTGCCGCCGGTTGTCGAGCAGCTGATGCTCCACCTGCTGGCCAAGGATCCCGACGACCGGCCCCCATCGGCCGACGAGGTGCGGGCGCGGATTGAGGACATCAAGGCCACGGAGCGTGCACTCGCCCCGGCGGCGCCGGCCCCCGCAAGCGACCGGTTTCGGGCCGGACCGCGGCGGGGGCACGAGGAGTCCCGAGGCGCGGTTTCGCGCCGCCAACTGCTTCTGGCGGTATCAACAACGGCCCTGGGTGGGGCCGCCGTCGCCGCCGGGGCCGCGGCGATTGGCGTGCTGGTGGGTCGGCGGCAACCGGTGGTGCAGGTGGAGCGCCTGCTGCCACAGGAAGTGGTCAAGGTCGTCACGGTAGATCGCGTCGTGACGCGTGACGTGGTGCGTGAGGTTCCGGTCACACGAACCATCATCCGTGAGGTGGCGCCGCAGCGTCCGGCGGAGCCGCCCGCGACGCCAACCGTCTCGCCCACGGCGACCCCACAAGCGACGCCGGAGCCAACGGCGGCGACGCCTACTCCGGCTCCGGCCGGGGTGACGGTGGCGGATGCCGGCGGGCGGTTTCCGCTCGATCGTGAAAGTCAGGCGCTTCCCGCCGACCTGGAACCGATACGCGCGGACAACCTGGCCCGCCTGGCCCAACTCCATCGCGTGGGTTTGGGGAAAGCGCAGGCGGTGGCGGCGTTGCCGGGCGGAGAGATTGCCGTTGGCTCCAGCATTGGCTTGATCAGCGTCTTTGACGGCGAGTCAGGCCGAGAAGTTCGGCGCTGGTCGACCGGAACCAACGATGCGCCCGGTTCCGCGGTCACGGCGCTGGCCGCCTGTGATGGCGCCCTGATCAGCGGCCACTCCGACGGCACGCTCAGCGCCTGGGACGCCTCCACCGGCATGCGTCGGTGGTCGTCTCGACTCGACTCCGAGGTGACCGGTCTGGCGATCGACGACACCGGCGCCGCGGTGGCGGCCACGGGGGCCGCTGGGACGGTCGGCGTGTGGCAGGGAAGCGATGGTGCGGTCGATCGGCAACTGGCGCCGGAAGCCGCGGCCGCGCGTGCGGTGGCGTTCCATCCCGCGCGGCCGCTGCTGGCCGCCGGCGGCGACGATGGAAACATTGCGATTTGGGACGTGCGGCAGGGCACGGTGGAGGCGGCTTTCGGCGACGCCACACGCCCGATTCGCGCGCTGGCGTTCAATGCGGCGGGCACGCTATTGGCTGCCGCCGAGGCCGGTGGATCGGTGGGCATTTGGGACCTGGCCAGCCAGACGCGCCAAACCACGCTGAGCGGACTCCGGTTCGATGCGGACGACGTGGTCTTTGGCCCGGATGGAAGGTGGATCGCGGCCGCGGACGGCACGGAGCGAGTCCTCGTGTGGGACGCGGTCACGGGCGCGGTGCTCCTGGACTTGCAGGACCGGGCCGGCGCCGTGAGTCGCGGGTCGCTGGCGGTCACGGGCGACGGCGCGTCCCTGGCGTGTGCCGTGAGGCACCTGGCCGTGGCGCTGTGGAGCCTGCCTGACGGACGGCTGCGGCATCGACTTGGCGCCTATGGCGACGCCACCCGCGTCGCGTTGCGAAGCGATGCCAGGCAATTGGCGGCATCACATCCCGCGGGAACCATCCAGCTGGTGGGGCTTCCGAGCGGGCTCACCGCCGGGTCCATTGACTACCACACCGGATTGGCGCACGCGCTGGCGTTCAGTCCAGACGGGTCGCGGCTCGTCAGCGGCGGCTCGGCGGACGGTCCGCCGCTTCGCATGTGGGACGCCTCCAGCGGCACCGCGGTCGATAGCTTTGCGCCGGAGGCGCTGCCGCAGGCGACCATCGGCGCCGCCGCGTTCAGCCCCGACGGCGGCCTGCTGGCAACCGGATGGAGCGACGGCATCGTCCGGGTTTGGCACACGGAAACATGGAGCCTGGTGACCTCCCTGTCCGCGCACACGACGTTGGTGGATGCGCTGCAGTTCGCTCCCACAGGGGATCGACTGGTCACCTCCGATATCGATGGTCTGGTCAATCTCTGGGATCTCTCCAGCCTGACACCGGTCCAGTTGCCGTCCAATGGCGTGCCCGTGCGGGCGGTTGCGATCCACGCGAACGGCGGGCCGATCGCGGGAGCGCTCGATGATGGCGCGGTCATCCTGTGGGACGGCGTGGAGGGCGCGTCGATCCGGCGCTTGGAGAGCCCGGAATCCGGCACGCTGGCCGTGGCGTTCAGCCCCATTTCCGCGCTGTTGGTTTCAGGACATCGGAGCGGCACGCTGCGCTGGTGGGACACGGCATCGGGTGAGCCGCTGCGCGTCCACGAGGGGCACGGTGCCCCGATCGTGAACATCCAGCTCAGCGCGGCCGGCGACCTGGCAGCCAGCGCCGCCTTCGACGGCACCGCGCGCCTGTGGGGCGTGGCGGCCGCGCCGGGGTAGGTTGCTCTAGCCGGTCGCCTTCAGTTCGCCGATCAGCTCTCGCAACGCCTCCTCGCCGTCGCCGAAGAGCATGGCCGTGTTCGGCGCGGCGAAGAGCGAGTTCGGAATTCCCGCGAATCCCGGACTCAGGCTGCGCTTGATGACGACGACGGTGCGGGCCTTGTCGACGTCGAGGATCGGCATGCCGTAGATCGGGCTGGTGGGGTCTTCACGCGCCAGCGGATTGACGACGTCGTTGGCGCCGATCACCAGCGCCACGTCCGTCTGCGCAAAGGTCCCGACCAGTTGCTCCAAGTCGAAGAGCTGCTCGTAGGGCACGTCGGCTTCGGCGAGCAGCACGTTCATGTGGCCGGGCATGCGGCCCGCGACCGGATGGATGGCGTACTTCACGTCCACGCCGCGCCGCTCGAGCTCCGCCGACAGGTCGCGCACGGCGTGTTGCGCTTGGGCCACCGCCATGCCGTAGCCGGGCACGATCATGACGCTGCGGGCGTCGCGCAGCAGCAGGGCGGCCTCCTCGGGGCTCGTCCGCTTGATGCGCCCCTCGTATATCTCGTCGCCCGGACCGCCCTCGGAGGGTCCGAGCGTGCCGAACAACACGCTGAGCACCGAGCGATTCATGGCGCGGCTCATGAGCGTGGTGAGGATGAAGCCCGACGCGCCCACCAGCGCACCGCCGATGATCAGCACGTTGTTGCTCAGCACGAAGCCGGTGGCCGCGGCGGCGAGGCCGGAGGCCGAGTTGAGAAGCGCGATCACCACCGGCATGTCGGCGCCGCCGATGGGCAGGGTGAGTCGCGCCCCCAAGATCGCCGCGGCGGCCACGAGCGCCCAAAACGGCCATTGCAGCGAGACGTCGACAATGACCAGGGCAACGAGGGCGAGCGTCCCTGCGCCCAGGACCCCATTGATGCCGTGGTGGAGGGACGTGTTGCCTGGCTGCCAGCGCAGGACCTCCTGCAGCTTGCCCCAGGCCACCGCGCTACCGGCGAAGGTCAGCGCGCCGACCAGACCGCTGATCGCTCCCGCCGCCACGGCTTGCAACTCCGTCGCCGCCGTCATCACCGTGCCAGAGGCGATGGCGCTGCCCGCGACGAGCGCCGAGGCTCCGCCGCCGAACCCGTTGAATGCCGCGACCAGTTGGGGCATGGCGGTCATGTGCACCCGCAGGGCAAGGATGGCGCCGAGGGCCGCGCCGACGCCCAAGCCAATGGCCACCAACTCGAATCCGATGATCTTGCGGTCGAGCAAGGTCACGACGATGGCCACCAGCATCCCGAGGGAGCTGAGCACGTTTCCGCGACGGGCGCCGCGAATGGTCGCCAGTCCGCGCAGGCCGAGGATGAATAGCGTCGCGGCGACCAGATACGCGCCGTTGACGACGCCCTCGGGCACGCGCTACTTCTTCCGCGACCGGAACATCGAGAGCATGCGGTGCGTGACCAGGAATCCGCCCACGACATTCACGGTGGCCAGGATCAGCGCCGCCACGCCCAGGGCCGCGGCCAGCGTCGTCTGCTGCGCGCCGGCGGCGATGATGGCTCCGACGATGGAGACTCCGGAGATCGCGTTGGCGCCGGACATGAGCGGCGTGTGCAGGGTCGGCGGGACTTTGGTGATGACTTCAAACCCGATGAACGCGGCGAGCAGGAACACCGTGAGCGCGAGGATGAAGACTTCCATCTACGCTCCCGCTACCGAGGCCACGTCGGCGGGAGACTCCTCGGGGAGGAGCGAGGTCGGGGTCACCATGGTCTCGCGCACGATCTCGTCGTCGGCATCGAGCGTTAGTCCGTGCGGCGATGCGATGTGGCGCAGAAAGGTCGACACGTTGCGGGCGTACATCTGGCTCGCGTGGACCGGCGCGCTCGACGCCAGGTCAAGCGGCGCGGCAATCGATACGCCGTGGCGAACGACGGTTTCACCCGGCTCGCTGAGCTCGCAGTTCCCCCCGCGCTCGGCGGCCAGGTCGACGATGACCGATCCCGGCCGCATCCCCGCCACGGCGGCGGCCGTGATGAGCGTGGGGGCGCGTCGTCCCAGCACGAGCGCGGTGGTGATGGCGACATCCACGTCACGCAGCGCGTCGGCCAGCATTTTCCGTTCACGGGCGTAGAAGACCTCGGATTGCTCGGTGGCGTAGCCGCCGGCGGTGTCGCCGCTGTGCTCGCCATCGAACGAGACAAACGTGGCGCCCAGGCTCTCGACCTGCTCGCGAACGACCGGGCGCACGTCGTAGGCCTGTACCAGGGCGCCCAGGCGCCGGGCGGTCGCGATGGCCTGCAAACCGGCCACGCCCGCCCCCAGGACCAGCACGCGGGCCGCGGCCAGCGTCCCGGCGGCGGTCATCAGCAAGGGAAACATGCGCGGCGAGGTCCGCGCGGCCAGCAGGACCGCCTGGTAGCCGGTGATGGTGGACATTGAGCTGAGCACGTCCATGCTCTGCGCTCGGGTGATGCGCGGCATGCGCTCGAGCGCGAATGCCAGAACGCCCCGATCAGCCATGGCCTGGATGCGGTCCTCGTCGCTGTAGGGATCGAGCAGGCCCACGACCGCCGCGCCGTGTCGGAGACACGCCAAGTCGCACGTGAACGACTCGTCGTCGCTCCCGCCGAGCCCGCGCACCGTGAGCACCACGTCGGCGTTACGAAGCAGCGCGGCTCGCTCGTCGATGACGTTCGCACCGTTGGCACGGTACGCGTCGTCGTCGGCGAACGATCGGACTCCGGCGCCGCGTTCGACCACGACGGCAAAGCCCTCGTCGACAAGCTGGGCGACTGCATCGGGCACGAGCGCCACTCGCGATTCGCCCAGGCGCAGCTCACGCGGAACGACCAGCCGAAGGCTCATGATCGCAACTGCTCGGGCGTCGGCCGTTGGTCGAATGCGGCGATGACCGGATGCCTGAATGCCATACCCGATACACCAATACTGGCCCTAAAGCCATCGCGTGTGTAGCCGGTGTCAGGCGTCGTCGGGACCTCGCTTGAGTGAGCCTTCAGGGGCTGCCCAATGCTACTCGACAGCCGCCGCCCGAGATGTACCGTTTTCTACCGGACGGGTCGGCCTTACTCGATGCTCATGCGTGCGGTGAGGCCGCCGTCAACGAACAGCACCGCGCCGTTGACGTAGCGCGCGTCCTCGGATGCCAGGAAGGCCGCGGCGCCGGCGATGTCGGCGGGCGTACCGACGGAAGCCGACGGGATGCCGCGAATCATGTTCGACTCGTCCACGTTGTCCCGCTCGTACCGCTCGACGTGGATGGCTCCCGGCGCGATGACGTTCGCCGTGATGTTGTCGCGCCCGATATCGACGGCCAGGTTGCGGGTGAACTCGTTGATGGCGCCCTTGGTGGCCGAGTAGATCACGTAGCCCTTCGCGTGCACCTGCGAGTGCACCGAGCTGATGTTGATGATGCGTCCGAAGCCGCGCTCGAGCATGCCCGGGAGCGCGGTCTGGCAGGTCACGAACATGGACTTGATATTGACGTTGAACAGGTCGTCCCAGTCCCGCTCATTGCACTCGTGGAACGGCTTCACCATGGTGCGACCGGCGTTGTTCACCAGGATGTCGACCTGGCCGAAGGCGTCCAGCGCCGCCTCCACGACGTGTGCGGCGTTGGCGGCGCGGCGAAAGTCCGACTGCACCGCGCGCACGTCGGCGCCCGCACTGCGGAGCTCGGCCGCCAGACGCTCGGCGCCCTCGAAGCTGCTCGATGCCGAGACGATGACTCGTGCCCCGTGTTTGGCGAGGCGCCGGGCAATGCCCACGCCGATCCCCGTGCCCGCGCCGGTGACGACGGCCGCGCGTCCTGAGAGATCGCTCATTGATTCCTCCCCGCGAGCGCAGGCGCGGTCGCCTGCCTCATGCCTGCGGCACGGTCTGGCGCTCGCCAAGCTGCCAGCGCGCCGTGCCTGCCTGAATCTCGAACATGCGGGCGTACCAGCCGCCCTGCGCGAGGAGTCCTTCATGTGAGCCCGTTTCCGCGACCGTCCCATCCGACAGCCCCACGATGACGTCGGCGCTGCGGACGGTGGAGAGCCGGTGGGCGATGACGATCGTGGTGCGGCCCTTGGTCAGCTGGGACAACGACTCCTGGATCAGGCCTTCCGTCTCGGTGTCCACCGACGAGGTGGCTTCGTCGAGGATGAGGATCGGGGCGTCCTTGAGGATGGACCGCGCAATGGAAATGCGTTGCTGTTGGCCCCCTGATAGGCGCACGCCGCGCTCGCCGACGCGGGCGTCGTAGCCACCGGGCAGGCGCTCGGCGAACTCGTCGACGTTGGCCGCCCGCGCGGCTGCCAGGATGTCGGCGTCGCTCGCGCCGGGTCGGCCGAAGGCGATGTTGTCCCAAATGCTGCCCTCGAAGAGGAAGACGTCCTGCAGCACCATCGAGATGTTGGAGCGCAGCCAGGCCAGCGGCAGGTCGCGCACGTCCACGCCGCTGATGCGCACGGCGCCCCCGTCAATGTCGTAGAAGCGCGGGATCAGGCTGGTGCAGGTGGTCTTGCCGGCGCCCGTGGGCCCGACAAGCGCAACGAGCGATCCCTCCGGCACGGTGAAGTCCACGCCATGCAGCACCGGCGCGCCGCGGTCGTAGGCGAACTCCACGTGGTCGAACTCCACGGTCCAGCGAGGATTCTCGGGCGGACGGGCGTTGGGACGGTCCACGATGTTGCTGCGCACGTCCAGCAGCGCGAAGATGCGGTCGGTGCTCGCGATGGCCTTTTGAATGTCCTCGCCGATTGCCGCGACCTGGATGATCGGTTGGTAGATCATCCCCAGATACACCACGAACACGAACAAGTCGGCGACGGGCACGATGCCCTCGAGTGTCCAGTTGCCGCCGACGGCCACGATTAGGATCAGCCCGAGTCCGGCGATGATTTCCAGTAGGCCGACCGGGATCAGCGTGAGCGCCTGGGTGCGCACGATGGTGTCGCGGAACTGGGCGCCGGCGCGGTCGATTTCCGCTCGCCGCTCGGGCTCTCGGCCGAAGGCCTTCACCACGGCGAACCCTGAAATGCCCTCCGCAACCGCGCCGGTCAACTCGGCCATGCGCTGACGCACGCCTCCCCACTCGGCTCGCAGCCGGGGCATCACGAACCAGGTGAGCAGCAGGATCAGCGGCATGGGAATGAGGCTGATGAGCATCAATTGCCAGTTGATGATCCCCAGGGCGATGACCATCGCGGTTGGGATGGTCGCGGCGAGGGTCGCTTCCGGAATGCCGTGCGCGATGAAGTCCTCGACAGCCTCGACGTCGCCGACGGCACGCGAGATGAGGTTGCCGGTGCGGCGCTGCTCGAAGAATCGATGGGGCAGTGACTGGATGTGTCGATAGAGCGTGACCAGCATCAGGTGCTGGGCGCGGTAGGCCACGATGTGCGAGATGGCGCCGTAGCCGTAACGTCCCACCGCCCGCAGCACGAACGAACCAACCAGCACCACGATGATGATGCTGAGCGCGCCCGTCTCGACGGCGCCCTCGGCGTGCCACAGCAGAATCTGGCGCACGAGCAGCGGGGCGATGAGTCCCGTGCCCGCGAACAAGATTCCGAACACGATCGTCGCGGCCATGAGGCGGTGCTGGCCGCGCAGGAAGACGTGAAGCCGGCGCAAGAACGTCACGGACGCAGCCTAGCGCGTTCGGGACTTCGGCGAGTGCCCGGCGTGGACTATGGCGCCGCCTTATGAATCGAGCGCGGCGATTGCGGCCTGAACTTTGGGCGGCGAGGCCGGCAGGTCCCGCATGCGGGCGCCGGTGGCGTCGGCGATCGCGTTGGTGATCGCCGCCAGCGGCGGCACGATGGGAACCTCGCCGACGCCTCGGGCGCCGTAGGGATGCCCGGGGTTCGGCACCTCGACGATGATGCTCTCGATCATCGGCACGTCCAGCGTCGTGGGCATGCGGTAGTCCAGCAGGCTCACGTTCCGCATGTGGCCCTCGTCGTCGTAGACGTATTCCTCGGTGAGCGCCCAGCCGATGCCCTGCGCCACGCCGCCTTCCATCTGCCCTTCCACGTATGGCGGGTAGATGGCCGTTCCGGCGTCCTGGATGGCCGTATAGCGCACCACGTCGACTTTGCCGGTCTCGAGATCCACGTCCACGTCCGCGATGTGAATGGCGAAGGTGTTGCCCGAGCCTTCGGGAACCACCGTGGCGGAGCCGACAAGGCGCAGGTCATCGCCGTCGAGAATGCCGGCGGCTTCCTTGAAGGACACCGTCTCGCCGTTCTGACGAAACGTGCCGTCCTCGTCGGCGACGATGGATTCGCTGGCCACGTCCCAGTGGTCGGCCAGCCCATCGATCATCTGCTGCCGCAGGTCGCGGGCGGCTTCGATCGCCGCCCAGCCGGTGGCGAACGTGACGCGACTGCCGCCGGTCACACCCGTGAAGGCAATGCTGTCCGTATCGGGAACGATGGGGTCGACGTCCTCGACCGGAATCCCCAGCGTCTCGGCGGCCTGCATGGCGACCGATGTGCGCGTGCCGCCGATGTCCACCGAGCCTTCACGCAGCGTCACCGTGCCATCCGCGTTCAGCTGAGCCACGGCGGTTGACATCCCGCCGCCGTTCATCCAAAAGCCCGAGGCGATGCCGCGCCCTCGGCGCCGTCCGGGCGCCGACCCGATGGGCGAGCGCCAGTGATCCGAGGTGCGCGCCGCCTCGATGACCTCGTGGTTGCCGATGCAGTGGTACCGCGTGCCGTTGGCGCGCAGATCGCCTTCCTCCGAGGCGTTCATGGCGCGGAATTCCAGCCGATCGAATCCCATCTCCTCGCAGATCTCGTCGACCAGGCTGTCCACGGCGAACTCGCCCTGTGGCGCTCCCGGCGCACGGTAGGCGTGGGACTTCGGCATGTTCACGACCACGTCGTAGCCGTCGATGCGGAAATCGGTCAGCTTGTAAGGCCCGAAGGCGCACAGGCAGGCCGCGCCGACGGCGGACCCCGGGTAGCCGCCGGCCTCGAAGGCGAACATGGCCTGCGCGGCCGTGATCCGTCCCTCGTTGGTGATGCCGATCTTGACCCAGGCGTAGCCGCCGGGCGCCGGTCCGGTGGCGCGCAGGATGTCGGAACGGCTCATGGTGAGCTTCACGGGGCGTCCCGACTTGCGGGACAGAATGGCCGCCAGCGGCTCGAGGTAGATGGTGGTCTTGCCTCCGAACCCGCCGCCGATCTCCGACGGAAAGACGTTGATTTTTGAGATGGGCCATTGCAGGTGGTCGGCAAGCTCGCTGCGAATGCCGAACTGTCCCTGCGAGCTGCACTCGACGCGCAAGTGCCCGTCGGCGCTCCAGTAAGCCAGGGCGTTGTGCGGCTCGATGTAGCCCTGGTGCACCATCGACATGGTGTATTCGCCCTCGAACACGCGGTCGGCGGCGGCAAACCCCGCCTCGATATTGCCTTCCTCGTGGATCGTGCGCGAGGCGATGTTGCTCGGTTCGTCGGCCAGCTCGCCCCCGGTGTCCATGTGGAGGTCGTCGAGCAGCAGCGGCGCGTCGGGCTTCATGGCCTCGCGGACGTCGAGCACCACGGGCAACAGCTCGTACTCGACATCGATCAGCTCAAGAGCTTCCTCGGCCACGTGCTTGTTGGTGGCGGCGACGGCGGCGATGGGGTGGCCCTCGAACAGCACCTTGTCGCGGGCCATCAGGCTGGCGCTCTTGTAGCGCTTGCTCTGGAGGCCCGACTCGTTGGCTTCGGCGACGCCGGCGCCTGGATCGGGGATGTCTGCCGCGGTCATGACGGCATGAACGCCCTCCAGCGCCTCGGCGCGGGAGGTGTCGATCGAGAGGACCCGCGCGTGCGCGTGCGGACTGCGCAGCACCTGACCCCACAGCATGCCCGGCATGTGCGCGTCGACTCCGTAGATCGCGCGTCCGGTGACCTTGTCGACCCCGTCGTGCCGGACGGGTCGAGTGCCTATGACGTTGTAGTTGCCGTTCGTTTCCGCCATGCAGGCGTCCTCCTACGCGCGTGCGATGCCGGCGTCCGGTCGCACGTGATGTTGTCCTGACCAATTGTGCTGGATTTCACGACGGTTGCCAGCGCCGCCGCCGATGGATTCCAGGAAAAACAGCTCGCTGTCCTCTCGCAACTTGGTGCGCAGGCCGCGGCGGCTGTTGGCCCCGTCCACGAAGACGGCCAGCCCGGCGCGCAATTCACCCTCCTGCACCAGTCGGTTCTTGAGCCCCGGAAAGCGGGCTTCCAGGTTCTCGACGACCAGGCGCACGGTGGCGCCCTCAATGTCGACCTTGATCTGGCCGTCGGTGAACTCACGCAGCGGCGTGGGGATATGCACCCTCGCCACGGCTACGCCTCGCCGGTTCGCGTGGTCCCCGCGGCGCGGCGGCAAGGGCCGCCGCGCCGCGGTTGGGGACTACGCTTCAGCGCCGTTCTGCCTCGCCGCCAACTCCGCGTAGACGCGGTGGGGCGACATGGGCAGGTCGCGGTAGCGGATGCCGACGGCGTCGTAGATGGCGATGGCCAGCGCGGCCGGCGGCGGCACGATGGGCACCTCGCCCACGCCGCGAACGCCGAACGGGCTGCCCGGATGCGGTACCTCGACGATGATCGTTTCGATCATCGGCACGTCGAGCGTGGTCGGCATGCGGTAGTCCAGCAGCGTGGCGTTCCGCAGACGACCGTCGTCGTCGTAGAAGTACTCCTCGTTGAACGCCCAGCCGATGCCCTGCACCGCGCCGCCCTGCATCTGGCCTTCGACGTACGGCGGGTAAATCGCCACGCCGGCGTCCTGAATGGCCGTATAGCGCAGGACCGTCACCTTGCCGGTCTCGACGTCGACCTCCACGTCGGCGATGTGCACCGCGAAGGCGTTGCCTTCCTTCTCTGGCGTGACGGTGGCCTTGCCGATGATTTGCTGGGTGTCTTCGTTGAGAAGATGCGCGGCCTCCTTGAACGAGGCCGACTCGCCGTTGGCGGTGAAGGTCGCGTTCTCGTAGGTGATGGAGTCCGCCGCCACGTCCCAGACGTCGGCCATGCCTTCGATCATCTGCCGGCGCATGTCGTTGGCGGCTTCATGCGCGGCGTAGCCGGTGGCGAACGTCACGCGACTGCCGCCCGTGACGTCGGTGTACCCAACGGAGTCGGTATCGACGACCATCGGAATGACGTCGTCGAAGCCGATGCCCAGGGTCTCGGCGAATTGCATGGCGATCGACGAGCGCGTGCCGCCGATGTCGGGCGAGCCCTCGAGCAGCGTCACCGTGCCGTCAGGGTTCAGACGGGCGATGGCGGATGACGTGAACCCGATGTTGAACCAGAACCCGGAGGCCACGCCGCGTCCGCGGTAGGTGCCCGCCGGCTTTTCGAGCGTCGAGTTCCAGTGCTCGGAGTCGCGCGCGGCTTGCACGCACTCTATGTGACCGATCCGACCGTAAGCCGGACCGCCGGCGCGCCAGGTGCCCTCTTCCGCCGAGTTCATCGTGCGAAAGTCGAGCACGTCGATCCCGAGCTGCTCGCAGATTTCGTCCACCACCGTTTCGCTGGCGAACTCCGCCTGCGTGGCGCCTGGTGCGCGGTAGGCGTGGGTCTTGGGCCGGTTCACGACCACGTCGTCGCCCTCGATTTTCACGTTGGCGAGGTTGTAGGGCGCAAACACGCACATGCAGCCGGCGGCCACGACCGATCCGGGGAATCCGCCCGCCTCGAACGCCATGTACGCCTCGCCGGCCGTGAGCTTGCCGTCGCTGTCGGCGCCCATCTTCACCCGGATGTAGCCGCCCGGCGTCGGACCGGTGGCCTTCAGGATGTCGGCTCGGCCCATGGACATTTTGACCGGACGCCCCGCCTTGCGGCCGAGCGCCGCTGCCAGCGGCTCCAGGTAGCACGTGGTCTTGCCGCCGAACCCGCCACCGATCTCGGTGGGGATCACCTTGACCTTCGAGATGGGCACGTCAAGGATGTCGGCCACCTCGGCGCGGATGGTGAAGTGGCCCTGGCTGCTGCACCACACGGTGAGCTCGCCGTCGCCATGCCATAGCGCGAGGGCGTTGTGGTTTTCGATGTAGCCCTGGTGAACCGTGGCGAAGGTGAACTCGCGCTCGACGACCACCGCGGCCTCGGCGAACCCCGCCTCGACGTCGCCTTCCTCGAAGAGGAATTTGGCGGCGACGTTGCTGGGCTCCTCGGACGCTTCGCCCGCGATGTCGGTGTGCAGGTCGTCGTGCAGGAGCGTGGCGTCGGGCTTCATCGCCTCGAGCACGTCCATCACCGGCGGCAGCACCTCGTAGTCGACCTCGATCAGCGCCGCGGCCTCGCCGGCCGTATGGGCGTCAACCGCCGCCACCGCGGCGACCGCGTGACCGTGATAGAGGGCCTTGCCGCGCGCCAGGACGTTGGCGCTCTTGTGCTTCAACGGGACGGCCGTGGCTTCGCCGCCGCCGGTCACCTTCTCGCCCGGATCGGCGAGGTCGGCGCTGGTGATCACTGCGTGCACGCCCGGCAACGCCTCGGCCTTGCTGGTGTCGATGGACCGAATGCGGGCGTGGGCGTGCGGGCTGCGCGTCACGGCCCCGTAGATCTGCCCCGGCTGGCTCACGTCGGACCCGTAGCGCGCCGCGCCGGTGACCTTGTCCACGCCGTCGTGCCGGATGGGGCGCGTCCCGACGACGCTGTAGTCCTCGGAATGGTGCTTGATGGTTACGGCTTCTTCGCGCGTTTCAACAGCCATCGTCAGCCCTCCCCGCGCATGGATGCGGCGGCGTCCAGCACCGCGCGCACGATCTTGTCGTACCCGGTACAGCGGCAGAGGTTGCCGGCCAGCCACCACCGCACGTCGTCTTCCGTCGGGTTGGGGTTGCTGTCGAGCATGGCCTTGGCCGAGACCAGGAATCCCGGCGTGCAGACACCGCATTGCAGCGCCGCGTGCTCCAGGAACTTCTCCTGCAGCGGGTGCAGCCCCGACGGGCCGGCCAGACCTTCGATGGTGGTGACATCCGCGCCGCCGGCCTCGACCGCCAGCACGCAGCAGCTATTCACCAGGCGCCCGTCCATGATGACGTTGCAGGCGCCGCAGTTGCCGTCGTTGCAGCCTTCCTTGGCGCCCGTGAGGCCCAGCGTTTCGCGCAGGACCTCGAGCAGGCTTTCGCGCGGCTCGGCAAGGAAGTCGGTCGACTCCCCGTTAATCGTGGTGCTGACATGCACCTTGCCGCTGAGAATCTCAGTGGCCATGGCCGACCTCCATTCCACGCGCGCGGGCTACCGCGCCGCGCAAGGCACGCTGCGTAAGGACGAAGCTGAGGTGTTTGCGATGCGCGATGGTGCCGCGCATGTCGTTGATCGGGGTGGCTGCGTCGCGGGCAATGTTGGCCGCGACTTCGTAGGCGGCCTCGCCGGCCGTCTGCCCGATGAGCGCCTCACCGGCCTCGGCGACGAACAGCGGCGTCGGAGCGACCGCCCCGATCGAGATGCGGGCGGCAGTGATGGTGTCGCCGTCCAGCGTGACCGATGCGCCGGCACCGACTTCCGCGATGTCCATCTCGTTGCGGGGAATGAACCGCAGGTAATGCGATCCCGAGCCCGCGGCGGGCTTGGGCAGCAACAGCGAGACGAGCAGCTCGTCGTCACCGAGCACGTTCTGCGACGGGCCGGTGCAAAAGTCTTCCACCGCCAGGGTGCGCCCGCCGTTGGCTCCGGCGATGTTGGCGACGGCGCCGTGCACGATCAGCGGCGGGATGGTGTCGCCCGCGGGCCCTGAGTTGCAAAGATTGCCGCCTACCGAGGCGCGTCCTTGGATCCCGGTGCTGCCGATGATCTGGCACGCGTCCACCAGCGCGGGATATTGCGCGGAGAACGCGTCGTCACCGTAGATCTGATGGCAGGGAACGGCCGCGCCGAGCGTGGCCGAGCCATCGGCATTGACTGACAACTGCATCAGGTCCGGGATGTGCTTGGCATCCACGAAAACCGTGGTGTCGCGGAGCTTTTCACGGACCTGCACGATGAGGTCCGTGCCACCGGCAAGCATGCGGGCGTTCGCCCCATGCTCGGCGAGGATGGAAACCGCGTCCGCGACTGTCGTGGGCGCGGCGTAGGAAATCGCGTGCACGAGAGCGCTCCGTTCTGGGGCGAGGACGGCGAGTGCGCCTGCATTGTTGCCGAAACCGACCGGCGTCGGCTAGTGCGCCTGCGCGGGCGCTGCTCCGGGAGCGGCACTCGCGGGCTGCGGGCGACCGTCATGGGCCCCAGGCGGGCTAGGAACGCATCCCACGCTGCGCGCAGCGTGGGACCGGAGTCGAGTGACGGACGGTCCTAAAAGAGCGCCAGGACGATGGCTATCAGCACGCTCACGACCGCCGCCGCGCCGTAGCTCGCCACGATGAGCACTGCCGGCGGTGCGTGCACGTGCAGGTCGATCAGCGTGTGCCGGATGCGGTGCGCGGCGTGGACCGCGGCCAGCGCCAGAATCAGGCCCAGCACCGCTCGCACGGGCGCGTGCCGCAGCAGTGCGCCGATGCCGTCCTCGCCGTGGGCCAGGGCTCCGGTAACCGCATCCCACCCGGCGGCGCCGCCGATGCCGGTGACGAAGATGATGACCGGCACGAACACCGCAGCGATGATCCCGCCCATGCCGAAGAGCGACCACCAGATCGGCTCGTGCGACCGGCCCTTCATCCTGCGCCGACCCACCAGACCCAGGCGATGATCAGCCCGGTCACCACGGCCCAGGCGCCGAACTGTGGCGCCACGAGCAGCAGCGCGGGAATGCGCCGGCCCAGGATCCGAATCGCAACCGTCTGCGGCAGCAGGTTGAACCAGGTGTAGGTGTGCAACAGCGCGAAGACGATGGACACGACGTGGAAGACGACCATGCCCGGATTCCAGAGGAAGTCCAGGTAGGCCTGGTAGTCGGCCGCCGGCTGACCGGCCTTGTGCAGCAGCACCAGCACCAGCACCACCTGAATGGCGATGAACACCGACGAGGTTTCGCGCAGAAACACCAGCAGATATGAGGGCCGCTTGGTCCACCACGTCCATCCCAGGGAGCGGAACAACGGCTGCGTCAAGACTTCACCGTCCAGGGCATGAGCAGCCGCCGGTAGTAGTCGATGGCGCCGGTCATCTTGGCCTGCTGAATGGCCCCGGCCGGGTCCACGTGCTTTGGACAGACGGCCGAGCACTCGCCGACGAACGAGCACTCCCAGATGCCCTCGTCCTTCAGAATCACGTCGCGGCGCTGCTCTACCCCCTCGTCGCGATTGTCGAGGTTGTAGCGCTGGGCCAGCGCCAGCGCCGCCGGTCCAATGAACTCGTCGCTGTGCGAAGAAACCGGACAGGCCGCGTAGCACAGCAGGCAGTTGATGCACATGCTGAACTGCTGATAGGCGGCGTGCTGGGCGGGTGTCTGCAGGTATTCGGACTTGAGGTCGTCCGTGGCGCCGTCTTCGCGGATGATCCACGGCTGGACGCTCTCCAGCTTCTCCATGAAGCTTTCGATGCTGGTCACCAGATCGCGCTCGACGTTGAAGTTGACCAGCGGCTCAACCCGAATCGGTCCGGGCATGTACTCCGAGAGGAAGGCGGCGCAGGTGAGCTTGGGGTAGCCGTTGACCATGGCCCCGCACGATCCGCAAACGCCCATGCGGCACGACCAGCGGTAGGTCAGCGTTCCGTCCACCGTGTCCTTGATGTAGTTGAGCGCGTCCAGCACGACCCAGTCTTCGCGGTAGGGCACGTCGTAGACCTGGTAGGTCGGCTCGTCCCAATCCGGCTGGTAGCGAAACACCTCGAACTTGATCGTGGTTTCGATGGCCGTGCTCATGATTCGGTCGTCGCCGCCTTTGCTTGATTGGAGGATCCGTACGTCCGCGATCCGGGTGGCCATTTTGTGATCACCACGTCGCGGAAGGACACCTCGGGCGTGCCGTCGTCCCCGCGCATGGCCAGGGAATGCTTCAGGAAATGGTCGTCGTCCCGATCCGGGTGGTCGGTGCGCTGGTGCGATCCGCGCGACTCGGTGCGGTCGCGGGCGCTCGCGGCCAGGGCCAGCGAGATTTCGAGCATGTAGTCGAGCTCCAGCGCGCTGATCAGATCGGTGTTGTAGACGTTGGTGCGGTCGTCGAGATCGACGCTGCCAAAGCGCTCGCGCAGGTCGCTGAGAGTGGCGTACGTCTGCTCGATGCCCGCCTGCGTGCGGTAGATGCCGGCGCCTTCCTCCATGGTTGTGGTCATCTCACGCCGCAGCTCGGCGACTCGCTCGCCGCCGGACGGCTGCTCCAGGATGCGGCGGATGCGGGCCCGCTCGTCATCGACCTGCGACTCCAAGCGATCGACCGCCGCCGGATCGGACGCGTGCGCAAACTTGGCCGCATTGCGCCCGGCGCGCGCGCCGAAGACCACCAGCTCGGTGAGCGAGTTCGATCCGAGCCGGTTGGCGCCGTTGATACTCACGCAGGCGCACTCGCCGGCGGCGTAGAGCCCCGGGAGAGTGGTGGCGGCTTCGATGTCGGTGTCGATGCCGCCCATCATGTAGTGCACCACCGGCCGCACCGGAATCGACTCCGTGACGGGGTCGATGCCGCCGTAGTTCCGCGCCAGCTCGCGCACGAAGGGGAGTTTGGTGTCGATGCGGTGCTCGCCGAGGTGCTGGATGTCCAGGTGCACGTAGTCGCCATACGGCCCGGAGTAGGTATTCCCCTTCTCCTGCTCCTTGATGAACGCCTGCGACAGACGGTCGCGCGGGCCGAGCTCCATGGTCCGAAGCTGCGGATGCCGCGGGTCGTCCAGCGGCAACGGCTCGCCCAGGTCGTAGTCGGCCAGGTACCGCTCGCCCTTGTTGTTCCGGAGCACGCCGCCTTCGCCGCGCGACGCCTCGGTGATGAGGATGCCCGTGCCGGGCAGGCCGGTGGGGTGGTACTGCACGAACTCCATGTCCTTGAGCGCCACGCCGGCGCGATAGGCGATGGCCAGGCCGTCGCCCGTCTTGATGGCGCCGTTGGTGGTGAAGGGGAAGATGCGCCCGAAGCCGCCCGTGGCGATGATCACCGACTTGGCGTAGATGGGCCGCAGCTGGCCGGTGCGCAGCTCGATGGCCGTGCAGCCCTGGCAGCGGCCGTCGTCAACCAGCAGCTTGGTCGCGAACCACTCGTCGTAGCGGGTGATGGACGGGAACTGCAAGCAGGTCTGAAACAGGCTGTGCAGGACGTGGAAGCCGGTCTTGTCGGTGGCGAACCAGGTGCGCTGGAGCTTCATGCCGCCGAAGGGGCGCACGGCCACGTGGCCGGTCGCCTCGCGGGACCAAGGGCAGCCCCAATGCTCCAGCTGGATCAGCTCGCGGGGCGCTTCCTCGACGAACATCTCGACGGCGTCCTGGTCGGCCAGCCAGTCCGAGCCGCTGATGGTGTCGTAGATGTGGTCCTCGGCGCTGTCGTTGTCCTTGATGACCGCCGCCATGCCGCCCTCGGCGGCGACGGTGTGACTGCGCATCGGATAGACCTTGGACACGATGCCGATGCTGAGGTCGGGGTGCTCTTGGGCCACGGCAATGGCGGCGCGCAGGCCGGCGCCGCCGCCGCCGATGATGAGCACGTCGTGCTGCAGTTGGTCCACGGCGCTCATGGTAGGTAGCTCGTTAGCGCGCTGCAAAGCTAAGACCCCGGCCCTTGCGCCGCCCGGTCGCGGCGCAGCTCGACCGCGAGGTCGGGGCGACGCTCGATCAAGTCGACAAGCTCCTCGCGCATGGCCTCATGCTCAGGGTCGGTGCGTTGATGTGAGTCGTGCAGCTTTGCCAGCAGTCCCCGCGCCCGCGCGAGGTCGTCCGGCGCGGGGCGCGCGCGCCAGACGCGCCGCTGCACCGCGACGATGAGCGTCAGGACGATACCGACTCCGGCCGCAATGAGCGCCCAACGGTCGGCCGTGGTGGTGCGAATGGCGCGCACGATGCCGGGCAGCGTGGTGTCGGCAACCTCTATGGCGAACGTCGTCCGGGCCGCGACGTCTCGGGCTTCCCAGCGGTCCACCGCGATCCCCGCAAACGAAGTGGCGTCGCCCGGCGCCAAGCCCTGCGGAGTCGTCACCAATACGTCCTGCTCGCTGAGTAGCCGCACGACGCCTGCGGGCAGCCCGATGAGCCAGTCGAACGAGGCCGCGCCGTCGACGAGACGCAGCTGATAGGCGTAGGCGATAGTCGTGACGCCAGGTCGCAGCGGAGCCAGCACGGCGAATCCCGGTCCCCCAATGACCAGCTCATTTGAAGTGAACCCGCTCACGGGCTGGAGGCCAAACGCGCCGTCGGGCACGGCGAACCGCAGCGGCGGTGGGGCGGTCGTCGAGGCGGTAGACAGGAACGTTCGGTCGCCGGGAACCAGGACGTCGATCACGTCCAGGATGGCAATGGCGTCGGCGGTCTGATGCCGCATGAGCCGCGACACGGATTGCAGCGAAATGCCCGGATTCTGGGCAGTGGATTCGTAGATCGTGAGCGTCGTCTCTACTTCCGTTCGGCCGTCGAAGCTGACCCCGTCCGTGGCATACGACACGCCCTGGTAGTCGACGTGGGCGAAGTACGCCGCATCCGCCGTTCGCGGGAGATCCGTGAAAACAAAGGTCCCGTCATCATTGACGCCGGTCGTGCGAGTGGGAAGCGCGTCGGGGCCTTGACGACCGACAAGCGCCACCACCAGGTCTGTCGGGATGGCCGCGCCCGAAGTGCCGTTGACCACCGTGCCGCGGATCCCCCCCGAGTCCTGGGCGCTGACCGCCGGATGCGAGGCCGCGGTCAGAGTGGCGGCTAG
Organism: Chloroflexota bacterium; assembly: GCA_026706485.1. NCBI lineage: Bacteria > Bacillati > Chloroflexota > Chloroflexota bacterium. Next base: position 174,155 of record JAPOYR010000011.1, on the reverse strand, counting down.
CGCCAGCGCCGCGAGCAGCCGCGGCACCGACCGGCGGGACGGCCCGGAGATGACTAGCCCCATGACGCGCCCAGGTCGCGGCTGCGAAACACCGTGCCGTCGCGGGCGACGGCGTACAGCTCGCGCGGCGCCGCCGCGCTTCCGGTGACGACGACGATGTCGGCGGCGAGCGTCAGGCGGTTCCAGGACTGCATGCCGTCGACGGACTTGAAGACCCCGGCATCGGTGGCGACGTATACCGCGCCCTGGAATTCCTGGCCGGTGGGAGACACGTACTGGTCGCCGGAGTTTGGCTCATAGTGCAGGGAGCGAATGTTTACGGTCGGCAGCGCGCCGTTGACGAAGCCGTTGGCGCTGCGCCACCTCCCGTCCAAGCCCGCGGCCAGCACGCCCTCGGACGACGTGCTCACCACAATCTGTAGTACCGGTTGCTCGACGACGGCCATTCCGGTCACGTTGGGCGGCGCGGAGATTGGCAGCGAACGCCAGGTCGTGCCGTGGTCGTCCGACGCGTGGATTGCTCCGGCGCTGTCAATCGCCACCAGGAGATCGGAGCGGGACGCGGACGCAATCCGCGCTAGGTCAAGCGACGACGTGCCCTCGGTCCAGCTGGCTGCCGTGCCGTCGCCGCGAAACGGCCCGTCGTCGGTGATGGCGACGAATCCGGTGCGTGTTGCGGCCACCGAGCGGGTCGCGCGCGGAAAGTCGGCGGGCCGCCAGGTGGCTCCGCCGTCGCGGCTGACTTGCAGCCCCGATGGATGCGCGGCGACCAGGGTGGCAGCGTCCGTCGGTGAGGCTGCCACGGCCCCGATGGCCGGAACGCCCACGCTTCCCACGGCGGTTTGCTCGCCTATGCCCTCGCGCGCGCCCAAGGTCACGACCAGGACCACCGCAACAAGCCCCACGACCAACGTTGCCCCCGTGAGCAGCCAGACCAGCGGGCGGCGCGCCGACGCTCGCGGCAGGCTGGGCGCGGCGCGCTCGGGCATTCGCGGCCGATCGGCCAGCAGGTGCTCGACCTGCGCCTCGGCGCGGGCGCGCCGCTGCTCGTGTGCCCCGAGCTCGAGCGCGGCCTGGCGGCGGGACTCGGCCGTCAGCTCGGCGTGCTCGGTGTCGCTGATCGCGCCGCGAAGGCGCTCGAGATCGAGATCAGCCAATAGGTCCAGGGAACGCCGCACCTCGTCGCTGAGCGGTTGGCGTCGGGGACGAACGCGCCGGGCCGTGTCGCGCAGCAGCGGCGTCGAGATCCAGGCCAGCCCGCCGACAGCCACAAGGGCCAGCCCAACCAGCAGGACGGCCGGCGTCACGTGCGCTCGCCGTCGGGCGGCTGCCGCAGGCTGTCGATTCGGGCTTCGAGCTCGTGCAGGTTCTCGTCGGCCCTTGGGGCCGGTTGCGGCCGGCGTCGCAGCAGCACCACCCCCACGGCCAGGACCCCCGCGGAGGCGGCGACGATCGGCCCCAGCCAAACGCCCAGCGCCAGGCCTTGCTTCGGTGGATCGCGCAACACGCCGACGCCATAGCGCGTCTCGAAGAAATCGAAGATCTCCTCATCGGATGCGCCGTCCGAGATCTTCTCGGTGATGAGCGCGCGCATCTGCTGGGCCAACGGGGCGTTCGACTCCTTGACCGATTGGCCCTGGCAGACGGGACAGTCCAGCTTGTCGGCGATGCGAGATTGGCGGGCATACAACGCGTCGGCATCGTGCTCGTCGGCGTAGGCGATCGCGACGCCGAAACTCGCGATGACCAGCGTCAGCACCAGGGCCGCGCGCGGGCTCACGGCGTCACCGGATGCCCCGCGGGCGCCGGAGCCTGCGCCGGCTGTCGTGCGGCGGTGGGCCAGGCGATCACGAGCACGCCAACGAAGTACAGCACGCCGCCAACCCATAGCAGCGGTACGAGCGGATTCACCAGGATGCGGAACGACGCCGCCGATCCGTCCGGCTCCCAATCGTCGAGCAGGACGTAGAGGTCGTCGAGCCCAGGGAAGGTGGTGCGAATCGCCACGTCGGACGTGGGTTGGTTCTCCCACCCGACGTGTATCCGGCGCGAGGGTGCGAGGCGCGCCGGGGGCTGATCGCCGCGCTCCACGTCGAGGTCGGCGTAAACGGTCGTCAGACCGGGCTGCGACAGGGGACGGAGGCCGCGAAACGTGACGGTGTGGCCGTCGACGGTCGCCGATTCCCCTTGGGCCAGGCGCACGGCCCTTTCCTGCCCGAAGGACGACGAGCCGACGATCCCGATGGCAAAGACCGCGACGCTGAAGTGCACCAGGTGGCTCCCCAGGCGTCGCCGGCTGCCGACCAGGCTGAGCGCGATGCGCGGCTCGCCGGCTGACTGCGGTGCTCGGGCGCGGACGCTTCGCGCCAGCTCGAGCAAGGCGCCGGCGGCCACGAGACCTGCAAGGCCAAACCCCAGCACGGCCAGCCCGGCGCGCATGCCCACGGCGAGCAAGACGGCAGAGACCACGATGGCGACGAGGATCGGCCAGCGGGTGGCCCGCCACGCGGCGCGCCCCGTCGTGCGCCGCCAGGCCAGGAGCGGCCCGATGCCCAACAGCCCGAGCATGATCAGCAGCAACGGCACGGTGACCTGGGCGTAGAACGGCGGCCCAACCGCGATGCGCACCCCTTGCACAAGCTCCGAGAAGATCGGGAACACGGTGCCCCAGAGCACCGCCACCAGCACCGCCATGAGCAGCAGATTGTTGAGCAGGACTCCGGCTTCCTTGGACGCCAGCGACTCGATGGCCATCGGGGCCCGCAGCATGGGGAGCCGATAGAGGAAGGCCAGGACGGCGATCACCATGACGATGCCGACAAACGTGAGAAAGATCGGCCCCACGTCCGACAGCGCGAACGAGTGCACCGAAGTGAGAATCCCGCTGCGCACGACGAACGTGCCGAAAACGGCCAGGGCGAATCCCAAAAGCACCAGTCCCACGGACCAGGCCCGCAACTGTCCGCGCCGCTCTTGCGCCAGCGCCGAGTGGATGTAAGCCGTGGCCGCGAGCCAGGGCAGCAGCGCGACGTTCTCGACCGGATCCCAGCCCCAATAGCCGCCCCAACCCAGCACGCGATAGGCCCACCAGGCGCCCAGCAACAGGCCGGCGCCCTGGATGGCCCAGGCCACGAGCATCCAATTGCGCATCTCGCGCAGCCAATCCTGGGAGAGGCGCCCCGCGGCCAGCATGGCCGCTGCGAACGCGAAGGGAATCGTGAACGACATGTACCCGGTGAGCAGCATGGGCGGATGCACCTGCATGCCGCTGTCCCAGAGCAAGGGATTGAGCCCGCGTCCGTCGACGGGCGCCACGACCAGCCGCTGAAACGGGCTGGAAACGAATACGAGCACACCGATGAAGAAGAGCGCGATGGCCGCCAGCGTGCCAATGCCCCAGGGCGCGAGCGCGTCGTCGCGCTTGGTCATGCGCCAGGCCGCGAGGGCGCTGAAAAGACTGAGCCCCCAGGCCCAGAAGAGCAGCGAGCCCTCCTGGCCGCCCCACAGGGCGGAAATTGTGAGGCCGAGCGGCATGGAGCGGCTGGACGTGTCGGCGACGAAGGCAATCGAGAAGTCCTGGCTGAGAAATCCGGCGGCGAGCGTGGAGACGGCAATGGTCACGACGGCGGCCAGGATGACGGCGGCGTTGCGCGCGGCGTCCGTGAAGTCCGGGCTGCGACGCCAGACGGCGAGTCCGCTCATCGTGAGTTGCAGCACCGCCACGCCGAACGCCAGCCCGAGCGCCAGGCGGCCGACCACCACTAGGTCGATCACAGTTTCAGCTCCCGGCAATTCGAAGAGGTGACGGCGAATGCGGATGCCCGACCGGAGCTATGCACTGACATGCCCATTCCAATGCCGGAGCGCGCTTCCGGCGCCGCCGCGTGGAGGACGCGTGATGTCGAGGCTACTCCGAGGTCTTGTGACGTTGAGCGTCGAGCTCCTGCCGCATGTCGCGGACCGCGTCCTGCACGCTGCGGATCCGCCCCGTGACGAACACCAGGTAGCCGAACAGCAGCACCCAGATAACCCCGTATCCGATGAGCAGATACACGAGCTCTTGCGTCATTTCCCAGCCTCCGGCGTCGACTTGGCGCCTGTCATCCGCAATTCCTCAAGCCGATTGCGGACGATATCCCTTAGATCCTCTCCCTCGTCGCTGGCACGCTCTAAGAGATAGCGCTGGCGGATAAGCACGAAGCAAAAGACGGTAAACGCGACCACGGTGACCAGCATCGTGAGCACCATCTCCGGGGTCAGTCCCGCGCGCGTGACCGACTGCACCGGGTGCAGGCTGCGCCACCATTCCACCGAGTACCACACGATGGGCACGTCAACGACGCCCACGATGCCGAATATGGCCGCGACGCGCCGGCGGGTGTCGACGTTGTCGATGTACATCCGGAGCGCCAGGTAAGCCACGTAGATGAACCACAGCACCAGCGTGGTGGTCAGCCGCGGGTCCCAGGTCCACCAGACGCCCCACACGTGGCGACCCCAGATGGAACCGGAGGCCAGCGTCAGCGTGGTGAACAGCACGCCAACCTCGGCGGACGCCACCGCCAGGCTGTCCCAGCGCGCATTTCGCCGCCACAGGTACAGCACGCTGGCGACGGCGACGATGCCGAACGCGAGAAAGGCAAGCCAGGCCACCGCGACGTGGCCGTAGAGCAGGCGGTGGGCGTCACCCTGGACGCGTTCCGCCGGCGCGTAGATGAAGATCATGTAGAGCGCCGCCGACATCAGGACCAGCAGCGACGCATAGACCACAAGGCCCCGCCACCCGAAGAGCGGCGGTTGCCTGCTGGCCCGGCGGCGCAGCACGAAGCTGGCAAGGCTCATGCGAAGGATCTCCTAGCCGTCGACCGCGAGCGGGTAGAGCAGGACGCTCAAGGCTAAGAATACGGCGGCCACCACCGCCAGCAAACCCAGCCACGGCGCGGCGCCCCCCGCCGGCGCGCCCTGCAGCGTTTCGAGGGTCGCGCCGACACCGGCCAGCATCACGGGTATCGCCAGCGGCACCGCCAGTAGCGGCATCAGGACCTCCCGCGCGCGGCTCTCCAACGCCAGGGCGCTCTGCATGGCCGCTACCGCGCTCAAGGCGATGGTCACGAGAACCAAGGTGGCCAGCATCCCGCCCTGGAAGAGCTGCAAATCGAGCAGGACGCTCAGCAGCGCCAACTGCACCAGTCCAACGGCCAGCACGTGCGCGGCTAGCAGGAGGTACTTGGCCACGAACACGGCGCTCTGATCGATGGGCGCCAGGCGCAAGCAGGTGAGCGTGTTGGCGTCCCGCTCGGATCCAAAGAGCCGGACGCCCGACAGGCTGGCCACCAACAAGAGCGTGGACCAGGCCACGCCAGCGGCCACCGCCGGCGCGTCGGCCTGCGCCAGGATGACGAACGCCATGTCGAACAGCACGGTGATGAGCAGCGTGAAGGCCAGCAGCGCCGGCGCCTGTTCACGTGCGCGCCACTCCACCAGCGCGTCCTTGCGGAGGAGCGTCCACGCCGTGGTGATGAACGACACGTCCGTTGCTCCGGTCGGAAGCGGTAGCTCCGGCGCTGGCGTTCCGGGCGAATCCGGTTCGATGACCCGGCCCTGGTCCACAAGAATGCTTCGCCCGGCCGCCCGTGCGGCCACATCGGGATCATGCGTGCTCAGCAGCACGGCCGAGCCTGGGCACAGCGCGTCCAGCATGGCGGGCAGCTCGCGGACGGCGTCGCGGTCGAGGCTGGCGTCGGGCTCGTCCAGCAACAGCACCGCCGGGTGATGCAGCCCTGCCGCCGCCAGGGCCAGCCGCTGGAGCTGACCGCGTGAAAGCTCGCGGGCGCGTCGGTTGGCGATCTCATCGAGCCCCACCACGCTCAGGGATTCGGAGACCCGCGCGCCGGCGTTTGACAGCCCGTAGAGCGAGGCCAGAAACGCGAGGTTCTCGCGGGCCGTGAGGTGACTGATCAGGTGCGGCGTGTGCCCGACAAAGCCGACGTGACGGCGCGCCTCGCGCTTGCGCTGCACGACATCCGCGCCGCCGGCGGTCGCCTGCCCGCCCAACGGCGGCTGCAGGGTCGCCAGCGTGCGCAGCAGGGTCGTCTTGCCGGCGCCATTGGCTCCCAGCAAGGCCACTCGCTCGCCGGGGCGCAGGGACAGCGAGACGTCGCGAACCACGTGGCGTCGACCGAATCCAACCGTCAGTCGATTCAGGGTGAGGACGGATGGCTGCATGATCGGTTTAGCCGTTGCCAGCGGCGTCGGCCGCGTGGCAACCGGATTCACTGGGCTGGGATCTCGCGAGGCTCGAACTCCGGGCCGTGCTTGACGATGAGGTTGCGCGCCTCGAACACGCCGGTGCCGAGGAGGCGACCTTCGGCGATCACGTCGGAGTACTTATCTTCCTCGGCATAGCCAAAGAGATCGGGCGGCGACCCGCGAAACTCAACGGGCAGCACGCCGGTGGCGTCCTCGATTTCGAAGCGGATGACCCCGTCCGCCGACTCCTCGATGGATCCGTCCACGACGATCCCGTTCACGCGCACGAGGCGGCCTTCGATCTCGTCCCCCTTGGCGTGCAGCTCGCTCACGGTGTGGTAGTAGACGGCGGCGCCCTGGGTGGCAGTCCAGATCAAGAAGCCGAGCGCCGCGGCAAGTGCGCCGCCGACGAAAAGGAACTTGCCGGACAAGAGCCGATTCCGGATGGGCTCGGGCGCGGTGGCGCTGGCGGGTTCGGAGGCGTCGGTCAAGGCGTCAGTACGTGCGAGCGGTCGAAATTAGCCTAGCCGATCGACAGCACGGCGCGTTCGATCAGCTCGTTGAGGATCACCGACAGCAAATACACGGCAAGGGCGATGACCACAATCCAAAACGTGCGGTCCCGCGTCCACCTCGACCAACCTTCGGCCGGCGGCTCTGGGCCGCGGCGCGATCGGGGCAGCGCCAGCCAGAACATGGCAAAGGCCAGCGCGGTCTTGCCGGCGAGCAGGACGACGTAGGCGGCCGGCACGTTCGGCTCGCTGAGCCGCGCCGCCGTGAGCAGCGCGCCGGTGATGATGAAGACCCCCACGCCGAGTCGCAGCGTGTGGCCGGCGGCCCTCCCCCATGGCATCGCCGGGGAGGCGCCCGGACCAAGTCCGCCGGCGCGCAGCGCCAGCAGCAGCAGCCCCCCGCCCAGCCAGAGCGCGGCGGCCACGACGTGCAGCCAGCGCAGGATGACGAGAAAGACCGCCGGGCTTTCAGCCATTCAACTGGCGCCTTTCGTTGGTGACTGCCCGCGGACCAGTTTGGCCGATTCGATCAGAGGCGCGCCAAGTTCGCCAGCGCAATCGCGTGATTTGGGCGGCAGGCTGCCGTCCCGCTGCCGGGAGTGCCGGCCGGCGCTAGTTAAGCGATCGGATGTAGGTGACGAGCAGCCAACGCTCTTCCTCGGTGAGGAGTGACTGCCAGGACGGCATGTTGTTGACGCCGTTCGTGATCGTCCAGTAGAGCGCGCCGTCCGCCTGGGCCTTCACGTTGTCCGACACCAGGGGCGCCGGGCGCTTGTCGCCGTAGCTCTCGAAGGCGTCCGCGACGTAGCTGTCGCCCTGGCCGTCGGCGCCGTGGCACATGGCGCAGTTGACGGCAAACAGCGCCTTTCCGCGATCAATGGACGGACCGTCGAATGGCACGGGATTCTCGAGCTGGATAGTTGCGACAAAGTCCGTCACCGGCAGCTCGGCGCCGAGCGTCGACACCTGGCCCTCGGGCGGCGCCTCGTACGGCGGTTCCTGGGTGCGGTAGGACTGCTGGTAGTGCATCTCGGGGAACAGGTCTGCCGGATAGGCCCCGGTTTCGCACGCCGCGATCACAAACGCCGCCAACACCAGCCCAACGGTCAGGCTGGTGGCGCGTCCGGCGCGGCGTGCGGCGGACATCAGGGTGAGGCCGCCGCCGGGCGCATGAGGCTGCCGTCCTTGCTGAGCACGTCGACTGCGCCGGCTTCTTCCAGCGCGATCTGGGCGTCCGGAATCCGGCGCTCGCGCGCCATCACCGATACGCCGATGAGGCCGTCGGCAATGCGGTCGTCGTAGACGCCGATGCCGTCCGGCAGGCGGGACTCGAACAGCACGCCCAGCACGGTGAACAGCACCGCGCCGAGCATAGTGCCCTCATAGAGCACCTGGATGATGGCCGGGACCGCGACGATCGGCTTTCCGCCGGTCACGATGGGCAGGGCGATCTGGGCGCCGATGTGCCAGGCGATGGCGACGGCCAGCCCACAGGCCGCGCCCGCGAATGGGAACGCGAACAACCGATGCTTCGCGTGCTGCTCGCCGAACGCGCCTTCGGGGTAAGGCGTGGCCGAGATGATCTCGATGTCGTTGCCGCCGAAGCCCGCGCCGCGGAGCCGCGACACGGCGTCGGCGGCGTCGTCGGGCTCGTTATACAGCCCGAGCAGCTCGCGCTTTCGGTCCGAATCTCTCGCGCTCATGAGTCCCCCTTACGCCTCGCGCATCGTGGCCGGGACCCGTGCACGGCCGACCTTGATTTCGTCACGCAGAATCTGACCTTCCTTGATGTCCGCCGCCGGCATGATCGGCAGCAGCTTGGAGAACACGAGGAACCCGGCGATCACCAACGCCAGCTGGGCGGCGATGATGCCGAACTCCGCCGCCGACGGCAGGTAGTCGCCATACTGGAACGTGAGGTTCGACTTCCGCTCGAGGCCCGGGATCACGATCATGTAGCGCTCGAGCCACATGCCGATGTTGACCAGCACCGTCGTCACGAACATCAGGAAGAAGTTGCGACGCACGCGGCGGAACAGCCAGGCGCCGACCGGAATGATGTAGCCGGTGATGATGAAGATGATGGCGATGGCCGTCCACGGCGGCTCCATCAGGCGGCGCTGCCAGGTGTCGACCTCGGCGGGCTCGGTGCCGTACAGACCGAACATGAAGTCCAGCATGAAGAAGAACAGCCACACCGTGGCCACGATGATCAGCAGGCGAGCCAGCGAGTCGATGTGGTCCTTGGTGATGAAGTTCTTCAGCCCGAAGGCGTAGCGCATCACGATCATCACGGTCACCACGGCGGACACGCCGGAGTGGACGGCCCCGATGACGAAGTACGGCGCGAACACCGTGTTGTGCCATCCAGGGATGATCGTGACGGCGAAGTCCCACGACACGATGCTGTGCACCGAGACGAAGATTGGAAGAATCAGCGCCGAGAGCAAGATGCCGGCGATGGCCTGGATGCGCCACTGCCGAGACGTGCCCCGGAAGCCCAGCGACAGCACCCCGTAAACGGCTTTGCCGATCGGGTTCTTGACGCGGTCGCGGGCCAAGGCCAAGTCGGGCAGCAGGGCGATGTAGACGAACATCACCGTCGAAGTCAGGTAGGTGAAGATCGCGGCGGGGTCCCACACCAGCGGCGACCGCGGATTGGGCCAAATGCCGCGCATCCAGTCGTAGGGGAACTCCCAGTACAGCGTGCGCCAGGGGCGTCCACTGTGAATGATCGGGAAGGTCATGGCGGTCATCAGCGAGAAGATCGTCAAGACTTCCGCGGCGCGGGTGACCGGACGCCGCCACTCGGCCTGCGCCAGCCGCAGAATGGCCGACACCATGATTCCGGCGTGGCTGACCCCGATCCAGAACACGAAGTTCACCACCGGGAAGCCCCAATAGACGGGATGGGCGTAGCCGAACAGCTGCAGGCCGAAGATCATCAGCAGCAGGAAGATGATGAGGCCCAGCGTGATCACGGCGCCGAGCAGGCCGGTGGTTGCGAAGAACCACTTGGGCCAGGCGAACACGAAGTCCAGCAACTCGCGGTTTGCGGTTTCCCGATCGACGGTTACGGGTTCTTGCATGCCTGGATCAGTCCGGCTTGCCGAGCACGAGCACTTCGGCGTGCATGTATTTCTGCTCCCGGCGGTACATGGCCCCTTCGCGCATCTCCCAGCCGCCGGGCGTGGGGATGCGTGTCAGCACCCATAGGTAGATCGCGGCCACCATGCCGACCACGCCGATCATGAACAGAATGTCGATCGCGTTCGGGTAGTACGGCTCCGGCAGCTCGGCCAGGCCATGCGAGAACGGATTCTCACTGGACATCGACGCCACGAACAGCCGGATTCGGTCGAATAACAGCCCGATCAGTACGACGACGGACACCGCGGTCAGCCGCGCCAGCTTTCGGCGGATGGGGTTGAAGATGAGCGTGACGAAGGGAATGAGGAATTGGCCGAACATCGCGATGAGGAAGGGCACGATGTAGGTGACCGCCACGTTGGTCTGGACGGCCGCCACCTCGCTGGGCAGGCGCGCGTACCAGACGAGCAGGAAGTCCGACCAGAAGAAGTAGAACCAGAACAGCGTCAGCGCCAGCAAGAACTTGCCCAGGCTGGCGGCCTGCTCGTCGCCGATGAACTGGCCCACGCTCGGCGCGTAGCGGCGCAGCAGGAACAGCGTGATGACGATGAGCGCGATCGCGCCCTGGAAGGACGTGATCACGTGATAGGCCGGGAAGATTCCCGATCGCCAGCCGGGCAGCAGGCTCTGGCCGAGATCCGTGGTCAGGATCATCGTGACGAAGACGTACATCATCAGGTAGAAGGCGCTGATCCAGCGCATGGACGTGCGCAAGACGATCCACTGCCGCTTGGTGCCGGTCCAATTCAGGAACAGCAAGCGCTTCCAGGCCGGCATGGCGCGGACTCGGCTGGGTGGGCCGGCGAGATCGGGCACGGCGGCGAACCACATGAGGGCGCCGCCCGCCAGCAGCATCACCGAAACGGCCAACTGATCCGTGAGAAACGGTGCGCCGCCGCCCCACCCGAACCACAGATTCGCTCGCGTGACGCCGTCCTGCTCGAACGGTGGGAGCGAGCCCAGGATTGGGATGAGCAGGGCGAATAGCAGCATCGACGGGAGCGCGAAGAGCTCGACGACGCGACGGGCTGGCAGACCCCAATAGCCGCGCGCCATGCGCGAGGCAAAGGCGACCAACGGCGCGGCCGACACGCTTGAGAGCACGAACAGCGTGATCGCCGCCGGATAGGCCCACTCGGCCCGGTCCCCCCAGTTGAACAGCTTCACCACGTACATCACTACGCCGAGCGCCGCGAGCAGGCCCACGCCAACCACCGCCGCACTCTTGCGGTTGATGGCGATGGTCGACGGCCGATACGGCGGGCGCAGCGTCAAGCTGAGGCCGACGGCTTCGGGCTTAATCAATGGCCGTGCTCCTCATGCTCGTCGACGTGGCTGGGATCAACCTTCTTCAGGTAGGTGATGGCGGGGGCCGTGCCGAGCGAATCCAGCAGCGAGTAGGCGCGCTTGGAGTGGGACAGCTCGCTGACCTTACTGTCCGAGTCGTTCAAGTCGCCGAATACGAGCGCCGTGGTCGGGCATGCCTGCACGCACGCCGGCTCGACCTCGCCGTCGGCCACCGGTCGGCCGTCGCGATCCGCCTGACGCTTGGTGCGATTGATGCGATGGATGCAGAAGGTGCACTTCTCGACGATGCCTTTGGTGCGAACCGTCACGTCCGGGTTGAGTTGCCGGTCCATCGGCGACGGCCACTCGGGCTCCCAGAAATTGAAGTAGCGCACCGAGTAAGGGCAGGCGTTGGCGCAGAACCGCGTGCCGATGCAGCGGTTGTAGACCTGCACGTTCAGCCCGTCGGGATTGTGGTAGGTCGCCCACACGGGACATACCGTCTCGCAGGGCGCGTTGCCGCAGTGCTGGCAGAGCACGGGGAGGAAGCGCGCCTTGGCGTTGGGCCATTCGCCTTCCCAGTAGCGCTCGATGCGAATCCAGGTCTTCGCCCTTCGCTCGATGACGCGGTTTTCTTCGTTGAGGGCCAGGTTGTTCTCGGACTGGCAGGCCACCACGCAGGCCTGGCAGCCGGTGCACTTGTCGGCGTCGATGACCATGCCCCATCGATGCCCGTCCGTCTCCGGATGCGGATCGTCGGTGGGCAGGGTCGCGGCGGCTGCGACCACCGGAAGCTCTGCCGTGTCGGTGGCGCTAGCCACTGGTTACTCGCACTGGTGGCGCCTCCCCGTCGTTGCGCGGATCTTCGATGACTTCAAGTGTTGGCAGCCGCTCGTGTTCGCCGGCCGGTCGCACGCGCGCCAGCGTCGCTCCCCAGGCCAGCGACCCGGAGCCGGCAACGGCTTGGGCGGCCAGGGTCTGCATGACGTTCGCTCCCCGATCGACATTCCACCGGCTGCCGAACTCGCGGCCTTGCCCGATTGGGACGGCCACGACATTGGGCGGCGCCACCGGCGATTCGTACACGCGCGCCCGCAGCGTGCCATTCGGCGTGTCGATGTGCACCACATCGTTGCGTTTCACGCCCAGGCGCTGGGCCGTCGCCGGGTTCAGCTCGGCCCAGGTCGTCCAGGTGACGGTCGTCAGCGGGTCGGGCGTGGCCTGCAGCCAGGGGTTTGCCGACTCGCTGCCGGCGCCAAACGCCACGTTCTCGAAGGGCATGAGGTGCAGATCGAACTCCGTGGTGTCGCCGGCAAACGCCGGCTCGGCCAGCAGGCCGATGTGCCAATCGGGCTGGTCGGCCTGGGCCTCGCGGCCTTCTCCGTCCTGCCATCGACCGCCGGTGCGCAGCAGCTCGATCCAGCCGCGGTCGAAGCCATCTTGGCCGATCAGCGCCTGGGCGCCGTCGCGGACGGCGTCGCGCATGGTCGTCCAGGGCGGCGGCGCGTCGGGGAAGAGCTCCGAGGTCAACGCCAGCATCACGTCGCCAAAGCTGCGCGCATTGGTCCACGAGGTGACCACGGGCTGCTGGTAGCCGACGACCTGCATGTTGGGCGCGGGATCGGCCACATAGTCGCCCCATTCCTCGAAGGGATGGGTGGCGGGTAGCACCAGGTCGGCGCGCGCGAGCGTCTCGTTGAGGAACGTGCCCATGCCGACCACGAACGACATCTTGCCGAGGGCGTCCGCGAAGCGCGTTGACGCGGGCAATCCGTAGACCGGATCGACGTCATAGAAGAAGGCTGCGTCGATTTCCTCGCTGCCGTCGAGTAGCCCGGTAGCCAGCGCGCCCCATTGGTTGAACGGCGTTCCCGCCGCCGCAGCCGGCACCGCCGCCGGGGCGGCGGGATTTGGTCGCACGCCGCCTGCCGCACCGGCGCTCCCGACGATGCGGTTGAGCAGCAAGGCGGCCGCGGCGTTGTCGAGGCCGTTGGTCTGGGCGAGCGCGGCGCCGCCGGCGATGGCCAGCGCGGGCGGATGGGTGGCGAAGTCCCGCGCGATCTCGCGCACGGTGTCGGGCGCCACGCCGGTGCGCGCCGCCGTCAGCTCGGGCGCATAGGCGTTGAGGGCGTCAATGCCGCCCACGGCGTTGACCGGATCGAACCAGCGGTCGTCGCCGGTCAGGTTCTCGGCGGCAATGACCTGGGCGATGCTGAGCGCCAGCGCGCCTTCGTGTCCCGGATTGACATAAATCCACCGGTCCGCGTTGGCTCCGGTCAGCGACATGTGGGACTCGATCTGGATCAACCGGCCCCGCTTGGGCTCCTCGCGGAACTTGCCGTAGGCGGTGCTGTAGTGGACGGGCGACAGCCACGTGCCCAAGAAGTCCGCGCCGAACGAGAGGACCGCCCCCGCGTTGGCGATGTCGAAGTGCGGCAGCTGGGTGTAGCCGAATATCAGCCGCGCGGCTTCGCGGATGGTGGTCGTGTCCTGCGCCTCGTAGACAAGGTGACGGCCTTCGCTGTTGGCGAGGAATTGCGCCAGCACGTGCAGGCGCGTGCCGCTGATCGGCCCGGTGACGACAAGCGGATTCTTCGCGGAGCCAAAGTTCTCCGTCAGCAGATCGAGCGCCTCGGGCCAGCCGATGGCCTCGAACCGGCCCTCGCCGCGCGTGCCACGCCGGCGCAGGGGGGTCTTGAGCCGGTCCGGGTTGTACAGCGATTGGACGCCTGCCTGCCCACGCACGTTGGTCTTGCCCAGGTTGACCGGGAAGCCCTTCGTGCCCTCCACCTTCTTGGCGCGGCCATCCACCGTGCGTACCACCACGCTGTTGCCGCCCGTGGAATGGGCGCAGGCGGTGGCGAACCACAGCTCCTGGCCGGGCAGGGTCTGCTCGGGCGAGTGCACGAAGCTCTGCACGCGCGATTCGCGCTCGGGCGCCGCGCAGGCGACCACGGTGGCGCCGCCGGCCAGCGCCGCCGCACCGGTGAGAAATCGACGTCGTGCGATTCCGCTCATCGCCTGGCCTCGATCATTTGTGACATACCGCGCAATCCAGCGGGGCGCTGTTCTCGCGGTGGCAGCCCTGGCAGTCGCCCATGTTGAGCGCCCGCACCTGCTCGACCTCGGTCATGGACGCCACGTCGCCGTGACACGTCGCGCAAATCTGCGCCGTGCTGAAGCTCGGATGGGTTTCGGCCAAGGCGCGGATGTGGGGGTCGTGCACGAAGTCCACGTGGTCCGGGAGGCGGTGTACTCGAATCCACTCGATGGGGGTGCCGGTCTCCCACGCGGCGCGAATCTTCTGCACCTCGGGACTCTCGGTGGCGACCACCGAGTGGCAGAACATGCACTGCTCCACGGAAGGGATGGTGGCCGCGGCGGAAACCGGCGTACCCAGCGCGGTCGCTGTGTTTTCGACGACCGGGATGCCGCGGTGACAGAACTCGCAGGCGATGCCGGCCTTGCCGGCGTGCACGGCGTGGTCGAACGCGATCGGCTGCTCCGGCGGCCCGGTGATGGTTCCGCCCATGGCCCCAAGCACGATCAGCAGGATGACCGGCGCAATGGCGCCGCCGCCCAGCACGGCCCCGAGGCCGCTGATGACGATCAACTGCTTCGGGGAGAGGCGAGGTAGGAGCGCCCGGAATGAGTCCAACACTCAAATGGCCAGCCGCGGGAGCAACGTCGGGAGAAAGTCCAGGGCCAGCAGCGTGGCCTTGATGATGATGGCCGTCAGAGCGCCGAGACCGGCGGTCATGACGGCGTAAAGCGGCGCGCGCATCATGCGCCCATGCTGTGGCTCGATGTCGCCGGTAAGCACCAGCGACGGAATCAGGGCATGGGCCAGCGCGTACACCAGCCCGGTTCCAATGAGCACGGCCGCCAGAATCCAGAGATGCACGTTCAACTCGGTCAACTGGGCCCAGTCGCTCGCGGTGAGCTCCCTTAGCTCCACACCACCGCCTCATGCGAGCGCGCGCAACCGGCGCAGTTGTCCAAGAGTGTGCGTAGCGGCACGCGAGCGTCGCTCAGGAAGCTGCGTGCGGGAGATGCGGCGCGAGACCACATCAGTGCCCTGAACCTAGCGTTCTGCACCGTTTGCAAAATGTTTCACAAATGCAGGCGGGCTGCAAGCAGTCGACCGCCTGCCGGGTAGGTGTGCGGGGCGGCGCGCGGCCCGTACATGTGCCACCATTCGCTATCGGATCCGATTGCCATGGGATGACGCCTGATGAAGATGTATGTGGCGGGTCAGTGGACGAATGGTCGCGACTCGATTGACGTGCTGAACCCGTACGACGGGTCGGTGGTGGACACCGTGCCCCGTGGCTCGGCGGATGACGTCGACCGCGCGCTGGCGAGCGCCGAGCGCGGCGCCAAAGTCATGGCCGAGCTGACCGGGTTCGAGCGCTACGAGATCCTGCATCGGGCGGGCGATCTGATCTTGCGTGACCAGGAGTCGCTGGCGCGCATGCTGACCCAGGAAGAGGGCAAGATCATCTCGGAGGCCCGCTTCGAGGTCTCTCGCGCTGCCGAGATCCTGTACCTGTCCGCCGAGGAGGCCAAGCGCCTCGGCGCCGAGGTGATCCCGCTCGACGGTGGCCCGGGCGTGAAGGACAAGTTCGGATTCACCGTGCGCGTGCCCTGTGGGGTCGTGGCCGCAGTGTGTCCATTCAACTTCCCGTTGCACCTGGTCTGCCACAAGGTCGGCCCCGCGATTGCGGCGGGCAATGCCGTGGTCGTCAAGCCGGCCACCGACACCCCGCTGATGGGCGTGCGCGTGATCGAGCTGCTGCTCGAGGCCGGCGTGCCGGAAGAGGCGGTGCACATCATCACGGGTCCGGGCTCGGAGATCGGCGACGCACTGGTGTCCGACCCGCGCGTGCGCAAAGTGACGTTCACCGGCAGCCGCGACATCGGCGAGCGCATCTGCAAGGCCGCCGGCATCAAGAAGGTCACGATGGAGCTGGGGTCCAACTCGGCGGCGATCGTGATGCCCGACGCCGACCTCGACAAGGTGGCGGAGGTTCTGCCGCAGACGGCGTTCGCGAACGCCGGCCAGGTGTGCATTTCGACCCAGCGTCTGCTGGCGACCGGCTCCGTCTACGGCGATCTGATCGACGCGCTCAAGCCCAAGGTTGAAGCCATCGCCACCGGCGACCCGCTCAACGAGTCCACGGGCATGGGCCCCATGATTCGCGAGAGCGACGCCGTGCGCGTCGGCGAGTGGATCGACGAGGCCCAGGCGGGCGGCGCGGAGGTGCTGGTGGGCGGCGGCCGCAACGGCCAGATGTTCGAGCCGACGCTCGTGACCAACGTCTCGCCGGACATGCGGCTCTCCTGCGACGAGCTGTTCGGGCCGGCCGTCGGCGTCACGCGCGTGGCGGACATCGAGGAGGCCATCGCGATCTCCAACGACTCCAACTACGGTCTCAGCGCCTCGATCTTCACCGAGAGCCTCGACTCGGCCATGCGATTCATCCGCGACGTGGACTCGGGCAACATCCACATCAACTGGGGCACCCAGTGGCGCACCGACCTGATGCCCTATGGCGGCGTGAAGGACAGCGGCCTCGGCAAGGAAGGCCCGAAGTACGCCGTCGAGGAAATGACCGAGCTCAAGATGGTGGTGATGCACCTGTAGGCCTAGGCCGCAGCCAGGGCGTCACCGCCAGCGCCACGCCCATGCCCGCGGCGCCGACGTAGAACGCCGCGTCGGGCGCCGTGGCCGCAAGGGCCGCCGTGGCGCCCGCGCCGAACATCATGCCCAGCGCGAAGGCGCTGGTCTGCAAGGTCATCATGGTGCCCAACTGGCCGGGGCGTGAGATGTCGCCGGCGATCGCCGGGAGCACCGTTTGGTGCGTCCCGAACGCGAGGTAGATCACGCCGGAGAGCGTGAGCAAGGCGACCACGTCGTCGGCCAGCGCAAAGCCTATGGCCGCGCCGGCGCCGACGACCAGCGATAGCGCGAATATGGCCGTCCGCCCGATGGCGTCCGAGAGCCGGCCGATGCCGATCTGCGCGACCGCGCCGCCCAACGCGCTGACCAGCGTGAATAGCCCAACCGAGCGCAGGTCGCCGCCGGCGGCCACCAGCTTGGGACCCGTCAGCAACACGATCACGCCGAAGGCGACGGTCGTTCCGGACCGAGCCGCCACCATGGCGAGAGCCGGAACGGTGCGCAGCGCGTGAAACACGTCACCGGCGGAGCGGCTTGGTCCGCGTTGACGACGTGTGGTGGACGGCAGGAAGAGCGCCACCAGGAGCAGCGCCCCGCCGATCATTCCGCCGGCGACCCCGGTCATCGCCCGAAGTCCGGCGCTCTCGGCGATTTGCCCAAAGGCAATGCCGGCAATCCCCGGCGCGGCGATGATGGCGAAGCTCATGATCCCGGTGGCAAGCCCGCGGCGGGCCGCGGGCGACACCTCCAGCACGTAGGTCTGCGATCCGGCCCAGTGCAACGCCAGCGCTACGCCCAGGAACGGCGCCGCGACCAGTACGACGGCGGCGCCGGCCGCAACCGTCATCACGAGCACGAACGCCGTCATGCCGGCCAGCCCCAGCGCATAGGTCCAGCGGCTGCCGACCCGGTGTATCCACAGACCGCCTGCGAGACCTAGCGTCGCCGTGCCGCCCTGAATGGCGATCAGCAACAAGGCGGCGCCCAGCAAGTCGCCGCCAAGCTCGTCCCGCACGAAGAGCGAGAGAAAGTTGTTGACCGGCAGCCAGCCCGCCACGCCGATCGACATGGCGGCGATGACGACGACGTACTGGCGGTTCAGCAGGTCGCGCGGACTGCCGGGACGCGGGTCGTTGACGCAAATGCTCCGAGACGCTGGGCCACCAGAGGGTACGCCTCGTGCCGCTGCCACCCGATCGGCGTCACTCCCAGGCGAACATCCCGGCACCTTCCTACGAACGTCCGGGCTGCGCCGCGCGGCGAGTCGTGCCGGTCGACGAACCGCGAAATCTCAGCAACTCCGCCTTGCTCCAAACGGTGTTCGACGTGGATGCTCGGGTGATGGAGGACCCAGTGACGGGCGCCCGGCGCGTGCTGCCGAACCTGCATGCCGGGGCCCATATGCGCTAGATGCTGGACACCCTCGCGTCGTGGGTGATCGACCGGCGCCGGGTGGTCATCGGGCTATGGATCGTTGTCGCGGCGGTTGCGCTGATCGCCGCGACGCAGGTGGGTTCGGTCCTTCGCGCGGGGGGATTCTCGGCACCCGGACTCGAAGCCGAGCTGGCGCTCGAGCGTCTGTCCAACGACCTGGACGACCCCGGCACGCCGATCGAAGTTCTCTTTCGCAGCGACGAGCTGGACGCCACCGACCCTCGCTTCATCGCGGCGGCCGCGGCGGCGCTCGAGCCACTGGCCGCGCTGCCCGAAGTGGTGGCCGTCATTCCCCATTGGCAGAATTTCACCCAGATCGCGCCCAGCGGCCGCGCGGGCTACGCCACGGTGTTCATCAGCCTGGACATCGAAGAGGCCCATCATCTCGTGCCCACGATTCGCGAGCTGGTGGCGACCCCGGAGCTGGAGACGCACGTGGCCGGTTCCGCCGTGTTCTACAGCGACATCCAGACCCTGAGCGAAGGCGACCTGCGCCGCGCGGAGCTCATCGGCGGCCCCTTCGCGCTGGTGGTCCTGATCCTCGTCTTCGGCTCGATCGTGGCGGCGGCGATTCCGCTGGTCGCCGGCGGCGCCACCGTCGTGCTCGGGCTGGCCGCCGTCTGGGTGGTGGGCCAGGTGACGGACTTTTCGGTGTTTGCCCTCAACGTCGTCACCCTGGTCGGCCTCGGCCTCGGCGCCGACTACTCGCTATTCCTCGTGAGCCGGTTTCGCGAGGAGCTGCGGCGGGGCCGGGAGGTTGAAGACGCCGTGCGAGTAACCATGCGGACGGCGGGCCGCGCGGTGGTGTATTCGGGCCTCGCGGTGCTGGTGGGGCTGGCGTCGCTGAGCGTGTTCGAGTTCATGATGCTGCGATCCATCGGCATCGGCGGCGCCATTGCGGTGTTCATTGCCGTTGCGGCGGCGCTGACGCTGGTGCCGGCGATCCTGGCCGAGCTGGGACCCAACGTGAACCGCTGGGCGGTGCCGAGCCCGCGATTCAGAGTTCGCGACGGATGGACCCGACTGGCGCACGCCGTCATGCGGCGGCCGCTGCCGGTGTTTCTGGCCGTGAGCGCGCTGTTGATTCTCCTCGGCGTGCCGTTCCTCCACGTGCGCGTCCGCGGCGCCGACGCCTCGGTTCTTGGGTCGAACAGCCCCGCGCGCGCGGCCTACGACGCCATGAGCGAGGAATTCGGTCAAGGCCAGCCCGCTCCGCTCGCCATCGTGACCCGGCTGAATGCTCCGGCGCTCGCGCCCGAATCGATTGCCCGCATGCACGCCCTGGGACAGTCCCTCCTGGCCGACCCGCGCGTGGCGCGGGTCTACAGCCACGTGACCATCGATCCGCGCATCACGCTGGAGCAGTACCAGTTGCTCTACCGCGATCCCACGGCGATTCCGGACGCCTTCGGCGCCGCCACCGTCGAGGGGCTGACCAACGACCGGACCGTCTTGATGATCGTCGAGCCGCGGGCGTCGGCAACATCGGACGAGGCACGCGAACTCGTGCATGCCATCCGCGACTACCGCGACGCCAACCGGCTGGATGCGCTCGTCGGCGGCGGGGCTGCCAGCCTGGGGGATTTTGTCGATCGTCTCTACGGAGATTTTCCGCGGGCGGTCGGCCTGATCCTGCTGGTGACCTACGTGGCGCTCGTCGCGCAGTTTCGCTCGGTGGTGCTGCCGCTCAAGGCGGTGGTGATGAACGTCCTCAGCCTGCTGGCGAGCTTCGGCGCGCTGGTGCTCGTGTTCCAGGACGGCTGGCTCGAGAACGTGCTGCGATTCGAACCGCTGGGCTTCATTGAGTCCACGGCGCCGATCATCCTGTTTGCCGTGCTCTTCGGGCTGAGCATGGACTACGAGGTTTTCCTGCTCTCGCGGATCAAGGAGGGCCGCGACGCAGGGCTGAGCAACGCCGACAGCGTGGCGCAGGGCCTGGCGCGCAGCGGTCGGGTGATCACCAATGCCGCGCTGGTCGTGATCGTGGTGAGCCTGGCGTTCACCAGCGCCGACGTGGTGCTGGTGAAGGCCATCGGGCTTGGCGCTGCGGTTGCCGTATTCGTCGACGCCACGATCGTGCGCTCGCTGCTGGTGCCCTCCACCATGCGGCTGCTGGGACGGTGGAATTGGTGGGCGCCGTCCTGGCTGTTCGAGCCGCCAAGGCTCTTCCCGCGATGACGCGCCGCTGCGCCATCCCTCCGTCATTCCCGCGGAGGCGGGAATCCACCGGCAATTCAAGCTGGAAGCGACGAACACCTCCTCGCGGGTTCTTCGCTGGCCCGAGACGTGCCGGGGTTTCCCTGGCGGGATTCGCCCTTCTCCTCGCGGCATTTGCCGCCGCCTGCGGCGAGGCGCCGACTCCGCTGACAGCCGCGCCGACGCCAAGCTCGGACGAGCGCACGTTCCCGCCCATCGACCTGCCCGCCGACGAGGCGCCGCACGACAACTTGAGCGAGTGGTGGTACTTCACCGGCCGGTTGACCACCGGCGACCGCCGCGACCTGGGCTTCGAATTCGTCATCTTTCAAGCGGTGCGTGGCGGCGGTCCCCCGGCCTATGCGGCGCACTTCGCGATCACGGATCCGGCGGGCGACCGCGTGGTGTTCGACGAGCGCACCGCGCTCGGACTGAGCGCGGGACCGCCCGACGACCTGGACCTATGCGTCGACGGCTGGCGGCTCGCCTTCGACGGCGATCGGTTTAGCGTCGACGCCGACATGCCCGGCTACGCCGTGAGCCTCGAATTCGATCCCGCGTATCCGGCCGTCGAGCACCACGACGGCCTGCTCGACTTCGGTCCGCTTGGCTGGAGCTACTACTACTCCTACCCGCGGATGAGCGTGACCGGGCGACTCGTGGATGCCGGCGGCGAGGTCGGCGTCAGCGGCACCGCCTGGTTCGACCATCAATGGGGCGATTTCATCTCCGTGAGCTCGGGTGGATGGGATTGGATGAGCCTGCGGTTCGACGACGGACGCGACCTCATGCTCACCGAGATCTGGGACGAGCGCCGGCGCGAGGTGCTGGCGTACGCCACCCTCAGCGGTCGGGGGCCGCCGCTGCACTTGACCGGCGACGATTTCACCACGATTCCGCTCGGCATCTGGATGAGTCCCAGAACCGGCACGACCTACCCCGCGGCCTGGCGAGTGCTGATTCCGGTCCTGGGCCTGGACGTGCTCGTGCAACCGGTAGTGGCCGACCAGGAGTTGGACACGCGGCACAGCACGGGCAACATCTATTGGGAAGGCCTGGTTGACATAATCGAGAATGGCCGCACCGCGGGCTACGGCTACGTCGAGCTCACGGGCTATGCCAAGGCCCCCGGCGTTTCGGGGGTGTCCGCCGAGCTCAAGCCTGCCCGTGCGTGCGCCGGCAAGGCCTCGTAGGGGCGACGCATGCGTCGCCCCTACTGAAGTCGATCGACGCGCGGCGTACGATGCGCCGTAGATAACCGTTTCGAGGGCCTGAGCATGTCAAGCGAGCGCGCACGCATCGGCGTCATCGGCACCGGCTGGTGGTCGACCTACACCCACATTCCCGGACTGCGGGACAACCCGCTGGCCGAGCTCGTCGCCATCTGCGACGCGAACCCCGAGCGTCTCGAAAAGGCAGCGGATGCGTTCCCCGGACACGCCACGTATTCCAACGTCAACGATCTGCTGGCCGAAGAGGAGCTTGACGGCGTGATCGTCGCCGTGGCCCACGCGGCGCACCACGCGGTCGCCGCCGCCTGCCTGGACGCGGGGCGCCACGTGATGCTCGAGAAACCCATGACGCTCACCGCGACCGATGCGCGCGACCTGGTCGACCGGGCCGCCGCGGCCGAGCGGGAGCTGATCATCGGCTATCCCTGGCACTTCACGCGCACCGCCTTGCGCGCTCGCGAGGTGATCGCAAGCGGCGAGTTGGGCGAGCCCCAGCACGTGGTGAACGCCTACGCCTCGATGATCATCGAGTTCCTTCGCGGCAACTCCGAGGCCTATCGCCCGGTGTTTGACTGGAAGGTCCTTGGCCCCGACGCGGTCTACAACGATCCCCGGGTGTCAGGCGGCGGCGAGGGTCACCTGCAGATCACGCACTCGTCCGGCCTGATGTTCTTCGTCTCCGGCCTGCGCGCTGAACGCGTATCGGCGGTCATGAACAACTACGACGTGCCGCTGGACCTGGTCGACGCGATGAGCGTGCAGTTCGAGGGCGGCGCCGTGGGCGTCGTGTCTGGAACCGGCAATATGCCGACCGGCGACGCGGGCCAGCTCGACGTGCGCGTCTACTGCGAGAACGGGTACGTCCTGCTCGATGCGATCAAAGGTCACTTGACCATCACCCGCCACGACGGTCCGACCGAGGAAGTGAGCATTCCCAACCCGGACGACACCTATCCGCGCTTCGAGACCGCGGCCAACCTGGTCGACGTGTGCCTGGGGCGAGCGCCCAACGGATCGCCGGGAACGATCGGCCTGCGCAGCGTGGAGCTGCTGGACGCGGCCTATCGCTCGGCGGCTGACGGCGGCAGCGTCGTCTCGGTCAGCGAGCTGTACGACTAGCGAGCGGCCTCGACGTCGGCCCACATGAAGTAGTGGTCCGAGGGCCACGCGCCGTCGGGCCGGTCGCGGATGACCTGGACGGCGCGGACCTCCACCGGACCCCGGACCATGATCCAGTCGATGCGCTGCGGATGGGCCGCGGCCTCCTGGCCGAATCCGTGCCGAGTTAGGCCCGAGTCCGTCTGGTGTGGGTTCGCGATCGCCCAGGCGTCGCGCCAGCCCGCGCGTTCCAGCGTCGTCAGGGGCGTGCTGCCGGCGCCGGCGTTGAAATCGCCCATGAGCACTTGGGGCGTCTCATCGGGCCAGGCGGCGGCGTCCTCGGCCAGCAGCCGCGCCGCGCCCGCCCGCGCTTGCTCGCTCATGTGGTCGAGGTGGGTGTTGGAGACCCGCCACTCGCTACCCGAGTCGTCCGCAAGCACCAGCCAATTCACGTGGCGGGCGTACTTGGCGCCCCATCCGGTCGAGCCCGGCACATGCGGCGTGCCCGACAGCCAGAAGCCTCCCCGGTCCACGAGCTCCAGGGACCTGTGGACAAAGACTGCGTTGCGGGGATGCCCATGCGGATCCTGCCGCAGCCCATGCCAGGCGTGCTCCGGCAGCGCCGCCGCGATCCACTCGACCTGGTCGATGGTCGCTTCCTGCACGCCCACGACATCGGGTTTGCACGCAGCGATCACGCGCGCGCAGACTTTCTTTCGGCTTTCCCAGGAATGGCCGTCGTCGGCGCGGTCGGCGTTGCGAACGTTGGCCGTCATCACACGCACGGCTGGCTCCTGACGGCGCCAGTTTCGCCGATTGGTCGCTGAGACTTCGTCATTCCCGCGGAGGCGGGAATCCACCCATCGTCAGCCTGGGGACGTTCGGATCTTCCCAGGGCTCCAACCCCGAGCGTCCTGCTGACCTTCCTCGGCGCAATCGCCGAGGCAGCGCCCAGCCAGACATGCCGCCTGCGGTACCGTGCCAACCAATCATGCTTGTGGTCACCCATCAGGCCGCCCTTGCCTTGCGCGCCGCCGTCGACGACGCGTCGCTTGCGGAGAAGCGTGTCATCCGCGCGCATGCCTTTCGCAACGCCGCCGGCGAGCTGGACGTGCGTCTCGAGCCCGACGAGCTGCTGGACGGCGACAAGACCGTGACGTTCGACAACCGGCCCATCCTGGCCGCGGATGCCGAAGCGGCGGCGGTGCTGAGCGGACATACGCTGACCATTGAACAGCGCGGGGGTCGAGCGCGATTCGCGTTGCGTAAGACGCCATCGCCGGAGTCGTCCGACGACGCCTGAACCCCGGCACGCCGCCTGTCTGCTGCCCCTAGGCCAGGTTGGCCGGTGTGCGTCTCTAGTCTCGGCAGACCGGCAGCCAGCTCTATCCGTTCGCCCTGAGCTTGTCGAAGGGCGCTGCACGAGCTTGCGGTAAGCGCGTGGTTCGACAGGCTCACCACGAGCGGAGTCGGATCGCCCAACCGGGTAAAGCTCGCATAGACGAAATCTAGTTGCCTTCCAGCAGCGGCGCCACCAGGTCGGCCAGCTGTTCGTGGTCGATCGGACCTACCCAGCGCCGCACGAGCACGCCGGTGCGCGAGATGACGAATGTCTCCGGCAGTCCGGTCACCCCGTACTCGACCGGGATCGACCGCGTGGTGTCCTCAGCGTTGGGATAGGTGATGTCGAATTCGTCCAGGAAGGCCCGGGCTTGCGCCTCGTCGTCCCACACGTCGATCCCGATCACCACCAGTCCCGCCGGGCCCAGGCGCTCGGCGGCGCTCTGCAGCACCGGGGCTTCCACCCGGCAGGGCGGGCACCAGGACGCCCAGAAGTTGAGCAGCACGACCTGCCCGCGGAAGTCGGAGAGTCGCAGCTGCTCTCCGTCGTAGGTGGTCAGCACGAAGTCCGGCGCCGGACGCGGCTCCAGATCTACCGTGCGCCCGGTGGCGAAGATGCCGAACTGCCCCTGGTCGGTCTGTCCGCGCAACGCCAACGCCATCACAACGATGAACGCCAGCAGCAGGGCGACCGAGACAGCCGCAATTGCCACGCGCAGGCGCACGGGAAGTACGGGGGTTTGGTCCGTCATGCTTCCCGCGTCGCTGGGCGAAATCGCTTCCGCCGGCTCGGACTCGCGCATGTTTGTGAATATACCCACGGTCCGGCGAGCACCGATCGCGGCCCGGCTACGTATTCCTCTCTGAACGGGAACCTCGCAGGGCGTAATCTCATGAATCGGCTTCGGCGTAGGCGGAGTGGGTCGGCTGAGACGGCACGCCTGCGAACCAGGCACTATTGGATAGAACCAATCCCGGAGGGGGATGCGCAGTGACTACGGTGATGCCGGTGCGGTGGATGTCGCGCCGCCGATTCCTGATCGGCGGGGCGGTGGTCGCCGCGACCGCGCTGGCGGCGTGCGGTGAGACCGGAGACGACGAGCAGGTCGCCGCCGAGGCGGAAGCGACGGTTGCCGCGACTCCGCAGGCCACGGCAGTGGCGACAGCCGCTGCGACGACCGCGGCGACTACGGCCGCGCCCGAGCCGACGGCTACGGCTGCCCCCGAGCCGACACCAACGACCGCTCCCGAACCGACGCCAACGCCCACGGCCGCCCCTGAACCCGAAGAGTCCTCGACATCGGAATCCGACGTCAGAAGCTTCCCGGCCGGTGACCAGATGACGGCCCCGGACTTCACCTGGGAGCACTACGCGCCGAGCGAGTCCCTGGGGCGCATGTCTATGAATCTCACCGACATCCTGGCAATCGGAAAGCCCGTGGTGTTGAACTTCTGGGCCGGACTCTGTCCCCCGTGTCGCCGCGAGATGCCCGAGTTCCAGGAGGCCTACGAGGAGTTCAAGGACCGCGTCATCCTCTTCGGCGTGGACGTCGGCCCGTTCGTCAACCTCGGCTCCACCGAAGACGCCGTCAACCTGATGTCGGAGTTGGGAATTTCCTATCCGCTCGGGACCACATTCCACAACAAGATCCTGATCGAGTACCGCATCCTCGGCATGCCCGCCACCGTCTTCATCACCCCGCGCGGCACGATCGTCCGCACCTGGAACGGCGTGCTCGACAAGAACGGCTTGCTCGACCTGGTCGCCGAGCTGGAAGAGGCCTCGGAGGCGGGCCAATGAGCGCCGGCGACGCCTCGGCGGCGATGTCGAAGCCGCGCAAGCGCCCCAAGAGCGCCGCGATCCTGGCCTATGCCATCCCGGCCGCGGTGGTCGGGGCGCTGATCGGCGTCCTGGTCTCCGTTCAAGGAAACGCTGAAGCCGCACTGGCCGACTTTGCCGGGGCGCTGCCCATCGGGTTTGCCGCCGCGGCAGGACTTGTCGCCAGCGTGAATCCGTGCGGCTTCTTCATGCTGCCGTCGTACATCGCCTATCAGTTGGGCACCGAGGAAGCCGGCTACGACAAGATTGCGGCGCCACTACGCCTGGCCCGCGCCTTGGGTGTGGCCATCACGGCGACCCTGGGGTTCGTGCTGATCTTCGTTGCGTTCGGAGCGGTCGTGTCCGCGGGCGGCTCGGCGCTTGGTCAGGTCTTTCCCTACCTGGGATTGGTCATTGGGATCGCGATGGTCGGGTTCGGGGTCTTTCTACTCGTGTCCCATCGCTACGTAGGCATCCTCGCGGCCAGCCGCATTCAGGTGACGCCGCGCCGCAACCTTGGCAACGCCTTCGTCTTCGGAATCGCCTACGCCGTCGGATCGCTCAGCTGCACGCTGCCGATTTTCATGGTCGTGGTGGGCGGGTCGCTCGCGACGGAGGGATTCTTCGAGTCCCTCAGCCAATACGTGGCTTATTCGCTGGGCATGGGCGTGGTGATCGTGGCGGTGACGCTGGGTGCGGCGCTGTTTCGCGACGCGATATCACGCTGGCTGCGCGGCGCGCTGCCGCACGTCCACCGCGCCAGTTCATTCTTCATGCTCGGCGCCGGCGCCTACCTCATCTGGTACTGGCTGGTCTTCGCCGACATTTTCGGGGTGTTCCTGTAGTCGAATAGCCATTCGCCCTGATCATTCCGAACGAATGTGAGGAATCTAAGGGCGTTGCGCTTTTTTCGCGCCTTGGATTCCTCGCTGCGCTCGGAATGACGGAGTAGTGCGCTCGAAATGACAACGGTGAGGCGCCAGCTGCGTTCTTCCAAACGCCGTGAGGAATCTACGGACGTTGTGCGTTTTCCCCGCCGCTCGGATTCCCCGCGATCCGTTCCCACTCTTCGCGTATGAGGCCGTAGTTCACCGCGTCATAGGCCTGACCGCGGAAGACCCAGTGCTGGCGCAGCGTTACCTCGTGCCGCATGCCGACCTTCTCCATCACCCGCGTCGAGCCGACGTTGGCGGCAATCGCGTGGGCGAGGATCTTGCGGAGTGGGAGCTTTCGGAACGCCTCGTCGATCACCGCCGACGCGGCTTCGGTCATGAGACCGCGGCCCCACAACCACCGGGCCAGTTCGTAGCCCAGCTCCACCCGTCCATGCCGAGGCGCCGGTGTTAGCCCCACGTGTCCGACCACGCGGCCCGCGTGCTCGAGCGCCCAATGAGACTCGGTGCGCCAGTCCTTCAGGACGTGCGACGCGACAAACTCGTCGGCATGGTGCCGCTCGTAGGGCTCGGGGACCCCGGGGAGAAAGCGCGCCCACACCGGGTCGTGGGCATAGGCGAAGACGTCCTCCGCGTCGCTGAGTCGATACCGCCGCAGGAGCAGCCGCGGCGTTTGGATCGACTCCGAAAGCGGCGGCCAGTCGTCAGTGGTCATTCGGCGGCGCCCGCTCGCTGCTCCCACTCTTCGCGCAGCAGGCTGTAGTGCACCGAGTCGCAAGTCTGGCCGTGGCACACCCAGTGCCGACGCATCACTCCTTCGCGCTGCATGTTGACCTTCTGCATGACTCGAATCGACCCGACGTTTTCGGCAATTGCGCCCGCAGCGATCTTGCGCAGCGGCAGGCATCGGAATGCCTCGTCGATGACTGCCGATACGGCTTCGGTGGTGAGGCCGCGTCCCCAGAGCCACCGGGCGATCGAATAGCCGAGATCCGCCCGCCCATGCCGCGGCGCCAGACGCAGCCTCACCCGGCCAACCACCCGACCTTGGTGCTCGATCGCCCAGGCAGGCTCTTGCCGCCAATTCGCCAACACCTGGCCGGCCACAAAGACACTCGCATGGCGCCGCTCGTAGGGCCGCGGGACTGGGGGCATGAAGCGCCCCCACTCCGGGTCGCGCGCGTAGGCGAAGACATCCTCCGCGTCGGTGAGCCGATACCGTCGCAGGTGTAGCCGCGGCGTTTCGATCGACTCCGACGGCGGTGGCCAGTCGTCGGTGGTCATTGCTGAGACCCGGGCTTGCTTCGAGCGGTGCCCGTCCGCTGCTCCCACTCCTTGCGCAAGAGCCCGTAGTGCACCAGGTCAAATACCTCGTCGCGGTGCGAGAAATGCCGGCGAAGCACCGCCTCGAATTGCATACCGGCTTTCTCCATCACTCGAATCGATCCAATGTTGGGGGCAAGCGCACGGGCGGCGACCTTGCGCAGCGGGAGCGTGGCGAACGCCTCGTCGATGAGCGCCGACACGGCTTCGGTCATCAGGCCGCGCCCCCACAGCCAACGCGCCAGGGTGTAGCCGAATTCCGCCCGCTCATGCCGGCGCTGGATCCACAGCGCGACCGTTCCGACGGCCCGGCCCTCGCGCTCGATCGCCCACTGCGGCTTGGTGCGCCAGTCGGTGAGTACGTTTGCCGCCACGAATTCGTCGGCGTGCCGCCGCTCGTAGGGCTGCGGAACCGTGAAGAGAAAGCGCCGCCATTCCGAGTCCCGCGCATAGGCATACACGTCCTCGGCGTCGGCGAGCCTGAACCGCCGCAGGAGCAGCCGCGGCGTCTGGATCGACTCCCGCAGCAGCGGCCAGTCGCCGGTGGTCATCGTGAAGCGCGTCGCTCGGTGGAAGCGGGCCCGGCTAGCGGCTGCCACTCTTCACGGAGTAGCCCGTAGCGAACCTCATCCAGGGATTCGCCGCGATGTACCCAGTGCTGTCGAAGCAGGGCTTCGCGCTGCATGCCGAGTCTTTCAAGTAGCCGCGTTGATCGGACGTTGGCTGCGCTCGCGGTTGCGGTCACCTTGCGGATCGGAAGCAGGCGAAACGCCTCGTCGATGACCGCCGCCGCAGCCTCGGTTGCGAGACCGCGGCCCCACAGCCGCCGGGCCAACTCGTAGCCAATCTCCGCCCGTCGATTCCGGCGAGCCAGCCACAAGCTCAACCCGCCGACCACTCGACCGTCCTGCTCCATCGCCCAGGCAGGATTCTTGCGCCATTTCGCCAACACGCGCTCGGCCAAGAAGGCCTCCGCATGACGGCGTTCGTAGGGCTGCTCGTGGGCAAGAAAGCGTCCCCATTCCGGGTCGCTGGCATAGGCGTATATGTCATCCGCGTCGTCGAACCTGAACGGTCGCAAGAGCAGCCGCGGCGTCTGGATCGATTCCCGCAGCAGCGGCCAGTCGCCGGTGGTCATTCCGCGGCGTCCGCTTGCTGCTCCCACTCCTCACGCAAAAGGCCGTAGTGCACGGAGTCGTACGTCTGGCCGTGGACAACCCAGTGCTGCCGCAGATGACCCTCGTACTGCATCCCGACCTTCTCCATGACACGAATCGAACCGAGATTCGCGGCTGCCGCGCGGGCGGCGATCTTGCGAAGCGGGAGGCATCGGAACGCTGCGTCGATGACTGCCGACACGGCTTCGGTTGTGAGTCCGCGGCCCCAAAGCCACCGGGCCATCGAATAGCCGAGCTCCGCCAGCCCATTTCGGGGAGACAACCGCAGGCTTACGCCGCCGACGACCCGGTCGTCATGCTCAATCGCCCAGGCGGGCTCCTTGCTCCAATTCGCTAACACCTGCCCGGCGACGAATTCGTCGGCGTGATGCCGCTCATAGGGCTGTGGGACAGGGGGGAGGAAGCGTCCCCACTCCGGGTCGCGCGCGTAGGCGTAGGCATCCTCTGCGTCGCTGAGTCTGTACCGCCGCAGGAGCAGCCGCGGCGTTTGGATGGACTCCGGCAGCGGCGGCCACTCCTCGGAAGTCATCCCGAATTGCTTGGCTTCAAGGTCGGTCGCGGAATGATCGCCGGCGCCAGGCTGGCCTCCAGCACGTCGTCGACGGCGTTCCGACCGATCGCTTCCTTGGTCACCAGCAGGGCCTTGCGGAATACCTCCAGCGTCATGCCGAGGTCGCGGTCGTCGTGCGCTGTGCTGTGGCGCGGGTGCGTGTTGAACAAGATGCCCCGCTTGGCGGCTTCCTGCGCCACCAGCGCGTTCAGCTTCTTGGATTCGTCGGCGTCGAACGGATCGGTGAAGGTGATGCCCGGAGTCGCTGGCATGCCCGAGATCGTCACCGGCAGATCGACCTCATCCAGCACTTCCTGCATGCCCGACTGCAAGCGCTCGCCGAAGTCGGCCAGTTGCCCCGGCACGTCCCGACGCTCGATCTCGGTGAGCGTGGTGATCGCCGCCGTGATGCCCACCAGATCGCTCCAATAGGTGCTGCTGACGAACATGTCCGCCGCCGGCTCCATCACCCAGCGCTTGCCGACCACCGCGCCCATGGCGTAGCCGTTCGAGATGGCCTTGGCAAAGCACGCCAGGTCCGGGACCACGCCCACGAAGTCCTGGATGCCGTTGGCGCCGTAGCGGAAGTTTGTGGTGACCTCGTCGAAGATCAGCACCACGTTTTCGCGCGTCGCCAGCTCGCGGACGCCCTCCAGATAGCCCTCGGGCGGGCGAGTGGCGAGCAGGATCGGCTCCATCATGATGCAGGCCACCTGGCCGCGATGCTGCTCCAGCAGCCGCTCCAGCGGCTCGAGCTCGCCCCAGGGGAACGGAATCGAGGTGCCTTCGAGCGCCTTCGGCACTCCGGTGGCGCGGATGTTCGGCAGGGCGAACGGATCGAACGCGCCCTCTTTCAGGTGGCCGGCGGCCAGGTACCAGTCGTGCCAGCCGTGGTAGCCGCTGAACAGCACCACGTCCCGGCCCGTGGCCCCGCGGGCGATGCGCACCGCGATGGCGCACGACTCCCCGCCGCCCTTGGAAAACCGCGCCATCTCGGCGCACGGAATGCGGTCGATCAGCAGCTCGGCCAGCTCGATCTCGCGCTCGCTGTTGAGCGAGTAGGTCGCGCCTTTGCCGATCTGCTCGATCACGGCCTCGTCCACGACGTCGTCGGCGTAACCGAGGATGGCGGAGGTCACCGACATCCCGAAGTCGATGTATTCCACGCCCTGGTCGTCCCAGATGCGCGAGCCCTTGCCGCGCTCGGCGTATACCGGGGCGAATCCATTGGAAAAGGCATAGGGCCGGCGGCTGATGAGCTGCGAGCCGCCCGGAATGATCTGGTTGGCGCGCTCCCACAGCGCGTACGAACTGGCTACGTTGTGCGTGCGGGGGTCTTTCACGTCATGCCGCCTTTGCCGATGGGTACGGGAATAGGGTTGCCATTGCCGGGAGCGCAGGTTCAAGGTAGCGCCGGCGCTGCCGGATGCCAAAAGGGCCGTTGCTAGACTCGCCCGCTTGCTCTCCCGCGTTGGCCCGGTGATCCGCCGAATTCTTGAAATACCGGACCCGGGGCTGCGTGAACCGTGCGCGCCGGTTGCCGAGATCACGCCCGACCTCGTGCGCCTGGCGGGCGACATGTTCGACACCATGCACGCCAATGCCGGAGTTGGGCTCGCCGCGCCGCAGGTCGGGGTGCACGCGCGCCTGTTCGTGCTGGAGCTGCCGCCCGACGATGAGGACTCGCTGTCGGGCCGCCGGTTCGTGCTGATCAATCCCGAAATTGAACTGACCGGCGCGCGCAAGGAGATGGTGGAAGGCTGCCTGTCACTGCCCGGATTCCGTGCGATGGTCAATCGCGCCGAGGGAGTGACGGTGGCGTTCACGCAGCTCGACGGGTCGCGCGTCTCGCTCGACGCGCGCGGGCTTTTCGCCCATGCCGTGCAGCACGAGGCCGATCATCTCAACGGCGTGCTCTTCATCGACCATCTCAACTCGCTGCTGGACCTGGAGAAGATTCCGCCCGAAATGCTGGACTGGACCGAAGAGGCAGAGGCCGAAGCCGCGTAGGTCTTTGCGCTAGCGCGAGACCTCGCGGATGAAATGCCGCAGTTCGGGCACCAGCAGTTCGCCCAACGCGAGCTCCACCGCAGCCGTCGATCCCGGTGAGCAAACGATCAGCGCCCGGCCCAGCTTGCCCGCTACGGCCCGCGACAGGATGGCCGCGGGTCCGATCTGGTCCCAGCTGGCCCGGCGGAACCACTCGCCGTAGCCGTCGAGCACCTTGTCGAGCATCGGCGTCACCGTGTCCACGGTGATGTCGCGGTCGCCCAGCCCCGTTCCGCCCGTGCAGAACACGAACTGGGCGCCTGCCGCCAGCGATGCGTCGATCGCGCCGCGAATGAGGTCGGCGTCGTTGACCACCAGATCCCGGTGCACGATCTCGTGCCCGCCGTCGGTGATGAGCCGCTCGGCCGTGCGCCCGGAACGGTCGGTGCGCTCGGTGCGCGAGTCGCTGATGACGAGCACCGCGCACTTGACGGCGCCGATGCGCTCGGACTCGTGACGGTGCTCCTGGGTTGAGCGGGACCCGTGGTGCGCGTGCGTCATTGGCGTGGCCTGTCGGCTGCGATCACGTCGATGGTCGCACAGCCCCTCGGCGGGGTTGTTGCTAGGCTCGAAGTATGAGTGGTTCAAGGGCGCCGCAGGCGGCCACGGACGCCGCGCCGGCCGGCGCGGCGATCCGGGTTTCGCTGCTGCTGTTCGCTTCGGTGGCCGAAGCCGTGGGCGAGCGCCGGCGTGAGGTGCGCGTGCCCGAGGGCACGACGGCCCGCGGCCTGTTTGAACAATTGGCGGCCGACGTGCCGGCGCTGGCGGGCCGCGCCGATCACGTCTCCTTCGCGCGCAACCAGCAGTTCGTGCCGCCGGACACGGTCCTTGCGGATGGCGATGAGCTGGCGGTGATCCCGCCGGTTTCGGGGGGCGCATGAACATCAAGCTCACGCATGAGCCCATCGACGCCGACGCGCTGATCCAGCGGGTGACGCTGCCCGGAAATGGCGGCATATGCACCTTTCACGGCATCGTGCGCGACAACATGGACGGCCGCCCGGTCGTGAAGCTGGAGTACGAGGCGTTCGAGCCGATGGCACTGCAGGAGTTGGAGCGCATCGGGCGGCAGGCGGAGGAGCGCTGGGGCCTGACGGACGTGGAGATCGTGCACCGGATCGGCGAGCTGGGGATCGGCGAGGCCAGCGTGGTGATTGCGGTCGGCGCGCCGCACCGCGCCGAGGCCTTCGAGGCCTGCCGCTACATCATCGACACGCTCAAGACCACCGTCCCGATCTGGAAGAAGGAGTGGTACCGGGACGGGGCGGTCTGGATCGAGCCGACCGCCGCCGGCTAGGACCGCGGGGTTCGGCGCTTCGGGCCTGAGCCGGAGTCCAGTTCGTCGTCAACTGTGTGTGACTGAAGATCCCGTGCTGCACGCAGCATGGGCCACCGGACGGGCAGCGCGGGTCACCAGTTTGTCCCCGGGCCTCTACCCGGCCAGCCAGCCTCCGTCGATCGGCAGGACGTGGCCCGTCACGAACGCGGAAGACTCGGACGCCAGGAACACCACCGCACCGGCCAGATCATCCGGCATACCCCAGCGGTTCATCGGGGTGCGCCCGAGAATCCAGTTGCTCCACACCGGATCGTCGTAGCGCGGCTGGGTGAGGTCGGTGAGGATGTAGCCGGGCGCGATGGCGTTGACGGTGATGTTCTGTTCGGCGAACTCCACGGCGAGGGCCTTGGTCAGTTGCGCCACGCCGCCCTTCGACGCGCCGTAGACCGAGATGGGCTTGAATCCCAGGAAGCTGGTCAGCGACCCGGTGTTGATGATGCGGCCATAGCCGCCGCGCACCATCAGGCGCAGCCCGTATTGCGACGCGAAGAACAGGCTGCGCAGGTTGATGTCGAGCACCCGGTCCCACTCCTCGGGCGTGACCTCGAGCACCGGCGTGCGCAGACCGATGCCGGCGTTGTTCGCCAGGATGTCGAGACGGCCGAATTCGTTGTCCGTCTTGTCGAAGAGGGCGGCCAACTCGTCCAGGTCCCGTACATTCGTGGGTACGGCCAGGGCCCGGCGCCCCATGCCCTCGATCTCGTCGGCGGTGGATTCGAGCTGGTCTTTTGAGCGTGCCGCCAGCACGACGTCCGCGCCCGCGTGCGCCAGCGCCAGGGCCATGCCGCGCCCGATGCCGCGACCGCCGCCGGTCACCAGGGCCACGCGGCCGGTCAGATCGAATGACGGTCCAGAGGCGGAGGTGCTCATGCGCGTCAGCGTTTCGGTGGGGGCGGGGGTTGGTGTCGCCGATGGTCGCACAGACCTCCGGCGAGGGTCGGCCCTGGAGGGTCGAGGATGCGATGATGGGACGTTACGTCCTGAGGGGTTTGCGCATGGCGATGCCGCGCGTGGGCGACCGCGCCCCCGACTTCGAGCTCCAGTCGACCGACGGCAGCCTCGTTCGGCTCGATGAGCAGCGGGGTCGGAAGGTGGTGCTGTTCTTCTACCCGCGCGACGACACTCCCGGTTGCACCCGCGAGGCGTGCGGCTTTCGGGATCGGATGTCCGAGATTGCGGACCGCGGGACCGCCGTGTTCGGTGTCAGCGACGACCCGGTCGAATCGCACGAGCGCTTCAGCAGCAAGTTCAACCTGAACTTTCCGCTGCTGGCCGACGTGGAGCGCCAGGCCATCGAAGCTTACGGCGTGTGGGTGGAGAAGACTATGCGTGGCCGGACATTCATGGGCACCCAGCGCGCCACGTTCTTAATCGATGAGGACGGCATGGTGAGCGCCGTTTGGCCGGATGTGAAGCCCGACGACCATGCCGAGGAGGTGGTGCAAGCCCTCGACGCCTAGTCCACGCGCTTCTGCCGCCTCACGGCAGTCTCGGCGCCAGGCCCACATAGCTCA
The DNA here is from genome assembly GCA_026706485.1 of Chloroflexota bacterium. Lineage (NCBI taxonomy): Bacteria > Bacillati > Chloroflexota > Chloroflexota bacterium. Next base: position 139,308 of record JAPOYR010000011.1, on the reverse strand, counting down.
GTTGGAAGAGCGCGTTCTTGGTAAGGACGAGGTCCCCGGTTCAATTCCGGGTGTGGGCTCCCAGCAGCCCTAACAGGTTTGGAAAGCTTTGTTCGCCACCAGCGGCGTGGTGGGAGAACCTGCCACAGCGCTTGGCCACACCATAACTGTGATAACTGTTCAGGGTGGTCGTTGCCCTCGGAATCGCCCTGGCGCCGGTCTCGCACGCTGTGGGGCGGTTGCGACGCGGACGGTGGCTACCCGTCGCCGCATGCCGACGATCACGGGCGTGCGGGTCGCTCTCGGCTGGCCGCAGTCGACCTGCCGCATTGCAACCCGGTCAGCCATTCTGCCACCGCGGTGATCAACAACGCGCCCGAGCTCACCAGCCCCACGGCTGCGGCGCCTCGGGGACGCCGACGCGAGACTCGGGGACACGACCTTCACCGTCGAGAGACGACGAGCCTCGGAGCTCAAGCAGAGCCTCGTTCACCAGAGAAGCGGGCCGCGAGATCTGGGCTCACGGGTCCGCCGGCGACGAGCCGCTTCGCTCGCCGAGTTTGCCCGGCTCACGTATGATTATGACCGGCTAATAGTCTGGGGAGGAATTTTTAGTATGCCAAAGCTCAGTCGTCGAAGATTTCTGACCATGACCGCCGGGACAGCGGCCATGTCCGTGTTGGCGGCATGCGGCGAGGCCGAGGTCACTGAAAAGACCGTGACGGTGACGGTCACCGAAGTCAAAGAGGTCATCAAGGAAGTTCCGGTCGAGACCGTGGTGAGGCAAGAGGTCATCAAGGAAGTCCCGATCGAGACGGTGGTGACCAAGGAAATCATCAAGGAAGTTCCGGTCGAGGTCGTCAAGGAGGTTCAGGTCGAGACGATTGTCACGAAGGAAGTCGTCAAGGAAATTCCCGTCGAGCGCGTCGTCATCAAGGAAGTGGCGACGCCGTCCCGCTTCTCGGAGGCGCCGATGCTGGCAGCCAGGGTCCAGGCGGGCTCGCTGCCTCCAGTCGATAGCCGTCTGCCGAAGGACCCGTGGGTTATCGAGCCGGTCGAGCAAGTCGGGAACTACGGCGGCACGCTGCGGCTGGGCGGCATTCGCCGATCGATTGAGATCGGCTACGGGGGCGACGCCAGTCTCATGGCTTACGCCATGACGGGTACCGAGCTGTTTCTCGACCTCGCCAAGAACCTCGATGTCTCCAGTGATTTGCAGACGTTCACCTTCGAGATTCGGGAAGGCCACAAGTGGTCCGACGGCGCGCCGTTTACGGCTGACGATTTCATGTTCACCTACGAGGACTTTTGGGGCAACGACCTCGCCAACCCGAGCGGCAGTCTTCAGCACGGCGCCGAGAGGATCGGACTCCGCGAGATCGTGAAGGTCGAAGACACGGTGGTCGAGTTCAAGTTCGACCGGCCCGCGCCCCAGTACCTGGATCGCATGGGACGGTACTCCGGCGATCCATGGGTGTTCTCACCGCGGCACTACCTCGAGCGTTTCCACGAGAAGTACAACTCGGACGCGCAGCGGCTCGCCGAGAAAGCCGGATTTGAAACCTGGGCCGATCACTTCAAGTCCAAGTTCTACTACGGGCCCAGCACGTCGCTGTCGCGTGAGGATGCGGCCTTCCGGCCTGCGCTTGGACCCTGGGTCAACGTCGGCGCCTCGCCCGACGTCACGCAGTTCGCGCGAAACCCCTACTACCACGCGGTCGATACGGCCGGAAACCAGTTGCCGTACATCGACTACGTCAACCACTTCTGGATCAAGGACAAGGAGGTCTACCAGATCAAGGTCACGGCTGGTGAGCTTGACTTTGCACAGTTCGTGCTCGACCTCAAGAACATGGAGCTGTATCGGGCGGAGGAGGACCGCGGCGGATACCGCACGTTGGTTGCTTCCAGCTTGCGAACGTCGGCCATGTCCCTGTTCCCGAACCAGACGTACAAGGATCCGGCGGTCGCCGCCATCTTTCGGGAGAAGGACTTCCGGGTCGCGGCTTCAGTGGCCATCAACCGCGAGGCCATCAACGAGACCTTGTTCTTTGGCTTGGCGCGGCCGTTCACGCCCTACCTGCTTGAGTCGTACAGCTTCTTCAAGCCGGAGTGGGGCACGCTCCACACCGAGTACGATCCCGACCAGGCCAATAGCCTGCTCGATGGGATTGGGCTCGACAAGCGCGACAGCGATGGCTGGCGCCTGAGGCCCGACGGTGAGCGGTTCAGCATTTTGCTGACGGTCTCCGACCAAGAGGGCCCCAAGGAAGACATGGCCACGTTGATCGTGAAGGACTGGCAAGCGGTGGGTCTCCATGCCGAGTGGCAGTTTGAAGAGGAAGCGCTCTTCCGCGAACGGGCGAAGACGTTTACCGAAGTGATGATGCCCCAGGACATCAGTGAAGCGGCGGCCTACTTCACACGTTGGGCGTCCTGGCACTACGGCATGGACACGTATGAGAGCTATTGGGCCGGCAGTTGGGCTCAATGGATCCAAACCGACGGCGCGGAAGGCGAGGAGCCGCCGGACTGGATGAAAGAGGCCAAGCGCCTGCGTGAGGAGTGGCGCCGGGCAGTGCCGGGCTCAGCCGAGTACGACGATCTCGGCGTGAAGTTCTGGTCCTATTTCTACGACCAGTACCCCATTATCGGCACCGTCGGCTATCCGCCGCAGCCGACCATCGTCAATCAGTCGCTGCGTAACGTGCCGACAGGCATTAACTTCGCTGCCGCGATCAACTTCGTGCGGCCCTACGGCTTCCCGCAGTTCTACTACGACGGGTAGAGTCGGTCGGCTGAATAGGCTCGCTGCGTCCCCCGTCCTTGGAGTTCCAAGGGCGGGGGGCGCGACCGACGCGGGGCCGCTCACGGTGCCGACGAGCGGGGCATGAAACCAACGGCGGTCACGATATCGGTGGTGTCAGGGGGACGTGAACATGAGCGGCGCGACCAATCCCCGGAGATTCTGGAGACATCGCCAATCTGAGGCGATGCTGCCCGTGGTCGGCCGTCGACCGTCGAGCCAGCCTCTTGCCAGGGAAATTGTCGGCTTCCGTCGTTGGTCGGACCGACGCCCCTCGTGGATCGATGCCGGTCTGCCGAACCTCCGGCGGCGCCGTGGCAGTGCAGGTCCAGTCGGCGCATTCGCCGAGGTGACCTCGAGTGCCGACCATCCAACCAAGATTTGCGCGCCGCCGAGCCCTCATTCCCAAATTGGCATGGAGTCGCACGTGCCGCGCGGCGCCCGGACGATTTCGCCAGGCTCATTGACCTAGCGCCGTGAGGGCTTACCTTGTTCGGCGCATCGGCTACATGGTGCTCGCCTGGTGGATTCTGAGCGCTCTGATATTCATTGTCATTCAGCTGCCTCCGGGCGACTACCTTTCGACCCACCTCGCTGCACTCAAGGCTGAGGGATTAACCCTCAACGAGTCAGAGATTGAGAATCTGCGCATCTACTATGGATTGGACCGAACCCCCGTCGAACAGTACGTGAATTGGATCACGCGTTTCGTGCGGGGCGACATGGGGCGGTCATTCGGAAGCTACGGTGGAGGCTCGCGCCGCACCGTGCTCTCGATCCTGCAAGAAGTAGTGCCACCAACGATGCTGGTTACGTCGATTTCTCTCACCTTGACGTATTTGATCGCCGTGCCAATAGGCATCTACTCAGCAACTAATCAATATAGCATTGGAGACTATGCATTCACTGCGATTGGCTTTATTGGACTTGCTACTCCTAATTTCATGATTGCACTCATGCTCATGTATTTCTTATTTCAAGTATTCAATGTCAGTCCAGGCGGGCTCTTTTCGCCCGAATATCTCCTTGCGCCATGGAGTCTTGCGAAGCTCTGGGACATGATCAATCACCTCTGGGTTCCGGTGTTCGTCGTCGCCACAGCCGGAACGGCGGGCCTTATTCGTGTGATGCGGGGCGTGCTTCTGGATGAGCTGGGCAAGCAATACGTCATCACGGCGCGCGCCAAAGGCGTTCCTGAGCGACGACTACTGTTCAAGTACCCGGTCCGCATGGCATTGAACCCCATCATCAGCACCGTGGGATGGACGTTGCCGGCCATTGTCTCGGGCAGCGCCATCACAGCCATCGTGCTCAACATCCCGATGACCGGGGCGGTCCTGCTGGTGGCGTTGCGTGTTCAGGATATGCACTTGGCCGGCAGCATCCTGATGGTCGAGGCGGCGCTCACGATCTTTGGCACCCTCCTTTCGGACGTGCTGCTGGTGATCGTGGACCCTCGAATTCGGCAGGAAAGAACGGCTGTCTGAGATGGCAGTTTCTGCGGACACCGAGGTTGCGTCTGAGCGGGTGAACATTCGCGAATTCACCGACGAGGAACGCCACTACACCGCCGGCCAATGGACGCTCATGTGGCGCAAAATGCGTCGGCACAGGCTGGGCATGGTTAGCCTGTGCCTGCTGGCGATCGCCTACTTCTTTGCGCTGACCTATGACTTTTGGATTCCATATAAGGAGACCTCAGACCACGGATTTCTGAACTCTCCGCCTTCGCGCATCCACCTTTGGGATAGCGAAGGCAACTTTCAGGGACCGTTCGTCTACGGGATCAAGTCGGAGCTGGACCCGGTGGAGTTCAAGCGAGTCTACGAAGACGATCTTTCCGTGATAAACAGAATTGTCTTCTTTCAACGCGGTGAGCCGTACAAATTTTGGGGCCTTTGGGAGATGGACCTCCACTTCTTTGGTGTAGAGGATGGCAAGGTATTTCTCTTTGGGACGGACAGGCTGGGACGCGATCTGTTCTCGCGCGTCATGGCGGGTGCTCGGATCAGTCTCTCGATCGGTCTCATCGGAGTTTTGCTCAGTTTTGTGCTCGGCGTGGTCATCGGCTCCGTGTCCGGCTATATCGGCGGCACGACCGACATCCTGATTCAACGGTTTATCGAGGTCGTGATCTCCATTCCGTCGATCCCGCTGTGGATGGCCATCGGTGCGGCAATCCCGCCGTTCTGGACACCCATCCAGCGTTACTTCGCAATCACGGTGGTGCTGTCGGTGATCGGCTGGGCCGGCCTGGCGCGCGTGGTGCGGGGCAAGATTCTTGAGTTGCGCGAGCACGACTACGTCATGGCGGCCAAGGTCGCCGGCGCTGGGCACATGCGGCTGATCTTCGACCACATGGTCCCCGGTTTCATGAGCTACTTGATCGTCAGCCTGACATTGACGGTGCCGAACATGATCCTCGCCGAGACCTCGCTGAGCTTCTTGGGGCTGGGGATTCGTGAGCCCTCGGTGAGTTGGGGAAGCCTGATGCAAGACGCCCAGAACGTGCGCAGCATTGCTCTCTATCCCTGGATGCTCATTCCGGGCATCTTCGTGATCGTCGTGGTGCTGTTATTCAACTTCATGGGTGATGGCTTGCGCGACGCAGCCGATCCATACACCTAGTCCCGCGACGCACTGGCATCCCGCAGGCGCCACACGCTGCCCTGGAGTGTTCCGGCGACCAGCATGTCCTTGCCCGCTTGGTCAGGCGCGAGGGCCAGACTGGTCACCGGCGGCGCTCCCATGCCGGCCGAGAGTCGGCGCCAATTGCGGCCGCGGTCCGACGATCGCCAGACGCCGCGGCTCGTGGCGGCATATAGGGTGTCGTTGGTGGCGAACCGCGCCGAAGCCCTCACCGCGAGGACGGATGGGCGCTCCTCGGTTAGTCGCGTCGCGTGCCAGGACTGCACCTGGCGCCCAGCCGGTGTGATCACCGCACGACCGGTGGCGACGGCTATGAAGTCGTCTTTGGCGCGGTAGGCGACTGGGATTGCCAGCGAGACCCAGCCGTCGCCGGCGTGTTCGAGGATCTGACTCCAGGTGGCGCCGCGATTCGTTGAGCGATACACCGCAACGGTTCCCTCGCCCGCGGTGGCCGCAAACAGCGTGCTGTCGAAGGCGTAGTTCGGCGAGAACGCCACGGTCACCAAGCTCTTGCTGGCGAAGTCCTCAGCGGACCGCGACCACGACTTGCCGCCGTCGCGCGATAGCGCCAAGGCGCCGTCCGAGCCCCCAACCGCGATGGCATGGCCGGCGGGTGCATCCGATGCGACGGCCAGGCTCAGCGGCATGACGTCTCCTGGCAGACCGGCCACCGGCGCCCACGCCTGCCCGCCGTCGCGGCTTTCCACGAGGCTCGCCCCGGCGATCGCCAATACCCGGCGATCAGCCGGGAACGTCGGTGAGAAGGCCAGCGACGTGATGCTCGGTTCCTCCAACCCGTCACTGGCGGGGGACCAGGTCAGTCCGTCGTCGATGGATCTCAGCACGCCTTCGGCCGCCGTGCCGACAAGGAGCGTGCCGTCGGACGCAAAGCCAGGGGACAACGCCAGCGCTAGGACTGGCCGGCTCGACACACCAACGTTTGAAGGCTGCCAAGACTTGCCCCAGTCCGCCGAACGCAAGACGCCGCGCTCATGCAGACCGGCCAGCCACACCGGGCCGTCCGGGCTGCCGCAGCTAAGAAGGGCGAGGGCCGCATTCGCATCCGCGGCACCCGCCAGCGGCTGCCACGAGTCCCCTCGATCGTGCGACCGCATGAGGCCACGCTCGGCTGTGGCAATCATCAGTGTCCCGTCGGCGCTGAAGTCCGCCGACACGGCGATGGCATTGACGCTGGAATCGGCGTCCACGGTCTCCAGCCGATGCACCGCGTTGCCGTCGATGGACCGCCAGAGCCCCCTACCCTCGGTTCCCACGAACAGCGCACGCTCGCTTGGGCTCGGCGCGAAGACGATGGCCTGGACTGGCTGGCCGGCCGGATAGCCCGCGACGGCGAACCATTGCCGTGCCTCGCCGACCCATTGATACAGGCCAGTCGACGTGCCGGCGAACAGCAACCCGTCCCCCTCAGGCGCGAGGTAAGCGGCGAGCGCATTGACGGATAGATTGGCGAGACCAAGGTTGGCGGCATTCCAGGTGCGCCCCCGGTTGGTGGTGACGTACACGCCGTCCTCGCTGGTACCAGCCAGGATCATGCCGTCGCTCGCGAAAGTCGGTGAGAACGCCAGGGCCGTGACGTCGGGCCTTTGGCCCCAGAACTCCTGCACACGCCACGACGCTCCGCCGTCCACCGAGAGGAAGGCGCCAGAGCCGGCGGTGCCGACAATCAGCGTGGAATCAGCGTCAAACGCGGGTGAGACGGCAGCCGCCTGTATGAAGCGGCCGCCCAGCGCACCCACCTTCTCCCATGAATTCCCACAGTCGCGCCCTACAAATAGCCCACCAAGGGTTCCGGCGATCACGACCTGGCCGTCCGCACCGGGCGGGCCAGCTGCCAGTGTCGTCACCGTGCCGCCCTCGGCCGTCGTCAGCGGCGTCCAAGCCTGCGGCGATTCAGGGTGCGTCATCAGCGACTCCAGACCCGGCCGCACGGTCGTTGACTCTCGTGCGGGATCCGCATGTGGAGAGTACTTGCTGGAGGGTCCGCCAGGCGCCGGGACGTTCCGTTCGCGTACACCACGGGCTTTCTAGCGGCGGCGAGCAAACGCGGTCTCCACGGATTCTGCGGCACCGGGCCTGCCGGTAGAATCGACTTCACCGGCGAGAACAGCGTTGCCGGGCGGTCCGTGACTCGGGTGGCCGACGTGAGGAATGGCATCCGCGCCCTCGGGGCTTTGGCCCTGGCGTGTCTCGCTGTGACCGGCTGCGACTTCGTTACCGAGAGCGAATCGAGCGCCCCGGCGCTGATCATGGCGCCCCCGAGCTATCTCGACCGTCCCACGGTCGAGGTCCAGCGAGGCCGCATCCAGCAAGACATCCGGCTGGACGGCCGAGTGGCGGCCGAACTGGAGACGGCTCTCGCGTTCGACGTCCCGGGACTGCTCGACGTGGTCCACGTGCGGCGTGGCGATGCGGTGCGGGCCGGGGAGGTGGTAGCGGAGCTGGACACCGGTGCCAGGGCGGAAGAAATCGCGGCGGCGCGGGAGGAGCTCGAGAGCGCCGAGCAGCAGCTCACCACCGCCGAAACCGAGCTCTTCGAGCAACAGGCGGCGGCCGAAGAGGCGCTGCTGCTGGCCCAGAGCCAAGTCTTTGCCCGGCAGCAAGCGCTTGAGGCGTTGCTCGCCGGACCTTCGGCGGCAAGCCTTGCCTCCGCGCAGGCAGCGGTTGCCACGGCGGAGGCTGCGGTTGCCGGTCGCCGGGCGGAGGTGCGCCGCATCGAGGAGACGCTGCCGGCGGCCATCGACGCCGCCAGCGCCGACGTTGAGTTCCATGCGCTCCGGCTGATGAGCGCCCAGGACGAGCTGCGGCGCCTGCAAGGCCAGAGCCCGCCGGCTTCCGCCGAAGCGTTGGCAGCGGCCGAGCAGTCCGTGGCCGCCGTCACGCTCGCCTTGGCCGGCGCGCGCTACGAACTCTCCCTGCTTGAGCGTTCGGAGGGTCCGCCCGCGCTGCAGGTCGCGCGGGCGTCGACGGCAAGCGCCGAGGCTTTGCTTGCCAGCGCCGAAGCCGAATTGGAAGCCCTCCGGTCCGGAGCGGACGAGGCCACGATCAAGCATGCGCGGACGGTCCAGCAGGCCACCGTTCTCCGGCGCGACGCGGCCCAGCGATCCCTCGCTGCTATCGAGAATGCCGAGCTTGGTGCGGCTCATGATGTCGCGACGCTACGCGAAGCGGCTGTGGCTGCCCGTTCGAGGCTGGCGGAGTTGACCGCGCCCACGGACGACCACCAACTCACGGCTCCGTTCGACGGCGTGGTGACGTACGTGCCGCGCGTGCCCGGCACCCAAGTGCAACCGGGTGAGGCGATCGTTGAGATGGCCGATGCAAGCACGCTGGTGGTGCGCGCCAGCGTGCCTCGCGGGTATCAGTCCCAGCTTGCGGTGGGCCAGGCGGTGGACGTGGTCGTGGGTGGACTGGAGGGGACGGTCTTCCAGGGACGGGTTGCCGTGTTGCCGCACGAGGTCGGGACGCCGGGCGGCGGCACCGTGCGCATCGACGAAGCGAAGATCACCGCGGATTGGGCCGACGCGGATGTCGAGATCGGGATGCGCGCGTTCATGACGATCACCCTGCAGGTCAAGGATCACGTCCTGAAGGTCCCCATCACGGCCGTCCGTACCGTGAACTTGCGCCACTTCGTCGAGGCGCTCATCGATGGGCGGCGCCGCAGCCTGCCGGTGCGCACCGGCATTCGCAGTGACTCCGAGATCGAGATCATTGACGGGGTCGAGGAAGGCGCCGTCATCTTCGAGTCCTACTGACCGTGACGTTCACGCGGGCGCTCGCGGCACTGGTGCTTCGGCGCCTGCGCAGCAGTGGGCCCGCGATCCTGATCGTGGCCGTCGGCATGTGGGTCAGCGTGGCCCTGGTGACCGCGGTGCCGCTGTTTGCCGCGGGTTTCAGCGATGCCTTGCTCAGACGCGAGATCGAGCACGCGCGCCTCCCGCTGGCGTCCAGCGTCGTCGTGCGCCACTCCGAAGGCCGGACCCGCCAGCCGGCGATGGGGCGAGAGGGGTATCAGCGCGCCTCCGAGGTGTTGAGTACGCAGCTCGCCGATCGCGTCGGACTGCCCGAACGCCAACGGGTGAGCTATCTCGAGTCGGACCGGATGCCCGTCGAAGCGTTTGCGTCGACCGGTGAGCCGCTGCGGCCGTCCTCATTCATTTTCGGATACCTCGCCACCATGACGGGGATGGCCGACAACGTCGAGCTGCTGGAAGGGCGGCTGCCGGCCGATCCGGTCAGGACGGCCCAGGGCGCATCCGGCGCGCGGTTCGTGCTCCTCGAAGGGATGATGTCGTCGCGCGCGATGGATGACCACGGTCTGCTGCTTGGCGACCACATCGAGCTGACCCACAGCGACGCCCGCGCCACCGGGTCATTTGTCGTCCGTGTGGAGATCGTGGGCCGCTTCGTCCCCACGGACTCCGACTCGATCTTTTGGTTCAAAGAGCCCGGCGATTTCGACCAAGGCGCGGTGATCGTTGACCGCGATGCGTTCGTGAGCGGTCTCCTCGTCCTTCGACCCAGCCTCTACGGCGAGGCGGTCTGGTACTCGAACTTCGACCCGGACGCCATTCGTGCCGCCAACTACCAGCGCATCATCGGCGGGTTGCGCCAACTCGACCCGCTGGCGGGGACCGTGGCACCCAACGCGAGGGTGGAAACGCGCCTGGACCGCATTCTGGTCGCCGCGGACCAGCAGCGAATGACGGTCGAGCTCACGTTGTTCGTCCTCAGCGCTCCCGTCGTGGGCCTCGTCCTCTATTTCATGGCGCTCTCGACCGGGATGGTCGTGGACGGGCAACGTGCCGAGATCGCCGTGCTCAAGAGCCGCGGCGCCAGCACGCGGCAAGTCGTCGCCGTCTATCTCCTTGAGACTCTTCCGCTGGCCGGACTGGCGATCGCCGTGGGGCCGTTTCTGGGCATGGGAATCGCCCAGGCGATTGGAAAGACGCTCGGCTTCCTCGAGTTTACGAATCGGGCCGACCTGCGACTGGAGCTGACGGCAGGCCACTTTGGGCTGGCCGCGGCCACCGCGGGGTTGGGGATTCTCGCCATCCTGGCGCCGGTAGTCGGCGCCGCGCGTCGATCGATCGTGACCCATCGGCAGCAGGTCGCGCGGGCCCGGCGCGGGCCGTTCTATCAGCGATTCTTTCTTGACCTCGGGCTGCTGGGGCTGGCTCTCTATGGCTACGCCACGTTGCGCAGTTGGGATGCCCTGCCGGACTTAGGTCCCGAGGCCGAACCCTTCTCGCGAACCCTGCTTGTGCTCATCCCCATCGTCTTCATCCTGGCGAGCGCCTTGGTCTTCCTGCGGCTGGTCCCGTGGATCGTCCGTTGCCTGACATGGGCGGCGTCGCGCATGGGTGGCGTCGTGTTGTTTCTGGGCTTGCGGCAGATGGGACGGCGCGCGGGTCCATTCACGGGACTGATGATCCTGCTCATGTTGACCTTTGCCACCGGCACGTTCGGCGCGTCGATGGCGGCCACCATCAACCGGAATCTGGAAGACGGCGCGTACTACCAGATCGGCGCGGATGCCTTCTTCGAGGAGTACGGCGAGTTCGATGACGGCCAGGGGATCTGGCACATGCCCCCGATCGAGGGGCATCTGGACGCCAACGCCGGGGGCGCTGCCGCGGTGGACCGGGCGGCTCGCCTCTGGCGCGATGACGCTGTGGTCAGACTGTTGGGCGGACCCTTGGCCTACTCCCGCACGGTGACGGTCTACGGCGTGGACCCGGGTCCGTTCGCCCAGACGGTGGCGTGGCGCCGGGATTTCGCACCCGCGTCACTCGAGGCGCTGATGAACGCGATGATCATCGACGATCGGGCCTTGCTGGTCGATCGCCGACTCCTGGCGGAGCTCCCCGATCTGCAAGTGGGCGACTCCGTGAACGTCGCAGTCGGCGAGGTTGAGCTGGGGTTTTTTGCGGCGGGCGTCATCGACACGTTCCCCACCCACTTTCCCAACGACGGCTTCTTCGTGGTGGCGGACCTCGGGCGCCTCGAACGGTACTTGGGGGAATCTCCGTGGAACGTGCTCGCGCGACTTCATCCTGGCGTGGGAGCCGGCGAGCTTGTCAGCGGTCTTCGAGAGCTGGGCTACCGCGTGATTAAGGCGTTCGATGCGCGGGAATTGCTCGCGAGCGCCCGCAACGACGCCACGCGGATCGGAACGTTCGGGATTCTCTCGGCAGGGTTTGTGATTTCCGTGCTGCTGACGGTGGCCAGCCTCGCGACCTACGCCCTCATATCGTTCCGGCGTCAACTCCCGGAATTCGGAATCCTGCGCGCCATGGGGATTGCACGGCGCCAGATGGTGGCGCTCATCGTTTTCGAGCACGGCTTCCTGGTCGTGCTGGGAACGGCGGCCGGCACCGCGCTGGGGATCCTCACGGGCGCGCTGTTTACGCCATTCATGCAGCTCCACGGAGAACGACTGGACAGAATGCCGCCTTTCGTGGCTGTCACGGCCTGGGATGACTTGGGCAAGCTATTCGTGGTGCTCGGCATCGCGCTTGCGTTGGTGCTGGCCGTGACCATGCGGAGGCTGTGGGGCATCCGCACGCATGCCGCCATCAAGTTCGGGGACGAGTAGACCTCGCGTTTCCCTCCTCCGAGCACCAGCGGTCCGTAGCGTCGACGTCGGCGGCTTTGGCCCGTGGGCAGAAACGCATGGCTTTAGCGCCGTGACCGTGGCCGCTGTTACCGCGGCCGCAATCAGCCCTCAGTCGATAGACAGCCCGGCGAACTTCGCCGCGTTGACGCCCAGGACGAGCCGCTTCTCCTCGTCGGATAGAAAGTCCGCATGCGTGGAGACCATAGTGAGGTTTTGCTTGTAGGTGCAGCGGCCGTCGGTCCACGGCCAGTCCGTGCCCCACATGACACGCTCCGCGCCCGCGCCCTTCACCAGCCCTTCGAGCAGGGCAAGACCGTTGGCGTAGGGGTACTCCCACTCCGCGCCTTCCATGCGGCCGTTGGTCCACGCCATCTCATCGCCGAAAAAGATCGTGACGGCGGCGATGTCGGTGTAGAGGTGCTCGTGCCGGTTCAGCAACCGCACGAACGGGTCAAGCAGCGGAAACGGCGGGCGGCAGTTTTGCAGCCACAGGTCGCCCCAGGTGAAGCAGCCCCAATGGGTGAGTAGGAACTTCACCGTCGGGAAGTCACGCGCGACCGGCTCGAACAGGTCCAGAAACTCCTGGTAGTCCGACACACAGGCCCGCAGGCGCGGATCGTTCCAGCGTTCCCATGCCATGATGATCGGCACGTCGCGCTCGGCGCACAGCTCGTAGACCTTGCACAGGCCGGGATCGGACGGCAAGTGTCCCCTATAGGCCGGGAACATCTTGAGCCCCACAGCCCCTGCGTCGAGGTCCTCCCGGATCCGGTCGAGATACCCCGGTCGATCCGGGTTGATGTGATCGGTGAACCAGATCAGGCGGTCGGTGTTTCCGGGCAGCGCGTCGAGGAAATATTCCTTGGTGATGCGGTTGGCCGTCGGATCGTTCCAGGCGTCGCCCAGGTCCGGCCAGATGTCCTCCGCCGTGTAGCTGATGAAGAAGCACTTATCCACGCCGGCGTAGTCCATCTCGTCGAGCAGCAGCTCGGCCGACATCGGGTGCCAGGTGTAGTGCATCCGCACGCCGCGATCGTTGGCGTGGGCCTTCTCCAAGATGTGCACTTGGGTGTCGATGATCATCCTTCCCTCGTTTCTCCAGCGAGCGGGTGGCGCGCCTCGATGGCACCCTCCGCGGCTAACTCCCCTGATTCGTCAGATCGTCCCTGTCCGGCTCTCAGCAAGCGCGACTTCGCCTCATCGACCTGCCCGGTGTCCTGGTCGACGCACACCGCATAGTCGGACTCCGCCTCAGCCGGCGTGATGTGGCCGCGACGCAGGTCGTCCACCACCCGCTCGATCGCACGCTCGCGCGGGTCCCCGTAGCCGCCGCCTCCACCGGTGAAATAGACCATGCGCGATCCGGCTGGCAGTGCATGGTTGGTGCACTTCTGCACCCGCTCCACGTGGTCGTCCGGGGAGTGAAGCTCGATGAAGCTGCCCCGCCCCGGCTGTCCGCCGTGCAACCCCCAGGGCAGACACTGCGAGCGTTCGAAGTTCGCCACCAGGCGCACGTCGGCCAGCAGGCGGGTCGCTCGCCGCACGCCAAGGCCGCCGCGAAACGCTCCGGCCCCGCCCGACCCTGCCCGGAGCTCGTAGGCCTCCACCCTCACAGGGAACTTTCGCTCGGAGACCTCAACCGGGTTGTTGCGAATGCCCCCCATCACCATGGCGTCCTCACCGTCGGCGCCTGGCCGCGCGCCCCAGCCGCCGCCGGCTTCGTCCACCATGGCGAAGAAGCTGCCGTCGGAGGGATCTTCACCGAACACGTGGGCGCCGCAGCTCCAGCCGTAGTTGCCCGCCATCGGCTGCTCAACCACCGCCTGCGTCGCGGCGCGGCGAATGCAATCGACCAGGGTGCCCGCCGTTTTGAAACCCCAGAACACGGGCGACGGCCGCCGGGCGTTGAAGACCGATTCGGCAGGCACCTGCGCTTGAACGGGCCGAAAGTGCCCTTCGTTCGACGGCTCATGCGGGCTCGTCAGGCTCTTGAACGCAATCCGACAAATGGCGTTGGTGTAGTTCGGGTTCATGTTGTAGGGCCCGGCGCACGGGCCGCTCGAACCGGTCAGGTCCACCACCATGTCCGACTCGTCGACGATCAGCGTCACCTCGATTCGGACCGGCACGTCGCGGTTGACTCCGTCGTCATCCAAGAACAGCTCCGCCGAGTACCTGCCGTCGGGGATCTCTTGGACCTTGGCGCGGGCGTAGGCCTCGCCCTGCACCAGCAGCGCGTCGCAGCACTCGCGGTACAGGTCGTAGCCGTAGCGGTCGATCACCTCGACGAGACGCTCTTCACCCACGATGCAGGCGCCCACCTGCGCCTGCAGGTCGCCGAGCATGGTGGACCGCGACATGCGGCTGTTGGCCGACATCAGCCGCACGATCTCCTCATTGAGCCGCCCTTCGACGTGCAGGTGTACCGTCGGAATCACCAGGCCCTCTTGGAAGATCTCGGTGGCGTCGGTGCTCGCGAAGCCGGCCTTGCCGCCCAGATCGATCAGATGCACCCGCACCGCGGTGAAGCCGAAGAGCACCTCCCGGTAGTAGGCGGGCTTGACGATGCTGACGTCTTGCGGGTGCTGCGAGCAGCGATAGGGATCGTTGACGAGGAAGACATCGCCGGCGTGCATGTGCTCGACCCCGCCCACGTCCTCGATCACCGCCCGCACCGCGTTGGGCAGGTCGCACAGGAAGTACGGCAGTCCGTCGGCCTGGGCCAGCGTCTCCACCCGCTCGTTGAAGAACGCGACCGAGAAATCCAGCGACTCGTAGATGATCGGGCTGAACGCTGATCGCATGATCTTGGTCCGCATCTCGCCCGTCACCGAAATCAGCGCGTTGCGGATCAACTCGATCGTCACTGCGTCAGCTGCCATGCGCGCCCCCCTCCGTGTCGACGATCAAGAAGCCGTAGGCGTCGACGGTCAGCCGTGCGCGCGGCGGTATTACGGTCGTGCTGCTGGCCTCGCTGACGATTGCCGGACCGCTGAGTGCGTGACCGGCGCGCAGATCGCCGCGATTGAAATGCGGCGTGTCGCAATAGGCGTCCTCGAAGTAGACCGGCGACCGGCGAAAGGGCGTTAGTCGCGAACCCGGCTCGGCGGCCTCAATCGGCTTGAGCTCCGGCCGGTCAGTGGCGCCGCGCGCGGCCAGGCGCAGATTGACGATCTCAATCGGCTCGGCCAGGTCGTAGCCGTAGACGCGGCGATGCGCCTCATCGAACGATTCCTTGACCGAGCTCGGGCCAAACTCCGGCGGTGCCGGCAGTGTCAACGTGTGCTCCTGTCCCCGGTAGCGCAGGTCCACCTGACGCACGAACTCGTGCGAGTCCTCGAGCACGTCTTGCCGCATGAGCAGGGTGCGGCCGCCGGCCTCCAACTCGGCGAATAGCGACTCGATCTCGCCCAGCGAGCCCGGCTCGACGGCGAGTACGACGGTGCGAACCAAGTCTTGCCGAAAATCCGCGAACAACATGCCCCATGCGGAAAACGTTCCCGGCGCCGGCGGAACAATCACTTTCGAAATGCCCATTTCCCGCGCGATGCCCACGGCGTGCATTGGTCCCGCCCCGCCGAACGCGAGCAGGCTGAAGTCCTTGGGCGACAGCCCGCGGCCAATGGTGATCTCGCGCACGGCGTTGGCCATGTGGTTCGTCACCAGCCGCACGATCCCTTCAGCCGCTTGCTCGACGTTCATGCCGAGGGGCTGAGCCACCCCGCGGGTCACCGCCTCGGCGGCCAGATCGGGCTGGATCTGAAGGCCGAGATGGGCGAACGTATCCGCGCCGATGCGCCCCAACACCAGGTTGGCATCGGTGACGGTCGGCTCGCGTCCGCCGCGTCCATAGCACGCCGGACCCGGCTGCGCGCCGGCGCTCTGCGGGCCCACTCGCAGGGAGCCGTCGATCTCCACCCGCGCCAGCGAGCCTCCGCCCGCGCCGATGGCGTTCACTTGCAGCATGGGCACCAGCACGGGCAGCCGGTTGATCTCGGTGTCGGTGGTCAAGCCCACGTCGCCGTCGATGACCAGACTCACGTCGCAGCTGGTGCCGCCCATGTCCAGGCTGATGATCTTGGCGTCGCCGAGCCGACGCGCCACCTGCGAGGCGCCGATTGCGCCGCCCGCCGGGCCCGACAGCAGCGTCTGGATCGACCGGGCCTTGGCCAAGGCCGCGTTCATGATGCCGCCGTTGCACTGCATCACATACAGCGAGCGGTGATACCCGCGCCCGGCCAGCTGTCGCTCCAGGTCCTCCAAGTACGCCGTGATCAACGGCTGCAAGTAGGCGTTCATCACCACCGTGCTGGTGCGCTCGTATTCGCGCCATTCCCCGCTCACTTCGTGAGAAAGCGAAATGCTCACCCCGTGGAGGCGCCGTGCGAGGATTCGCCTGATCTCCAGCTCATGCGCCGGATTGGCATAGGCGTGCAGGGTGCACACCGCCACTGAGCGCACTCCGCGATCCTCGAGCGCCTCCGCCAGTGCCTCGACCTCGGCGGCGTCCAGCGGCACGAGCACCTGGCCGAACGCGTCGATTCGCGCGTCGACCTCGAACACTCGGTCCCGCGGCACCAGCGGTCGAGGCTTCTCGTAGACGTAGCTGTACATGTCGGGCTTGTCCATGCGCCCGATCGCGTAGATATCGCGAAAGCCCCGGGTGGTCACCAGCCCAGTCGGGACGCCCTTTCCCTCGAGAACGGCATTGAGACCAACTGTGGTGCCGTGAACGAAAAACTCGACCTCGGCAAGCTCCGCGCCGGCGCTCGCCAGGCACGCCAGCACGCCTTCCGCCAGCGCGTCGGGGCTCGAGGACGACTTGGCGACTCGCAGCTCCCGCGTCTCGTGGTCCAACAGCACCAGGTCGGTGAATGTGCCTCCAATGTCGACTGCCAGGCTCCGGCTCATGCTGGCGCCGCCTCGCGCTCGGCCTCGGAATAGAGGAAGCAGGCGACCCGATGGCCGGGCTTGGCGTCCAGCAGCGACGGCTCCTCGTGCCGACAGCGCTCCATCACGAAGGAGCAGCGCGTCTGAAACCGGCATCCGGTGGGAATGTTGGCGGGGCTGGGCGGTTCTCCCGGCAGCAGAATGCGCTCGCGTTTGGTGAAAGGATCCGGGATCGGGATCGACGCGATCAGTGCCTGCGTGTACGGATGCAAGGCGTCGTCGAAGACTTGCGCGGTGGCGGCGATTTCCACGATTGCCCCGAGATACATCACCGCCACGCGGTCGCACGTGTGCCGCACGATGGTGAGGTCGTGCGAGATCAGCAGGTAGGAAACCCCGGTCGCATCTTGGACCTGTTGGAGCAGATCGACCACGGTGAGCTTCAGGGATGAGTCCAGCGCCGAGGTCGGTTCATCCAGGACGATGAAGTCGGGCTCGGTCGCCAGCGCCCGCGCGATCGCCACCCGCTGCTGCTGCCCCCCGCTCAGTTGATGGGGATAGCGGCTGCGGTGCATCGGTTCGAGCCCCACTTGGCCCAGGAGCTCGAGCACGCGCCGCGCCGCGTTCTCGCCGCGTGCCAGGCCGTGAATGCGCAGCGGCTCGGCCAGCGTGGCGCGCACGGTGCGCATCGGGCTCAGCGATTGGCCCGCGTCCTGGAAGACGATCTGCATCCGCTGACGCAGGTCGCGCAACTGCTGGCCGGCGGCCCGCGTCACGTCCACCTCGCCGAACGCCACCGATCCAGACGTGGGCTCGAGCAGCCGCAGGA
The DNA here is from genome assembly GCA_026706485.1 of Chloroflexota bacterium. Taxonomy (NCBI): domain Bacteria; kingdom Bacillati; phylum Chloroflexota; species Chloroflexota bacterium. The sequence goes on along the minus strand of JAPOYR010000011.1, from coordinate 121,515 downwards.
TGCATCTCCCCAGGGTGGACTTGCCGCACCCGCTTTCCCCCACCAATCCAAAGGTCTCGTGCGAGTGCACCTCGAACGTCACTCCGTCCACCGCGCGCACTGGCCCGTCCTGTCGCAACTGCTCGGGCGTCCCCCGGAGCTCGCGCTGACCGTGCGACGCGAAATACTTGAATAGCTTGGTGACGCTAAGCAGCGGCGAATTCACGGATAACCGTCTCCTGGCAGAGGACGTGGTGCCCGGGCGCTACTTCAAGCCTCGGGGGTTTCGCCGGCCGGCAGGCCGGCAGCACGTGCGCGCAGCGGTCGGCGAAACGGCAGCCCGGCGGCGGATGCAGCAGGTTGGGCACGACGCCGGGAATGCGTTCGATGTCCGACAGCGGGCTGTCGCGGTCGATACGCAAGGTCGAATCCAAGAGCGCCCGCGTGTACGGGTGGCGGGGATCGCGAAAGACGGCGCCGACCGGCCCCACCTCGACGATGTGCCCGGCGTGCATGACGCCAACGCGATCACACATCTCGGCAATCACGCCCATGTCGTGGGTGATCAACAGGATCGAGGCGGCGTGCTCCTCCTTGAATCGCCGGAGGTGCTCCAAGAGCTGTGCGCCCACGGTTTCGTCCAGCGCCGTGGTCGGCTCATCGGCAATCAACAGTCGCGGACGCGACGACAGCATCATGGCGACCATCACACGCTGGCACATTCCCCCCGAGAGCTGATGCGGGTATCGCGTGAGCGCCGACTCGGGGTCGGGCATGCCAAGGTCCCGCAACATCTGAACCGACCGGCGACGGACTTCGCCGCGGCCAAGATCATGATGGGCGCGCAGCGCGCGGGACAACTGCACCGCCACCGTGCGCACCGGATCCAGGGAGGCCCGGGGATTCTGGAAGATCATCCCGATCTCGCCTCCGCGGATGGTGCGTACCACGCGCTCCGGGAGCTCGCGCAGGTTGCGCCCGCCAAACACGATGTCGCCGCCGACGATGCGCCCGGGAGATGGCACCAGCCCCAGGATCGAGAGCGCGGTGACCGACTTGCCGGAACCGCTCTCGCCGACGAGACCAAAGACCTCGTTGGCCCCGATCTCAAAGTTGATTCGGTCCACGGCCTCGAGGGAGCCGTCGCGGGTGCGGAAGTGCACCTGCAGCTCGGAGACTCGGAGCAGCGGGCCGTTGGCGCTCATTGTCGGCGCCGCCGGGGGTTGAGCACGTCCAGCAAGCCGTTGCCGACCAGGTTGAACCCGAGCACGGTCACGAAGATCATCAGCCCGGGAAACAGCGAGATCCACCACTCGCCCGTGCGGACGTAAGGCGAACCCTCACTCACCATGATTCCCCACTCGGGCGCCGGCGGTTTGACGCCGACGCCTATGAAGCTCAGCCCGGCCGTTTCCAGGATCACGTAGCCAAACGTCAACGTGGCTTGCACCACCAGCGGCGGCAGCGAGTTGGGCACCAAGTGAACCGCGAGCACCCGTAGCGGTGAGCTGCCGATGGCGCGGGCAGCTTCCACATAGAGACTCTCTTTGCGGTGGAGAATCTCGGCCCGCGTGATCCGCACCATTGGTGGAATGGCAATGACCGTCAGCGCCACCACCAAGCTGAGCATGCCGCCTTGCTGGATCGTCACTGCGATGCCGATGGCCAGAATCAACGGCGGAAACGAAAACACGACATCCATGGCTCGCATGACCAGTTCGTCCGCCACCCGACCGGCGAACCCGGCCAGGGCGCCCAGCACCACGCTCATCACGAAGGCGACGGACACCACGATGCCCGCTACCGCCAGGTCGACCCGCGCCCCGTGCACCACCCGCGAGAAGATGTCACGGCCGAACTGATCCGTGCCCATGAGGTGTTCCGACGAAGGCGGTTGCGTGGTGTTGAGCAGGTCGCCGCTCACCGGATTCGCCGGAGCGATCAGGGGCGCGAAAATGGCGAACACCACCACGATCGCAATCAGCGTCAGACCGACGACCGTGAGCGTGTTCTGGCTCAGCTGATACCACACGGCGGCAACGCGCCGGCCCGACACATCGAGAGCACCGCGTCGTCGGCTCGGGGAGAGTTCGGCGGTGGCCACGTCAGCGCACTCGGATCCGCGGATCGATGGCGAAGTAGAGCATGTCGACCGCCAGGTTGATCAGCGCGAACAAGACCCCCACGACGAGGACCAGGCTCTGGATAGGTGCAAAGTCGAGCCCGATCACGCTGCGGTAGAGATAGAGCCCAATACCGCTCCAGGTGAAAACGATCTCAACCAGCACCGCGCCCCCAACCAGGTAGCCGAGCTGCAGGCCCACCATGGAAACCACCGGAATCAATGCGTTGCGCAAGGCGATCTTGACCACGACTTGCATGCGCGAGAGACCCAACGCTCGCGCTGTGCGCACGAAGTCCGAATCCAGAGCCTCGATCATCGCGGCGCGCGTCATGCGCGTGATCGGCGCCAGCGGCAGGATGCCCAGCGTGACGGCCGGCAGCACCAGATAGAGCAGGCTCGATCTCAGGGCCTCCCAATTGGCGGTCAGCAGGCTGTCGACCACGTAGAGACCCGTGATCTGCGCGGGCGCCTCCACGTCCGATGCCAGTCGGCCCAGCGGCGCCGGCAGGAGGTGCAGCTGGGTCACGAACGCGATGATCAGGAGCAGGCCGATCCAAAACACCGGCGCGGAGATGCCCAGGATGCCGAGCAACGTGGCCAGGTGATCGAACGGACCGTTGCGCCGAAGCGCGGCGGCGACGCCGAGGGAAACACCCAGCACCACGGCGATCAGCAACGCGGCGAGGGCCAGCTCAATGGTCGCCGGGAACCGTTCGACGAAGTCCTCGGCCACCGGATTGTGGGTGCGCCAGGAATCTCCAAGATCCCCCCGAAACACGTTGCCCATGTAGGTGACGTATTGCTCCGGCAGCGACTTGTCGAGCCCCATCTCGGCCCGCTTCAGCTGTATGAGCTCCTCCGTGGCGAAGACCCCCAGCCGCGAACGCGCGGGGTCGCCGGGGAGCACGTGCACCAGGAGGAATGCGACGATCGAGATGCCGAAGACGACGAGCACCAGCAGCGCCAGCCGCCGCGCCAAATATCGTCGTCGCGTCATCGTGCTCGCATCTCCTGATCTCGCACCCTTCCACGACCGCAATCAGCCAAACTGGTCGAGCCGTGCAGCGACACGGCGCTGCGGGAAACGCTGGGGATGGGCGAGGGCCTTCCCCCTGTTTGGCAAGACCCTCGCCCGGGAGACTTCCCCGAATCGCGCCTCAACTCGTCACACGGATGTCCTCGAACCGCGGCCACACGTCCATGATGCGGACGTCCTCCACGTTGTTCGTGCTGACCACGTGTGAGTCGACGTCCAGGAACGGCACGCGCGGCGATTGGTCGGCGATGCGCTGCTGGATCTCGGCGACCTGCTCGAACTTGCTCGACGCATCCAACTCCGCCACGGCAGCCGTAATCAGGTCGTCGGTCTCCGACGTGCCCCACCGGCTCCAGTTGGATCGCGAGTCGGACTTGTAGCCGAAGATCATGAAATAGGCCGCGTCGAAAATCAGGGGCGGCCAGTTCATGGTCGCCGCGACGCACTGGGCCTGCTGGGTCCCATCCTCTCGCAGGTCGCAACCCTCCAACACCGCCGCCGACGAGAGCCGCTGGATCTCCATGTTGACGTTGATCTTGCTCAGCTCGCCCGCCAGCACCTGGAGAGCCTGCCCTTGAATGGCCGAGCTCTCGTCCTGGCTCACGGTGAAGCTGAAGCCATCCGAGTGGCCGGCGTCCTGGATCAGCTGTCTGGCCTTGTCCAGGTTGTATTCGTACTGCTGGTAGTACGGCTGGTAGCCAAAGCAGATTGACGGCACCGGACCCTCGGCGGCGCGGGCGAACCCAAACGTCAACTGGTCGACGAGCTGCTGTCGCGGCAGGGCGTGGTTGAGCGCCTGACGCACGCGCACGTCGTCGAACGGCGGCTCGCTCATGTTCAGCGCCAGGTAGTGATGCTCGCTGCCCGGAGCGTGATGCACGGTGAAGGCCGGATCGTCGTCAAACTCCTTCAAATCCTTTAGCAGGAGTTGTTCCGTCATGTCGATGGCGCCCTCGCGCAGCAGCAGCGCCCGCTGGGTGGCATCGGTGATCACGGTGCCCTCGATCGCCCCGACGGCGGGCCGGGCCGAGTAGTCGGAGCCGCCCCAGTAGTCCTGCCGGCCGCGCAAGAGGAAGCGCGTCGACTCGAACTCCTCGACAATCCAAGGGCCGGTGCCGATTGACGCCGCGCCCTCCACGGTCGCCGCCCACTCCTGCGCCCAGGGATCGTTGCTGGTCGCGTGGGCCTGCAGCGCCTTGCTGTTCATGATCGGCGCATATGGGCCCATCTCGGTCGCTGACAGAATGGTGAACGAATTTGCCCCTGGGGTGAGGTGCATCTTCACGGTCATGTCGTCGATGACTTCCGGCTTGGTCTCCGCCGTGAAGTTGCCGATCACGCCCAGAATGAAGGCCGGAATTCCGGGAATGGTGAGCGATCGCTCCATGCTGTAGGCGACGTCCTGGGCCGTCAGCGGCGTGCCGTCACCGAAGGTGATTCCCTGGCGTAGCCGATAGGTGACGGATTTGGCGTCGTCTGCAATCTCGTAGCCCTCGGCCAGCCACGGCACCACCGAGTTGTGGTCCTTCGTGCGGGTTCCCTTGCTCGTGGCCTTGTAGCCGTAGCGCGTCAGGTTCTCGAGGATGTTGGCGATCACCGCCCGGCTCGGCTCGGAGTTCGGGTCGGCCTGGTTGTCCAAGGAGCCCATTTCCGCCGAAGTACCGAAACGCAAGACCTGCTCCTCGGCGCCTCCGGGGACCATGACTTCAACTGGAACTTCCTTGATGACCTCGACTTCCTTGATCACCTCCTGCGTCACGACCTTTTCGACAACTTTTTCTTCGCCACAGGCAGCCAAGACGGCGGCTGCTCCCATTCCGGCCGTTCCGAGAATCGCGGCTCGAAGGGCCTGTCGTCGGGACATCAATTTCGCATGCATCTCCAACCTCCCAATCAACGCCGTCGGGTGTGCGCGACCCGCATCAGGGGTGGGAGTCTCTCGCTGCGCCGTAAATCTTCTCGGGTACAAAAACGCTCGTTCTGCCCGCCGGTGGGCGGCTGGCAGAGCGCCTGAGTTCCCGCCACATTTCCTCGATCTGGCCGAGAGCCATCGACTCCTGCGCCTTGGTCGTCGTCACAATCCCGAACGTCGGCCATTTACCTCTCAGGCTTCGCGATGGGCGCCTCCTTCCAGCACTAGCGACTGGTCCATCGATTTGATCGCGTTCGGCCGCCGGCCGGCGCGAATCCGCCCTCCGTCTTCCGACTCGTCAAGGAGTCGATTCATCGCGCGGCGAATGTCGGACTCGGTCCGCGAAAGGTGTCGCGACATTGCATCCGCGGCCGCGTCGGCGTCCTCGCGAGTGATGGCGGCGACGATCTCAGCGTGAGATTGGGCGGCGTAGGCCACGGGGTCCGATTCGCTCCCCTGCGTGGATAGCCGGATTACGGTTCGCAGCAGCGGAAACAGCGGCGAGAGCGCACGGTAGAGAAAACGGTTTTCCGTCGCCTCGAGGATTGCCGCGTGGAGCTCGATGTCCCGCTGGTTGAAGAGCATCGGATCGTCGCCAATTGCCGTGGGGATTGCCGCCAGCGCTTCATCGATCCTGCGTTTGTGTTCCGGCACGGCGTGCTGCGCCGCGAGCGCCGCTGCCTGGACCTCAACCGCGCGGCGCGCTTCGAGCATCTCGTCCACCAGCGCGGGAAACTGTGGACTCTCGTGAAACGCCTCGGTGACCCCAGGATCGAGAACGTTCCAGTCATGCGGCTCGCGCACGATCGTGCCGATGCCGTGGTGAACTCCCACCAGGCCGCGAGCGGCGAGGATCCGAAGGGCCTCTCGCACGACCGCGCGGCTGATCCCGAACTCGTCGCCCATGATGGGCTCGGGGGGGAGAAAGTCGCCGGGAGCTAGCTCTTCCCGCACGATGCGGCCGGTATACGCCACCACGACTTCGTCATGCAGACGGGATCGAATCGGCCGCGCCATCTTGAGGTCATTGGGTCATCAGATGACATGCTGAATATGGCACCCGAACTATTCAGCTGTCAAGAATTTCGGGAACGAGATAATGATTCATGCTGACTCAGGGCGCATGGGTCTTCCGTTTGCGGCGACTATCGGGTCGTGTCCACGGTCGCTGAGGGGGATTTCAGACACATCCAAGTCGCCTGCACGCCCTTTCGGGTCGCTCGAGCGGGGCAACCAGAGACTGCCGAAAACCCACCACACCATAGTTTGGCGCGATTCGCTCGGGGTCTACCGGTGGGTGCCACAGCGCTGGCAGCGAAATCCTTGGCAAGGACGAGGTCCCTGGTTCAATTCTGGGTGTGGGCGGTCGCGATCATGCGGCTCGGGGTCGGTGACGTGCGGGACTCTGACTTCGAGGCCCCTACCGGCCTACTCCGGGAAATGGCACGCGACGTGCGCCCGATCGAGCGGGTCGAGCTGCGGGAGCACGGTGCGGCACTTGTCCTGCGCCTTCCAGCACCGTGGATGGAAGGGGCAGCCGGGCGGGATGTCTGCCGCGCTGGGCACTTCGCCCGCCAGCTCTATCGGGACGTCCGTCCGCCGGCGGGTGCTGGGAACCGCCGAAAGCAGCGCCACCGTGTAAGGATGACGCGGATGCTCGAACACCTGGTCGACCGGGCCCGATTCGACGATTCGGCCCAGGTACATGACGGCGACGCGATCGCACAGGTAGCGCACAACCGCCAAGTCGTGCGAGACGAAGAGCATGGCGAGATGCCGGCGCTCGCGAATGCGCTCCAGCAGCCGCAGAATCTGCGCCTGCACCGACACATCGAGCGCGGAGAGCGGCTCGTCGGCGACGAGAACCGCGGGTTCCAGGGCAATGGCGCGCGCCAGCGCCACCCGCTGCTGCTGACCGCCGCTCAGCTGTCCTGGGTAGCGGCCGCCGAGTTCACTCGGCAGCCCAACTTCCTCGAGCACCTGGCTCACATGGTCATCGACCAGGCTGGAGGCCACCACGCCGCCGGCCTGGACCGGCAGACTCACGATGTCGCGCACGCGACGACGCGGGTTGAGCGATCCGGTCGCGTCCTGGAAAACCATCTGGATGGACCGCCGGTCCTCGTGGCTGGCGGTCCCGGACCCAGCGTGCACCTCGCGACCGCGAAACAGCACGCGGCCTTCAGTGGCTGTCTCGAGTCGGACGATGATGCGGCCCAGGGTGGTCTTGCCACAGCCGCTTTCGCCGACCAAGCCCAGGGTCTCTTCGGCGTAGATGTCGAGGCTGACCCCGGCCAGGGCGCGCAGTCGGCGCGCCGCCCCGAAGAAGCCTCGATGCGGGAGGTCGAAGACCTTGACCACGCCTTGAACTTGAAGCAGGGGCTCGGGACTGGCAGTCATCAGTACAGGTGGCAGCGAACCGAGTGCCCGGGCTCGACGCCGCGGGGCTCCGGATCCTCGATCGGGCATCGGTCGAAGCGTTGGGCGCAGCGGGGCTCGAATGCGCAGCTGCGGCTTTCAACCGTCAGGTCCGGCGGAAACCCTTCGAGCGGAATGAGATCGTGGCGCTCGCCCTTGACTTCGGGCACACAGGCCAGGAGCGCCTGCGTATACGGGTGGAGCGGCCTCGCGAACAGGTCGTTGGTTGCGCCGGATTCGGCGATCTTGCCCGCGTACATCACCAGCGTTTGGTGGCAGTTCTCCGCCACCAGGCCCATGTTGTGAGTGATGAACAAGACGGCCATCCCGAGCTCACCGCTCAGGCGATGGAGCAGCCGGATGATCTGGGCCTGGATGGTGACATCGAGCGCGGTTGTCGGTTCGTCGGCGATGAGGAGTTTGGGCCGATTGGCCAGCGCCATGGCGATCATGGCGCGCTGGGCCATCCCGCCGCTGAATTGATGGGGATATTGGTGCAGGCGGCGTTCGGCCTCCGGAATCCCCACGCGCTGCAGCAAGTCCAGCGCGCGCTCGCGGGCCGCGCGGCGACCGATCCGATCGTGTTCGAGGATCGCTTCCTGGATCTGGAAGCCGATGGTGAGCACGGGGTTGAGCGAGCTGAGGGGGTTCTGGAAGATCATGGCGATCTCCTTGCCCCGAATCTGGCGCAGCGTCCCGCTGGACGCGCCGACCAGGTCCTGTCCCTCGAACAGCACGCGTCCGGACACGATTTCGCCCGGTGGCCGGATCAGGCCGAGGATCGAAAGCGCGGTGACGCTCTTGCCGCAGCCCGACTCGCCGACAATGCCGACGACCTCACCGCGACGGATGGAGAACGACACGCCATTGACCGCTCGCACGAGTCCATTCTTGGTATGGAATTGCGTGCGCAGGTTCTCGACGCTCAGCAGCACGGAGTCGCTCCGAGGACGCTCGTCTGGATGCTGCGCGGAGCCGGCCACGGCAGAATCCTCCGTAGGTCCCGCCGTGGTTCCCGTTCCAGCCGCTGGCATCACGCTAGCCCGCCGCGCCTAGCGCCTCAGCGTCCCGCCGGATACGCATCCGGATCATCTCCCCACAGGAACCGGCACGCGGTCCCACCCAGGATCATGGCCGACTCCTCGGGGCTGAGGAACGGCGCCTCGCGAATCGACCTGATGAGCTCTGGATATCCCACGTGCCCCAAATAGGGCCAATCGGTGCCAAAGATGATCCGGTCGGCGCCGAGTCCTTGCGTCAGCACTTCAACGATCCGCAGCGCGCTGCGGTAGGGATACGCCTCGGTTGCGGGGATGACATGTTGATAAGCCGATAGCCCGCAAAACAGGTTTTGGTGCGGCGCGATCATGTCGATCGGCCCTTGCAGCAGCTCGTAATCGATTTCTCCATCGGCGAGTGCTTTTGGCTCGGCCTCGCCATATTGAATGCTCTTGAGCTCGTTTCGCCTGAGGATTGGCGTCCCGTAGTGCGTGATCTCCATCCGCACGTCCGGATACGCCTCGGCCACCGTGTGGACGGTCTCGGCGAATTCTCCAAACGATCGGTATTTCCCGACAAGCCGCGGCGCAAACCATGGGAAATGCAGATACCAATACGAGAGATCGATGATGCACGGCACCTGCCGGTCCGACATCAGCTCGAAGATGGGCCGCCACCCCGGCTCGTCGATGGTCGAGTTTGTGAAGGCGGGCAGGATCTTGAGACCCGTCGCGCCGTTGTCCAGGTCGCGCGCCGCCCGCTCCACGTAGCCCGGCACGCGCGGATCGATGGAGTCGGCAAACAGGAAGAAGCGATCTTTGTGCGCCGCCCAGTCGCGCCAGTAGCAGGCCTTGTTGATGAACGGATCGAAGCTGACCAGGATGTCGTCGCGGACATCAGGGTGAAAGTGCTCCATCACGTCGATGATCGTGGACGTGAGCAGGCAGGCGTAGTCGATGCCGGCCTGGTCCATCTGCCCGAGCAGGTCGTCAACGCCCCCGCCCCAACGCGCGCCGCCCCACTTGTGCGCCACCCCTTCGTAGCCGGGCTCCTGCCGGTCGATGAGATGGGCGTGTGTGTCAATCACTGGAGTCATGCCGGCAACTCGCTTCCGCACCATTCCATGGCCATGGCTGCCACGAACTGGATCACGGGCACCATGCTCGGCAGCTCGATGTATTCGTCGGGAGCATGGGCCCCGCCGCCGCTGCCGGGGCCGAGAATCAGCGCCGGCGTGTACTTGTGGAAGCTGAAGTGCCGAATGTCGCACCAGGCGTTGACGGTGATCCAGCGCACGGGGATGCCGGCAATCTCCTCGTGCACGCGGGCAAAGGTCTGATAGAAGGGGGCGTCCTCGCGCAGCAGCCAGACCGGTTCGGTCGCCAACCCTTCGAACTCGACCTCGGGCGGGTGGTCACGGAGCCACGGGTCTTGCCGCGCGAACGCGTCGATCGTCTCCCGGATCTCCTGCCGAATCGACTCCAGCGAGTCCGGGGGGTTGAAGGCCATGCAGCACTCGATCTCGCACTTTGCCGGGATGTTCGAGTACCACTCCCCGCCGCGAATGCGACCGACGGAGAAGTGAAGCTCGTTTTCGATGGCGTTCCAGCCGCCGGGAAGCGGCGCGGCGCGCTTTTGGTCCCGCAGTCCGCGAAGCGCCTCGGCCACCTGCATGGCCAGGTGAATGGCGTCGGTCTCGCGATCCCACCGCACCGGCGATCCGCCGCTGCCATAGACGCGAACGACGAACTGCACCTGCCCTGAATGGTTGGTGTAGGCGCGACCCAGCGGGGAGCCGTCGACCATCCAAGCCGCATCCGCGGTGTATCCGCGCGCCATGCAAGCCAGCGTGCCGTTGGCGGCGGCCTCCTCGTCGATGGCGCTCTGCAGAATGATGTCGCCCGCGGGCTCGAATCCCGCCTCCTGCAGCGCGCGCACGGCGGCCAGGATGTCGACGATCCCGCCCTTGTCGTCGATAGCACCGCGCGCGTACATGCGGTCGCCCACGATCGTCGCCCCCCACGGATCGTGGGTCCACAGCTCGACGGGTTCGGCCGGGACGGTGTCGATGTGCGCGTTGAGGATCAGCGAGCGGCCGCCCCCGCTGCCTTTCCACACGCCCACGACGTTGGGACGGTTCTCGTAGGACCACTTGGACGGCGTCCAGCCGGGCAGCGTTGCCATTGCCTCCGGGTCGCAGTCGAACACGTCGACCTCAAGGCCGAGTGCCGAGAATTGCTCGGCTACCCAAGCCTGGGCGGCCGCTTCCGAGCCTGTCGGACTTGGAATGGAAAGCAACTCGCCCAGCAGGCCGACGGTCTCGGCGTGCATGGCTTCAATGCGGTCGAGCGCCGCCTGACGCACCGCCTCGTGCGTACGGACGCTCATTGCTCAGCGCCTCCTCCCGCCTGCCGGTTCATCGTTGCCTCCAAGCTCCCCAATCGGCTGCAATTGCCGATTCGGGGCCTACCGAACCCGTTCCTCGCCCAGCGTGCGCTGCAGAGCGTCGCCAAGCACAAAAAATACAAACGAAACCAGGGCCACCAGGACGCTCGGAATCAGCGCCAGATACGGGGCCCGGAAAATGTGGCCGCGCGCTTCGGCGATGAGCGTGCCCCAGTCCGCGTCCGGCGGCCGGACGCCCAAGCCGAGGAAACTGAGCCCGGCGATCGCCACGATCATCCAGCTCATCTGGATCGTCATGAGCGCTACCGCCAGCGGCAGCACGTTCGGAAATATCTCGTACCGGATGATCCGCCAGCCGCCAAGCCCCGACACCTCCGCCGCCTCGACGAACGGACGCTGCTTGATCGAAAGCACCAGGCTGCGCAGGGTCCGGGCCGTTCCCGGAGTGCCGCCGATCATCAGAGCGATCATGGCGTTTCGAATGTCCGTGCCCAGCACGGCGACCATGAGGATCACCAGCAAGAGAAACGGAAATGCGAGCAGCACGTCGATGATCCGCATGAGCACCGAATCCACCCAGCCTCCGAAGTAGCCGCTCGTCATGCCGATGACCAGGCCGGCGACCATCGCTCCGAACGCCGGGATGAGCCCGGCCATGATCGAAAGCCGCCCGCCGACGATCAGCCGGCTGAGGTAGTCGCGGCCCAGGTGGTCGGTTCCCATCGCGTGCCCTTCCGACCACAGCGGCAGGTATCGCTCCGACAGCACGACCTCCGTTGGATCGCCCGGCGCGATCCAGGGGGCGACGATCGCGAACACCATCATCGCCACGGCAATGACCAGCAGGACCGATATCCATCGGTTCGCGCCGACCCACGCGGCAAGGGCGGCGGCGCGACCGGCTCCCGGCACCTTGACGCGGTTGCCGGCGCTCAGCGCCGCGTCCACCGGCTCAGTCCCGCGCATAGCGAATCCTGGGATCGATGAGGCCGTAGGAAAGGTCCACGAGGAGATTGACGAGCGTGAAGATCACGAGGATGAGCAGCGTGATGCCCTGCACGATTGGGAAGTCCCTGGCGAGGATGGCGTTCACCAGCCCACGCCCAAGACCTGGCCAGGCGAACATGAACTCCACCAGCACCGAACCGGAGAGAAAACCGCCGAACATGAGCCCGGTGTTGGTGACGATTGGCACCATCGCGTTGCGCAGCACGTGGACCAGGAACACCCGGCGCTCGGATAGGCCCTTCGCATAGGCGGTGCGCGCATAGTCGCCGAGCAGGGCGTCGGTGATCGCAGCCTTGACGATGCGCCCGAGCACGAAGCCGGGCACGGTGGCCAGCGTCACCGCTGGCAGCACCAGGTGCCGCAGCCGGTCGAGAAGGCCGGAATCCTCGACCGATTGCATGCCCAGCACGGGCAGCCACCCGAGATTGACTCCGAAGATGATCATCAAGATCAGCGCGAGCGAGAACGAGGGAATGCTGATCATGACCACCGAGAAGCCGGACAGCGCATAGTCCGCCACCCACATGCGGCGATGCACGAGCAGGGCGGCGACGATGCCGATCCCGGTTCCGCCCAGGACGGCGATGACCCATGCCGTCGCGCCAAGGATGGCCGTATTGATCGCCCGCATCCGCATGAAGTCCCCAACCGATTGCGGCTGGACGATCGAGTCCCCCAGGTCGCCGCGGACCAGCTGCCCGACCCAGTACAGATACTGGACGGGCGCCGGTAGATCGAGGCCGAATCGCTCGGTGTACCTGGCGACCAACTCGGGATTGGTCACGCCCTGGGTCCCCAGCATCAGCTGGATGGGATCGCCGGGAATCGCTCGCAAGGTGCCGAAGACGAGGATGCTGCCGCCGACAATTACCAACAGCGAGGCCCCGAGGCGTCGCAGCAGAAAGCCAGTCATAGACCGTCAGCGTCCCGCCGGCCGCACCGCGACCGGCGCGTGCATCCCGGGCGTCGCGACCGATCCATATCCCACCCTAGACAAATCCCAACCATTCGTTCCCGTGCCCTCCCGGGGACCCCCGAAGGGTCCCGGGAGAGTCACAACGGGGAGTTGGCCTCCCTGGCGAGGACGGGGACGGGCTACCGATCGAGCCAGACGCGCTCGAGCTCGTTGACCCGATAGGGTCGGTAGAAGAGCCCATGGACATCGGACTTGATCAACACCGGAAATCGGCTGAGCACGCCCCATTGCATGATCGCGCCCTCGGCAATGATCTGTTGAACCTCGCGGTAGGCGGCGGCGCGGGTCTCTGGATTCATGTCCTTGCGGGCTTGCGTCAAGAGCTCGTCCACCCGCGCGTCGCAGAATTGCGCGAAGTTCCAGCCGGCGCCCGCCTTCTCGGCCGGCGGGCGTTCCTCGCATAGGTACGTCGGGTCCAGCAGGAAGCTCGGGTCCGGCAGCGCCGTGTTCCAGCCCAGCGGGTAGAGCTCGAGCTTGTCGGGGTTCCGGATGCCTTCCACGTCGTCGAACACCACCGACGGGTCCATGATCCAGAATTCCGTCTCGATCCCGATGTCCTTCAGGTTCTGCTGCATGAAGAGGCGGTTGTCGTCCACCGGCGTGCCGGCCGCCAGCCAGGCGGCGATGGTGAAGCTGGCGCGCTTGCCGTCGCTCTCGCGCACGCGTACGCCATCGTCGCCCAGCTTCCAGCCGAGGTCCTCCAGGATCTGCCTGGATTTCTCCGGGTCGTACTCGTAGGTCGGCACGTCCCCGTTATAGGCAAACCCGTGCGGGTACCACGGCGTGGGCAGGTAGTCGTTGAACGGTTCCAACTCCTTGATCCGGGTCTTCCAGTCGTAGGCATGGGCCAGCGCCTTGCGGAACTCGGGGTTGTCGAACGGATCGATGGCGTTGTTGGCCGACAGGTAGAAGTAGGTGTTCGTGGCGAACAGCTGCAGCCGGAACTTGGCGTCGTCCCTGAGCTCCAGGATGTCCGGCGTCAGCGCAAACGGGAACACATCGAGGTTCCCCGCCCGGAACTCGGCGGCTGCCGCCTGGGCGTCGGGAATGATGCGGTAGATGACCTTGTCGAGGAACGGCGCGTTGTCCGGGTTCCAGTAGCCCTCGTTGCGGACAAGGCTCAGCTGAACACCCGGCTCGAACGCATCGAAGGTGAACGGCCCGGTGCCCACGGGGTTGAGATCGATGTCTTCCCCAAACTGCTCGATGGCGGCCGGGCTCGTCATGTAGGTAGCCTCGGTCGTCAGCCGCCAGTGAAGAATCGGGTCGGCGTCGAGTCCCGAGAACACCCGCACGACATCGCTGCTCACCTTCTCGGCGTGGCTGAGCAAGGCCCAGTTCGTGTAGGGATACACGCCGGTCGCGTGAAATGGATGATCGGCGTCGAACACGCGGTTCAAGTTGAAGACCGCGGCATCCGCGTCGAAGTCGGTGCCGTCCTGGAACTTGATGCCGCCGCGGATCGTCAGGTCGATGAACGTGCCGTCGGGCGAGATCTCGAAGGCCTCGGCCAGCCAGGGGACGGGCTCGACCTTCTCGAAGTCGAACTTGAGCATCGTCTCGGAAATCATGAAGGCGATGCTCTTGTCGACTTCGGCGAGAGCCTGTGGCCCCTCGATCCCACCAACCTGTGGGTCCCGCGTGTGGCGCAAGATCAGGGTGCCGCCACGACGAACGTCAACGGGCCGCTCGACCTCGCGGGTGACGACCTTCTGGACTTCGACTTCGCGGATGACTTCCTTCTCGACAACCTTCTCGACCTCGACCTCTTTGATGGTCTCGACCGGGACTTCCTTGATGACCTCCTTGGTGACGACCGTCTCAACCGGGACTTCCTTGATCACCTCTTTGGTGACGACCGTCTCGACCGGAACTTCCTTCACCACCTCTTTGACTTCGGTGACCGTCACCGTCACCGTCTTCTCGACGACTTCGGCCTCGCCGCATGCCGCCAGAATGGCGGCCAACGTGGCGGATCCGCCGCCCAGCATGGCGGCGCGCAGCAATTGCCGACGCGTCATCCCAGATTCAACTGCTCGTCCCATTTGAGTCCTCCCTTTACGCCTATGCTCGGATTGGACCCGTGCGCCGGCGGGCGCCCACGATACGCGGCATTTCACCGCAAGGTGAATAATTCGATGCCGATTTGCCGTGGGCCGAATAAGTATCAGGCCAAACGATCTGGCCCGTCAACGGAGGGCGGGCTGGTGGAGCACGCCGACGCGGGGGGGCGGCGTGAGGCGCATTGACCACTGGTGGAGCCATTCCTCGCTTCGATATCCCACGTCCACCCGCAACCGCTGCGCCGAGGTCTAGCCGACCCTCACCGCCCCCAAATTGCAAGCGGAACGTCACGCGCCTGCCGACCAGCGCGGAGCGCACGCGGCTGCGCTGCGGTCGCGGTGTCAGGCGTCGCGCGCCGGGCCGCAATCAGGACCGGTGCTGGCGCAATTGCACACCGGACGGCGCATGCCGTACGGGATCGCTTGCGGAAACCGCCTGGTCCCGGCCGCCCCGACTTCGTATCGATTGCTACCGAGACGCTTTGGGTAGCTAACGAGACCGTTGAGTTCACTACTGAAGAATTGTCCACGGCGACCCAATCTCGGATGGGGAAGATAGCTGCAATTTGGAGTACGAATCTGGTACTGGCCAATCGATGCGTCGCGATTCTCATCCACTCATTGCCGTGGCCGTTCAAGCCAATGCAGCGTGCATCGCGCTCGACCGCCGGTTGTGGCTTTCCGCCTTAGCTATGGGGTCTTTGGATACCTTTCTCGATAGGTATCTTCAGACCTTTTCACATTTTGTTGTGCGCAGTAGAATGGGACTGTCTAATTTGGCTGGAGGAATCGTACCACGCCACAAGTTAGATCTGAACGCATTGCCTTGTCCGCAAGTTGGATCTGTGGTGTGAGTCGAAGGTCGATTGTATCGATGATTCCCGAGTTGCGTGGTAGAACCGCGAGAATAAGCGGGCATAGCGTTGGTTAGGCTGAAGGAATATCCTCTCTACATTCGATCGTGGCTTGAAAGCAATGCCCGAACGCATCCAGATGAGATTAGGCACGCCGCAACAATAGCTGTCTGGGCGAGATGGACATTCGCGCTTGGTTGCATTGTGCTCCTTGTATATCGGCCTAGTCATGAGACCTATCCATACGCGCTGCTTGCGGGTCTTCTAATCGTGTTTGTAGGGTTCAACGCTGGGTTGCACGGCGCGATACTCCTGCGAAAGACAATCACGTGGCGCTGGATGTTCGCGGCAAGCGCGATTGACGCGTTGTTGATCTCAAGTGTAATTGTCGTGGGAGGAGGATTTCAACACTTCTTTTTTGTCGCCTACTATCCGGCGCTAGCGCTTATCGCGGTCGCGTCGACCTCGATCGCGGTGTGGGTAATCTGGACGACGTTAGTGGCAATACTATATGCATTGATCAGTGTTTACGCCGGCGAAGGCCTCGATTTGAGCATGCGGAATGAGAAGACGCTATTCGCTAGGATATTAGCAATGTATATTGTGGTGATTACAGTGAATCTGATAAGCCGAATCGAAAGGATGCGGAGGCGGGCGGCGGTGCGAAGCGAACGAATTCTCTTTGAAGAGCGTATGGACGTCTCGCGAACCATTCACGATACGACAGCGCAGTCGGCCTATATGGTGAGTCTTGGAATCGAGACGGCGCTTGACCTCGCTGACAAATCCAACGAGAGATTGATGTCGACACTCGGGGCGACCTTGGCGCTCGCAAAATCTGCGATGTGGGAATTGCGTCGGCCGCTCAACATGGGAGGCATCTTCGAAGGCAAGATGATCAGTGATGTCTTGGGTACGCATATTCGCACATTCACGGCCATCACCTCGGTTCCTGCGAAGCTGGAGCAGTCGGGGGAAGAGCCGCTGTTGGACGTCGAGACTCGGTCGGTTCTATTCCTTATTGCCCACAATGCGTTGACCAATGCATTTCGTCATGCCGAAGCATCGAATGTGACGGTCGGTCTGGAGTTTTCGCGTGGGCGTATTCAGCTCACGGTGGCCGATGATGGCAAGGGTCTTCCGGAAGACTTCGAAGAGGGTGGGCATGGAATCTCGAATATGCGCCTGGACGCTGAACGCATTGGAGGGAGTCTTTCCGTGGAATCTGGTGAAGCTGGTGGCGGTACGTCGGTCATCTGTCTCATTCCGAGACAGCGTGGCATAGAGGGGGATTGACAAGTTGCAAGCGAAAGAGATCAAGGTGCTGCTTGTCGACGATCATCCGATCGTCCGGCAGGGGCTGCGTGAGATTCTGGAACATTCGACCGGCTTCAGAGTGGTGGGAGAAGTCGGAGATGGAGCAGAGTCCGTGAAGGCGGCGGTGCGGCTGGTCCCGGATGTCGTGATCATGGACGTGCTCATGCCAAACATGGATGGCGCTGAAGCGTGTCGGGAAATCATGAGCGCATTGCCGGAGACTCGGGTACTGATCCTGACGGCTTCGACGGAGGAGGAGGCGGTCATCAACGCAGTTGCCGCCGGCGCAACCGGATACCTGCAGAAATTCACGGGCAAGGAGGACTTTCTAGCGGCCGTTCGCGAAGTGGCCGAAGGCGGCTCGCGGTTACCGATCGAAATCGTTCGCCGGGTATTCGCCGATCTGCGTAGTCCGTCGCCGTCCGTCAGCCCGGTGCAATCCCAGGAGCTCACGGCGCGAGAGCGTGAAATACTCACCATGTTTGCGCACGGCAAGGCGTATGCCGAGATTGCCAAGGCTCGAGGCAATAGTCCCCTGACCATCAGGAACGCCATGTATCGAATACAGGAAAAGTTGGGCTACAGTTCGAAACAGGAGATCGTCGTCTGGGCCGTGCGGAACGGATTGCTCGATGATCCGGATACCAGTCGTGTGGACGCGCCCCAAAAGAGTTGACGAGGAATTCCGGCAGGCCCTCGCCCACGACGGTGTGCGTCACACGCGGATCCGCGCGGGCCAGCCCCAGAGCAACGGCTGCGTCGAGCGCGTCCACCAGACCATCCTGGAGGAGTGCTTCCGCCCCACCTTCGCCCGTGCCTTGATCCCCCGCTTCACGGCCCTCCGTGCCGATCTGGCGCACTACCTCCGCTACTACAACCACGACCGCGCGCGCACCGGCCGCCGTACCCAAGACTGCCATCCCGCCGAAGTCCTTGGAGCTGCCAAAATGTGGCCGCACAGGTCGTCCAGATGAGCCCCACCCGTCGCTACATCTCGGGCAGAGGACAGGTTAGCTGGCCGTGCGCCGAGCGTCGCTACGGCTTCGCCAGGCGGTAGCCGACTCCCGACTCGGTGAAGATATAGACGGGGTCTCTGGCGTTGTCCCCGAGCTTGCTGCGCAAGCCCTTGACGAACGACCGCAGGAGCGGCTGGTCGGCCGAGTGCCCCGGTCCCCAGACGCTTCGCAGCAACTCGTCGTGCGTGAGGACCCGTCCGGCATTGTTGGAAAGTTCCGCCAGCAGTTTGAATTGGGTCGGCGTAAGCGTGATTGGACGGCCCGCCACGGTGACCGTGCGTTCCAGATAGTTGATCGTGAGGTTTCCTATGCGGAAGGGCTCGACCGCCTGGGCCTGTCGGTAGACGGACCGCTTGTGCAGTGCCGCCCGGATCCGTGCCACGAGCTCGGTTGGCGCGAACGGTTTGACCAGATAGTCGGCGGCGCCCATATCGAAGGCGGTGGAATAGTCCTGCTCGCTGCCGCGACCGGACACGAAGATGACCGGGACCTCGAAGACATTGGGAATGCGCTTGATCAACTCGAAGCCGCTGCTCCCCGGCAGCGTCAGATTCAACAGGACGAGATGAGGCTGCTCAGCTTGCAGGAGGCGGTCAAATTCATCCGGCTCGCTGGTGATGGTGACCGAGTAGCCGGCTTCCGAGAGAACGTTCCGCACGTAGCGCAATACCTGCGGATCGTCGTCGACGGCGAGCACGCGTTGCCACCCGGCGGACGCTCCGGGCGCGCTCGCCGCGGCGGGGCTCGCGGACGGTTCCGCCATCGCGTCGACCGCAGGCAGCGTAAATGTCAAGCGTGTGCCCCGGCTCTCGCCGTCGCTCTCGGCCCAGATGCGGCCGCCGTGCGCCTCCACGATGCCGCGGCAGATCGCCAGGCCGAGGCCGGTCCCCTCGATTTCTGGACCATGCTCGAAGTCGATCCGCGAGAACTTGCTGAACAGGCGGGGGAGTTGCTCGGCTGAGATTCCCCGTCCCTCGTCCGTGACGCTCACGGCCACGTGCAGGTCCTGAAGCGAGGCGGTGACGCGTATCGCGGACCACTCGCGCGAGTATTTGGATGCATTGGAAAAGAGGTTGTAGAGGACTTGGCTCACACGCCGTCGATCCAGCGGGATCCGCGGGATTTCCGGTGCGACCGACACCTTGATGCTGTTCCGGTAGCCGCTGCCGAGGAAGGCGTCGCGCGCGCTGTCAATCACGCTCCCGATGTCTGTGAGTTCGGGAGCAACCGAAAGGGTGCCCGCCTCGATCCGGGCCAATTCAAGGAGATTGTTGATGAGGTCCCGCATGTGGTCGGCTTGTTCCTCGATGATGCGAAAGAACTGCCGAGTCTCCGCGGGGTCCATTGGAACCGAGGCGTTCCGCGCAGTCGCGGCGGATCCCTTGATGGACGTCAAGGGTGTGCGCAACTCGTGGCTCACCATGCCGAGAAACTCCGCGCGCAGGCGTTCCAGCTCTTCCAGCGGCGTGATGTCCTGGACCGTGGCCACCACCGACACGATTTCTCCGTCGTCCGAATGGATTGGGGTTGCGTTCACGAGCGTCGTCACCGTCTCACCATCCGGGCGGTGGATGACCATTTCTTCGGTGCGCACGGTTTCGCCGCCGAGCGCTCGCTCCACGGGCAGTTCAGCGCGTGGAATCTCTCGCCCGTCCAAGCGTTGAAAGGTGAATAGCGAGAGCGCCTGTTCGAGTGAACGGTCCTGCCCGTGCAAGCCACCGGAAATGCGGCGCGCCTCTTCATTGAACTGCACGACGTCCCGCGTTTTGGCGTCGACGACCAGCACCCCCACGGGCGAGGTGTCGACGAGAGCCTCCTGGTCGGCCTTGGCCCGCTGCTCGTCGCCGTAGCGCCGGGCGTTTGTGATGGCGGTCGCCGCCTGGGCGGCGAACATCTCCAGGGTCTCTTCGTCGTCGAGGGTGAAGTCTAGGCCGCCTTTCTTCTCGCCGATGTAGATGTGTCCGATCTGGTTGCCCCGATCACGAATCTGCGCGCCGAGAAACGTGCCAATTGACAGGTTGAGATCGGGAAACCCGGCCGAGCTGATGTGGGCGCCGAAATCCCGGGTGCGCAGCGGCCTTTTCAACCCGCTGAGGTAATGAAACAAGGCCGGGCCATTCGGAATCGCCAAGAGTTCTTGGCTTTCGATAGAGGTCAGTCCGGAAAAGACCAAGTCCTGGGGCTCGCCGTCGTCGTCTTGGGTGGTGATCGCGGCGTAGCGCGCGTCTGTGAGCGAGCGCGCGCTATCGGCAATCTCCTGCAGCACAGTGTCGAGTTCCAGATCCTGACTGATCCGAAGGATCGCCTCCGTGAGCCGCGACAGTCGGGATCGCAGGCGCTCGTTTTCGAACCGCAGGTCTTCGCCATCCAGCAAGGCTGTACCTCGTGACGCATTCACCTTCGTCAGCGACAGTCTGCCATGTCGCCTGTGGGTGAACACGCCCTATGGCTCTCACGGCGTAACGGCCCGCCCAGGGTTCGCCGTCGCCGCAAGCCGCGCGAATAGGTCCGAGTGTAACGGTGCGATCCGCCGTTGGTGCGGTGCGATTGAATCCACGGGCTTCGTCACGGACCGTCGCTCAAATGATGTCGGGGCGCGGGCCATCAATCCACGACCAGCGATCGAGGCAGTGGTTTACGTGTTTACGGGAAGGCGAATCGTCGCGGTGACACCGTGTCCGGGCCCCTCGCTTGCCAGGGCGATTTCGCCCCCATGGGCTTCGACGATGGCTCGGGTGATGGCCAATCCCAAACCCGTGCCACCTGCCCCACGACTTCGAGCCTGGTCGGTGCGGTAAAAGCGGTCGAAGACATGGGGCAGGTCCGCCGCCTCGATGCCGATCCCGTCATCGGTGACCGAGATCACCAGCGACTCGTCGCTGTCGAGCTCCGCCCCGAGCACGATGCTTCCGCCGGCGTCGGTGGCATGCAGCGCATTGCTCAGGACGTTTCCCAGTGCCTGGCTCATGCGCATTCGGTCGAGAGCTATTTCCGGAAGGTCGGCGGCTACCTCCAGCGACAGCTTCACCTGTCCAGCCTGCGCTTGCGGCTGCCAGCGGTCCGCCTCGGCGATGACTAGCTCGCGAATCGAGCTTGCCTCGAGCGAAAGCCTCAATTCGCCGTAGTCGGTCTCGGCCAGCCAGCTCAGATCGGTGGCAAGTCCGCGCAGCCGCTCGACTTCCTGGGTGATCTGGTCGGACGCGCACCGGGGCGACTGCAGTCCGTCGCGGAGCCCTTTCGCCTCCAGCTGGATGACGCTCAGCGGCGTGTTCAGCTCATGGGCGACGTCGTTGATGAGTCGCCGGCGAAGCTCCCGCTGCGACTCCAGGGCGGTGGCCATCCGATTGAATGCCGCGCTCATCCGGCCCAACTCGTCCGAGGAGGTGACGGGAATCTGGGCCGCATCTCCCTGGGCAATTCCCTGCGTTGCCTCGGTCAAGGCCCTCACCGGCGCCGTGATTCGCTGGGACCACCAGGCGGCCAGCAGGATGGCCGCGCCGGCCGTCAGCGTTCCTCCAATCAGCGTGATGGCGAGGAGCGTCGCAAGAAAGCCATGTGACTCAGTCGATAGGAACTCGCGATCAACGTCCACGTTGACGTAGCCGACGATCTCGTCTGTCGCGAGGTCGACCACCGGTTCACGACGTCCGTCCAGATTGGGGGCGAGTGTGCCCGGTGCCAGTTCGGACGAGGTGTCGGTCACCACCCGGCCATCGACGTCTGCGACAACAATTCGAATCTGGTCGTGATCGGAAGACCCAAGGTGTTCCCCTCCCCGTTCGTGCGATTGCTCCTGTTGCTGGGCGCCCTGGTAGAGGATCCCGGCCTCGGTGAGCGGCCGGTCCACCGTTTCCCAATCGCCGGCGGCCGTGTATTCCCGGCTCAGATTCTGGGCGAGTTGCTGCGCCCCATCGTCGCCAATCTCGTCGACAAACACTCCGAGACGGGCCTGTGTAGCGAAATACGCCACGCCAATGTTGACGAGGATGGCAAGGATGATCACGGTGACCATCGCCCCCATGATTCGCCAACGCAGCGACACTAGTCGTCCTCCACCACAAACCGGTAGCCGGCGCCGTAGACGGTCTGAATCGGCTGGGCGCCGTCTCGGCTGATCCGCTTCCGGAGGCGCGAGATCTGGCTGTCGATGGCACGGTCGAGCCCCTGGAATCCGTCATTGAGTGCCATCGCGATCAGCTGGTCGCGGGTGAGCACCTGGTTGGGGTGACGCATGAACGTTGAGAGCAGCGCAAACTGCGCTTGACTGAGGGTGACGGGCTGTTCGTTGATTGTCACGCTGCGGGTGGACGCATTCAGGCTGATGTGCCCGCATGTCAAGACCCGCTGCACTCTGCCCTTGACGCGACGCAGCACGGCCTGGGCGCGTGCAATGACCTCCTCGGGATCGAAGGGCTTGACAATGTAGTCGTCGGCTCCGGTTTCCAACCCGGCAATTCGCTCGGCGGGGGCTTCTCGTGCCGTGAGCATGATGATCGGTACGTCCGATTCCCGGCGCAGGATTCGGCACAGCTCCACGCCATCGAGGCGCGGCAGCATCAGATCGAGGATGATCAAGTCCGGAGCCAGATCGCGGGCCAGGTCCAAACCGGCCCTGCCATCAGGCGCAACTTCGGCGAGGTATCCGGCGCGTTCGAAGTACACCTTGACCCAGCGCGCGATCCTCGTGTCGTCTTCGATGATCAAGACCGTGCCGCTCATCACCAATCCCTTAGGGAGTCAAGTCGGAGACGCAGCCTCGATGGACGCGGCGCCTCGCAGAGACTCCGCGTCCACCGTCCGTGGGCTGGCTCCAATGGACTCTAGCCGCCTCTGCCCCCTTCGCCACGGGAGCCGTGCTCGCCGCCGGATCCACCGCGGCCATCGTGCTCGCCGCCCGTATGGCCGCCTTCGCCGCTGCCAACCTCGGCGTGCGCGACCCAGCCGGTGAACGACTCCGGCGTTGACGGCAGGTTGACCGATGCCGCCTGGCCCGGCGCCAGGTCGATCGGGGTCGTCGGACCCAGCTCCGTGCCGTTGGACAGGTGCACTTCGATCCTCACTCGGGTCAACACGCTGTTGGTCGTATTCTCGATCGTGCCCCGGAAGGCATTGCTTGCCGGGTCGTAGTTCAGGATCAGCCGGGCGCCGCCGCGAACCTGGTCGAAGGTCTGGTCCGGCGGCAGGGTATTGGCCCCGCTGCCTTCTTCGCCACCGCCGCCTTCGTCACCACCCTCGCCGCCGGGACCGTGTCCCTCACCGCCGGCGCCTTCACCGCCGCCGCCTCCGGTGTGGGGCACAGGGCCGGCCCCGCCGCAATCGAACACTTCGAGGTGAACGACGTAGCCGTCGAATGCGACTCCCGCGAGGCTCGGCTCGCTGGCCACCGACACGCTGGACGTTGCCTGCTGACCGGGGCTCAGATGCCCGAGCACGTCGGGACCAAGCTCGCCCACCGTTGTCGTCCCGCGCTTCAGGTGCGGTTCCGACTGCACGTAGCAGAGGACCTGCGACAGCGTGTTCTGCACCGTGGCCTGGACCGATTGAGTCGCCGCGTCGTACCGGGCGGAAACCTCCAGCCCGCCGAGCACGCCGGTCCACGGCTGATTGAGCGGGGTAATCGGGCTCGACATCGCGGCTTCCATGGCCGCTTCATTGCCGGCGCCGACCTCGCCGCCGGGACCGTGTCCCTCGCCTCCGGCGCCTTCCGCACCACCTTCACCGGGTGACGGGCCGCCCTTGGCTCCGCCGCCACCCTGCTCCCCTCCGGCGCGACGCTCGCCGGCGGCTTCGCCGCCTGACGGTCCGGCGCCAAGACCTGCCGCTGCGCTGCCGGTCGCCAAGCCGTTGACGGCGCCGGTGGCGCCGCAGCCGATCAGAACGACCGCGCCGAGCAGGACGACCAAGATCGCGCCAGCCGGGATCATTTTCGTCGTCAGTTCTTTGAAGCGCATCTCGTCGCTCCCGCCGTGAAACGTCCTTCACGCTGCTGACGGTAGAGATGAAACATTGCCGAAATTTGTCATCAGTAGCCCCGACAGGCCGACGAGAGAAGCGGAATGGATCGAGCGGAGGAATTTGGGTGCCGGCGGACATTCGCGATATTCGCCGTTGGCTGCGACGCGAATTCAACCGGAGCCTCCAGGCATTCACGTCTGAACTCTTGACGCGTGTGTGTGCCTGGATGCTGGCGTGCGGGTTCGATTTGGGGAACCGCCGCAGCGCCGCCTACTCTGCTGTGGGGATTTAGGAGGAGATACCGCGCAGTGGCAGAATTCGTGAGACACTGGACGCGACCCGATGGCTTGACATAATCGGAACTAATGACTGAAGCCAACGCCTTCATTGAGCTACGCGAGGTGCTGCCGGCCCTGCGCCACTACCGCTGCTTGAACTCCGGCGGCGTGGCGCCCACGCCGCAGGCGACGCTGGATTTGCAGCAAGCCTTCTACGACCGCGAAGCGGTCATGACGACCACGAATCCCGAGCTCTATCAGGTCTACACCGCGGAGCTGGCCGCCCTACGCGGCGAGATTGCGGCGCTAATCGGCGCGGATTCGGACGAGATCGCGCTGATCCGCGCAATCTCCGAGGCCATCTCGTGGGTCGCCGCAGCCCTCGAGTTACAGCGCGGCGACCGAGTGATCCTCACCGCCGAGGAGCACCCAAGCGGCTATTTGCCGTGGCTCACGCTGCGGGATCGCCTGGGTCTGGAGCTGGTCGCCGTCCAGGTCAACGGCGACGACGATGCGTTCCTGCGAGACCTGGAGGCGGCGCTCACGCCCAATACGCGCGCGATCTGTCTCAGCCACGTCACCACCGAGCGCGGGGTTGTGCTGCCGGTTGACGAGGTTTCCGCGTTGGCTCGGGAACGCGGAATTGTGACCGTCGTGGATGCCGCGCAATCCTTCGGCTCCCGCCCAACCGACGTGCGCCTGCTCGATTGCGACGTCATGGCCTTCCCGGCCTTCAAGTGGAGCATGGGGCCCTACGGCATCGGCGCCATGTACGTGCGGCGCGATACTCAGGAACGTCTGCTCCCATCGGGCAGCGGGGGAGGGGCGGTGACCGAGGCCGAATTCCCTCCGGGCAGCTTTGGCTTTCATCCGACGGCCGAGCGCTACGAGTTCGGCGCTCGGCCCTATGCGCTCTACGCCGCCTGGCGCTCCTCGATTCAGCTGGTGAGCGACCTGGGGCTGGAAGCCATACAGCAGCGCTGTGCGGCGACTGCGGCGGATGCCCGCCGAGTCTTCAGCGACATGCCCGGCGCGCAAATCAAGACGCCCGACCAGGGTGCCGCGCGATCGGGAATCTTCACGGTTGGCCTAGAGGGGGCGCCGGGGATGCCGCTGGCCGAGCACTGCCGCAAGACCCACCGCATTCTGTGCCGGGCCGCCTACGGCTATACGGCCGTGCGCTTTTCCTTCCACGCCTTCAACGACGGCTCGGACATCGAGGCCGCTGCGAATGCCCTGGAGGACTTTGCCGGCGTGACCGGGTGAATCGGAGTCCTCGCCAGGAGTGGCGATCGGACGCGGTTGCGAGCAGCCGCGCTCCCGAGCGGTCGTTGGGGCCGCTGGACTGGATGCGGCGAGTGCCATACGCGCGGCGCGCAGGGCTAAACGCTACTGATACGATTCGCCGGAGTTCAGGAAACTCCGTATAGCATTGTGGCCGCTGCGTCACCGTTGACGCACCGAACCGGGTGAACAATATGCGTTACGAGCCGGCGGATAAGCCCCCCTTGCGGCAGGCGATTGGCGCGGCTCTACTTATCTTCATTCCGAATACGATAAGCATCATTCTGCTCACCACGTTCGTCGTCCGAGCGTCCGGCGAATCGGATAGCTACCTCGCCTGGGTCACCTTTACCGGGCTGGCAATCTCCGGCTTGAGCATGATTCTGCACGCCTTCCCGTTTCGCCATTTGGGCTCGGGGGGACTGGTCGTCACGAACCTGAATGTGCCGCTGCTGGCGATGTCGGTGTTGGCGCTTGCCGAAGGCGGTCCGGGCCTGCTGGCAACCCTGGTCATCGCGTCGACGCTCTTGCAGTTCGTCCTTGTCTCGCGCCTCTCGTCGCTGCGGCGAATATTCACGCCTACGGTCAGCGGAATCATCATCATGCTCGTGGCCGTATCCGCCGTTCCATTCATCGTGGACCGGACGATCGCGCAATCCCACGATCAATCGGCGCTCGTCGTCATTCCTGGTGTTGTCGCGCTCGGCGCCGGACTGTGGGGCGCGGTGCAAGCTTCGGCCGCGCGCCGTGTGTGGACGCTGCCAATCGCTGTCGCTGCGGGGTTGGCCGTGGCCATCCCCATGGGACTGTATGACGGTGGGCCGGTGGAGGAGGCTTCCTGGCTGAGCTTTGGCGATCTTGAGTGGCCGCAGTGGGAGTTCGACTTCGGAGTGCGGTTCTGGTCAATGTTGCCGGCGTTCTTGATCGTAAAGCTCACGGCGTTCCTCAAGGTCGTCGGCGATCTTTCGGTCATCAAGCGGGCTTCATTTCGCGAGCCGCGTGCGCTGGACTTCAGGACGATCCAAAGCGGTTTGAACGTGTATGGGGGCACGACGCTGCTCACGGGCCTTCTGGCCACCTTGCCTGTATCCGCACCCTGGTCATCCACCGCCGTGTACATCGGATTCACCGGCATCGCCGCCAGGACCGTCGGAATCTACCTTGGGTTGCTCACGCTATTGATCGCACCGTTCGGAAAGATTATTGCCGCTCTTGCCGCAACGCCGAACTCAGTCGTGAGCGCCGTCTACATCATGGTCTTCGGGCTGCTCTTCATTGAGGGTGCGAAGTGGGTGTTTTCCGGTCCTTTGAACAATAGGAAGTCTGTCATCACGGGCGTATCGCTGGTGCTCGGCCTCTCGGCGGGAAGCATCGGCCAGTTGAGTGAGGGCATTTGGAGTGAGCTGGTCGGGAACACGGTGATCCTCGGCGCGGTGACCGCGATCGTGATGACCGCGGTCACGGAGTTTCGCGGGCTCTGGCCACGCAAGCTGCATGCGGACTTGTCCCACGCGGCCTTGCCGGATATCGGCGCGTTCTTGAATCGCTTTGCGTCACAGAACAAATGGAGCGATTCAGCAACGACGCGCCTCAACCTGGCGGTCGAGGAAGCGGTGCTCACGCTATTGGAGCAGGGCGGCGACGGTGAGGTCGACCACCGGCGCCGGCTGGTGGCCTCGGTGCACGCGGACGGCGACGCCGCCGAGGTTGAGCTGGTGGTCTACTCGCGTGAAGACAGCGACGGCAATATCGAAGATCAACTAGCTCTGGTGAGCGACCACGCCGGATTTGACGACGCGCAGCAACTGTCGACAAGGCTCCTGCGGCACTTCGCGTCGTCGGTCCACCATCGCAAATACCATGGCGTCGACGTGATCACTTGCCGCGTGGAGCAGTAGGCGAGCTACACGCCTGCGGCAGTTGTTGCGGCCGCCAACCTCCCGGAAGGCGACCAGCCTCGCCGCATCTCGGCATTCCGCACCGACTGCCCAATGCGAGTCGGTGCGAAGAAGCGATAGAGCGCCGCGCCAACGGCATTGACCGCCGGCGCGGCGCTCCATCGGACGCCCGATGTCGCCGAGTGTCCGCCTAGGAGCTACTCATCGTCGAAGTACGCCGACCCGAAGATCAGCCCATCGTGTCGAATCACCCACGCGTGCGCCACGCTGCCCGTGCCCTGGGCCGACGGACGCAAGATGTGGAACCAACGTCCCTCCTCGGTCACGCCGGCGATCTGTTCGCCGTAGTTGAAGACCGCGCCGTCGAGCCCGCGCGCCCTCACCAGCTTCACGTCCGTGCCGATCCGCTGCGGCAGCAACGGGTGCACCAGGTAGAGGTCGTTCTCGTCGACCAGGAACAGGAACGACGCGCCGTCAAAGCTCTCTGAGCTGTTGTAGTAGGCAACGGTCGCCTCCAGGCCGTCGGCCTCGTAGCGGTCGATCGCCGCCTGCACGTAGGCCATCGTGTGCGCCTCCGGATCGTCGGCCGCGGGGTAGTAACCCGAGGCAAAGATCCGTCCGTCGTGTCGGATGGCGAAGGTGACCTTGGGGGCTTCCTGCAGCGTCACCGGGTGAGGCCACAGGTACTCGACCCAGATGCCTTCCTCCGTTGCCTCCGCGATCGCCTTGCCCAGCTCGAAGCCGTCGGACCCGACCACGTCCTTGATGTCAGTGCCGATCAGGCGCGGGAAGAGCGGATGGATGAAGTAGATATCGTTCGCATCCATCGCGAACAGGTAGAACTGCCCTTCGAAGGCCGCCGTGCTGTTGTAGAAGTTCGTCATCGACTCCAGGCCGTCGCGCTCGTAGCGCTCGATGGCCTGCTGCACGTACTCGACGGTGTATTCGCGCGGATCCGCGTTGAGCCAAGCCGGTGGCTCTGCCATGGGATCCGGCGTGTAGTAGCCGGAGGCGAAGATCAGACCCTCGTGCCGCACGACCCAGGTGGTCTTCGGCTCCTCCCGACCCGTCACCGGGTTGGGCCACAAGTACTCGACCCAGTGCCCTTCGGCGGTTGCCTTGGCAATCTCGATACCGAGCTCGTAGCCGTTGGATCCCACGACGTCCTTCACGTCCGTGCCGATCAGGCGGGGAAAGATCGGATGGGCGAGATAGATGTCGTCGGCATCCATCAGGAACAGGTACAGCTCGCCGTCAACGCTCTCGCGGCTGTTGTAGAAGTCGATGGTCGCGTCCAGGCCTTCCGTCCGGTAGTGCCCGATGGCGTTGCTCACGTACTCGCGAATGATTCCCGCGAGGTTCGCCCGGACCGAGAAGTGTCCAGATCCAAAGACGACGCCGTCGTGGAGCGCGAAGTAGCTGCGCTTTGAATCTCGCTGGCCGGTCGCGGGATTCGTCTGCAAGTGGTTGATCCACCCGCTATCGGCCACGCCGCGGACCAGCCGCGTCAGCGAGTGAGCGGGTGGCAGCGTCGCCCCAACCAGGTTGCCGAAGATTGGCGCGACCAAGACGGTCAAGCTAGATCGGTCGACCATGAGCAGGGAGCGGCCGTCCTCGATGCTCGCCTCGCTGTTGTAGAAGTCGACGGTGGCCGCCAGGCCGTCCTCGTCGTATTTGGCGATGGCCGCGGAAACATACGCCAGCGTCTGCGCGTCTGCCTCGAGGTCGGCCCCCACGGCGATCGACGCCGGCTCCCACGCGAACCGCTCGATGCTCAGCCGCTGCTGCAGACCCCGCGGACCGATTACCCACGTGCGGTAGCCGTCGGTGAAGCCGGTCCAGTTGGAGGCCTTGTGCCAGACCAGCGTCCCGCCGGTGGTTTGCTGGCGCGTAATCCGGTCGCTCGGATCGTGATTCTCGTTTTCCAGGCAGTCGCCGACGGCGTCCGGAATCGCGGCCTGAAGCGCCTCGAAGCCAAGAACGAACTGGCAATCCGGCTGGCCCGCCGAGACTCGTCCGGCGCCGAACGTCGCGAACGCCATGGCGAGCAACGCCGCGACGGCTGCCACGGCAACCAAGCGAAGCGCCGCCCGGGCGCTTGCTGGCTTGGAAATTTCGGCGACAGACCCCTTTGTCGGCACCATGCTCGAATCCCCTCCGAGCAGCCATCGTACGGCTGCTCTCGCCCGTAGCGGATGCGGGCGCCAGAGTACTACAGATATGGAGTCTCGATTGGTGTTTTCCGGCGAGCGATCGGTGCCGTTTGGGTCCATGCCTCAGCTTGATCCCGGACATCTGCTGGCCTCGCCAGTCCAGCGGAAGCCGGAGACCAGGCGCGCACCGCCCTATCGCCCGGCCCGTCGGAAGCCCGCTATCCTCGCCCACGACGAGCGAAGCGATGCGGCCGACCGGGAAGGAGCACGCCATGACAACCCAACCATGGGTCGCGAGCGCCGCGGCCCGCGGCCTCTTCGACGACGCCGTGGTGATCGACGGTCTCGACACCAGCAACTGGGGCGACGAAAAGATATTCCGCGACTTGCGAGATGGCGGCGTCACGGCCGTCAACGCTACTTGCGCGATCTGGGAGGGATTCGAGGAAGCCCTCGCCAATATCACCGCCTGGCTGCGCTGGTTCGAGGACTATGCCGACTACATCCGACCGGTGCGGCGCGTGGCCGACATTCACGCCGCCAAGGCCGAGGGACGCACCGGCATCATTCTTGGCTGGCAGAACGCGGCCCCGGTGGGCAACGACGTGCGGCGCTTCCGGCTCTTTCACGCGCTCGGTGTGCGTATCGTCCAGTTGACCTACAACGAACGAAATCTCTTCGGCAACGGCTGCTGGGAGCGACACGACGACGGCCTTAGCGTCATCGGCCTGGCGGCAATTCGCGAAATGAACCGCCTCGGCATCCTGATCGACCTCTCGCACGTCGGGGATCGCACGGTGCTGGAGACGATCGAGCACTCCGAGCGGCCGGTGGCCTTCACCCACGCCAACGCGCGGTCCCAGACGGACTATCCGCGCAACAAGACCGACGAGGCGATTCGCGCCCTTACCGGCCGCGGCGGCGTGGTCGGCGCCAACGCGTTTCCCGCTCACCATCGCCACGGCTACGACTCGACGCTGGACGACTACCTGGACGCCATCGACTACCTGGTGGACATGGTCGGCGACGACCAGGTGGCCGTTGGCACCGACTTTTGCATGGGCCGGACGCTGGAGTGGTTCGACTGGATTGGGGCGTCGCACGGCCACGAGCCCTTCCTCTCGTCAGGCGACGTGCCCCAGCCGTTCCGCCTGCTGCAAGGCTTCGCCAACCCGCTGGAGTTCGTCAACGTCGCCGAGGGCCTGCTGCGGCGCGGCTATCGCGAGGACGCGGCGCGCAAGATCCTGGGCGGGAACTGGCTGCGGCTGTTCGGCGAGGTCTGGCGCGACGACTGAGCGCGGGCGGACGTCCGGCTACCAGTGCCCGTCCATGGACACCGGTTCGCGGTCGAGGCGAAAGCGGGTCAGGTCCCAGCGGGTTCGGCCGTAAATGGCCAGGTCCGCCAGGATTTGGCCGATCAAGATCCCGAACTTGAACCCGTGCCCCGAGAATCCCGCCGCCACGATCGCGTTTTCCATATCCGGCAAATGGTCGATCACGAAGTCGGTATCGGGCGTCATCGAATAGATGCAGGTCTTGCTATAGACCACCTCCGCCTCGCTGAGGTCGGGCATGTGGTGGTGCAGAAATGCCCGCAGCTTCGCCAGCGCTTCGGGGTCTTCGTGCTCGCGATCGCGGTCGGGATCGAACCTCGCGCCGATGGTGTCGTCCGCCACTTTCACGCAGCCGCGCCAGTGCACCGGAAAGCCGTAGAAGTTCGTGTCCATTACGAAGAACGGCGGCAGCCGGGGGTAGGAGTAGGCGTCGGTGTCCGGGGGCGTGAGGTAGTGAAGCCGTTCGGCGGTGGACCGAATGGGGATCGGCAAGTCGGGTAGCAGCTTCGGGGTCCACGGTCCGGCGGCAATCACGAAGACCTCGGCTTCGAACGCGCGTCCGTCCCGGGTGACGGCGCGCGCGGTGCGGCCGCCTGGTGCCTGCAACTCCGTGACCTCGGCGCCCGTCTGCAGGTCGGCGCCAAGGTCGGCGGCCGCCTGGGCAAGCGCCTGCGTGACCGGACCCGCGGCGACATAGCCGCCGAGGCCCTCGAGCAGATATCCGGAGTCGACGTTCGTGAATTGGGGATACCGTCGTCGCACTTCGCCCCCGTCGAGCCACCGCGGCTCGTAGCCGAGATCGAGCAGCCCCTCATAGCCCTCCATGAACGGCGCGTTGTCCGGCTGGGCCTGCAACGCGAGGGCGCCCTGCTCGCGATAGAAACTGGCACCCATCCGGCGGTCGAACTCCTTCCAAAGCTCCACCGCGGCGGCGACCATCTCGGTGTAGAGCGTCTGCCCGCGGTACTGATAGCGCACCATGCGGGACTCGTCGGCGGACGACGCCCGCACGTGACCGGGGCTGTATGTGTCCAGCAACGCCACGCGCTTGCCGGCCCGGCTGAGCCAATAGGCCGTCGCGCTGCCCATCACGCCCGCGCCCACGATCACGACGTCGTACATGGTCGGCGCCGCTCAGCCGTCCGCAGCCCAGGGGTCGAGCACATCGATGCTGCAACCTTGGCAATCACTGACCGCTGGCGTGGCCACCGGACGATCAGTCGAACTGTGGCGGACTGCGTATCGGATCGCGGGGCGGCAGCTCGAGTTCGACGCCGCCGAGCGGCGCGAATCGCTCGCGAATGGAACTGGCGAGGTCAGGGGTTGCTGAGAACGCGGCGTCCGGCGACGCCCGCTGAGTGTTCCGGGCCGCCTGGTTGTCGGAGCTGTGGCACCCGGCGACCCGGGGGCGTCGACGCCGCTCCAATCCCTCGTCCGGACTGTTTTCGGTGACGTTGACCTCGCCTAATGCCTGGCGGAACCCCCTGGTCCCGATCCCAAGATTGCATTGCCGTCGCTACCAAGTCCATCACGACAGTCAGATTGCCGCTGCCTCTCGGGTGGCCTCAATGTGATAGCCTCGAATGGTCATAATAACTATATGGCGTGCCCGACGTGCGTGAAGTGCGAGCAACCGATGCCAAGGCGCATCTGGCCGAGATCCTGCGCCAGGTTGAGGCCGGCGAAACCATTGCGATCACACGTCATGGCACGGCGGTTGCCCATCTCACTCCAGTGCCCGTCGGCCAGCGCGCCCGCTGGCGGGAGGCGATGGATCGGTTCATGCAGGCCCGCTCGCAATGGCAACCGACTGGAATGTCGCGTGCCGAGATCCTGGCCGCGCGTCACGCCGGGCATCGCATGTGACAACTCTCGTCCTCGACGCGTCCGTGGCCTGCGATTGGCTTCTGGACGATGAGCTCGATCCACGGGCCGTGCGCGTGGCCGGGCGTGTGTCACAAGACGGGGCGCTGGTGCCGCAGCTTTGGCAGCTTGAGGTGCGAAACGCACTCGTCACCGCCGAGCGCCGCGGCCGCCTGACGGCGCAGGGGATGGCCGACCGCCTGCGTGCGCTGCGGCAACTCCCAGTCGTCACTGACTCCGAGCCCGACCTCGACGCGGTTGTCGCGCTCGCACGTTCGCATCGCATATCGATCTACGACGCCGTCTACCTGGAGCTGGCGCAAAGGCGTCGGGCAGCACTCGCAACCCTCGATGCCGATCTTGTTGCGGCGGCCGCCGCCGCTGAGGTTGCGGTCGTTCCGTGAACCGGCGGCATTGGTGCCACAGAACGTCTCGAATCCCAACACATCGTGAGAGCCCGGCAGCGAAGCGTGCTGAACGGGACTCTTCGCTGGGTGCCGACGCTCGCCGGCGCCTTCGTGCCAGGACTCTGACGGTTGCGGCGCAGGGCCGTACGATGCGCACGCCTTAGCACGTTGAATGCCACACTGCGCGGCATGCGGCCACGCCTCGACACCTGGAGACGAACCTCACGATGACATCGCCAACCGCCCCGGTCGCTGCCGACCACGACCGCTTGCTCAAGATCTTCGTCGACATCCTCAGCGTGGACAGCTATTGGGGCAACGAGGACCGGGTGGTGGCGATCCTGCAGCCGCTGCTGGAGGACGTTGGGGTGGTCTGCTCACGGGACGAGATCGGCAATCTCATCGGCAAGTGGCCGGCCAAGGGCAAGCAGTCCGCGCCGATCATGCTCAATGCGCATATGGACACCGTGCAGCCCACGCCCGGCATGGTGCCGATCGTCAAGGCCGACGCCGTCTACTCCGACGGTTCGAGCGTGCTGGGGGCCGACGACAAGGCCGGCGTGGCTGCCATCGTCGAGGCGGTGCTCGCCGTCCATGACGCGGGAGCGGATCACGGACCCATCGAGCTGGTCTTCACAGTGGGCGAGGACGTGGGCCAGTTCGGCGCGGATGCCTTCGACCCGAACGACATCGAATCGCGCGTGGCATTCGTGCTCGATGCCGGCGGTCCCGTCGGCGATCTCGTCACCCACCAGGCCGGATCATTCGGCTTCGAGGCGGTCTTTCACGGCAGGGCGGCGCACGCCGGCATCGCCGCGGGAGACGGCATCAACGCCATCGCCATGCAGGCGCGGGCGGTGGACAACATGCCGCTGGGCCAGGTCGACGACGTGACCGTGGCCAACGTGGGCGTGGTGTCGGGCGGCCAGGCGGCCAACATCGTGCCGCCGGAGTGCAAGCTCGTCGGCCAGGCGCGCAGTCTCGATCAGGACGCGCTGGAGCGACAGATGGCGACCATGCGCAAGGCCTGCGAGGACGCCGCGGCGGACCTTGGCGGCCGGGTCGACTACACCCAGCGTGGCCGCTTCAAGGCCACGAGCTTTGCCGACGACCACCCAGCCATTCGGTTGGCCGACACCGCCATCGCCGCCGCCGGCCTCACGCCGCGCCACATTTCGACCTACGGCGGCAGCGACGCGCAGAACTTCAACGAAAAGGGCATTGCGACGGCAATCCTGTCGGTCGGGTATCTCGACGTGCACTCCGTGGCCGAGTCGATGCCGCACGACGAGCTGCAACGCCTCACCGATGTGACCGTGCAGCTCATCCTGAACGCGTAGCACATCGGAGAGCTGATATTGCTGTGAAGCTCGCCTACAACACGCTCGAGTGGGGATCGACGCCCGACCTCGCGCGAATGCTCGCGGAGATCAAGCAGACCGGCTGGGACGGGTGGGAGGTGCGGCAGTCGCTCGACTGGCTCGGCTCGGCCGCGCGCGTAGCCGCGATGTCCACGGACGCCGGCCTGCCGGTGGCGGGCGTGTGCGGGCAGGGTTGGGATTTCCACGACGATCCGGTGGTCTTCGAGATCAACTGCCGGCGCATCGAGTTCGCGGCGGACGTCGGCGCGGACGCGTTCGTGATCATGGCGCCGGAGCGTCACGAGAATCGTCCGCCGTCAACCGATGAAATCAACCGCTTCGCCGCTGCGGCCGAGGCGCTGCGGAAGTTTGGCGTCGACCAGGGCACGACCGTCGTGTTCCACTTCCACACCGGGCAACTGGTGCAGACCGAGCGCGAGATTCGTCAGGTCCTGGACGCTGCACCCGAGCTCAAGCTGTGCATCGACGTATCGCACGCGCAGCTCATCGGCTGGGACGCCTGCGAGTGCCTGCGCGAGTTCGGCGGGCGGCTCGCCTATGTCCACCTGCAGGACTACCGCGGCTGGCGCTACGTCAACGTCGGGGCGGGCGACCTGTTTCCCAGCATTCCCGCCATCTTCGACACTCTCGACGAAATCGAGTACGACGGTTGGGTCGTCTGCCACGGCGGGCGGCTCGTCGATCAGCCGCCGCGCGAACGGGCGCGCATCTCGCGCGACTATCTCCGCAGCATCGGGCGATAGGGTTCCCCGCGCGCCAATCAGCGCTCTGCTGGAGACCCCGGCGTAACCCCGCCGTCATTCCCGCGAAGGCGGGAATCCACCCATCAGTGAATCTGGAGGCGGATAGGATTCGCCCGGACATCCGCCGGCTTGGCCGGGTTTTGCAACGGTTGCTGAAGGCGGGAACCCGGCGGCCATTCGAGCTGTGAATCCAAGCGTAGGGGCACCGCATGCGTCGCCCCAAACTCTCAACCCAGCGGTCGTCGCCAGGGGCTACCCGCCTGATAGCCCCTAGTCCTAGCGCGTGAGCACCGCCCGCAGCCGCCAGATCGCCAGTACATAGAACCCCGCGGCGTACCCGAGCAGGATGCCCAGGAACGGCAGCACGTCGCCCACGCCGCCATTGCGGAGGGCCAGGATCTCGAACGCATCCAGTGCCCAGGCGTGCGGCATCACGTGCGCCGCGGTCCATACGGCGGGGGCGAACAGCTCCATCACATAGAGCGGCAACATGCAGCCGCCGAGGGCCGCGGTGCCCAGACCCAGGAACACGCCCACCGGCGCCGCCTGCTGGTCGTTGCTGAAGAGCGCGCCCATGAGCATGGCGGCCCCGCTGCCCACGAGGCCGAAGGCCGCCACGATCAGCAGGGCGCTGAGCGGATCGCCCCAACGAACGCCGAAAATCACCATGGTGCCCAGCATGATGTAGACGCCCTGCACCAGGGCGACGCCGAATCGCCCCAGTCCCTCGCCGAGCAGGATGGTGCGCACGGTCGTGGGCGTGGCGAACATGCGGCGCGCGATGCCCAGCCGCCGCGTCTGCACCAGCGCGGCCGAACCCGCGAGCGAGGTGAGGAACATGAACAGCATCAGCTGCTGCTGCGCCCCGAGATCGAATTGTCCCCAGCTGCGGCGGCCGATGAACGACTCTCCAGCAACCGTCGACACGACTTGCACTCCGGCGGTTTCGCCTGAAACCGCGGCCGCCTGGGCCAGAGCTTGGTCGTAGGGGATTTCGCCCTCCCGGGCAACGAACGCGGCAATGCGCGGCAGCGCGATCTGCTCCGCCAGCAGCGCGTCGACGGTGCGACGCAGGCTCAACGAGTCCTGTCCCGGACGAGCGATGAAGTCGATCTCGACCGTGTCGCCGGCGCGAATGGCATCGTCGTAGTCGGGCGGAAGGATCAATCCGGCCTCCAACTCGCCGCGCTCGACGGCGCCGACCACCGTATCGCGGTCGGTGTGCTGGTGCACCGCGAACTCCTCATGTGCCTCCAGCCCTTCGATCAAGGCGTTCGTGAGATCCCCGGTCCCGGGAGCCACCAGCCCCACGCGCGGTTCGAAGCCGCGGCCAAACACCGAGCCCAGCACCAGGATGAGCAGCATGGGCAGAATCAGGACGAAGAACACGTTGGATCGCTCGCGCGCGAAGCGGTGCAGGTTCGAGGCGGCGATGGCGAGCGCCTTCACGGGTTGAGCCTCCGCCGCAATAGCACGAGCGCGATGCCCGACGTCACGACGGTGAACACGAGCAACGCGGCGACCCCGGGCACGATGTCGCCGAGCGCGCCGCCGGCGAGGTCGCCCAGTCCTTGCAGGAACCACGCGTGCGGCGCGACGAATCGCAGGCTCGCGAGCACGCCGCCGGCTTGATTGATTGGGAAAAACGTCCCGCCGAGGATTCCCAGCACGACGGCGGCGATGGACGAGAACACCGCGCCCTGCTCCGAAGTTCGCGCCAGGGCGCTGACCATGGCCATGACGCCGATCGCCGACGCTGTGGCCGCGACGACCAGCAGCGCGACGCCGACGGGATTGCCCCAATCGGCGCCCAAGATGAAACTGGTGGCCACGATCATGATCAGCATGCTCACCACGCCCAGGCCGAACGCCGTCATTGCCTTGCCGAGGATGATCGACCCCTTCGGCACGGGCGCCGCCAGCAAGCGGCTCAGCGTGCCCGCGTGGCGCTCCTCCAGCAGGCTGTTGACGCCGAATTGCACCGTGAAGAACAGGAAGAACGTGGCCAGGCCGGCGGCGTAGAACGTCGTGCTGTCCAGTTGCTTGATGGTCGCGGATACGTCCTGCACCGAGACCGGGCTGGGTGTGGCCCCAGCCCGCTCCGCGATGGCGGCCGCGTCGACCAGGCGCGCGGGATCCGACGAAATCACGGTTGTCAGCGCGCCCTGCACATAGTCGAGCTGGCGGGCATATTCCTGGACGATTGCCAGGGCAAGGGTTGACGCGAGAGACGCGTTCGCATTCTGGACGACGCGGAGCTCCGCTGGCTGACCGGTCTGCACGCGGGCGGAAAACCCGGCGGGAATGATGATGGCCGCGTCGACATCCTGGTCGGCTCGTTCACCGTCGCCCTCGACGAGGCGTGTGGCCTCCTCCGCGCTCGCCGCGTGCACCAGGTTGACGTTGCCGTCGTCCGCGAGACCGCCGAGCACGCCGTCGACCAGCGGGGCCGCGAGTGGTCCTTGGTCGACGTTGGCCACGGCGAACGTCGCCGTAAAGTCGGCATCGCTGATGGGGTTGAACACGAAGCCGAAAATGGCCGCCAGGCCAAGCGGAGCGACGATGGCAAACACGTAGACCGAGCGGTCGCGGGCGCGCTGCCGCAGGTCCTTTCCGGCGATGACCAGGGCGGACCGCATGCTCAGTCGCGCAGCGAGCGCCCGGTGAGATGCAGGAATACGGCTTCGAGATTCGGCTCGTCGATCTCGACGCCGGTGATCGACACGCCGGCCTCGTCCATCGCCGACAGCATCGCCATCAGCGAGTTGCCGGCCTGCTCGACCAGCACCTCGATGCCGCCGTCGACGACGTCAACTTGTTGCACGCCGGCGATGCCACCGATGGCCTCGGCGCCAGTGTGAAGGGAACCAGTGGCGCTCAGGCGCACGCGGTCGTGCTCGCGAACGATCTGGGCCAGCTCGCGGCGCGTGCCCTCGGCCTTGATCTGCCCGCGATCGATGATGCCGATGCGGTCGCAGAGTCGCTCGGCTTCTTCCATGTAGTGGGTCGTGTACAGCACCGCCAGGCCCTCGCTGCCCAGCTGCTCAATGCTCTCCAGAATGGCGTTGCGGCTCTGCGGATCCACACCGACGGTCGGCTCGTCCAGCACCAGGAGGCGCGGGGCGTGCAACAGCCCGATGCCGATGTTGAGCCGGCGCTTCATCCCGCCGGAGAAGGTGTCGGCGCGGTCGTCGGCTCGGTCGCTCAGCCCGATGATCTCGAGCACCTCGTCCACGCGGCTGCGCAGCTCGGTGCGCGGCATGTCGTAGAGGCGGCCGAAGAACCGCAGGTTCTCCCGCGCCGTCAGGTCGGGGTAGATGGCCAGGTCTTGCGGCACCAGCCCGATCTTGGCCTTGAGGCTGGTCGTACCGGGATCGAGGGGCTCGCCGTCCAACAGCACCTGGCCGCCGTCACGCTGCATCAGGCCCACCGCCATGGAGATGCTGGTGGTCTTGCCCGCGCCGTTGGGGCCCAGCAGGCCGTAGGTCTCGCCGGCGGCGATATGAAAGCTCACGCCGTCGACCGCGGCGAGTTCGCCAAAGCTCTTGCGTAAGTCTCGGCACTCGAGGACCGGCTGGTGGTTGTCCGTGTCACGTGCTCCGCTGTGCGACGCGGCGCCATGGTATCCGGCCCGTGCCCGCGGGCGTCGCGAAGCCCCCTCCGTGTAGGGGCGCCCCTGGTGGGCGCCCGGCGGCGGAGACCGGTGAGCATCGCGACGCTTTCGAGCGATCCGCCCACTAGAATCCGGCGCGGCCTCTCTTCGCGAGCATTCAATGCCGGGCCTTTTCGATCCGCTGCAGGTGCGCGGCGTGACGCTGCGCAACCGCGTCGTCATGGCCCCGATGGACCAGCTGGCGGCCGTGGACGGTGGGTCGGCCGGCGACTGGCACGTGGTGCACTACGGCTCGCGCGCGGTCGGCGGTGTCGGTCTGATCTTCACCGAAGTCACGGCAGTCGAACCCCGGGGCGTGATCTATCCAGTCAATCTGGGACTCTGGGACGACGCGCAAATCGAGCCGCTGCGTCGCATCGCGGCCTTTTGCGCTTCGCAGGGCGCGGTGATCGGCATCCAGCTCGGCCACGCGGGTCGCAAGGCCTACTACGACGAGCGAGGCCATTCCGGGCACCGGCTCGTGGCGCCGAGTCGGCTGCGGTTCGACGACGGCTGGCGCGTACCGGTGAGCCTCAGCGTGGCCGAAATCCAGGGCGTCGTGAACGCCTTTGCGTCCGCCGCGCGGCGCGCGGTGGAGGCCGGCTTCCAAGCCATCGAGATTCACTCCGCGCACGGATATCTGCTCAGCGAGTTCTTCTCCCCGCTAACCAACCGCCGCGACGACGAATACAGGGGCAGCATCGAGAAGCGGTCGCGCATGCCGTGCGAGGTCGTAGCCGCCGTGCGAGCCGCGATTCCGGACTGGATGCCGATTTCGGTGCGAGTCTCGGGCACCGATTTCGTGGACGGCGGCAACACCGCCGACGACATGGCCGTCGGCGCCGCCTGCCTGCGCGAGGCTGGGGCCGACCTGATCCACGTCAGCGCCGGGGGCGTGACGCCCAGCGTTCCCAGGGTCTACCCCGGCTACCTGCTGCCGGCGGCGGAGACTATCCGCCGCGTGGCCGGCGGGCCGGTCATCGCGGTGGGGCTGATCGAGAACGCCCAGATGGCCGATGAGGTCGTGCGCAGCGGTCGCGCCGACCTGGTCGCCCTCGGACGCGAGTTGCTGCGCAACCCCTACTGGCCGCTTCACGCCGCCGCGGAACTCGGCGTCGACGTGCCCTGGCCGGGCACCTACGTTCAGGCCAAGCCCAAGCCGACGGCGGACTAGTGCCCGGTGGGCGCCGGAGCCCCGTTGCGGCGCACGATCGGCGCCTCCGCGGGCTCGATGGCCACGTTCACCAGGCTCGGCAGCCCCGACGCAAAGGCCCGTTCGAGCGCGGCGTCCAGGTCCGCCCGTTTCGTCACATGCTCGCCGTGACCGCCGAGGGCGGCAACCGCGAGGTCATAGCGCGACGGGAGCAGATCGCAGGCAAAGATCCGGTCGTCGCCATACGTTCGCGCCTGCAAGCGGCGCTCGGCGTTCCACCCGGCATCGTTGCCGACGACGGCGACGA
The DNA here is from genome assembly GCA_026706485.1 of Chloroflexota bacterium. Classification (NCBI taxonomy): domain Bacteria; kingdom Bacillati; phylum Chloroflexota; species Chloroflexota bacterium. Next base: position 80,997 of record JAPOYR010000011.1, on the reverse strand, counting down.
ACGGCAGGCCATGGCGCACCGCGGTGTCGAACTCGAGCAGATGGAATCCGATCGTGCCGTCGCCCTGGATCGCGACGACCGGTGCCCTTCGGTCGAAGAGACGGGCTGTCAGCGCGAATGGGACGGACGTGCCAATGGATCCGGCCGGACCGTTGATGACCCGTCGACGACCGCTCAGCAACGCCTGGGCCCACTGGCCGAACTCGCCGCCGTCGATCACGACAATGCCGTCATCCACCCACGGCCCGACTGACTGGCAAACCTCGATCGGATGCAGCGGACCGTCGGACGGCGACTGCCAAGAATCCCAGGCCGCCGGGCGGTGGGCCACGGCGGCTCTCACGGCGTCGCGCCAGCCATCGTGGCCGGCGCTTCCGGCGGCGGAGGCGAGTTGGCGTGCCGCCTGTCCCGGATGCGCCTGTGCCGCAATTTCCAGCCGCTGCGGTGGCCGTATGTTTCGCCGGGTGCGGTCGAGCTCGGCGGAGTCGGCGTCGATTTGGGCAAAACACGCGTCGGCGGCGAAGAACGGCGACGCGCCAAACTGCAGCGAGTGGTCCAGGCGCTTGCCCAGCAGCAGCACCACGTCGGCCTGCACCAGCACTTCGGCGAACGCGCCCAGGCTCGGGTCGTTCACCCCCCGCGGGCTCTCCGTTGCCACGACCGGGACGCCCGTCGTCGCTTCCAATTGCTCCAGGTCAACGCTCGCCGGGGGCCGCATCATGGCCGGGCCGGCCAGGATCAGCGGGCGATTGGCCGTGGCGAGTAGCTCCCCAATGCGACGCCGATCGGAATCGGTCAGTGTCGGTCGCTCTGGGTTTGCAAATGCGCCGTCGCTTCGCGGGGCCTGCGCTTCGAGCACGTCGCTGGGGACGCTGACGGCCACCGGACCGGGGCGGCCCTGCCCCGCCAGGTCCAGCGCGCAGCGCACGTCACGGCCGAGCGATCCGGAGTCTTCCGCCGTCCATGCGGCCTTGGCGAGCGGTTGTGCCAGCTGCGCTTGGGGCATCTCCTGAAAGGCGCCGCGGCCGTCGTCCCCGCGCGCGCTCTGCCCGCTGAGCACCACCAGCGGCGACTCGGATTGCCGCGCCACGAACAGCGCCGACAGCGCGTTCGCATGACCGGGACCCGCGGTGAGCAGCGCAACGCCGGGACGCCCAGTCAACCGGCCCCAGGCGTCGGCCATGTGCACCGCCGCGGCTTCGTGGCGTACGTGAATGATCTCGAGCCCCGCATCGAGGCACGCGTCGTAAATCGAGAGAATCTGGTTGCCCGACAGCGAGAACAGGCGCTCGACTCCGGATTCGATCAGCGCCGCCACCAGGTGAGACGCGCCCGTGTTGGATGAGCGACTCGACACCGAGGGGCCTTTCCGCAGGAGTGTTTCGGCCGGCGATGATACCCGCGGGCATGGCTTCAGCTGCCCACCGCAACGGCCAATCCGACTATCCTGCGGCGACGGTGGTCACACGCTGGCGGGGAGCGCTCGGATGGGCGAGATGTTCAAGGGTCCGACTGCCAACTCCTGGGTGGACCTGCGGGCGTACACCGGACTGGCGGCCGCTGAGCGGATCGTGGGCTCGGACCGGCGCGCCGCCTACATCGTCAACTACAACCAGCTCGACGTGAACTACACCGGGACGGTCGACTTTCAGCTGCGCCGCGAACTCGTGCTGCTCTGCCCGCAGACTGCCGATTTTCTCTATCGCACATATACGCCCGAACGCACGGCCTACGTCGCCGGCTCGCGACCCGAGTTGGAGGACGTCGTGCGCCGCGCGACGCGTGGGGCCGAAACGCCGGCGGACAAGGCACTGGCGCTCATGCGGTTCTGCCGCGACGCGCACTTGGAGGCCGGACGCGAGCCTTCGCATGACGACTACGTCTACGGCGGCACCGAGGAGGAGCTGATCGCCAAGGGCGAGTGGCTCTGCGAGGGACTCTCGCGGCTCTACGTTCCGCTGTGCGAGGTCGCGGGCATTCCAGGGCGAATCCTCTACCACGTCATCGGCGGGCACGTGACGGCGGAGGTCTTCGTCGGCACGTGGGCCTATGTGGATCCCCGCATGGGGGTGTATTTCCGCAAGGCCGACGGCGACTTGGCCTCGGCGTGGGACCTGATGAACGACCCGTCGATCATGGCGAACCAGCCCGACGACGTGAAGCGCGACGTCAGCTACCAATCAACCTGGCCGGAGCGCGTGGCGCGCTGCCGCGATCTCTTCTTTCATCCGCACGAAGTGAACGGCTTCATCAATTACCGCCTGGCCGACGCCCCGCGCTACGACTACGCCCAGACCACCTCGGAGCAGGCGTCGGAAGCGGGCCTGTGGACCATCAACAGGGAGTATCGGGCGCTCATCGAAGCAGTCTTCGAACAGGAAGTCACGGGCTTCAGCTGAGTGGCGCTCAGGCCGAGTCCGCGTCCCACTCCAGGATCACGCCAAGGGTGTTGCCCGGTCGTTCTTGCAGCAGGGCAAAAGCGTCGCCGGCGCGGTCGGCGGGAAAGCGGTGCGTGGTCATGGCCGAGGTGTTTATCGCACCGGACGCAAGTAAATCCATCCCCATACGTGCCGTCCAGGCGTCGTTGGCGCGCCCGTAGTACCCCCCGAGCAGGCGCCGGCCTTGAATCTTTGTGGACGGCAGCGGCAGCGGCTCGGGCTCACAGAGCCCGATGAGATGGAGGAGTCCGCCGATGGCGAGCATGTCCAGCGCCTGGAGGAAGGCCTTGGCGCCGTGGCTGCCGCCCACGGCGTAGATGACAATGTCCGCGCCGACACCGGCCGTGATGCTGTGCACCGCCACGACGGGGTCCTCGCGGGCCGCGTTGATCACGATGTCCGCGCCCAGGCGGTCGGCCAGATCGCACCGCAGCTCCAGGGCGTCCACCGCCACCACCGGCCCGTGGCCGGCCGCCTTCAGAACCTGAAGCATCAGGCTTCCCACCAACCCCTGGCCGAGGATCACGATGGAATCCCGTGGTTGCACGCGCTCAATTTCGACCCACGTGGCCGCGGCAGCGGCCAGGATCCAGTAGGCGGCCGTCTCAAGCGACATGCCGTCCGGGATCGGGAACACGTTCGGTTGATCGCTCGGTCCCGCCGGCGGACTGACCACCACGTATTCGGCATGCGGCTCGCGGGCGACCACGCGCTTGCCGAGCCAGTGGCGCGCGACGCCGGGTCCAAGTGCATCCACCACGCCCGCCAGGGAATACCCCAATGGCACGGGCTGCCCGGCGGCTTCTTCGGGCGAGTAGCGCTCGTCGTCGGGGCCGATTGTGAGCCGCCCGGTTTCCGAGCCGCGGCTGATGAGGCTCCGCACGGCCCTGACGCGCACCTGACCTGGACCCGGTTCGGGAATTGGAGCTTCGACGACCTCGGCTGTCGTGGCCCCGACCGCCTTCACCACCTGACGCATGTCACGAGCCTTTCGCGCCGGTTCCTCGCGGGAATCGACCACTGCGGGGACATGATTCTATCGACGACGAGTGATGGTGTTTGGGCTGCAAGTGCCCTTCTACAAGGAGGTTGCGATTGGCTTTTGACCTGGAAGTCGCGGGCGTCGGCTAGCTGGCGCTATCGGGTGCGGAAGGAGATTCCTCGGGCGCCGTCCAAACTGGCTGGAGCGTGCGAATCACCAAGCGCGGACAAATCACAATCCCAAAGGTCCTGCGAGATCGCTTTGGGCTGCGCCCCGGCGTTTAAGTCGAGCTCATTCCGACCGGGCAAGGCCTCCTCATCCAGAGACGAACGGCCGCGAAGCACCCGGTGGATCAATTCGCCGGAATCCTCGATGGTGCCGGCTTCGATGTCGACGAGTACATCGAGGAAATCCGAGGCCGATGATCGAGGCCGACACATTCCTCACCCGCGACCGCGGCTTCTACGCGACGTACTTTCCGGAGTTGCAGAGCGCTTGCGTCGTACGGCGGCTCACCCGTCAAAAGGCGTCGGCATGCGCATGGGCGGAACGGCGCCGGGGTCCAGCGTCTCGTACTCCTGCAGGGTTTCCAGGAGGCGATCGATCGCTTGGATGCTCACTCCCAGCGCCGTGGTGAAGGTCTGAAAGTCGAGCGAATTCAGCGAGGTCACGACCAGGTTCACGTTCTCCGCCGTGGATCCCAGGGCGGACACCAGCGTCAGGTGATAGCGCACCCAGTCATCCGGCGGATCTCGCCCGACCAGGCGATCGAAGATGCTGGACAGCCCAAGGGCCATCTCCCGAATCTCCACGTTCCAGAACCCATCGTCCAGGCGCGGCGCGTTCAGGAGGTCGTGAGCCTCCGGCGTGATCGCGCGAAGCGTCGTGACGATGCTGCGGAGAATCGCCAGATAAGCCTCCTCGGGGCTGAGCGTCGGCACGGCGGTCGGCTCGGGCGGCGCGGTAGGCGTGGGCGTGGCGATGGGAAGGGGCTCGGGAGTCGGCGTCGCCGGTTCGTCGCCGCCGACATCGCACGCCATCGTGACAATCGCGGCTGTGGCAACGATCAGCGCGACGATCAATGGCCGCAAAAGCCCTCGAATAGGTATTCGACAGCGCACGCCCATGCGTCGGATGACGCTGGCTCCCGTATCGCGGTACCGGGCAGCCGCGAGATCTCGGTGTTCAAGAGTTCTCGGCGCAACCCGGTAGGGGCGGGTTTCAAACCCGCCCGCCGTATCAGGCAAGCGGCAGGCCCTAAGCAATGTCCGAATCACAACCCTATTGTCCCCGATTGAACTCCGCCGTGCGTCCGCGAGCACGGCGAATGAAATCTCGCCGACACCGCAGCTACTCCGCGCTCAGTTCAACCGTGTGCCGGCCAGGGCCCACGGCGACTACGACCGTCGAGCCCGTGTCCGGCGCTTCCAGCCGCTGCCCGTTGTGACTGACCACCCGCTGCGCATCGTCGGTTCGGTCCAGCACGACATCCGCCGTGTGGCCTTCCGGAAGCACTAGCGTCACCTGCGTGGCGCCGGCGCGGCGGCGCCACTCCACCTGCACGTCGCCGCCGGGAGCCGGAAACGTCCCGCGTGCCCAGGCCAGGTTGCCCGTGCGGGGGTGCACCCGCAGGTGCGACATGCCCGGCGCGGCCGGGCGCACGCCGAGGACTTGCGTCGAGAGCACCCAGCCGACGTAGACGCCGCCGGAGTGCACCAGGCTGCGCACGCCCGCCGGTCGGACCTTGTGGGCGGTGTGCCGGAGCTCGAAGTCCGCGTCGGTCTTGATCGCGGAGCCGGCGGTGAACGGGTCCCAGCCTTCCCAGAGCGTCGGATTGTCGTGGGCCGACATCATCCAGTCGTAGCGGTTGTGAATGATCCGCAGCGCCTCCGCCCCGAATCCCCGCGCAAACATGCCTTCGAGCACGTAGGGGTACCACAGGGGCGACGCCTCGAACAGCTCAGCGCCGCGCCCGACCAGGCTCTCGCACATCCGCGCCGCCTGGTCGTCCGTGGCGATGCCGTACAGCAGCGCGAATCCCTGCGCCAGCTCGCCGGTCACGCCGGTGAGTTCGCCACGGTAATGGCTGTCCTCGAACACGCCGAGATCGGCATTCCAGAAGTGCTCCCGCAGCGCGGCGCGCACCTCGTCGGCGATGCCCTGCCAGCGAGCCCGATCGTCCTCGCGCCCCATCTGGGCGGCGAGCCACGCGCCGTCTTCCAGCGAGTTGACATAAAGCGCGTTGGTGCTGAAGTTCGTGCCCCGCAGATCAACCGGCGTCCAGTCCATCCATTGGTTCTCGGGAATGTCGTGCAGGAGGCCCATGTCGCCGCGATACGGCTCGAACCAGTCGTTCAGCCGCCGCACGCTCGGGTAGGTCTGCTCCAGGAGCGTGCGCCGCCCGATGTACTCGTAGTGCTCGCGGATGCGCGTGGACCACTGCAACAGAAACTGCGGGTGGCAATGGTTCGTCGGGTTGTCCCGCGGGAACACCATTTGCAGCCTGCCGTCGCCGCGATCGGTGGTGATGAACTGCCGCAGGAACCGGTCATGGAGCGCGATGTCGCCGTAGGCCATCAACGCGCCGTGCATGCCGTGGCTCCCATCGCCGGTATTCCACGGAATTCGCTCGCGGTAGGCGTCGCAGACGATCGTGTCCTCGAGATGCAGATCGGTGGTGTCGACGCAGGCCTTCCAGAGAGCGGTGAGCACCGGATCGGCGCACTCGAAGCTGCCGCGCAGCGGCGCGGGATAGGTGTATTCGTTGAGCGAAATCGAGCGGATGCGCACCGGGCTGTAGGTGCTGCGGATGGCGATGAAGAGATAGCGAAACTGCTTGTATTCGGCGGCTTCCCACGATTGGTCGCCGTCGCGGGTGATGTAGCGGTCGGCATAGGACAGCGCGCCGGGTATGCGGTCGTTGATGAGTTGCTGGCCGTACGTCAGGTCCAGGATGGCGCCGGCCTCGGCTTCCAGCCGCACGCGCGGGAATCCAAACACCTGACGCCCGAAGTCGACGATCACGTAGGGCGCGCGAATGCCCTTCTTGGGCGCGAATACGCCCTGGAACCGCGCCGAATCCGGACCGTCGTTCAGGACGGCTTCGACGTTGTCCGCGATCGCGTGTTCCAGCGGGAAGTGCAGCCCCTCCAGGATCAACTGGTAGATGTCCGTCTGCCGCGCGTTTGCCATGTCGATCAGCTCGCCGACCAGCGCCACGTGAGCGGGCGGCACAATGGTTTCGCGCATCAGGGGAATGTCGCGAGCTTCCAGCAGGTGCCATGGCTTATCGGAGTGCGGCACCAGCCACGCCCGCGTCCACTCGCTGTCGTCGAACTCGACCCCGGTCCAGTCGGGAATGTCCGCCGCGGCGTTGTAGATCTCGTTCGATCCGATCATTCCGCAATTGACCAGTGGGGTTCTCCGATCCCAGGCCGGCGAGGGCAGCAGCCGCCAGTCGGAACCGGTGCCGCAGACCTGCGTGGCGCCGTCGACGTCGGTGATCTCGATCTGCGCCCACAGCCCGGCGCGCTCGCCCACCGTAAAGCTGTTGCCGCTCATGCTGTTCCAGCCCTCACCCTGCACGGGCTGGCCGAAGTGATAGGCGCGCACGGCGATGACGTTGCGGCCCGGACGCAGCGCGGCGGCGACGTCGTGGGTGTCGTAGGTCTTGAAGCGGGGATCGCTGCGGGCCGGTCCCCGGCCCACGTAGGCGCCGTTGAGATACAGCATGTAGCGGTCCGACGCCGTCACGTGCAGCTTCGCGGCCGCCGGCGCGCCGTCCACGTCGACCGTCCCACGCGCGTAGAGATAGAAGTTGTAGGGCTTGGCCTCGCCCTCGATCCAAATCCACTGCCCGACGGCTCGGCGGGAAGGTGTCTGTGCGCCCTGCATCACTTGGGTCATTGGCCTGCTCTCATGCGGCGAGGGGCCGGTTGCCATGGTGAGTACCAGAACCGGCCCGCGCCTGCAACGCAGCCTGCCGCCGGGCGTACCATGAATGTCGGCGTTGAGGCGGTGGAGCGAATGTCATGGCGACCTACCGGGCAGGGCTCATCGGTCTGGGATGGATGGGCTGGCTGTACGACGTTGCGACGCGACAGCAGGCGAATTACGGGCGCGCCGGGCGCGACACGCCCATGCCGCCGCTGCGGCCGGACCGCGACCCGCCACCCACGGCGCACCCGGGCCGGGAAGGCCTGCCGAGCGGCTTCGCCGACGCGCTGGTGCTGCACCCGGCGACGGAGCTTGTGGCCGCGTGCGAGCTCTCGGATCCGCGTCGAGAGGCGTTTGGTGAGCGCTATCCGGGCGTGGCCCTCTACGACGACTACCGGGAAATGATCGCCCGCGAGCGCCTGGACATCGTGGGAATCCCCTCGAATGCCGCCCTCCGGCCCGAGGCCACCCGCGCGGCGGTGGAGCACGGCGCCAAGGGCGTGATCACCGAGAAGCCCATGGCGCCAACCCTTGAGGGCGCCGACGACATGGTCGACGTGTGCGTGGCGGCGGGCGTTCCGCTGGTGGTCGGCGCGGTCAGCATGAATCACCCGGCGGTGGCCAACGCGCGCCGTTTGCTGGACGAGGGTGCAATTGGCCCCCTCCTGAGCCTGGACACGAACTTGGTGATGGCGCAGCACAACTCGTGGAACTACCTGCTCGATTCGCCGGGCGAATGGGTGATCGGCGTCGCGGACGACGACGCCAAGGTCGAGGACGGGCGCGAGTTCAAGGGCTCCGGATTCATCCGATTGCAAAGCGGCCTGCCCGTCTGCCTGCGTCCGGGCGCGCCGTGGGTGCGAATCACCGGCGAAACCGGCGAGTTGACCTTCGATTGGCAAGAGCTGCGCCTGTGGCAAGACGTGGAGACCATTTCCGGCACGCAGCGTGTCGAGGTGCCGTTCCCCGAGCCGCGCCTGGCCCGCAACTGGTCGGTGATCTACGGCATCGACGACCTGATCACGTGCATGGAGAACGGCGGCGAGCCGCGCGCCAGCGGGCGGCGCGTGCGGAACGCGATGGAGATCGAGATCGCCCTCAACGAGTCGCACCGCCGCGGCAACGTGCGCGTCGACCTGCCGCTGCCCGACCGCAGTTTGGGACTGGTCTACGACCCGTTTCGGTAGACGCGGTGGCTTGGTGGGTCTCCGTCCAGAGACCTGGCGGGGCACCGGACAGAGGGCAGGCGACGCTTCGCGCCACCTCTCCATGTCATTCCGAAACGAAGTGAGGAATCTAAGGACGTTGGTGCATGCTTTGCGCCCCTTAGATTCCTCGCTGGCGCTCGGAATGACAGAAAGGAGCGGCGCGTCGAATCAGCGCTGCTGCACGGCTGCCGGCAGCAGGCTGAGCTCCGGCACATAGGCCCTTTCCGGCAGCGTGCTCACAAACACGACCGCGCGAGCCACGTCCTCGGGCTGCAGCGCCTGGGCCACGATCTCGGGCGGCGTCGGTGTGGGCCTTTGCTCCAGCAGTGGCGTGTCGGTCAGCCCCGGATAGATGACCGTGGCCCGCACCCCGTTTTCCGCCTCTTCCTGCATCATGCCGAGGGTGAAGCCCGCTTCGCCGCTCTTGGCCGCCTGGTAGGCCACGCCCGAGGCGTCGGGCATGATCGCGGCAGCGGATGAGATGACGACCAGCCGTCCGCGTGATTCCCGCAGCGCCGGCAGTGCCGCCTGCGCCACGTCGTAGAGGCCCCAGAGATTGACGCGCTGCATGGTTTCCCAGTCGTTGCCGCTGAGCTCCTCCAGCCGCCGCTTGGGAATGTTCCAGCCGGCGGCATACACCAGCACGTCGATTCGGCCGACGCTGTCGACGACCGCCTGCACCGCCCGGCGCGCCGCCGCGCCGTCGGTCAGGTCCACGGGCTCCACGTGGGCGCGGCGTCCGCACTCGCGGATCTCCTCCGCCACGGCGTCGAGTTCGGCCTTCCGCCGCGCCAGCACGGCGACGTCCATGTCCTCGGCGGCCAGAGCCAGGGCCGAAGCCCGACCCATGCCGCTGCTGGCGCCAAACACCGCCGCCACGCGCGATGAGCTCACGACGCCGCCCCGTCGCTCGCTTGCTGGATCGCCGCCCAGCGCGATCTAAGGAACTGCAGGTCCTGCTGCGCCCCGCGGGCGCGAATGGCGTCGGCGTCCGCCGACTGGTCCTTGCCGCCCACCGTCGCAATCACGTCTTGCCGCGCGGTGTATTCCGTGTGCACCGTGAGCGGTCCGTCGAAATTTCGCTCGGCCAGAAGCTCCAGCACGCGCCCCCACGGCGCTGCGCCTTCACCCACGTATACGAACGCGGGACCGTAGGCCGCCGGGGCGTCGGGCCGGGAGTCCGGGAGGTGGCAGGCGTCCTTGGCGGCGACGGCGGCCAGGTACTCGTCGCACATGGCGAACGCCATGTCGATGTCCTCGCCATCCACCGCCAGGTGCCCCGGGTCAATGTAAGCGCCGACGTGGGCGGGGTCGCGACCTTGGAGCAGGTGCATTAGGCCGGCGCAGTTCGAGCCCAGCACCGCGCCGCTGTGCGTGTGGTGGAGGGACTTGACGCCGGTGCGGGCGCTCAGCGCCTCGAAGCCTTCGAGCTGCCGTCGCCCATGGTCCACCGCCTGCCAGTAGTCCATGCCCGGCTTGAAGATGAAGTAGCCCGTCTTGATGACCTGCACGCTGGCTTCCGCCGCCGCCTCGTAAATCGCGATCGCTTCCGCGTGCGTCGGGTCGTTGAAGTCCGTCGGCATGGTGATCATTGGGCACGAGAGGCCGAGCGTTTCCCACAGTCGCGCCGCCGGTGGCAGCGTCGTCCGCACGTTGTCGGGATTGATCGGGTATCCGGGGCGCACGGTCAGGTCCAACCCGTCGTAGCCCAGGCCAGCGACGTGCTCGCCCAATGCCTGCGGTTCCAGCGTCTCGAAGAACTTGGTGAACAGGATGATTTGCATCGGGAGTGCCGCGCCTCCGCCAGGACTGCGTGGTGCGCGCCTATCATGCCAGCGCAGGGCGATAGCTACCGAGGAGCGGCTCGATGTCGGCGCCGCGCGTGCTGGTCACGGTCGAGCGACCGCTGCTCCGGCGCATCTCAACGCCTGAGGCGCTTGCGCGGCTTGGGGATATGGCCGAGTCGGTGGCGTTCAACGACGACGACCGAGCCTGGGACGCCGCGGCGGTGCGAGAGCGCATTGGCGGGGTGACAGCTGTGCTGGCCTCGTGGGGCTCGTGCGCCTACGACGAGCACCTGCTGGACGCCGCGCCGGAGCTGGAGATCATCTGCTACGCGGCGGGCACCATCCGCGGTGTGGCGCCCCCGGCGGTCTTCGAGCGCGGCGTGCGCGTTGCCCATGCCGCCGACTTCATCGCCATGGGCGTCGCCGAGCACACGCTGACCGTGGTGCTGGCGCTGCTGCGTCGAACCGGCGAATTCGACGCCGCCATGCGCGCCGGCCGCTGGCGAGGTATCGGCCCGGTTGTCGACCGCGAGCTCTACGGCAAGCGCTACGGCATCGTCGGCGCGAGCAAGGTCGGACGGCGGCTGATCCCGCTGCTGCGGCCATTCGACGTTCAGATCGTGGTGGCCGATCCCTATCTGACCGAGAGCGACGCCCAGCGGCTGGGCGTGCACAAGCTGGAGCTGCCGGACCTGATGCGCACCAGCGACGTGATCAGCATTCACGCGCCCGTGTTGCCCTCGACGCACCACATGATCGACGCCGGGATGCTAGCGCTGATCAAGGACGACGCCGTGTTGGTCAACAACGCGCGCTCGGCCCTCGTGGACACCGACGCGCTCGTGGCCGAGCTGGCCAAGGAGCGCTTCGACTGCGCCCTGGACGTCTTCGATCAGGAGCCGCTGCCGACCGACCATCCGCTGCTCGGGATGCGGCGGGTGCTCCTGACGCCCCACGTCGCGGGGCTCACCCCCGAGCGGCGCTCAAGGCTGACCGACGCGATGCTCGACGAGCTGGAGCGGCACCTGAACGGCCTGCCGCTGCGGCATGAAGTCACCGTCAAGCAGCTCGAAAGCATGGCTTAGTTCGCTGCGCCCCCGCGTATACTTGCCGCGTCGAATATCCGCCGGCCCCGAGAGGCAGCGCCGACAAGCTCCCAATGTCCCCCCAACATGGAGGAATAGGGCCGACCGCCCAGTTGGACGAAGCGTCGAGCCTGCGCGCCTATCTGAGCGAGATTGGCCGTTTTCCGCGCCTCACGGCCCGCGAGGAAGTCGAACTGGCGCAGCGCATCGAGCGCAATGAGCCTGGGGCCCGCCAGCAGATGATTACCGCGAATCTGCGGCTGGTGGTGGCGGTGGCGCGTCGCTTCGCCGACGGACGCGCGCCCCTGCTCGACCTCATCCAGGAGGGCAACACGGGGCTCATGCGCGCCGTGGAGCGATTCGATTGGCGGCACGGCTTCAGGTTCAGCAGCTTCGCCATGCAGTGGGTGCAGCAACCCATCGCGCGGGCGGCGGCCGAGGCTGACCTGCCGCTGCGGCTTCCCGACTACCTGCACCGCAAGCTGGCGACCTCGCGGCGAATCTGGGACGAGTTGCGGGCCGAGTTGCACCGCGATCCCGAGGACGGCGAAGTGGCGCGCCGCGTCGGGCTGCCCACGGCCGAGCTGGCGCGGCTGCGCCGGTTCGCCGGGCGCACGATTTCTTTGGATAGCGCGACTGGCGACGATGACGCGTCGGCAACGCCGCCCGACGCGGACCCTGCGCCGCAGCCGTTCGACGAGCTGCGCGCCAGGTTCCTCTGCGCCGACATCAACCGCGCCCTGGCCACGCTGGACGTGCGCGAGCGGACGATCCTGCGTCTGCGATTCGGTCTGGGAGGCCGCGAGCCGCTGCGCCTGGTCGATGTCGGCAACCGCCTCGGCCTCACTGCCGAGCGCATCCGGCAGCTGCAAGCCCAGGCGCTGTCCAAGCTGCGGCGCTCCAGCGCCGCGCGCATCCTGGACGGCTACGCGGCGGGATAAGCCGGTCTCGCTCCGCCCCGACAAGTGAAGCGAAACACGGGTTGACCATATAGCCATATATTCGGTATGGTTTGCCATATACCCACGACGCAGGGATTGCCACGTGAAGACAACGCTGAATCTCGACGACACGGTGATGCGCCGTCTGCGCGAAGAGGCCGCGCGGCGCGGCACCACCATGACGGCCCTGGTTGAGGCCGGCATCATGCGGGTGCTCGAACCTGAGCCGCCGTATGTTGTCGAGCGGGATGCGCTGCCGGAGCTGCCGCGCTGGAACAGTGGCGGCGCGCTGGTCGATGTCGCCAACCGAGACGAGCTATATGCGGCGATGGACGAGGACTGAGTGCTCGCCGTAGACACGAATGTCCTTGTCTACGCGGCCGACGAAGAGGCCGAACCGCACGCGGCCTGCCGGGAGCGCCTGAACCAGTGGCGAGTCGACCCGACGCCAACCTTTCTCACGTGGAACGTGTGCTACGAGTTTCTGCGCGTCAGCACGCATCCGCGCGTGCTCCGTTCGCCGTGGCGCCCGAGTGACGCGTGGCGATTCCTCAACGTCGTGCTGGACTCCCCAGGCTTCGCCTTGCTGCGACCAACCGACCGCCACCAGGCGGTCCTTTCGCAGACGCTGTCGGAGTTGCCGGACGTCCGCGGCAACCTGATGCACGACCTGCACACGGCGGTGGTGATGCGCGAGCACGGCGTCAGCCGCATTTGCACCCGCGACACCCATTTCCACCGCTTCCCGTTCCTGGAGGTCATCGACCCGCTGCGATAGCTGACCGGTCGCGTGGATCGACGTCTCTGGGTGAATCGCGGTCATCAGCTTGTCCCACGGCGCTCCGGGACGACACGTGGGGCTAGCGAAGCGTGCGGACGTGAGAAGGCCCAGGCTGCACGCAGCCCGGGCCACCGGGCAGGTTTAGGGAAACACCGCCAGCAAATCCTCGTCGGATTCGCGGCGGCGGGTGAGGCGGGCCTGACCCTCGGCGACCATCACCACGGCGGGCCGGCCGACCATGTTGTAGGTGCTGGCCATGCTCATGTGGTAAGCGCCGGACGCGGGAACGGCGATGAGGTCGCCCCGGCGCAACGGCGGCAGCACGGTGTCTCGCAGCAGCACGTCGCCGGACTCGCAATAGCGGCCGGCAAGCGTCAGGGTTTCGGGTGAACCGTCGCCCGGCCGGTTCGCCAGGAGCGCGGCGTACTTCGACTGGTAGAGCGCCGGACGCGGGTTGTCGGCCATGCCGCCGTCGACGGAGACGTAGGTGCGGACGCCGGGGATGTGCTTGACCGTGCCCACGGCGTAGAGCGCCACTCCGGCGCGCGCCACGATCGACCGTCCGGGCTCGATGAGCAGCCGCGGCGGGTGGGCCAGCCCACGCGCGAGCACAGTCGTTGTGATGGCCTCGACGATGTCGGCTGGGTCGGGTGGATCGTCGTCAAGCGTGTAGCGCACGCCGCCGCCGCCGCCTGGGCTCAGGTCGCGCAGGTCCAGTCCGTGAGCTGCGCGCATTTGCTCGGCGAAGTCGAGCGTGATGTTGATGGTGTCGGCGTAGGGCTCGGTGTCGAAGATCTGGGACCCGATGTGGGCGTGCAGCCCCATCACGTCAAGATTCGGCGCCCGCATCGCGCGCGCCACGGCTTCCTCCGCCGCGCCGGAGTCGAGACCGAGCCCGAACTTGCTGTCCACGGCGCCGGTGCGGATGTACTCGTGCGTATGCGCCTCGACGCCCGGCGTGAGCCGCAGAAGCACCTGCGCCGTGAGGCCGCGCCGCCGCGCCAGCTCATCGATGATCTCGATCTCTTCCAGCGCGTCCACGACGATGCGCCCCACGCCAACCTCCAGCGCCAGGTCGATCTCGCGCGGCAGCTTGTTGTTGCCGTGCAGCACCACGCGCTCCAGCGGCAATCCGGCCGCCTGCGCCACGCGCACCTCACCCGAGGAGACGGCATCCATCCCGAGGCCCTCGGAGGCCGCCACCTGCAACAGCGTGGGATCGACATAGGCCTTGCCGGCGTAGAGCACCAGGGCGTCGGGGTAGCGGTCCGCCAGCGCGCGGGTATAGCCCCGGCAGGCCGCCCGCAGCGTCGCCTCGTCGTAGATGTAGAGCGGCGTGCCGAAGTCTTTCGCTAACTCCTCGCAGCTCGCGCCGCCGATCACCAGCGCGCCGGCGTCGTCGCGGGCGGTGTCGAGCGGAAACACCTGGTCGAGCAGGTCGGGCTCGGGCGGCGTCATTGAGTCGCGCTCATGCGAGACCGTTTGAGAAGTTCCTCGTCACTCCCGCGAAGGCGGGAGTCCATCCGTCGTCCAACCCGGAGCCGCTGAGGGCGAAGGGCAGCGCCATAGATTCCTCGCTGCGCTCGGAATGACAGGCCAGTGGCCCAATGCCCGGTGGCCCAGGCCGAGTGCCCGGTGGCCCAGGCTGCGTGCAGCCTGGGATTAGTGACCCCCTGGCGCTGAGCGGCATCAGGATCCGGGGGCGAGCGCACTGCGGGTCACGTGGCCTTCGTCCTGGCGCTCAAACGCCTCGTTGATCTCGTGCAACGGATAGGTGTGGGAGAGCACCCGGTCGAACGGCAGCTTGTCGACGTTATGGGATACGAAGTCCAGCGCCTGCTTCAGGTCCCGCCAGCGGTAGTGGGCCACGCCCAGCACCGTGATGCTCTTGAAGACGATGGTCGACGGATCGAAGCTCGCCGTGTGCCCGACGCAGACGTTGCCGATTTCGACGTAGCGCCCGCCCGGCGCGGTCATGGCGACGCCCTCAGCGAAGACCGCGGCATGTCCCACGAGTTCCATGGTCACGTCGGCGCCAAGGCCGTCCGTGAGCTCCTGGACGCGGGCCACGCGCGCTTCGGGAGTCTCGAACTCGCGCATGTCGACCGTCTCGTCCGCGCCGAACGCCTTGGCCAGCTCCAGCCGTTCCGGCACGCCGTCGATCACGATCACGCGGGCCGCGCCGCGCGCCTGGGCCACGGCCGCCGCGTAGACGCCCAATCCGCCGGCGCCCTGAATCGCGACGGTTTCGTTGACCGTTTGCCCGGCCCGGTCGAGCCCCGAGACCACCTGGCTCAGGGCGCAGTTCACGCCCGAGATGAGGTGGTCATCCAGGTGATCGGGGACCCGAAAGATGGCGTGCTTCGGGAACAGGTAGTAGTAGTCGGCGAACGTGCCACGGAAGTAGGGCCATTCGTCCAGCAGCGTCATCCGATTGGTCTGCCGCGTCGGACACGCATAGGTGTGTCCCTTCATGCAGTTCGGGCAGCGCAGGCACGGGTGGAAGAACCCGAAGACCACCCGGTCGCCTTCGCGCAGCGGCTGCCCGGCGGTATCCACCGTAAGACCGGCGCCCAGCTTGGCGATTTCGCCGGTGCCTTCGTGACCGAGGGTGCCCGGGAGGTTGAAGCCGCGCGCGACCAGGTCCGTGTCGCCGCGCCAGTAGTGCATGTCGGAACCGCACACGTTGGCGAGCCGCATGCGAATCACCGCCGCGCCCGGCTCCGGGTCCGGAACCGGGAATTCCCGCAGGTCGAAAGGCTCTCGGATTCCGTTGAAGACGGCAATCGCGCCGGTTTCAGGCATGGTGGGTAAGGCTGGTTGGCTGGCCCGTTCAGACTACAGCAACACTCGGCGGGGGCGAGATCCCCTTCGTGGCGAGAGTCAGTCCCCGTTCGTGGTGAGCTTGTCGAACCACGTCTCCCGATTTGGCCGGCTCAGGGCGAACGGATGTTGAGCGCTCGCACTCTACGTCACTGGCCAATTCCAAGAAACGTATTGAAGCCGCCGCCTATTCGCGTGTCGCGACCGCCGTCCCGTACGCTGCCCTCGCCGCGTCAAGCTGACTGAGGCGTCCATGGCCTGGGTCCAGATTTCCCCGCGCATCTTTCGCTGGTCGGACACCTGCAATGTCTACTGCGTGACCGCGGGTGACCGGGGACTTCTGATCGACGCCGGATCGGGCGCCGTGGTCGACCGCCTCGAAGACATCGGCGTGCGGCAGGTCGAGTGGGTACTCCACACGCACCACCACCGCGACCAGTCCTGGGGCGCCGGACGCCTCAAGGCCCACGGCGCCAAGGTTGCCGTGCCGGAGCACGAGCGGCATCTCTTCGATCAGGTTGAGCTCTTCTGGCAGCACAAGCGCGTCTACGACAACTACAACGACCGCAACACCTTCTTCGCGCTGGCGGAGAGCGTTGCGGTCGACGCCGATCTCGAGGACTACGAGACGTTCACCTGGCGCGACGTTGAGCTGGAGATCATCCCGGCCAAGGGCCACACGCACGGCAGCAGCATGCTCATCGGCCAAATCGACGGCCGGCGCGTGGCGTTCACCGGCGACCTGCTATGCGCCGGCGGCGTGCTCTATCAGTACCACGCGCTGGAATACGGCTACGCCGATCAGCAGGGCGCGCTGTTCACGCTGGAGTCGCTCCAGGCGCTGCGGCGGCACGCGCCCGACGTGGCGCTGCCGTCCCACGGAGACCTGATCGAGGACCCGGTCGGCGATTGCGCGCGATTGGAAGATCGGCTGATGGCGTTGGCGCGGCTGGGCGCCGGGATGCGCTTTCTGGGCCGCGACGGCGGACACGGGCTCGACCTCCTGCCCGATCCGAAGTTCATCCAGGTGTCGCGCCATCTGCTCTGGGGCGGACCGCACACCTGCTCCAACTTCTACGTGCTGCTGTCCGACAGCGGCAAAGCGTGCTTCATCGACTACGGGCACTCGTTCTTCGCGCACATGGGCGTCGCTCAGGAACGTGAGGACGGGGACACGATGCGCTTCGTCGTGCACCACCTCGACGAGCTGAGGGATACCTACGGCGTGCGCGAGATGGATATGGTGCTCGTCACGCACATCCACGACGACCACACGGCGGGCATTCCCTACCTGGTGCGGCACGAGGGCGCACGCGTCTGGGCGCTGGACGAGGTGGCGCAGGTGCTTGAGGACCCCGCCGGCTGGTGCAGCACGCCGTGCACGATGCCGACCCCGATCCCGATCGAACGCAAGCTGCGCGACGGCGAGCGGTTTCAGTGGGAGGAATTCGAGTTCGAGGTCCACCACGCGCCGGGCCAGACGGAGTTCCACTCGGTCCTCGCCACCCACGTCGATGGGCAAAAGGTGGCGTTCACCGGCGACAACATCTTTCTGGAGCTGGCGCCCGGCATCACCGGCGACATGACCGCGCAGCTCTACCAGACGACCGTGTTGCGCAACAGCTTGCAGCTGTGGATGCATCGTCGCTGCGCGGACGTAATGGACCTTGTGCAGCCCGATCTGGTCTGTCCGGGGCATCGCGAGCTGATCCCGTGGGACTCGCGGCGCGCGGCGGAGTACCGCGACTTCATCGCCCGCAAGGAGCGCGTGGTGCGGGACCTGCTGGACGAACCGGCCGACGAGGGCGTGGACCTCTGGTGGGCGCGGTTGATTCCCTATCTGCGCCACGTCGAACCCAGCGAGGCGTGCAGCTATCGTCTGATGCTCCGCAACAACGCCGAGCGAGCCGTGCGGCTCGAAGCGCGGCTGCTGGCTCCCGATGGGTGGCGCACGAGCGAGGCATTTGAGTCCCTGGACCTCGAGGCCGGCGCCCGCGGCGAGTTGACGCTCA
The DNA here is from genome assembly GCA_026706485.1 of Chloroflexota bacterium. Classification (NCBI taxonomy): domain Bacteria; kingdom Bacillati; phylum Chloroflexota; species Chloroflexota bacterium. The sequence continues at coordinate 63,004 of JAPOYR010000011.1, read as the reverse complement.
CGGCCACGGCACCGGGGCATTCGGACATCCGTCGCATTCTCACGGCCGAAATCCGCGTGGACGGCGAAAGCCGAGGCCCCGTGACCGAGGCGCTGGTGACCGTGGGCAACGGTTCGGGATAGTCGGCAAAGTGACCTGCGCGCAACCCCTCCGACATTCCGACCACGCACCAGCCTGTCGTTCCGAGCGGAGCGAGGAATCTCAGACGTTCAATTGCGGTGGCGGGAGATGGCGCGGCACCCCTCCGTTATTTCCGCGCCGCCGTCCGTCATTCCCACGAAGGCGGGAATCCAGTCCGGTCCCCTCTCCCTGGAAGGGAGAGGGTTAGGGTGAGGGTGATCCGGCGCATGAGCGTGGGCTGTCGACCAGTCCTGCAAGAGTCTCCAAACGCGAGAATCCACCCCCACCTAACCTGGAACCGTCACGGCCGTGTTTCACAAATGCCGCACTTGACCGGCCAACACAGAAACCTCGGTAAGAAAAGGAGCGCAGCATGCGCGTGATGATGATGGGATCGGGCGGAGTTGGCGGCTTTGTCGGCGCCGGGCTGTTCGATACCGGCCACGACGTGACGTTCGTCGCCCGTGGCGCGCATTTGGAGGCCATTCGCGAGCACGGTCTGTGCATGCTCAGCGAAGACGGATCGCGGCGCTTCCTCCCGGTCGACGTCGTCGAGCGGCCGGCGGATGCCGGGGCGACGTTCGACCTCATCGTGTTCGCGGTCAAGGCCTACGACACCCAGTCGGCCGCCGAGCTCCTGGTCCCCGCCGTTGGCGAAGAGACCGCGGTGCTCACGCTGCAAAACGGCATCGACAGCGTGCCGATGCTGTCGTCCGTGCTGGGCGCCGAGCACGTCATCGGCGGCGCCACCTGGCTCACCGCCCACATCGCCGGGCCCGGCGTCATCGAGTACCAGGACGCGCTGGTGCGCGCGGCCATTGGCGAGCCTGGCGGCGGAATATCCGACCGTGTGGAGACCATCGCCGAGGCGCTGCGCGGCTGCGGCATCGAGACCGAGGTCAGCGACGACATCACCCGGATCCTTTGGAGCAAGATCGTGTTGCTCTCGGTCCACGGCGGCATGAGCGCCGCCTGCCAGCTTCCGCTCGGCGACATTCTTTCCACCGAGGGCATGGAGGATCTCTACCGCCTGATGTTCAACGAAGCGGCGTCCGTTGGGCGCGCGCTGGGCGTCGATCTGCCGGAATCGACCAGCGACGACCTGGTGGCCCTGCTGCAATCCGCCCCGGCGGACAACACGACCTCGCTCCAGGTCGACTTCGGCCACCAACGCCGCGTCGAGCTCGAATACCTCACCGGCGCGGTGGTCCGCCGCGGCCGCGAGGCCGGCGTGCCCACCCCGGCGCTCGAGGCCATCTACCTCTCACTCAAGGCCAAGGCGCGGGCGTTCGGAGGGATCTAAGCGCCCGCTGCCCTATGCGGTCGGGGGTGATGGCGAGTCGTTCGCGCGGGTGATCTTTCGCCGCACCCAGGTCCCGGCGCGGGCTGTCCCGTAGCCAAGCAGGGCGAAGGCGAACACCAATCGAGGTCCGACGAATCGTCCGGAGGCGCGGGCGCCCCGCCCAAGCGCCGGCACTCCGACGCGGATGATCCACCAGAGGACGCGGATCAGGTAGCGGGCGATGTTGCCGAGCGCCTGCACTACGACGTCGAGGACACGCCAGAGGCCGCGGGCGATCAGGCGCGCGGCAAGGCCAACCGTGGCGAAGATTGCCCCAAATAGCGCCATCATGAGAACCGCACCATCTCGACGACCACCGCAATGCCGGCGACGCGCCAAATGGTACCCATCGCCAGGGCCGCGGCCAGCTTGTCGCGTCTGAGCCGAAACGCCGGGTAGTGGACCACCTTGAGTCCGTCATTCCCGCGAAGAGCCTGCCCCGTACTCGATACGGGGCGGGAATCCACCCCGGAAGTCAAGCGGCGCATCGAGGCCGCCCGCCGGTGCTGCGTCGCCATGCGGCGCTCAGATGTCAAAGTCGCCCGCTCCCGTGCGACCGAACTCCCTGCTGAGCGGTGTACAATGCGCTATCCCTTGGCCAGTGCCTTGGGCGTGCGCGTGGTGAGGCCGGGCACGCGCATCGTTCCTCCCGGCTTTGCGGAACGCTCTGATGCCCCGACGCGGTGATCGACTTGTCATAACGCTCGAATGCACGGACTGCGGCAGCCGTGGCTATGTGTCGAGCAAGAACCGGCGCAACGACCCGGATCGCATGGAGCTGAGCAAGTACTGCGCGCGCTGCCGCGAACATCGACGCCATCGTGAGACTCGTTAGAGAACAATCCAACCGCACGGCTGCCCGTGGCGGCCGTTCACGGCGCCGCACGGCGCCGCCCAGCCGCTTGGCGCGGCTTCCGGGCGGGGCGTTCATTCGCGACGCCTACGCCGAGCTGCGCAAGGCGCACTGGCCCACCCGCGAGCAGACCATCCGGCTCACCGGACTGGTGGTCGCCATCAGCCTGCTCATGGCGATGCTGCTCGGGCTGGCCGACTTTGTATTCGCCGAGCTGTTCGACGTCGTCGTGGCCTAGAGGGGGATAGTCGTGGCTACATCGCCTGAACCTGCCAAGACCGTGACGACCGCCGCCCGTGAGGACGACGGCTGGTTCGTGATCAACACCTACTCGGGCTACGAGGGCAAGGTGAAGGACAACCTGGAGCACCGCGTAGTCTCCATGGACGCCTCGGACAAGATCTTCGACGTGATCGTGCCGACCGAGGAAATCGAAGAGGTCAAGCACGGCCAGCGCCGCCGCGTGAAGCGCAAGATGTATCCCGGCTACGTGCTGGTGCGCATGGTGCTTGACGACGAGTCGTGGCTCGTCGTGCGCAATACGCCGGGCGTGGTGAACTTCGTCGGCTCGGGCAATCGCCCCACGCGGCTGCCGCCCGAGGAAGCGGACGTGATCTTCAAGCAGATGGAGGGCGAGACCCCGCGTCCCGAGGTCCGCATCCAGGCCGGAGAGCGCGTCAAGATCATCGACGGCCCGTTCACAGATTTCTTCGGCACCGTGGACGAAGTGCTCGACGAGAAGGAGCGCTTGCGCGTGCTTGTATCCTTCTTTGGCCGCGAAACCCCGGTCGAGCTGGACTTTCTCCAGGTGGAGAAGCAAAGCGGCGGCCCGGTGGCCGGGGCCGGAGGCTAGGCTCGAGACACCATGGCGCGAAGGCTCCGATCCATTGTGAAGTTGCAGCTTGCCGCGGGGCAGGCCACGCCGGCGCCGCCGGTTGGTCCGGCGCTGGGCAGCCACGGCGTCAACATCGTCGAGTTCACCAAGCAGTACAACGAGCGCACCAAGGACCAGATGGGCTCGGTGATACCCGTCGAGATCTCGGTGTACGAGGACCGCTCGTTTACCTTCATCACCAAGACGCCGCCGGTGTCCGATCTCCTGCGCAAGGCCGCAGGGGTTGAGAAGGGCGCGGCCGTTCCGCACGAGGAAGTGGTCGGCACCATCACCCGGCGCCAGCTGCGCGAGATTGCCGAGACCAAGATGCCTGACCTCAACGCCTATGACGTCGAGTCCGCCGAGCGCGTAATCGAAGGCACCGCCCGCAGCATGGGCGTGCTGGTGGAGGGCTAGCCATGCCGCGTCACGGCAAACGCTACCGGCAGGCGGCGGAGATGGTGGACTCCGAGGCCAGGCTTTCGATCTCGGACGCCGTCGATCAGCTGGTGCAGTTTCCGCCCGCCAAGTTCGACGAAACCGTCGAGTTGCACATGCGGCTCGGCGTGGACCCCACCCACCAGGATCAGCAGGTGCGCGGCACGCTGTCCCTGCCGCACGGCACGGGGCGGTCGATCCGGGTGATCGCCTTCGCCACCGGCGATGGGGCCGAGGAAGCGCGTGAGGCGGGGGCCGACGAGATTGGCACCGACGAGCTGGCCAAGCGCATCCAAGGCGGGTGGCTCGACTTCGAGGCGGCGGTCGCCATGCCCGACACCATGCGCATCATCGGCCCGTTGGGGCGGATTCTCGGTCCGCGCGGGCTCATGCCCAACGCGCGGGCGGGCACCGTGACCAACGACGTGGGCCGGGTCGTCAAGGACCTCAAGGCCGGACGCGTCGAGTTTCGCGTCGAGCGTTTGGCCAACGTGCACGTGCGCGCCGGCAAGGTGTCGATGGGCGCCGCAGCGCTCAAGGAGAACATCGCGGCGATCGTGGACGCCATTGTCCAGGCTCGACCCGCCGCGGCCAAGGGCACCTATCTGCTCTCCGCCACGCTCACCACAACCATGGGACCGGGCGTCTCGATGGACGTGTCCCGCATTCACGAGGAGGCCGCCGCGCTGGCCGCCTGAGGCGCCCAGCCCACCAGTCACACCCCTTTGCCGTCAGCCGAAGACCGCGGGTGCGCTGCATAAGCTCCCTTGGGGACGCCCGCCGAGGCGCGAATGACCACGCGAGCGGCGCGTGTCACGGCGCGCCGCCCGACGCCGCGGCACAAGGTCATTCGAGGAAAGGACGTTGACACGCATGGCCACCAAGGCCGAAAAGGTCGAAATCGTCGACGCGCTGTCGTCGGCGCTGGCGGACGCGCCGCTGAGCATCGTGGCCGGATATAGCGAGCTCACGGTGTCGGACATGCAGGCGCTGCGCCGCCAAATGCGCGAAACCGGCGCGAAGTTTCGCGTGGTGAAGAACTCGCTGGCGATCCTGGCGGCGCGCCAGAGTAACGCCGAGCACCTGGAGCCGTTTTTTCACGGCCAGACCGCGTTCGCGTTCAGTGGCGAGGACGTCATTGGCACCGCGCGGGCCTTGCGGGGATTCACTGCCTCGAATCCCAAGATGGAGATTCGCGGCGGTGTGGCCGGAGGGCAGGCGCTTGACACCGATCGCATCGCGCGGCTGGCCTCGCTGTTCGGGGTCGAGCAGTTGCAATCGGAGTTGGTTTGGTCAATCGAAAGCCCGATTTCCGGCCTGGTGCACACCCTGGCCGGCACGATTCACGGATTGGTTTACGCCTTGCAGGAACGCGTCGAACAACTGCAACCACACGCGGAAGGAGCGTGACGGATGGCCACGATCAGCAAGGACGACATTCTCAGCGCGATCGACTCCATGACGGTGATCGAGCTCAGCGAGCTGGTGGAGGCGCTGAAGGAGAAATACAACGTCACCGGAGCGCCGATGGCTATCGCCGCGGCGCCGGCGGCCGATGGCGCCAACGGCGCGGCGGCCGAGGCGGAGCAGACCGAGTTCACCGTGCACCTGGAGTCTTCCGGTCAGCAGAAGATCCAGGTCATCAAGGCCGTGCGCGAGATCACGGGACTGGGCCTGCGCGAGGCCAAGGGCGTGGTCGACGCGGCGCCGGGTCCGGTGAAGGAAGGCGTCTCGAAGGACGAGGGCGACCAGATCGTCGCCAAGCTTGCCGAGGTGGGCGCCACCGCCGAGCTGCGCTAAGCCCCTCCCGGCGGCTTCGGGAGGCCGTCCATGGTTGACGCGGTCGTTGTGGCCCATGGCAGCGGCGCTCGAGCGCGCCGCTGCATCAATGCGCTGCGCCACAGCTCGCGGCCGCCGGGGCGGATCGCGCTCGTCGACACGTCGGCCGACGGCGCCGCGCTGGCGGCGGTGAGCGACGCCGGGCCGTGGGTGACCTCCATCGCGCGCCCGGACAACCCCGGCTACGGCGCGGCCGCGAATGACGGCATCGCCGCCACGGACTCGGCCTACGTGCTCGTCATGAACGACGACGTGTTCGTGGATGGCGACGCCATCGAGCACCTCGTGAAGCACGCCGAATCGTCGCCTGATGTCGCGTGCGTCGGCCCCGATTTCAGGGATCTCGACGGATCGCCTCAGGAGGGGGCGTTTCGCTTCCCCGGCGTGGCGCAAGCGGCCATCGACGCCTGGCCCGCGCCGGCGTGGCTGCGGCGCGGGCGTCTGAACGGGCGCGTCGCGGCGGATGGCGTCCCCGTGGACATCGATCATCCGCTGGGCGCCTGCATGCTGCTGCGGCGGCTGGCTGTCGACTTGATCGGTGGCTTCTCGCCCGACTATTGGCTGTATTGCGAGGAGATCGACCTCTGCCGGCGGCTGAAGGACTACGGCTGGCGCGTGGCGCACCTGCCGGCGGCTCGGGTGTGGCATGTCGGCGGCGCGAGCACCAGTGAACAGCCGGATCGCATGCTGGCGCAGCTCTACCGGAGCCGGGTGCGCTGGTACCGCACGCACGCGCCGCCGCCGGTGGCTGGGATGGCGTTGGCGGCGATGCGTTGGGGGCTGCGCGCAAGATCGGCCATGGATGAAGCCGCCGGCCGGTCGGTGACTGGCGTCCGCGGCGCGCTAGAGGCCCTCGACGAATCGTGAGTCGCCCCGCGCCGCTGAGCGCAATCGTGATCGCCGCGGGCGAGGCGGCCAACATCGAGCCGTGCCTGCGAACGCTTGCCTGGTGCGACGAGCGCCTGGTGTTGGACGCGTTCAGCGCCGACGGCACGCCGTCGGCCGCCCCGGCCGGAACCCGCGTGGTCGAACGCCGCTTCACCACGTTCGCGGCCCAGCGGCAGGACGCCCTGGCCCGCGCCGCTTACGACTGGGTGTTTTTCGTCGACGCCGACGAGCGTGTGTCCGACGCGCTGGCCGCGGAAGTGCGCGCCCGCGCGGGCCGCGAGGCCCACGCGGCCTACGACGTCCCGCGCCTGAATCGAATCTTTGGCCACTGGATGCGCGGCAGCGGTTGGGCGCCCGACCATCAATTGCGCGTGATGGACCGTCGACGTGTGAGTTACCCGGTCGAGCGCGCGGTGCATGAAGTGCCCGACGTCGACGGTAGCATCGGGGTGATCGAGGCGCCGCTGGTTCACCACAGCTACCGCACGATCCGCGAGTTTCGCCGCCGGCAGCGGCGCTACGCGCGGATGGAGGCAAATAGCCTGTACCGGGCCGGCGTGCGCCGCCGCCGCACGGCGGTTGTGGCGCAACCCTTGCGTGAAATCCGGCGCCGATTGGTCGAATACAACGGCTATCGCGACGGCTGGGTGGGCCTGCAGTTGGCGCTGCTGATGGCCGAATACGAGTGGCGCCTCCAGCGCGGACTGGCCCGGTGCTGGCGCCGCCGCGCCGCATCGGGTTGACCCACGCCATGCGGGCGTCCGCGGTTGTGGTGACGCACCAATCGGCGGGTCATATCGGCGCGTGCCTCGAGGCGCTGCAGGCCGACGGTGCTGGCGAGCTCGAAGTCATCGTGGTTGACAACCGGTCAAGCGACGGCACCGCCGAACAGGTGCGCGCGCAGTTTCCGGCGGTGACGCTGCACGTCACCCACCGGAACATCGGCTATGGCGCCGCTGCAAACATCGGCATCGGCCTTGTCACCGGCGATCCCATCCTGGTCCTGAACGCCGACGCGATCATCGAGCGCGGGACGATCGCCGCCGTCCGAGCCCGCCTCGAGGCCGACCCCAGCCTCGGGTGCGTGAGTCCGGTTCACCTTGACGCCGACGGCAGCAGCCGTTCGCCGGCCCGCGCGTTTCCCTCCATCGGCGCCGCGCTTGCGGACGGCACGATGCTGGAGCGCTGGCTGCGAGGCTCGGCCGTGCTGCGGTCCTACTATCGCGACGCCGCCGTGCCCGACGCGCCCCCGGATTGGCTCGACGGCGCCTGTCTCGCGTTCCGCGCGCGCGCCTTGCGCGATGTCGGCGGATTCGACGCGGGGTATTTCATGTATTCGGAGGAGCTCGATCTGCACCGGGCGCTGCGGGCGGCTGGATGGATCTGCGCCGTCGAGGAAACAGCTCGGGTGCGGCATGTGGGCAGCGCGTCGGCGGGACGCGATCTTGTGGCCCGTGAGCGCAATTTCTTCCGGAGTCGCTATCGGTTTGCGGGCAAGATGTGGGGGCGCCCCTTCGCCGTGTTTCTGCGCCTATTCGTGGCCCTCGTGAATCTTGTCAGGCTGGCCGAGCAGCTCCTGCGGTTGCTGCTGGGGCGCGGTGCGCCCTCACCGCGCGCCGAGGCTGGGCGCATCGCGCGCGTCACGCTGTGGCAGTGGTTCGGCTGGCGCCGGTAGTGGCAGTGCCGCCCGACGGCGTCTCACCGAGGAGTCGACGCTAGTGCCCGCGCCAACGCGCCGAATTCTCTTCGTCACCGCCGAGTTCCCACCGCGCCGCGGTGGGATTGCCGATCACGTGATCCGCCTGCGCTCGTCGCTCGAGGATCTGGGCGCGCGGACCTACGTTGCCACCGAGGCCGTGTCGCAGGACAGTCCCGTCGACCGCGTCTACCGCCTGGCGCCGAATCCCTGGTGCCGCCAAATCGTCAGTGTTCTTCGGCTGGTCCGGCGATTTCGGAACGACATCGTGCATATTCAATACCAGGCCGGGGCGTTCGACTCGGCGCTGCAAGCGCCGCTCATGCCCTGGGCGCTGCGCCTGATGGGCTTTGGCGGATTGGTCGTCGTCACGTTTCACGATCTGGCAGAGCCGTTTGTGTTTCCCCGCGCGGGCCGGTTGCGCCGACGGGTCGTGGATCTGCTGCGCGGCTGGGCGGACGTCTGCATTTACGTCGACGCCCTCGATCGCGCGTGCGTGAGTGCTCGCATCCCGGGCGAGTGGCGTCGATCCCAGTACATTCCGGCGGGACCGACCATTGAGCCCCCACCGTCGTTGGGAACGCGTGACGAGGCTCGCCGCGACCTGGGCCTGCCGGCGGACGCCTTTCTCATCGGCTTCTTTGGTTTCCGGCAGGCGGGGAAGGGGCTGGAAGTGCTGGCGGCCGCGATGCGAAATCCGGCCCTAACGAAATGCGGCGCGCGGCTCGCGCTGATCGGGGGCGCCGGCCCGGATATCGGCGCTCGGCGGGCGGCAGCCCCGGTGCCGCCGTCCACGTTTGCCGGCGTGAGTGTGCTGGAACCGGGGTACCTGGAGGCTCCCGACATCTCGCGGTGGCTGCGCGCCTGCGACGTTGCGGCGCTGCCCTATGACGATGGACTCTCGACGCGCCGTGGATCGTTCATGGTTGCCGCGGCTCACGGACTGCCTGTCGTCACGACGACTCCCGTGCGGCCCGACCTGCTGGATGTGCGCCCCGGCGAGGTGGCGTTTACGCCGGTGCGCGATCCCGAGTCACTGGCGGCGGCGCTGGTTCGAGTTCGAGACGACCCTGAGTACCGATCGACGCTTGAGGCGGGATCACAAGCCGTGGCCCGCCGCTATTCGTGGCGCCGCATCGCCCGTCAGACGCTCGATGCCTACGGCGGCTAGCGTCGGCCTGGCTGCCGCGGCCTCGACCTGGGGTCGGCGGATGGCGCCCCTGGTCACGCCCGAGCGAGCGGTGCTACTGCTCGTGGTGCTGGGGGCGGGCCTGCGCCTGTGGAACCTGGAGGGGTTGGGCGACTTCGACTTCGACGAGGTCGCCGCCATCTGGTACGCGCGTGCCGGCCTGCTCGATATCGTGGCCGATCTGGCCGCGGCGCCGTTTGAGCATCCCCCGCTCTACTACCTGGCGCTGCACGTGTGGATTGGGTGGTTCGGCGAATCCGAGCCGATCGCGCGGGCCTTTTCGATCCCGTTCGGACTGTTGCTGATCCCGGCGACGTACCGCCTGGCCCGCTGCTATGTCGCCGCTTGGCCGGCGGTGGTCGCCGCCGTGGTCGTCACCACGTCGCCGCTGCTGGTGTTCTTCAGCCGCGAGGCGCGAATGTATGCACCCGCGGCCCTCTTCGCCGTGCTCTCGCTCTGGCTATTCGAGCGAGCCATGCGCTCCGGACGGCGTCGCGATTGGCTGGGGATGGCCGTCTGCGTCGCGGCGGGCAGCTACATCGACTTCACCGTGGCGATCGCGCTTGCCGCCATGGTGCTGGCCTTGCCCTGGCATTGGCGGCAGCGTCGGCGCCGCGTGCTGGTCTTCGTCGCCGTGGGCGCCGCGAGCCTGGCCGTTCTGCTGCCCTGGCTGATCCTGGCGCGGGGGCTGCACGACAGCCTGCCGGCCTTTGGAACCGGCGATCTCACACGCGGCCTGCTGGTCGAGATTGGCCGAATGGCCTGGCTCGATCTACTGGTCGGCATGGAGGAGGTCCGCAGCGGACGGCTCTCGACCGCATTTGCCCTCGGCGCCGCGGCGCTGGCCGTGGTCGGCGTCGCCGCCGTCGTCATCCGCCGCCGCGGAGGGCTGGTGATCGGATTCGTGGCGTCGGTGGTCGCCTTTCTCGCGCTGTTGCTCATCTTCGACAAGCCCTATCAGCCGCGATATCTCCTACCGGCGATTCCTGCGATCGGCGTGCTCGTGGCCGCGGCATTCGACGCCGCGCCGCGGATTCCGCTGCGGAGTCTGGCCGCCACGGGAGTCGCGCTGGTGGTGTTGGTCGGGCCGGTCGTGGCGAGTCGCGCCTATTTCACCGACTACGTGCGGGGCGACTACCGATCGATCACCACGACCATCGAGAGTCTCGCGCGGCCCGGGCGCCCCGGCATTGACCAGACGAAATTCCGCGACGCCGTCGTGCTTGCCGGTCCGTGGCAGGGGTGGTTCTGGCGGCACTACTTCCCCGACTTCCTGGATAAGGTCGATGTCTGGCTCCTCCCCGACGAGGTGCCGCCGGCCGTGGACTTCTTGGAGGTCGAACGCAAGCTGGGGCAGGCGGCTCGGAACCACAACCGCGTGTGGGTGGTGCTGGCGGGGCTGGAGCAGGCGGATCCCCGGAATCTCACGGAGACCTGGCTCACGCGCCACTTGTGGCAGGCGCGCTCCGAGGTCTACCGCAACGGCGTGCTCCAGCTGTACATGACGCATGTCTACGACTTCGTAGAGCGCGTTGGTCAAATCAATGTCAACGACGACTTCGAGATGGCCGAAATGTGGTTCACCGGCCATCGCAAAGACCAGGGTCCGCGGGAGGCCGGCGACGGCATGCGATTCAGCATCCGCTTGGAGATGCCGGCGCCGGTCGACTACGACTTGCGGATCCGCGTGTGGGTGGAAGGCCCGACCGGCGCGGTCTACTCCAAGGAATTCCACGCGCAGAACTTTGCCGGGCAACGCACCTCGGCCTGGTCGCCCGGCGAGATCCACGAAGTCCGAACCGGGCTTTGGATTCCAGCCGACGCGCCTCCCGGCACTTACCAGACCTTCATGGGCTTTGTGGGACCCGAGGGCGAGGGTTTGCCGGTGTTAGGTGAATTCGCCCTGCGGTCGTATGTCGGCCAAAAGGGCTTGTGGCTCGGCCGGACGGTCTTTGTGCCGCCGTCACTCGACGGGCAACGTTGAGCCGGGCCGAGCTGACGGCAGACGCTTCGGCCGGCGAGCTGTTGCACGGCGCTCCTCTCGGGAGTCGTCGTGTCAAGACAGTCGCAGTGAGTCGCGGATTGCGGCAAGCCGAAGCCCGCCGATGACGAACAGCACCGCGACGTAGGCGGCCATGGCCGCCAGCGCCGTGCCGATCCACGACAGGTCGCGCAGCAACACCGCCACCACTGCCGCCACCGCGGCAGCCACTGCCGGACGCGCGCCCGGCTCGAGCACGCGACTCAGCAGCCGGTCCCGGCGCAGGATCCAGCCCAGGCCTGCCAGCAGGACGACCTCGCTCCCGATCGTCGTTGCCGCGGCCGCCACGAAGCCCCACATGGGCACGAGCGCCAGATTGAGCCCCACATTGAACAGCGTGGCAATCAGAAACACCGGGGTGAGCCGCCACTGGCGGTCCGAGGCAATCACGACGTATTGCAACGTCCCGTTGAGGTAGCTCAGCGGCAGGAACCAGATCAGGATCGCCAGCGCCGTGGCGGTTTGCGGGAGGTATTCCGACCCGAGCAGCGTTTCGACGACCGGCTCGGCGAAGACGAAGAGCAGCAACACGGCGGCCGCGGCCGCCGTTGCCAGAATCCGCCACGCGCGCGTGAACCAACGCGTCAGCTCCGCCGGGTCGGCGGACGCGCGGGCCATGAGCGGGAAGGCGGCAAGCACGATGGCCGAGGGCAAGATGTTGAGCGCATTGAGGAATTTGAACGCCGCGTTGTAGTGCCCCACGATCGCCGTGCCCTGCAGGGGCTGCAGGATGAGGATGTCGATCTGGATGAACGCAGTGGCCAGCAGGCTGTTCAGCATGAGTGGCAGCGCATCTCGCGCCAGGCCGCGCAGTTCGTCCCGCGGAACGCCCCAGGCTCGACGCAGCAGCCCGAATCCGACCGGCCGGCCAATCGCGATCAGGGTGACGCAACTCGAGAGCAGCCCCGCGAGCGCAACGCCCACGACTCCAAGTCCCGCCGCAAGCAGCAGCAGACCGAGGCCGGCGGTCAAGGCCGAGGTTCCGGCCACCACGAGCGCGCGACGATCCATGCGCTCCCAGGCGCCATAGACGGCCGCATAGGCCTGGTTCACCGCGGTCAACGGCAGTCCGAGCGCCAGCACCGCGGTGGTAAGCAACGCCAGCCCGTCAATGGCGCCGGCGGCCCAATAGATGAGGGCGATGCCCACCATGGCGGGCATGCTGACGGCCAGCAGCCGCGCACGCAGGGCCAGAGCCGACCGGAAGATGCGCTCCAGTCCGGCCGCGTCCCTGGCCACGTCGCGCGTCACCAGGGTGCCGAGGCCGAAGTCAACGATGACGGCGAAATAGGCCAGCAGATTCGTCGCGAAGGCGTAGTGGCCGTTGCCCTCCGGACCGATGAACCGGAGCACGACGACCATGAACACCCAAAACAGGGCTCGGTCGGCCAGGCTGACGGCAACCGGCGTGATGGCGTTGCGCGCGAACCGCCGCTGTTCGGCGACCTGCGTGCGCGCGGTCGGTCGAGTCAAGCGCCGCGCGGACAGAAGCCCGAGGTAGACCGTCGCCGCGACAGCAAGCAGGGCGCCAACGGCAACGAATCCTATGCCGTTGGCGCCCAGGCTCATGGGGAGGGAGGCGAGTCCGAGCTTCCCGCAGGACCGCTGCCTTGGACGTCCGGACCCGCCGAACATACATCGCGGCTCGGACGCAAAACGTTGCGCAAATCGGCGCGACTTTTTTCCCACGCGAGCATGGGAACGCGCTCCACGGTGCGCCGGGATCTCATGCGCGGCAGCATACGCGCCCCGGCGTCATGAATCCGCTGCGGGCGCCGTTCTTCATGTGACCGTCACACCGGTGCGTCTGCAACCCCGATGGAATCAAGAGCCATGAGCGTGAACGGTGCGGATCAGCTCGGGTTGGCGCGTTGGGCCGCCGCTAGACTGGCAGCAGCCAATCGTCCCTGCCCCACGCGCACGCCATGATTCCTCGCCCCTTCGGTCGACGCACGCTCCTTGCCGGCCTGGCGCTGGCGCCGCTGGCCGGAATGGCGGTGCGAACGGTGTCCGCGCAGGACGACGACGAGCCCTTGGCGGTCACGCTTGCCGCCATCCGTGGAGTGGGCCGCGATTCCTCGCCGTGGGGCGTCGCCGTCGACGACGACGGGTTTCTCTTCGCCTCGGACTCACGCGCCAGCCGCATCGTCCGAATCTCTCCGGATGGCTTCGAGCTTCTGGTTCTCGTCGATGAGGAGGGTGACACTGGGTCCATCTCCAGGCCGAAAGGCGTCGCGCTAGGACCCAACGGGCTGCTCTACGTGGTCGACGGCGGCAATCGACGCATTCAGGTCTTTACGCGGGACGGCGAGTTTCGCAGCCAGTGGGGCGGTCAAGGCGGCGGTGAGGGCCAGTTCAACGCGCCGCGCGGTATCGCGGTCGACGCCGACGGCTTCGTCTACGTCGCCGACGGCTTTAACGACCGCGTCCAGAAGTTCGGGCCCGACGGCTCGTTCGTCGCCATGTGGGGCAGCCGCGGCGAGGAGCCGGGAGAGTTCAGCACGCCGAATGGCATCGCCGTTGGGCCTTCGGGCTTGGTGTACGTGGCCGATACGTTTCGGGACCGGGTGCAGGTCTTCAGCTCGACCGGGGAGTTTTGGCGGTTCGCCGTAACCGCGCCGGCGGTCCGCAACCCCGTGGGCGTGGCCGTCGACCAGGCGGAGCGGCTGTACGTCACCGAAGAAGCCGACCACCGCGTGGCCGTGTTTGAGCCCGACGGCGCACTGGTCGGGAGATTCGGCGGCGAAGGCGTCGAGGAAAACGAGTTTCGATTCCCGCAGGGCATCGCCGTGGATGACGACGGCCGGATATACGTCGCCGATAGTCTCAACAGCCGCGTGCAGGTGTTCGAGTCGCCGCTCAGCCAAACGGCGCCGCCGCCGGAGGCCGAGGATCTGGCGGTCGGGATCGCGCTGGACGACGCGGCGCCTGGACCGCTGCAACACAGCTTGACCGATTGGCGCGTGCGGCTGGACGGCGAACTGCTGACGGCGGGCTTCGCCACCTATTTCGGAGCCACGGGCGGCCTGCGACGGTGGGGCTATCCCACGTCCGATCCCTGGCGCGAAGTGCCCGGCGTCATCTCGCAGTGGTTCCAGCGCGGCGTCATGGACTGGAACCTCGACACCTTTTCAGGCAAGCGGAAAGTGTTTTCCCGCCCCGCGTGGGATCTCATCGGCGGCGGTCTCGATGGCGCGCCCAATCTCGGCATCGAGCCCACCCTGTTTTCCGATCAGGAGGGCATGATCGTGGGCACGTGGGGTCATCGCGTGTCCAACTTCGCGGTCGACGGCACAGTGACGGGCTTTCTCGACTTCTTCGAGCAATTCGGCGGCGCGCTGGCGTTTGGCGCTCCGCGGACGGAGGCGCGTGTGGACACCGGCGCCCCCGGCACGATCATTGCTCCAGGCGCCGAGCCTGGCGTGATCCGCCAGTACTTCCAAAACGCCGTCTTCGAGAGCTGGCCCCATTCCGGCGATTCGGTGCAACTGCGGCTGCTTGGCGATGCCTTGCGAAACCGCAAGTACCCCGACGGTGCGTGGCGGATGTTGCCGGCTTTTCTCGATTCCGATTTCGTGCGCAGCGGGGAGGCCCGGAACTTTCCCCGCTTGGGGACCGCCGAAGGCTAGCTCGGGTAGTAGGCCTCGCAGTTGTCGGCGATGAAGACCGGCTCGCCGGCCGCGTTCGTCGGGGTTTCCAAGGATCGTGCGAACGCGTCGGCCACAAAGTCTCGAATCGAGACCAGATCGGGTCGGAGGAGAAACGCTCCGTCCTCGCCGGTGAACCACTGCAGCAGCTCGCCGCCGCGGCTGTGCACGGCAAACGAGTGCACCCGCTGCGGAGGGGTCCGAAGGGCCAAGTCGGCCAGCGCGGGGAGCTGCTCGAGCGGAAAGTCAGTGCGGAACGCGCCGCCGAGCTCCTCGAGCACGGCGGGGATGTTCACGATCAGCGCCGGTGACAAGGCCTGCTCACGCAGGCCGCGCATCACCTGCTGCTGGCGGCAAATGCGGGCAAAGTCGCCCCCCGGGTCGTACTTGCGCGAGCGGCCGTAGGCGACGGCCTCCCGACCGTTGAGCGTGTTCGAGCCCGGCTCCAGGACCAGGCGAATCTCCTCGTCGGTGTCCAGGTAGACGAACCGTTCGTCAAACTCGCGCGGCGACCAGACGTTCACGCCTCCCAGCGCATCGATGATGCGTTCCACGCCGTAGAAGTTCACCAGCAGGAAATAGTCGATGGGAAGGCCGGTGATGTTGTGAAGGGTCGCTTGAAGCGGCTCCATGCCCTGGCGCTTGAAGATTTCGTTCACGCGGGTGGAGTGCGTGTCGCAGGTGTCCAGGCAGAGATCGCGCGGGATCGAGAGCACCAAAGCCGAACCGCTCTCGGGGTCCAGGCTGACCAGCATGATGACGTCCGTGTTGCCCTCGAATGAGTCTGCCTGGTCGATGCCCAACAGCAGGAATGTGACGCGCTGCTCGACCCCGGGCAGGTCGGTCACGGCAGTGGGCAGCCGGACGGGTTCCGCGGGTCCTGGATTTGGGGTGGCCGCCCCGGCCGCCGGCGTGACGTCAACTGGGGCCGTCGGCTCCGGCGTTGGGGCCACAGGTGTCGACAGCGGTGTCGGTGTGCCCGTGATCGCCGGTGGCGGGGTCGCGGCCGTGGGCGACGCCGCCGGCGAGGCGGTGGCGCTCGGCGTGTCCGTCGGCTGCGGCGACGGCGAGGCAGGAGCGATGGCGGTGGTCGTTGGCGCCACGGGCGGCTCGGGCGTCGGCGCCACGACCACGATCGCGGTTGTGGCTGAGCCTGGCCCAGGCGTCGCGTCGCCGCACGCGGCGACCGTCAGCATGCCGATGGCGATTGGGGTGAGGGCGCGCGCCAGGAGTCGGATCAATGGCGTGGCGGGCTGGAGAATCGAAATCTCGTGCGGCGCACGATCCTTTTGACCGTACCATCGGCTCGCGGAGCGACAGTGCATGTGCATAGCGAATCAGGCGGGCGTTCCGTGACTAGCCATCTGCAAATCGAACGCCGATTTCGGACGGCGTTTCAGGACCGCCTCATTCGCTGGTACCGCGCGCATCGGCGTGACCTGCCGTGGCGTGAAACTCGCGATCCCTACCACGTGGCCGTGTCCGAGCTGCTGCTCCAGCAAACGCAGGCGTCTCGGGTGGCGCCGGTATACCGCGAGTTCGTGCGCCGCTACCTGACCATCGAGGACCTTCATCGCGCGCCTGCCGAGGAGGTCAGCGCGCTGACCGACCCGCTCGGCTATCACATTCGCGGCAAGTGGCTGAAGGCCATGGCGGCCGTCGTCGTCGCGGACCACGGGGGCCGCATGCCGGATTCGCTCGAGGGACTGCGGCGCCTTCCTGGCCTCGGCCCGTACGCGGCGGCTGCCGTGCACACCTTCGGCAACGGCAAACGCGCGCCACTGGTGGATACCAACATTGCACGGGTCTACACCCGGGCCGTCGGGCTCCCGGCCGAGGGCTCGGCTTACCGCGATTCCCGCAGGCTGACGGAGCTTGCCGAGGCGCTGACGCCGGCCCGGCGCTTCTACGACTACGGGCAGGGCCTCATGGACCTCGGCGCCACCGTGTGCACGGCGCGAGTGCCGGACTGCCCCCGGTGTCCGTTGCGCAAGCTTTGCCGTGACCTCGCGGGCGGTCCGCCCGTGGCCGAATGGCGCGTCGACGGCGTGCCCATGGCGGCCGAACGCACGGCAGGCTATCGCGTCGGATCGGGGGCTACGCCGCGTCGGGCGGCAGCGACGGACTCGTGAGAGGCTAGCCTGCGGCCCCCTCGGTCCGATTCGGCAACAAGTCCAGGGCCGCCTGTTCCACCTCGGCGACGTCCGGGCTCTCCACCAAGCCGCTCGTGGGGCTGCCGCGATACACCCAGACCGCATTTGGGGCGTAGGGTCCATAGACCCACGGCTCTGTCGTGGTGAAGACGGTGACCGACGGCGTGCCCACGCAGGCGGCGAGCTGCGCCGCCGTCGAGTCGTTGCCCACGAACAGGTCGCCGCGCCCGATGAGCGCCGCGAGCTGTCCGAACCCGGTCTGCCCGCTCAGGTCGATCGCCGGCTCGTGCATGGCCGAGCGCACGGCGGCATTGGAGCTGGCGTCCGACGGCAGGCCCACCAGCACCACGGTTGCATCGCGGCGTTCGATCAGCGCGTCGGCCACATGTGCATAGCCCGCCGCGGTCCAGCGCTTCGAGACGTCCACCGCGCCCGGATTCAAGCCGCCGCCGGGAGCCATGATCACCAGCGGGGATCCGGGCGCGGCGCCAAACTCTTGGTGCAAACGGTCGGCGGCCGCTTCGTCGCTTACCGAGGGGCGAAAGTGGCAGCGAACGTCGCTGGTATCGATCCCCATGGCCCGTGCGACTCGCAGGTAGGCATCGACTTCGTGTTCGTCGTCGGCGATGGGGACCCGCGTGGTATGCGCAAACCCGCGCCCTTTGTTGTGGAGGCCGATGCGGTAGGGAATGCGCGCGAGGTAGGGCAAGAGCGCCATGAGCGGCGAGCGGTCCAAGATCACGGCCACATCGAATCGGCCCTGTCGAAGCCGTCGGGCGAGACCCAGATAGGCCTGCGCGTCGTACCGGCGTGGCGTTCCGAGCTGTCCCATGTCCAGCATGTCGTCGATGTGGGGATTGTTTTCGAGCGTGCGCCGGGCGTAGTCGCCGACGGCATAGGTGATCCGTGCGTCGGGATGAGCCCGGCGCAGGGCGTGCAGGAACGGGGTCGTCCGCAGCACGTCGCCTAGCGCCAGCGGCTTGATGACGACCGCGGAGAATGGCGAGGGCGGCAGCGCGTGAACGCCGGGTGGCGCGGGACGGATGACAAGCGCGGCCGCGCGGCACAGCGCCGTGACCGTGTGCGCTCGCAAGCCATGGCGGCGGCGCCAGTCTTTGCTGGGCTCCCAACGCCTCATGGCAGCACGCTCGAACGAGCTCGCGCGGTCGAATTGCAGCACCGAGCCTAGCACCGCGGGCATCCGCAAACTGCGGCGCGCCGTACACTTGCGGCGTCCCTGCGCTGGCTGTTCCAGCGCGGCCTCCACCCTCCGGTGCCAGTCTTTGACTACCGCTGCCCCGACTGCCGGCGGCGCTCCACCAAGCTCTTCAAGACATTCGCCGCTGTGCAGGATCCGCCGTGTCCCCACTGCGGCTCGGATCGGCTGGAGCGCCTGCTGTCGCGCGTCACCATCGTCCGCAGCGGTGCGTCGGACGACGGCGCGGGCGACGAAGATTTCTCGGGTATGGACGCCGCCATGGAAGGCCTGGAGTCCGGCGATCCGCGCAGCCTCGCCCGCATGACGCGCCAAATGAGCGAGGAGATGGGCGAAGCATTGCCCGACGAATTCGAGCCCATGTTGCGGCGCATGGAGGCCGGCGAAATGCCCGACGACGCCGAGTTCGAGGACGTGGCTTCCGACTTGGACGATGGCGGCGACGCGTTCGATGAGGACTAGCCTGCGCCCCCGACTCCTCGCGCTCGATGTGGACGGCACGCTGACGTGGCCCGGCGTGGGACCAGATTCAGACGTGATTCGCTCGCTCGGCGATGTCGCCGCGCAGGGAGTCACGGTTGTCGTCGCTACTGGCCGCGGGACATATGCCACCGCCGAAGTCGTGCGCGAGCTTCCCGGCTCTGCCTATGCCGTCCTCAACAACGGCGGCATCGTACGGTGCGTCAGCGACGGGCACGTACTGCGAGGCCGGCACATGACCCACGCCGCCGCCGCTGCGGTGCTCGGGGTCTATCGAGACTGGGGCATGGCCGGAATCTGGGTCGAGACTCCCTTCGCCGGCGAGCGTTACCTGTGCGACGGCGCGTGGTGGACCCATGCCCCGACGCGGCTCTACCTGTCGACCAAGCTGCCGATCATTCGCCCCATGCCCAGCACGGCAATTGCCGCGCCGCCCGTCGAGGTGTTCGCCTTCGGCGACCGTGAAGCCGTGGCCGGCGCCGAACGCCGAATCAATGAGGAACTTGCCGAGGTCGTCTCGACGGTGTCCTGGTGGAGTGAGCGGCTCGGTGCGGGAGGCCTGGAATCCCTGCCCGCCGGTGGGACGAAAGGGGAAGCCGTGGCCTGGCTGGCCGGCGAGCTTGGAATCGACGCTTCCGAGGTCGTAGCCGTCGGCGACGACCGCAACGACATCGAGATGCTGCAATGGGCCGGCCGCGGCGTCGCCATGTCGCACGCTCCGCCCGACGTGCAGGTGGCCGCCGACGAAGTGGCCACCATCGAAGGGCCGCCGGCCGTGCGGCAGGTCATGCGGGATGTCTGGGGCGTCTGACCGAGCCCGTCCTTCAAGGGGGCGCAAGTCCTCCCGGTCCGTCACCCCGGCGGAAGCCGGGGTCCAGGGTCGATGTTGCGGGGCCGGAGTCAACCGGCCTGGATTCCCCAAGTCCACAAACGAAGTGCAACACCTTGCGAAGGGGCGGCTGGAGTGCCAGTGCTAGGCTTTTCTCCGTTCGCCGATGTAGCTCAGCTGGCAGAGCGGGGCTTTCGTAAAGCTCAGGTCGTGGGTTCGAATCCCACCGTCGGCTCCAGCAAATCGCTTGCTGCTAGACGCCGTCCCGCGCCGCCATCGTGCGGACGGGGTAGCGCAGCATGTTGGCGTCGGCGGTCACCAGGGTGAGCCCTTCGATCTGCGCCTGCGCCACCAGCATCCGGTCGAACGGATCGCCATGAATCGTGGGCAGGCTCCCCGCCTGTTCGGCGTGAATGAACGTCACCGGAAGCTCGGTGAATCCGGCTGCCTCAACCGCCGCGGCCAAGTGCTCGGGGGCTCGCAGCTTCCCGAGCGCGCTCTTGATAGCGACTTCCCAGACGCTAGCCGCGCTGACGAATACGTCGTTCCGCGGATCGGTTAAGGCTTGACGCACGTCGTTTCCAAGCATTTGCTCGGCCCCAAGTGCCCACAGGAGCACATGGGTGTCCATCAGCAGGCGCCTCACAAGTCGCCTTCGAAGGCCTTGATGACTTCCTCGGGCGTCTCATCGAAGTCGGGAGCGATCCAGATCTGGCCCTTGAGGTCGCCAAGCCTTCGCGGCTTGTTCTCTGGCCGGAAGGGCACCAGCCGCAGATACGGCTTGCCCGCCTTCGCGATGACGACCTCTTCGCCCTCCCAGGCCCGCTCGCCGAGTCGCGAGAGCTGCGACTTGGCCTCGTGCATGTTGACTTGCATGGCGATACTCCTGCCTTAGCTAAGCTAGGCTAAGCTTATATCGAGGCTGCATCGATTCGCAATAGCCGCGACGCCGCCCGTCGCATTCGCCCTTATGGCGACCTCGCGAGCCCCAGCCTGAACACCCGCCTCGCGTTGCCGTGCATCACCGCGGCGTAGGCGGCGGGATCGAGACCGGCGCTGTCTACCAGCCCGACCATGAGCGACGGCGAGAGCAGGTCCATGTCCGTTCCGAACATCACGCGACTCGGTCCCAGCCGCTCGACGGCCGCGCGCACCGGGTTGTCCTGCGGCCACGAGCTGGCGTACTCGACATAAAGATTGGGCAGCGGCGCGGCAAGCTCCAGCATCCGCTCCCAATCCAGACCGCCTCCGTGATAGGCCACGACGGTCAGGTCCGGATGCGTTGCCGCCAGCTCGACGATGCCGTCCACCTGTTGGGTTTCGGTCGGCGGATCGAATCCGCCCAACGCCATCACGTGATTCACCACAGGTTTGCCACGAGCGGCGACCTCTTGAAACAGGGCGGCCATTCGCGGATCGCCGATGGGCACGCGGGACAACTGTGTGTGCAGCTTGGCCCCCACAACGTGCGGCTCGGGATACCACCGGTCCATCTCCTCGCACGATCCGGCGACGTCGTGGGGCGTGATCGTCACCAGCGGGCGGATGGTGCCGCGTCCACGGCTTCTCTCCACCAGCTCCCGGTTGCCGCGGCGGAAGTCGTTGGTGATGGCCAGCGCCGATGAGGCGAACGTCTGCTCCACGTTGTACTTGACCATCAGCCGCTCGAGCGTGGTGATGCCGTGGTTGTCGCGGCTGGTGGCGTCGGCGTACGGCCAGGCGCCGTTGTGCGCGTGAATGTCGATGATCGGCACGGTCTCGGGACCCCGCACGGGCGGGCCGAACGGATTGGGCGTAAGACCGGGAGTCGCCCGGTCGGCCACTTCGCGGCCTTCGATTAACCGCAGCGCGTTGCCGGCCAGGATGAGCCGGCGGTCCGGTTCGGGCAGGTTGGCGTGTCGCACCAGGTTGAGCGCCGACAGCGCGTTGAAGGGCGGCCCGGAGGTCCCGAACAGCACGCGGTCGGCGCCCACGTCAGACGCGATCAGCTCCAGCGTGTCGGGGCGGCAGAGCCGGTGACTCTCCAGGTGGACTCGGGGATCGCTCCGCATGACCGTGAGCGCCTCGCCCAGCGTGGCGTAGGCCACGTTGGCGAAAACGATCGTCAGATCCAGGTCGCCCAGCGCGTGCATGAACTCCGTCAGCTCACCGATGGGGTTGCCCAGGTCGGCCATCAGCACCAGGCCCGCGTCGGCGATCCGGCGGGCGGCGGCCAGAAACGTCGCCTCGTGCGGCGGCCAGGCGCCTTGCGCGCCGCGAAACGCGCGAAACAGCCGCACGCCGGCGTCAATCGACTCCTCGACCTGGTCCAGCACCCGGCTGCCGGAGCGCGGGTCGACCACTGCGGCTGCCGTCAGCTCGCCATGCCGTGCGGCCGCGGCGAGGGCGTCGGCGTTGCCCAGGCCCGCCTCGTGGTAGATCCCGCTGAGCGCCGTGACGTAGGTGTGAGTGATCCCCACGGCCGACGCGCGGTCCACGACCTCCGCCGGAGTCCACGCGGCGCGGGCGAAGGGCACGGCGCCAAAGTGCCCGGATACGTCGATGATTTGGTCGGTCATCAGGCGTTTCGCGTGCGGATCGGCGCGCGCATTATGCGCCAGGCGCCGCGCGGGTTAGAGCCGGACGAAGCGCTCGATCTCCAGCGTGAAGACCGTGGCGCCGCCGACCTCGACCTCCACCGGCTCCGCCAGCAGCATCGTGTCCCCGGCCAGCGAGACGATCTGCATCTCGCTGCGGGTCTGGCATTGGCTGGCGATCAGCTCCATCAGGGTCTCGTGGCGTGTGTGCGAATAGGCCACCATGATGGCCTCGCTTGCGCGCTGCAGGAATCCTCCGCGCGTCGGAATCCGCGTGTGCGCGAATCCGGCGTCGTTGAGCGCGTTGGATAGGCGCATCGCGTCCGCGTCCTGCACCACGGCGATGGCGAGGCGGTCGTTCCCGCCGGCGGTCATGGTCACGTCAGAGCCTCGCGAACTGGCCGGCCCGCACCACGAATACGATGCCGTAGGCCGAGCCGCCGGCGTCCGCACCGGCTGCCTGGTGTGCACTCCGTTTCAGCACGTCGATGACGGCGTCGACCGCCGACTGGGCCACGCCGATGACGAAGACTGCGTTTCCCCGGCGCAGGAATCCGCCCTGCGCCGTGATGCGGGTGACGCCGTAGCCCTCGTCGACCAGTGCCTGATTTACGCGGTTGGCGTCGTCGTTGTGCACCACCGCGCATACCAGCCGGTCGATCTCGTCAGTCATCGACACATCCAGTTGGCCAAGCGCGCCCTTCACTTTCGCACACGGAGGCCGGGGAGTACTCCTCCGTCATTCCGGCGTCCGACTCCCTCTCCCATGGGGAGAGGGTTGGGGTGAGGGGCCGGGGCACCGGGGTGACGAGGGACTGTCGCGGCCGTCACGGCAAGCGGGGAATCCTCAGGTGGCTGCCGAACCCGTGGGCATCCGCGTGATAGGGCGAGTCGAAGTAGGTCGAGGTCTTGAACCACTCGTGGCGGCCGTCGGTGGCCTGGCGCCGCACCCGATCGCGCAGCGCCTGCTGCTCGTCCTCCGTCATCGGCGTGAACGTGCGGGCGATTTCGAGGTCCTGCAAGACATCGGCGTGGGTGACCGCGCCGCAGGCCAGGGATGTGATCGGCTGCGACAGCGCGTAGCGCCGCAGCTCCTGCGCCGTCAGCCCGCCTTCGGTGATGAACTGCCCATTACCGCCTAGCGACTTCATCCCGATGCAGGCGATGCCGCGGCGGTTCAGCTCGGGAAGAATCTCGGCAATGAAGCTGCGGTACTGGTGGTCGAAGACGCTCACCGGCATCTGGCAGGAGTCCCACTCGTAGTCGGCGGCCAGCATGCTCTTGAAGATGTGCGGACTCTTGTGCCCCGTGAAGCCGACGTAGCGCACCTTGCCCTGGGCCTTGGCGATCTCGGCGGCCTCGACGGCGCCGCCGGGCTCGAAGATCCACTCGGGGTCGTTGTCGTAGTTGATCTCGTGGAACTGCCAGAGGTCGAGATAGTCGGTGCGCAGGCGGCGCAGGCTCTCGTCGAGCTGCTCCAGGGCGCCATCGCGAGTCCGGTCGCAGACCTTCGACATGAGGAAGATGTCGTCGCGATGGTCGGGCAGGACCCGGCCGTAGCGGCGCTCGCTGAGGCCCTCGGCATAGTCCCAGGACGTGTCGAAGAAGGTAACGCCGTTGTCGAGCGCCGTGCGGATCATGCGCTCGGCTTCCTGGTCGGTTACCCCTGGTCGCGAGATGTGACCGCCGCCGAGGGCGATGATCGACACCCGGTCCGAATGACGCCCAAAGGGCCGCGCCGGCAGCGTCGCCGTCGTGCTTTCGGTCATGGGCGTCCCTTAGACCATCCCCTCGGTCGTGTAGCCCCAGAGGTCGTACTCGCCGCCCTTCGCCAGCACCTCGTCCGCGAATTCCTCCGCGTTGTCCTGGGGGCGGAAACCCAGCTCGGTGACGGCATTGGTGATGTCCCAGTAGGCGCGCGCGTTGGCCGAAATCCCATAGTAGATGCCCCAGCGAATGCCCGGCGCCTCCACCGAGCGGCGCACCAGGTTGACCAGGTCGCGGTCGCTCAGCCAGGTGGAGAGGATGCGCGCACCGGAGTCCCACTCCGGCGGCTTCAGGCGGTACTTATAGCTGCCGATGCGCAGGCAGACGACCTCCATCCCGAAGCGGTCCGAGTAGTAGCGGCCCACCGCCTCGCCCCAGACCTTGGCGACGCCGTACATGCCGTCCGGACGCGGCGTGGACTCTGCGTCGCAACGCTCGCCCACGAGTTCGTACCAGCCGGTGGCGTGGTTCGAGCTGGCGAACACGAAGCGCTTCACGCCGGCCCGCCGCGCCGCTTCGTAGGCGTTGTAGACGCCGACGACGTTTGGCTGCAGATACGGCTCCAGCTCGTCCGTGTCGTGGTTCGACTTGGCGTGCATGTGGACCACCGCGTCCTGCCCGGCAAACGCCTCGGCCACCGCGTCGATGTCGTCGAAGTCCAGCACCCGAAACCGCGGATCGTCCTGCGGCTGGCGCGAGGTGCCGGTGAGCGTGAAAACGCCGTCCAGGTCCTCCATCAGCGTGCGCCCGATCACGCCGGTGGCGCCGGTGATCATCACCTTCAGTCGATTACTCAAGGGCGGGACTCCTCAGTGAGAACGGCAGGCGGGAATTGGGCTGTAGCGTACCGGTCGCTTGCCGGCCGGGCATATCCGCGCCGTGTCCACTCTCAATACCGGCGCCACGGGTCAATTGCCCGCATCGTGCCGGCGCGTGAACCGCTCGGTCCACCCGAGGTGGTGGCGCCGTGCGGCAACGACGCGATAGGCGGCGTCGACCACCGGCGCGACCGCCGCGTTGGTGAGCACCCGCTCCGCACCTGGACCGATGGCTTCGGCCAGCGCCCGGCGCAGCGCCGGGCCGGCGGAGTGGACCGAGCCCTCAGTGTCCGCGATGTGGAGAGCGGTGCGGCGTTCCGCTGCCGGGAGCGGTGCCAGGAGGGCTTCGGCTTCCGGACGGTTGAAGTCCAACAGGTCAAGGCGGTCGCCTCGGTCGAGGCATCGCAGGACTCTGGCGCAGACGCGGCAGAAGGCGCACCGGCCGTCATAGAGGACTACCGGCCGCCCCCTCACCCTGACCCACTCCCGCATGCAGTTCGAGCAGTACGAATACTGGTCAAGAGCGCATAGCCATTCAGGCGGCCGCCGGGACTACGGATTCTTCGGCAATCGTCCGCCGCGGGATTCGTTGAGCTACCTGTAGACCGTATACCCAAGCGCACGCAGGCCGCGTATCGCCGAGTTGCGCTGGTCGGTTGCCCACGTCTCGCACGGCTCCCACCCGCGCCTCTCCGCGAAGCCCGTGTAAAAGTCGGCATGGAAGGGGTGCATCTGGCCCAGGTAGGTGCCGTTGGGCCAGGCCGCCGTGTCCCGACAGAAGGCCTCGCCCACGTAGCTCTCACCGATAGTGAGACCGCACTCGCCGAAAACGCGCCGAACCGGATGGTTCGGATCGCTGCGCCCATCGAGGGTGAAGTCCGCAAGGTACTGGTTGCCGCTCAGCAGGTCGGTGGCCTGAATGCGGAATCGGCTGGCTGCGAAAATCTGCCGTGCCATCGCCACGGCGGCGCCTGAGAAAATGAACTCCTTGTTCGTCGCTGTCCCCCAGACGCCTGAAATCGTGGGTTTGGCGTCGAATCTCCATTGTGTCGCCACCAGACCATTGATATCGCCTGAGAGATGCGCGTCTTCGCCAAAATAGACAATGGTGTCAATGAGGTTGTCTTGGCAACGAACCGCGAGGACCCGCCGATTTTGTGCGGCAAGGGCAATGTAGCGTTTGGCTCCCGTGGCCTCGTCGTACACGCTCGTGTCCAAGACCCACGTCGTCGTTGCATGCGCAGTCTGCGCGGGCACGGGCGGGGGCGTCGGCGCGGGGTCGGGCGTCGGTGTCGAGGTCAATGCCGGCGAGCCCCCCGGAGGCTCGACAACGGTGTATCCAAGCTCGCGCAGCCCGCGGGCTGCTGAAGCCCGCTGGTTCTGAGCCCAGGTCACGCACGGATCCAACCCGCGACGTTCGGCGAATCCCGCGTAGAAGTTCGAGTGGTACGGATGCATTTGACCCAGATAGGTCCCGTTGGGCCACGCCGGATAGTCCTGGCAGTAGTCCTCGCCGTCGTAGTTGAGGGCGAGAACTAGCCCGGCCGTCACGGTCCCAATCAGAACCGCACCAGCGAGCGCTCCGATAAGTCGCCGCATGCTGCGTCTCCCGGCGGACGACGGATTTACCACGAATACCCGAGGCCAATTTTGAAACCACCCATGCGTCCCGGCAACTGCCGACCGCGGCAGGCCGATTCGGCGGTTCTTCGACGGCGACGCCGTTCCGGCTGCAAGGGGATCCTCATGCCGGCCAGCGCCATGCGCCACTTCGGCGCGCGAGTGAGAAACTGACCGCGAGCCGCCGCCCTCGCCCTGCCCCCGGACGGGAGAACACGACATGGCGCATCACGAATTCGAGCCCACGACCTATCACAACACCTTTGGCTGGCACGAGCCGCCGCTGACGGTCCAGCCGGGCGACAGCGTGCGCACGAGCACCGTCGACGCTCGCGGCGGCGACCGGCATGGCAACACCGTCGCCAATCGCGGAAACCCGCAGTCGGGGCCGTTCGCGGTCGCCGGCGCGGAGCCCGGCGACACGCTGGTCGTCACGCTCGACAAGGTGCGCATCACGCGCCCATGGGGATTCAGCTCGTCGGCGTTGGCGGCCAACGTGCTCGAGTTCGACGACGTGCCCGACTTCAGCGATGAGGCCGACCGATCCTTCTGGGACATCGACCAAGAGGCCGGCACCGTCCGGCTCCAGCCGCCCGAGCGTGCGCCGGCGGGAGAGCCCACGCCGGCGCGGAACCGCATCCACGAAGTGGCGCTGCCACTGCGGACCATGATCGGCTGCGTGGCGGTGGCGCCGCCTGGACGGCAGCACATCTCGACCGCCACCTCCGGGACCTTCGGCGGCAACATGGACTACAACGGCGTGGTCGAGGGGCTGCGGCTCTACTTTCCCGTGTTCGCGCCCGGCGGGCTGTTCCACACCGGCGATGGTCACGCCCTGCAGGGCGACGGCGAGATGGACGGCACGGGCGTGGAAGTGCCCCTGGACGTGACCTTCACGCTGGACCTCATCAAGGGCAAGACTATCGAGTGGCCGCACTTCGAAAACGACACCCACATCATGACGGCCGGCAACCTCCGACCGCTCGACCAGGCCGTGCAGCACGCCACGTCCGAGATGGTGCGCTGGCTCGAAGCGGACTACGGGCTGACAACCCGCGAGGCGCACCTGCTGCTCGGCCGCATGGTCGAGTACGACCTGGGGAACATGTTCGATCCCGCCTACACCATGATCTGCAAGCTGCGGAAGGACGTGCTGCGCGAGGTGGCGGGCGGCTGACGAGGTTCTAGTTCCGTAGCAACGCGGAGCGGTTTTCTCCGTTCGCCCTGAGCAACGTCGAAGGGCGCCGTTCATGGTTCGACGGGCTCACCACGAACGGCGGCGGGCGCACCGCGAGCTGAATCTACGTGTCGTCGAGGCGGGCGCGGTATTGCAGCGCCTCGGCCACGTGAGCCGCCCCGATCACCTCCGCGCCGTCCAGGTCGGCGACGGTGCGGGCCAGCTTGAGCGTGCGGTGATGCCCGCGCCCGCTTAGGCCCATCCGGTCGTGCGCGCCGCGCAGCAGTGATTCGGCGCGCTTGTCGATCTCGCAGAGTTCCGGCACCAGGCGCGCGGTGATCTCGGCGTTTACCCGCAGATCGTGTGGATTGAGGCGGGCCGCCTGGATGTCCCGGCAGGCTTCCACGCGCTCGCGGACGGCTTCGGACGACTCGCCCCGGTCGCCGCCCGCCATGTCCTCATAGGGGATCTGCGGCACTTCGACATACACGTCGATGCGGTCCAGCAGCGGGCCGGAGATGCGCCGACGGTAGCGCCGCGCGGCATCGGCCATAGTGGAGTTTCCGTCGCCGCCTTCGGCGTAGCCGCCGGGCGACGGGTTCATGGCCGCCACGAGCATGAGTCGAGCGGGCAGCGTGACCGAGTAGTTGGCGCGCACGACGCTGACGGTGCCGTCCTCCAGCGGCTGCCGCAAGGCTTCGAGCGACTGCCGGCTGAACTCCGGGAACTCGTCCAGAAACAGCACGCCCCGGTGGGCCAGGCTGATCTCCCCCGGCTGAGGGGTCACGCCGCCGCCGACCAGACCAACGTGCGACACGGTGTGGTGCGGGGCGCGAAACGGCCGCTCGGCGATGAGCGAGGTCCGCTGCGGGATCAGGCCGGCCACGCTGTAGATCTTGGTGACCTCGATCGCCTCTTCCAGCTCCAGCGGCGGCAGGATCGACGGCACGCAGCGCGCCAGCAGCGTCTTGCCGGCGCCGGGCGGACCGATCATCAGCACGTTGTGCGCGCCGGCGGCCGCGATTTCCAGTGCCCGCTTCACGTGGGCCTGTCCGCGCACGTCGGCGAGATCGACGGGATAGCTCGAGCGATCGACAGTCGTTTGGGTGGCCGGCAGCGGCTCGATTCGGATCAAGCCGCTGAAGTGCGCGATCAGCTGCTGCAGCGAGGTCACGGGCAGCACCTCGATGCCGCTGACCACGGCCGCCTCGGCTCCATTCATGGCGGGAACGAACGCGCGCTCCATGCCCGCTGCGCGCGCCTCGGCCACCATTGGCAGAATCCCGTCGGTGTGCCGCAGGGCGCCGTCGAGCGACAGTTCGCCCAGGAAAACCGCGCGGTTCTCGGTGATATCGCCCAGCTGTCCGGTGGCGGCCAGGATGGCGGACGCAATGGACAGGTCGTGCACCGGTCCGACCTTGCGCACGTCCGCCGGCGCCAGGTTGACGGTGAGGCGGCGGTTGGGGAACACGGCGCCGCTGTTGCGAATCGCCGCGCGCGTGCGCTCCCGCGCCTCCTGCACGGCGGCGTCGGGCAGGCCGACGATGGTGTAGGCGGGAAGTCCCTGGGCTACGTCGACCTCGACGTCCACGAGCTCGCCGTCGAGGCCCACCAGCGCGCAGCTATGTACCTTGGCAAGCATGCGCGGATTCTACTTGCGCGGTAGCGGGGGAGGCAGTTTCTCGTCGGCCAGGAGAAGATCCGTTCAGTCTTGCCACCAACTGCGGAATTCACTTCACGCACGTGGAGACCCTTGCGTAACCATTCGTCATTCCCGCGAAGCCTGTCCCCGCGCAGGCGGGGAGCGGGAATCCACCCCTCATTGAACCTGGGGCGGAAAGGATGCGCCCGGTCATTCCCAAGTCCGGCTGGATTCTGCAATGGTCTCCACACGCGAGAATACTCGTAGTCCGTTCGCTGCCGTATCGAGTTCGGGGCAAGCTCGCCACGAGTTGTCCGCGTTCGTCCCTTCGGTGAGCTCAGGGCAGGCTCTGAGCAGCGTCGAAGGACGCCGTCGTGGTTCGACCGAGCCTGTCCTGAGCCTGTCGAAGGACTCGCCACGAACGGATTGCGACACGCTTGCCAGGATTGGGCCGACCCCCCAATCGCGGCCTCGGGTGCTATTCGCTGACCGCCACCGCGACGAAGCTGATTCCCAGCAGCACATCTTCGTCCACGGACGCGACGAACGGCACGTTGGGAATCGTGAGGCTGTAATCCCCGCGCAGAATGGTCGTCACCGCCGTGCCTTCGACGCGGTCGGCGGACACCACAGTCAGCTCGGCGTCGAAGACGACCTCGCGCGTGATGTCGCGGATGGCCAGATTCCCGACGATTTGGAACGGCACGGTCTGTCCCAGCTCGAGCGACCCGGGAAGCCCCTCCAAGCGCACGGGCTCGAACGTGGTGAACTCATACTGATCGCTCGCCGACTCGAGGATCCGCGAGCGAATGGCGCGGTCGCGCCGCTCCTCATCCGTGCGCAGGGTGCGCACATTGATGCGCACCGTGCCCAACTGCGAGGCCGCGAGATCGGCGAAGTCGATGATGAAGTCGCCGGCCACCTGGTTGGTGGTTCCAACGACCAGCGTCGGGGCCCCGCGCAGGATTTCGTCGATCTCGAACCGGACTTCCGACTCCTCCGGCACGATGCGAAAGAGGACGGCACCGGAGGGCACGCCGTCCGCCGCCGGCTCCGCCGGGGCCGCGGTGGCCGTGGGGGCCGCAGTTGGCGTCGGGGCTGCCGTCGCGGCAGGCGTCGGCGCCGGGGTCGCGGTCGGCTCGGGCGCCGCGGTTGGCGTCGGCTCGGAATCTGACATTGCCACCGGCGTCGGGTCTTCCGTCGCGGCTGGCGTTGGGGCGGCGGTTGCTGTTGGTGCCGGAGGTTCGGGGGTCGCGGTAGCGGCGGGCAACGACAGCTGCGGAGCGCTGATGGGCTCGCTCGCCTCGCCGGTTCCGCCGGTGATGAAGACCAGCAGGTAGGCCACGCCGGCGATGACCACGCCAAGCAATGCGGCGACGACCAGCCACCGCACGAGTCCTCCGCGCATCACCAAACTCCTATCGGCCCGGTCGAATCGGGCCTATCGACGGTGCCTCTTGGCATGTCAGCGTAGGTCGGGCGCATGCGCCGGCCATGCAGGCTATTTGCAGATTCGACGCAGACATCCGAGCGCCCAAATGGGCTCGTATCAACCCTAGGCAAGCTGACCGTGCTGCCGCAACCAGTCGCGCAGCGGCGACTCGCCGCCGATGAATTGCAGCGGCTCGTGGCCCTCGCTCGGGTAGTCCAGCAACTGCCGGCGGATCGGCCCGGCATCGGCGAGCAAGTCGGGTGGAACCGGCATTGCATCCTTGTCGCGCCGCCGAATCCAGCGATAGCCATAGCCGTAGAACAGCGCCCGGCGCGACCACGGCGCGGCATTGGGGCTGCCGTCGTGCCAGAGCCGCCGGTCGAAGATCACCGCGCTGCCGGCGGGCGCGCAGACGGGGATGGCGCCGGCGGGCTGGCCCTCACCGTCCGGCGGGACGTCGATGGAGGACCGCGTGTGCGCGCCCGGAAGCACCCACAGGTTGGCGCTGCCGGGCTGCGAGTGATCGGTGAGGAGATACGCCACTTTCACCGACAGGCGCGCCGGCACGGCGATCTCGGGCATGTCCCGGCCCATCCAGCTCGAATCCTGGTGCCAGTTGAGCGTGTCCCGCGCGGAGTCGAACTCGTCGGTCTGCGGCGGAGTGATGATGAGATGGGTGCTGTAGAGATAGATGTTCGGCCCGAGGATTCCCCACACCTTTGGGAACAGCCGGGGATGGTCGATCAGGTCCATGAAGGCCGGATCGAGTGTGATGAAGCCGAGATGGAGCACCCGCTGGTCGATGCCCGCGTAGCGTTCGGGTGATGCCAGCCGGTCGGCGTCGCGCAGCCGATCGAGCACCGCGTTGAGCGCTGTCACCTCCGCGTCGCTCAGGGCGCCTTCGACCACCAGGTAGCCCTCGGCGTCGAAGCGATCCCGTTCGCCAGCCGTCAGCACATGCGCCAGGCAATTTGGGTCCATGACGCGAATCGTAAAACCTGGGCCCGCTCAGCGCGTGGCGACGATGGACTCCGCCAGGATTCCCACCGCGCGATCAATCTCCTCGTCGCTGATGATCAGCGGCGGGGCCAGCTGCATCGTTCCGCCCAGCAGGGCGCGCGTGGCCAGCCCGCGCTCCAGCGCCGCCGCGGCCACGGCGGTCGGTCGCTCGCTGACGTGGTACGGCTCCCTGGTGTCCTCGTCGCGCACCAGCTCCACGCCGGACATCAGGCCCGCCGACCGGATCTCGCCGACTTCGGGCAGGTCGTGCAGCTCGTCCAGGCGTTGGCGCAGACGGCGGCCCTTGGCCGCCACGCCGTCCACGATGCCCTCGTTCTCGAGAATCTCGAGATTCGCCAGCGCCACGGCGCACGGCACCGGATGACCTGAGTAGGTGAATACGTGCATGAGAGGCGGGTCGCCCGGCGCGTCGCGCATCGCGTCCCGCAGGTGTTCCCGCAGCATCACACCGCCCAGGGGCAGATAGCCGCTGGTGACGCCTTTGGCGAAGGTCATCATGTCGGGGACCACGTCCTCGTGCTGGGATCCGAACCAGGTACCCGTGCGGCCAAATCCCGTGATCACCTCGTCGGCGATCATGAGCACGTCATACCGGTCGCAGACCTCGCGCACGGCGCGCAAGTAGCCGTCCGGCGGCACGATCACGCCGCCGGTGCCGAGCACGGGCTCCATGATCACGGCGGCCACGCGCTCCGGCCCGACCTCCTCGATCCGCCGCGCCACGGCAACGGCACTGGCGATGTCGTCAGCGTCGATGTCGGCCGGTGCGTACTCCTCCCAGCGGTAGGGATAGGGCGGCGGCACCTTGTCGAAGCCCTCGGCCAGGTCGCCAAAGGTGCCGTGGTATTCGGTGAGCCCGGTGGCCGACTGCGCGCCGTGCGTCAGCCCGTGATAGCCGCGCACGTGGGAGAGCACTAGCGCCTTGCCCGGCTGTCCCCGCAAGCGCCAGTAGTAGCGTGCGAACTTGAAGGCGGTCTCGTTGGCCTCGGCGCCGCCGGAGGTGAAGTAGGCCGCGGTAAGGTCACCGGGAGTCAACGACGCCAGACGCGCGGCCAGTTCGATGGCCGGCTGGTGGGAAAACCCGCTTGACGTGTGGGCAAAGGCCAAACGCCGCATCTGATCCGCCGCCGCATCGGCCAACTCGGCGCGGCCGTGACCGGCGTTGACGCACCACAGGCCCGACGTGCCGTCCAGAATCTCCCGCCCATCGGCCAGCCGCAGGGTGGCGCCGCTCGCCGACTCGACGATCACCGGACCCGTGCGCGCGTGGTGACCGGCGCGCGTGAGTTGATGGATCAGATGCTCAATGTCCGCCGAGACCAGCGCATCGCGCGTCGTCGTTTCAAGCATGGGGCGTCCTAGGGGCGGCTGGCCACGCTCGAAATGCTAGCACCGGCGTCGGTTTCGGCCGCGAACGTCGCGGCGTGGGCTGCAATGTCCGCCTCGACGGCGTCGCCGTCGTGCGCGAGCAGTCGAATGCCAAGATCCAGCGTGTCGCCTCGCGGCACGGTGGCCGCCTCGCGGGCCAACGGGTTCACGTTGACCGTGCCCCAGTCGTAGGCCACCCAGGGCACGTGCGCCGTAGAGGCGTGCCCCAGGATGCTCAGGCCCGCCCTGGCGTTGTGCGGCGCCGGACCCGACGCATCCACCCAGGCTGACGCGCAATTGGTGATCGCCGCCCCTCCGCTGCGTCCGTCGGCGTCGACCAGCGTGCCGCCGTCGACCACCCGAATCCCATAGGCCAGGCGCACGGTGAAATAGGCGTGGCGGGTGGGCCCGATGGTCAGGTCCCACTCCGTGGGCCGCAGTTGCGACCGGATGTCGACCGTGTTGACGACCTCGCCGGGACGGATGTCCGTGGTCCTGGTTTCCAGGGCGAGCACGCGCCGGCCGTCCGCGGCCCCCCACTCCTCCGGTCCCTGCCACTCGACCGTCTGCACCACGCGCAAGTGATCCGGTGCCAGCTCGGTCGCGTTGACGTCCACGGACCAGGTGCGGCCCGGCGAGCGTCCTTGAAACACGTTGTTGGCATAGAGGTTGTAGGTGCCGGACTCGGACAGCGGCGATATGGCCGGCGTCAGCGGCGGGAACTTGGCCGTGACCATGTCTGCGCCCACCGTGATCGAGTCGTGGTGTGGATGGTCGACGGGACTCTCCGCGGTCAGCGGCACGCCGCCGGGCGAATACAACGGGTACAGATAGCAACGATGCACGCCCTGGGTGAAGGCGCAGATGGGCCGGCCGCGCCAGGCGACGGCCACGCGACGCGCCTGCGGCGTGGCGGTGCGGGGCAGATCGATTTGCTCAGTGGTGACGGTGAAAGCGTCCATGTCCGTACCCAACTCCTCGCTCATTTGACCGGCGCCCACCGGCGCAAGCTGTCGCTGGCTTCCAGACCCGCGTCCTGCCCGCTGGCAAACGCGGACGCGATGAGATTGCGCTCGCCGGCAACGATGTCGCCGCAGGCCCAGACGCCGGGGATGGGATTGCCGTCAACGTCCAATACGCAGTGGTCTTCGTCGCACACCAGGAGCCCCTCATCGTCATGCTGCGGCGAGAACCTGGACAGAAACTCGTCGTTGGGCACGAGACCCTCGTCCACGAAGAATCCGTCGAAGAAAAGCTCCCGGCCGTCGGCCAGGCGCAGCCCGAGCAGGTCCCGTCCGCTGCCGATGTGGGCTTCGATCCGCTCGGTCTCGAGCCGCACGCCCCGGCGCGCCATTTCCGCCAGCACCGCGTCCGACATGCCGTGGGGTCGTCCGTTGGTCAGCACGGTCATCCGGTGGGTGAAATCCTGCGCGCCGTGCACGACGTCGAAGATATAGTCCCCCACCCCGACGATGGCGAGTTCCTGGTCGGTGTGCAGGTGCCCGTCGCAGCGCACGCAGACGTGCCACCCGCGGTGATTGCCGGCAAATCGAAACACCACGCCGTAGCGCGCATAGGCCCGCTCCGCCGAAGATTCGATCTCTATGTCGGGCCAGGCGTCCTCGAACCCCGAGGCCACGACCACCGTGCGCGCCCGGACCGTCTCCGTGGGTGGCGCCGCGCCGTCGCGGGGCAGCATCGCCGTCGACATGGTCACTGCCAGGGTGCCGTCCTGGACCCTTTCGATATCGGTGACATAGCCGGGGATGCGGCGAATGCCGATGTACCGCGACTCGCCGTCGATGGTGACCTCATGTTCCGGCTGTGCCTCGGTCCACTCTTTCAGCGCCCGGTTGAACGCCGGTCCGGTGATGCCCGGAAATACCGGCGCGTCCACGAACTCGACCGACTTCGACCAGAAGTGCCGGCCGCGGCGCAGGCTCACGGCCCCGCCGTCGATCAGCGCCACGTGCCGCATCTGGTGCGCCGCGCTCACCGCGGCCTGGGTCCCCGCCGGCCCGCAGCCAATTACCAGCACGTCGAACAGGATTTCCGGCGAAAGCTGACTCATAGGTGCGCGGCCGTGGCGGTGGTCACTCCCATCTCGGAGGCGTATGGTCGCATGATAGAGACCGATATTGGGTCCGTTGCAGTGGTGAGACTGGATTGCACGACGTAAGCATCGCCGGCGTCGGCTCGACTCCGTTCGGCAAGCTGCCGGACAGCGGGATTGTCGAGCTGGCGACCGAGGCCTGCCGCGCGGCACTCGACGACAGCGGCATCCCGCGCGACCGGGTGCAGGCGCTGTATTTGGGCAATTTCATCGGCGAGCGCCTGGCCGACCAGGGGGCGCTGGCGCCCATCGTCGCGCGGCGTCTCGGTCTCGACGGCATACCCGCGACGAAGGTTGAGGCCGCCTGCGCGTCCGGGGGCATTGCCCTGCGGCACGGCTACCTGACCGTCACCGCAGGCATTCATGATGTCGTGCTCGTGGCCGGCGTCGAGAAGATGTCGAATATTTCCACCGGCGAGGTAACCGCCGCGCTGGCCACCGCCGGCGACGAGGACGTCGAAATGCGAACCGGCCTCACGTTTCCGGGAGCCTTTGCCATGGTGATGCAGGCGCACATGGCGCGGTACGGCACCTCGCGGGAGCAGATTGCCGCCGTCTCGGTCAAGAACCACGACAACGGCGCGGCGAATCCCAAGGCTCAATTTCGGAAGCCGACGACCATAGACGAGGTGGTCAGCTCACGCTTTGTCGCCGAGCCACTGCGGCTCTTCGACTGTCCGCCCATCAGCGACGGCGCGGCGGCGGCGGTTGTCTGCACTGCGGAAATCGCGCGTCAGTACACCAGCCGCGGCGTGCGCATTCTCGCCTCGGGTCAGGGGTCGGGGCCGGTGGCGCTGAGCGGGATGGATGACCTGACATCGTTTCCCGCCACGATACGCGCGGCGTCCGAGGCATTTGGGCAGGCGGGAATCGGACCCGGTGAAGTGGACGTGGCCGAGGTGCACGACTGCTTCACCATTGCGGAGCTGGTGGCGACCGAAGATCTCGGCCTGGTTCCGCGCGGGGAGGGCGGACGCGCGGTGGAATCCGGCGAGACCGCCGTGGACGGCCGGTTGCCGGTCAACCCCAGCGGAGGGCTGATCGCCAAGGGCCACCCGGTGGGCGCGAGCGGCGTCGGGCAGATCTACGATCTCGCGCTGCAGCTTCGCGGCGAGGCCGCCAATCAGGTCGCCGGCGCCCGCATCGGCCTGGCGCACAGCATGGGTGGCTGCGGCGCGGCGGCCACCGTGCACATCCTCGCCCGTGACTAGTCAGCCGCAGCTCACGGTCTATCGCTGTCGTCATGACGGTCGGCTGGTTATGGCGCGCGGCGATGCCTGCCCCACGTGCGGGCGCTATGACATGGAGCCGCACGAGATTCCCGGTGACGGACGGATCGCCGTCTGGACAACCATCCACGTGCCCCCGACGCGGTACGCCGACGAAGCGCCCTACACGGTCGTGATCGTCGAGCTGGATTGTGGCTTGCGCACCATGGGACGACTGATCGGGGATGCCGGGCGTGCCCTGGGCGCACGTGTTCGCCTGCGCCACGTCGATCCGGAACGCGGGCCGGAATTCGAAACCGTCGATTCGGTGTAGGGGCGGCCCTCGTGGCCGCCCGCGTCATTAGGAGGGAATCACCGGCAGCCGCAGGTGCGACGGATGCAAGTGCGCGTGCAGCACAGTCTGCGAGGCGGCGCGCATCTCGGTGTCGCTGGCGAGGTCGTTGCCTGTGTTCAGATTGCGGTCGTAGCACGGGAAATTCGACGACGAGACTTCCAGCCGGATGCGGTGCCCGGCGCGGACGACGTTGCTGGTCACGCCCACGTCGATCTCGTAGCGGTAGACCCTCCCCGGCTCCAGCAGCGCCGGCTCCGCCATGCCGTCGCGGTAGCGGGCGCGCACGATGCCGTCGCAAAGGTTCATGGCGTAGCCGCTGGGCGACACGTCCACCAGCTTGGCCGTCCAGTCGGTGTCGCGGCCGTCGGTGGCGGCATATAGCACCAACGTGATGGGTCCTGTGACGTCCAGATCGGCTGGCAGCGGCTCCGACGTGTAGCAGAGCACGTCCGACCGGGCCTCGACGGGGCGTTGGTCGTAAGGCCCCCAGGCGACGATCTCCGGCGTGCAGCAGGTAGTGCCGCCCAGCGACTGCACGGGGAACCGGGGATCGTAGACGTAGCGGTCGGGCCGCTCCTCGCCCGGAGCCGCGGTCGTCAGCGTGCCGTCGCCGCGCGCCGTGTTGGCGCTGCCTTCCGAGTGCAGATACCAGGTCTGCCAGTCGGTGCGCGCCAGCGGCCACTCGTGCTCGTCGCGCCATTCGTTGACACCCATGGTGAACAGGCGCAGCGGCGGCTCCTCGCTCAAGCCGTCGTCCTCGCCCTTGAGCCAGAGGTTGAACCAGCGCCGCTCGAGCTGCGTGAGGCTCACCAGCGAATCGACGCCAAAGTCGACGTCGCCGAGCCGCGTGGACTCGGCCAGGCGGTGTGGCCAGGGACCGACGATCGCGCGGCTCTGGCGCGCCTCCGGCGTGGCCCCGAAACGCCGCAGGTTGTTGACGTTCTCCAGCGTGTCGGCGGCGTAGAGGTCGTACCAGCCGCCCATGGTCAGCGCCGGCACGCGGATCTCGTGCCAGCGGTGGGAGACGCTGATCTCCTCCCAGTAGTCGTCATAGCGGTCGTGCTCCAGCCAGTCGTGCCAGAAGTCGAGTCGTCGGCCGGCGCGCAGGTCCAGGTCTTTGATCGGCAGCGTGTGAAACGCCTCGGTCCAGTTGTGAAACGCGATGCTCTGTGCCGTGCGTGAGTTGGTGCGCATGCCCCAGGTGAGCGCCGTGGTGAGCTGCAAGGCCCCGCCCGGTCGCACCAGACCGCCGAGGAACTCCGGGCACACCACCCGCGGCGCGAGACAGGTAAGGAATTGGCTTCCCCGAGGCGCGCTGAGCCACTGCACCAGTCCCAGATACGACGGGCCGCTCATGCCGATGCGGCCGTTGCTCCACGGTTGCCGCCCGATCCACTCGTGGGTGTCGAAGCCGTCGGTCGCCTCGTTGTGAAAGGGGTAGTAGACGCCGTCCGAGTCCCAGCGACCGCGCACGTCCTGCACCACGCACGCGTAGCCGTCCTGGGCGAAGGCGCGGGCCGACGCAATCGTTTCCGGCGTGTTGTTGTCGTAGGGCGTGCGAATCAGCACCGTCGGGAACGGGCCGGGAGCGTCGGGCAGATAGATGTCGCCCGAAAGCTGCACGCCGTCGCGCATCGGCATCTTGGTATCCAGCGCGTAGTGAACGCCGAATGTGGGGTGCATGGCCGGCCCTCATGGGATGCCGCGCGCCGCCCGGTCGAGGGGCAGGCGACTGACGGTCTGTCAGCGTGGGCAGTGTATCCGCCGCGCCTTGGGTTGCCGGGGCTGAGGCAGACCGCCACTATGCGAACGGCCGGTCCGCCGGGGTAGTGCCGCGTGAATCCCTACGAACCTATTTCTATCGCTGACCTCTGCAACGTTCCCGCCGAGGTGGCCGGACCCGAAACGCCCGATTTGCTCGGTGCACAGGACTTTCGCGGGTTGGCGTTCGCCGTGGGCGACCCGGCGCGCGGAACTATTGCGCAGTTCGGTCCCGGCGGACACCCGGAGCCAAAAGCGCTGCCGGTGGGTCGTGCCGTACACACCCTCACGTTTGCGCACGCGCTGCTGGACACGGCCATCGCCCACGGCGGAGCGCCCGGCGGCGAGGTGGGTCGCTACACGTTCAAATACGAAAACGGAACTCGAATCGACGTTCCCCTGCGCGATCGATTCGAAATCGGCTGGATTTCACGCCATTTCTCGATGCGGCCCGGCCAGCCGTATCTGGCCGAGCGCAACGGCGAAGACGGCATGCAACCGCGCTACGAAGGCCCCTACGACGAGCAGCAGCGGCGGATCACGGAGGTCGCCACGGGACGATTGCGGTCGTTCTTCCTCTGGACGTGGCGCAACCCGCATCCCGAGCACGCGATCGCGAGCATCGAAATCAGCGGCGGCCCGCTGCCGTGGGTGCTGGGTGGCGTCTCGGCTGGCTTCGTCGACGAAGACCCGCTGGAGCGCGCGCCGCGCCGTCCCGTGCGGATCGAGTTGACGCGCCCCGAGGACGCCGCGAAGCCATTCGATCTGGATGTGCAGGTCAAGCGGGGCTCGGCGACCTACGCCCAGCCGCTGCCGCAGGACCCCGAGGCCTTTGTGGACGCGGTCAACAAGGGCTGGGGCGAGGCGGACAACCTCACCTCGAGCCCCGCATATACGGAGGTCAGCGCGGTCCCGTCCGCCGAAGTCAGCGTGGCGCAGGGTGACGAGGTGCTCGGCACGGCGCGATTCGGCGATCTGCAGGCCCAGGGCACGGTGCAAGCCTCGCCGCGGCTCCGGCTCAGCCTGCCCGAATCGGGCCGCAACTGGGTGCACACGCGCGTGCTCGACGCCGACACCGGTCGACCAGTGCCCTGTCGCATTCACTTCCGCTCGCCCGAGGGCGTGCCCTACCAGCCCTACGGCCACCACCCGCACCTGTTTTCCGGCTTTTCGACCTGGGGCCGCGACGCTTTCGGCGATGTGCGCATGGACCAGGTCACTTACGCCTAC
This sequence comes from Chloroflexota bacterium, assembly GCA_026706485.1. Lineage (NCBI taxonomy): Bacteria > Bacillati > Chloroflexota > Chloroflexota bacterium. The sequence goes on along the minus strand of JAPOYR010000011.1, from coordinate 23,312 downwards.
GTCGACGGCGCCTGCCAGGGCTGGCTGCCGCGCGGTCGGGTGATCGTGGATGTCGCGCGGGGGTTCGAGTACGAGCCGTTGCGGACGGAAGTCGAAATCAAGCCGGGGCAGCGGGACCTGGAGCTGCGCATCGGCCGCTGGACCGACATGAACGCCCAGGGCTGGTACAGCGGCGACACGCACGTGCACTTCCTGGCCGGCAACGGCGCGGTGCTCGAGTCGGCGGGCGAGGACCTCAACGTCGCCAACGTGCTCCAGTCGCAGTGGGGCCACTACTTCAGCAACACCGACGACTTCACCGGGCGGCCCCAGGTGTCGGACGACGGCAAGACCATCGTCTCGTTCGGCCAGGAGAACCGGCAGCACTTTCTCGGACATCTCACGCTGCTCGGCCACACCGAGCCGATCATGCCCTGGTGCACCGACGGTCCCGGCGAGGCCGAGCTGGGCGGCCCGCTGCAGACCACCATGTCCCACTGGGCCGAGGCCTGCCGCGAGCAGGGCGGCACCGTGGTGCTGCCGCACTTCCCCTGGCCCAATGGCGACCCGGTGGCCCTGATCGCTTTGGGGCTGGCCGACGCCGTGGAGATGTGTCGCCAGGTTCCCTTCGACCACGACGAGTACTACCGCTATCTCAACGCGGGCTACCGCCTGCCGCTGGTGGGCGGCACCGACAAGATGGCCACGGACACGCCCGTGGGCATCTACCGCACCTACGTCCAGCTTGCCGAGGACATGCCCTTCACCTACGACGCCTGGCGCGCGCAAATGAGCGCCGGACGCACCTTCATGTCCAGTGGTCCGCTCATCGGGCTCAGCGTCGAGGGCCACGCCATCGGCGATACGGTGCATCTGCCAAGCAACGGCGGCACGGTGCACGTCGAGGCCTGGGCGGAAGGCAGCCTGCCCATCTACAACCTGCAGATCGTGCAGGAAGGCCGGGTCGTGGCCGAAACCGTGGCGTCCGACGGCGCTCGGCGGCTGGAGCTGAGCGAGCGGCTACGCGCGGACGGACACACGTGGTTCGCGGCCCGCACCGGCGGAGCGGACTACTACGACGCGCCCTACTACCTCGACGGCTGGAAGCGGCAGCGATTCGCCCACACGTCGCCGGTCTACGTGTCGACCGGAGGCGATTGGCGCATGTGGAACGACGCCACCGCCGAATACATGCTCACCATGATCGACGGCAACCTCAGCTACGTCCGCCGCCGCGCAAGCAGCGAGCCAGCCGATGACTCAGTCACCCACCACCACGGCGAGCCGGACCACACCGCCTACCTGGAGCGCCCGCTCCTAGCCGCCCGCGACGCCATCCACCGCCGCATGCACCAGCTGGGGATCGCGCACTAGGCGATCTGGTATGGCCCGGTGGCCCAGGCTGCGTGCAGCCTGGGATCTCGACCCACCTGGAGCGCCCGGGATGCCGTCGAGGTTTGATCCCTAATGTCGCGGTTGATTGCGGATGCCTGCGGTCGGCCGATTTCATCGCCGGTCACGTGGTGCGTGCGGCACGCGAAATCGTTTCCGTGATCCACGCGTTCAAGCTCTGGTCCGCGGAGCGAGCGGCGGCTGTCGCGGCCCGGTGAACGGAAGGCGGGAGCCGAAGCGCGACGTTCCCTGAAAACGGCTTGTCCGGAGTCCGGCCTCGCTCTGCGCACACCTTCAGGTACTCGTCCACCGACTCGCGAAACGCCTGTCGAAGCTCGGGGACCGACGTGCCTTGAAAAGTAATCACGTCGCGCGTGTCGACGACCTCGCCGTGAAGAACCCCAACCTCGTTGTCGTACGTCACTACGGCTCGGTAGCCCTCGTATTCCATCATGGTCCGCCTGCCTCCATGTCAATTCCCGCGGCTCCGTCATTCCAATTCCACCACCCTGTCATTCGATCCCACCACCCTGTCATTCCGAGCGCAGCGAGGAATCTAGAGCTTTGATTGACCATCGTCAAAACATTCCATCGACAGGTCTCTCCAGCGTGGATTTACTGACTCGATCAATTCGATCTTCTTGCGCCTGCGCCAGCCCTTGATTTGCTTCTCTCGCGCAATGGCCGACGCAACATCCGAAGTCTCTTCATAGTAGGCCAGCCAGGTCAGGTTGTATTTGCTGGTGAAGCCAGGCACCAGCTTCCGCTTATGCTCGTACATCCGCCGCACCAGATTGTTGGTAACACCGACGTAGAGCGTTCTGACGCGGTTCGTCATGATGTAAACGTAGTACCGCCGCTCTGGTTGAGGCGACACGCGCCCTAGATTCCTCGCTTCGCTCGGAATGACATATCAGTGTTCGGCAATGCGGCATCCGTCCGAGCACCCGTGTAGTCCTCCGGCGTGTTGACGTTTCGGAACGAGCGCAGCTCCGGGTCCACCCGCCGAAGGTCCGCCTCCGGCACCCGCACGACTTCAAGTCCTTCGTAGGCCAACGCGATCTTGAGCTGCCCCTGGGCGATCTGCCGTCGGGCCGCGGTTGCGACGGCGGGACCGTAGACCGCGTGCAGTGGCTCGGGTCGGCCGCCAATGACCGGCACGACCGCATCGTGACCCCCAAGTCGGTCCAGCAGATCGCGCACGAGCGCCACGTTCAGAAACGGCATGTCGACCGCTGCCACGAACACACGCTTGTGCAGCGCCGCTTCGATGCCCGACAGGATGCCGCCCAAGCTGCCCGAGCCCGGGATCGCGTCCGGCACCACACGGGCGCGCCCAACATCGGGCCGGTCATTCGCCACCACGATCACGTCGTCGGTGACTGCCGCCAGCGTGTCGACGACCGCCTGCAACAGCGTGCGTGGCCGTCCGTCGGCGTCCGTTCCCCAGGGCAACAGCCGCTTGTCGCGCCCCATGCGGCGGCTGGCGCCGCCGGCGAGCACCACCGCCGAGGCCGCCGCGGATCCCGGCGGGTCATCTGCCGTTGACATGACTACGGCGTCGTTCCTAGTCTCGGGCGCGCGATTTCGTGGCGCACGCGAAGGGTGACAGGATCACATGGCGGCTCCCGTGGCGGTGACGGACGCTGAATTCCAATCGACCGTGCTCGATGCCGAAACGCCCGTGCTGGTGGACTTCTGGGCCGAGTGGTGCGGGCCTTGCAAGATGGTGGCGCCGGTGGTCGAAGAGCTGGCGCAGGACTACGACGGCCAGGTGGCGTTCGCCAAGATGGACGTGGACGAGAACCCGGACACGCCCATGCAACTGGGCATCCGCGGCATTCCCACGCTGATCATCTTCAGCGGCGGCGCCGAAGTGGGTCGCATCGTCGGCTTTCGCCCCAAGGCGGACATCAAGAGCCAGATCGACCAGGCGCTCGCCGCGTAGCACCCAGGTCCCGCGCCGGCGGCGCTATGGCGCCGGTCCGTGGGTGAGGACCGACAGCTCGCGCATCGCCATCTCCACGCTGCGCTTCTGCGCGCCCAACTCGCGCGAGCGCGCGGCCGCGGCGTCGCCGTCGTCCATCGCGCCGACCTCTCGCAGCTGTTCGAGGATGCGCCGCTCACGCAGCCGCAGTATCGTGACCTGCAGCGCGCTGTCGAACGCCTCGCCCTCGAGCGCTGGCAAACCGGCCACGCGGGCGTGCACGGCTTCCACCTGCTCGCGCGACTGGTCATCGAGTCCTTCGAGAACTGACTCCCAGGAGTCGCTTAAGGGCTCTCCAGCACTCCGCGCCAGGGCCTCGATCACGTAGCGCAGCGACGGATCCGATACGTTCGACGCGTTCAGTCCCGCGACCGCGCCGGCCGCCTCGGGCGGCGCCTGGAGCACCAGTTCCAGCAACCCTTCCTCCACCCGGTCGACAGGCTGACTGGCGGCTGCGGGAGCCGCGCCCATGCGGCGCTGACGGCGCGGGGCCGCGCGGCGCAGCTCCTCGACCGGCACACCGGATACGTGCGAGAGGCGCTCGTAGTAGTGCGCTCGCACGGCGGGTTCGTTGATCTCCGTGATGACCGGCGTCAGGTCGGCGACCGCCCGACGCCGCCCGACGATCGACGACACGTCATGCTCTTCGAGTGCCCAGCGGAAGTAGTAGTCCGCCAGGGGCACCGCCGCTTCGAGCAATGCGCGCCAGCGCGTCGTGTCGGCACGAATCACGGAATCCGGGTCTTCGCCCGACGGCAGCTCGACCACGGCGACATCGATCGAAAGCCGCGCCTCGTGTCGAATCAATCCGCGAAAGTCCACCTCCGCGTCGGCAGCGTCGCGACCGGCGTCGCGCAGCACGTCCACGCCCCGGCGCGTCGCGGCGGCTCCGGCGGTGTCGGCGTCCAGCGCCAGGACGATGCGTTGCGCGCCCGATCCGGCGAGCAGTCGACCCTGTTCGTGGGTCAGTGCCGTTCCCATGGATGCCACGGTGTTCATGAATCCGAACTGGTGCGCCGCGATGGCGTCCATGTAGCCCTCCACCAGCACCGCCTCACGCTCGCGCCGGATGGCGTCCGCCGCCAGATTGAAGCCGTAGAGATGGTTGCCTTTGCGGAAGGTGTCGCTCTCCCGTGAGTTCAGGTACTTGGGCGTTGCGTCGCCCAGCGCCCGCGCGCCAAACCCGATCACCGCCCCGCGCCGCTCGCTGATCGGGAAGATCAAGCGGTTGAAGAAGTAGTCGCGCGGCGGTCCATCGTCGTCGCGGACCAGGCCCGTGGCGCTCAGCGCCTCCGCGTCGGTACCCAGCTGGCGCAGGTGCTTCGTGACCGGCGAGCCGCGCGCCGGCGCGTAGCCCAGGCGGAACGTCGTGAGCATCTGCTCGGATACTCCGCGCTCCTCCAGATAGGCGCGCGTCCCCGTGGCCTCGGGCGACTCGCGCAGTAGCCGGTGCATGAGGCTGGCCGCTTCATCCAGCGCGGCCCGAGTGCTCCGCCGTTGCCGGTCGGCTTCGGGGTCGCGGTCCTGCGCGCGCAGCTCCACCCCCGCCTCGCCGGCCAGCAGCCGCAGCGCGTCGGGAAAGCTGCTGCCGTCCCGCCGCATGACGTAGGTGAACAGGTCGCCGCCCTCGCCGCAGCCGAAGCAGCGAAACGTGCCGCGATCGCCGAAGACGAAGAATGACGGCGTCTTCTCTTGATGAAACGGGCACAGCCCCTTGAGGTACCGCCCCGAGCGCTGCAGCCGCACGTCGCGGCCAATGACCTCGGCGGCATTGAGCCGGGATTTAATGTCCTCAACGGGCGAGGCCACGCGGCCTCCTCACGCGTGTCTCAGGTCGTCGTAGATTCTAGTCCCTAGCCGCCGACGATCGGCGCCGGACGTACGTCAGCCCGCCTGAACGGCCTGCGGGGCGGAAACCTCGATCTCAACCATCTCAAACCGGGTCGAGATCGTGGGGGCGGGCTCGCCGAACTCCCGGTAGGAGTCGAGCACGTGATCGGCGATCGGTTCGCTGTGGCTCGCAATGGCCTCGTCGATGGACATCCTCGGCTCCGGGAGCGGTTCGCCATCCTCCAGAATCGCCTCGATGTGAAACACCAGCGCCTCGCGGATCATCGCGAGCATCTCGTCCCACGATTTGCCGGTGCTGACGCAGCCCGGGACGTCCGGCACGTAGGCGGCGTAGTTGTTGGGCGTCTGCTCGAAGACGACAGCGTACGTGAGCTTCATCGACGTTCTTTCTCGATGCCAGCCTGCCTCATGATACTGGCCCAGAGCTTCGGCCCCACGTCGTCGCTCGGTTTGCCAGGAATCGTGACCTTGCCCGGCTTCACCGGGTGTCGGAACTGTCGGTGGCTCCCCCGCGTGGCCACGTGGCTCCAGCCGTCGCGCTCCACCATCCGGATTGCGTCCCGCACCTTCGGCATGGATTAGGCCGCCCGATTCGGGTCGGATTGGAGATTCTGGGTCACGCCGTTGAAGCTAGCGATCCCTCTCGATCTCGGCCAGGCGCGCGTGGGCGGCGGCCATGCGTGAGACGGGGACGCGGAATGGCGAGGCGCTGACGTAGTCCAGGCCGAGCTGCTCGCAGATCCCGATGGAGTCCGGATCGCCGCCGTGCTCGCCGCAGATGCCCATCTCGATGTCGGGATCGGCGGCTCGCCCCTGCTCCACGGCCAGCCGCAGCAACGCCCCGACGCCGTCCGGGTCCATCACCTGGAACGGATTCGCGGGCAGGATCTCCGACTCGACATAATCAATGAGGAACTTGCCCTCCGCGTCGTCGCGCGAGATGCCGTAGGTCGTCTGCGTGAGGTCGTTGGTGCCGAAGCTGAAGAAATCCGCGACCTCCGCGAGCGCCCCGGCCGTCAGGCAGGCGCGCGGGACCTCGATCATCGTGCCGAACTCGTAGGCAACCGAGGCGCCCTTGGCGCGCACCACCTCGTCCGCGACTGCGTGCAGCCGCCCCTCCACCTTCCGCAATTCGTTCACGTGGCTGATGAGCGGAATCATGATCTTGGGCCGCGGCTGCAGGCCGGCGGCGCTCAGCTCCAGCGCCGCCTCGATGATTGCCCGCACCTGCATTTCGTAGACCTCGGGCTGCTGGATGCCCAGGCGGCAGCCCCGCAGGCCGAGCATGGGGTTGACTTCCTGGATCTCCTCGACGCGGCGCAGCATGCGTTCGAGATGCGCCCGGCGCTGCGGATCGGCGTCGTCGGCGGTCAGCGTCGCCAGCTCGGCGGCGAGCGGTTCGTGGTCCGGCAGGAACTCGTGCAGCGGCGGATCAAGCAGCCGAATCACGACCGGAAAGCCGTCCATGGCGCGCAGGATGCCGACGAAGTCCTCACGCTGAATGGGGAGCAGCCGGTCGAGGGCCTTCTGTCGCTCCTCAACGGTCTCGGCCAGGATCATCTCCTGCACGATCGGCAGGCGGTCGCCTTCGCGGAACATGTGCTCCGTGCGGCAAAGCCCGATGCCCTCCGCGCCGTGCTCGCGGGCCAGCTCGGCCTCTTCCGGAGTGTCGGCATTGCCCCAGGTGCTCAGCCGCCGGATCTCGTCGGCCCAGCCGAGCAGCTCCTCCAGCTCGGGCGTCATCGAGCCGGGGATGAGCGGCAGCGCGCCGGTCAGCACCTCGCCGTCCGTGCCGTCGACGGTGATCACGTCGCCGGCATTCACCGTGACGCCGTGAGCCGTGAACTGCTTGGCGTCGAGGTCGAGACGCAGGGCGTCGCAGCCAACGACGGCCGGAATCCCGAGCTGGCGGGCCACGATGGCCGCGTGGCTGGTCGCGCCGCCGCGCGCCGTCAGAATGGCCGCCGAAACGGCCATGCCGTGAAAGTCGTCGGGTGAGGTCTCGGGACGCACCAGGATCACCGGGTGGTCCGCACTGGCTTGCTCCGCGGCCTCGTCGGCGGTGAACACCACCCGCCCGTGTGCCGCGCCTGGCGACGCGTTGAGCCCGGTGGCAATGGGATGGTCCCAGTGCGCCGGATCCACGCGCGGATGCAGCACCGCGCCCACCTGCTCCGGTTCCACCCGCTGCACGGCGGTGGTCTTATCGATCACGCCCTCGCGCACCAGGTCCACGGCGATCTTTACCGCCGCCGCCGGGCTGCGCTTGCCCGCGCGCGTTTGCAGCATGTAGAGCTTGCCGGACTCGATGGTGAACTCGAGGTCCTGCATCTCGCGGTAGTGCTGCTCCAGCCGCGTGGCGTAGTCCTCGAACTGGCCGAAGACCTCCGGCATCGAGGTTTCGAGCGTCGCGATCGGCGTCGGCGTGCGCACGCCGGCCACCACGTCCTCGCCTTGCGCGTTCAGCAAGTACTCGCCGAAGAGTTCCCGCTCGCCGGTGTTGGGGTTGCGCGTGAAGGCCACGCCGGTGCCCGAGGTCTCGCCCATGTTGCCGAAGACCATGGTCTGAACGTTGACCGCCGTGCCCCAGTCGTGGGGCAGCCCGTGGACGCGGCGATAGTCCACCGCGCGCCGCCCAAACCAGGAATCGAAAACCGCGCGGATGGCGTGGTCGAGCTGCTGTCGCGGATCGTCCGGAAACTCGGCGTTCGTGGCGTCGCGAATGATCTGGCGAAAGTCGTCCGCCACCACCTGCCAGTCCGAGGCGCTGAGCTCGGTGTCCTGGTCCACGCCGAGCCGCGCCTTGTGATCGTCGATGCAGCTCTCGAACGCGTGACCTTCCACGCCCAGCACGATCGAGCCGAACCCCTGGATGAAGCGGCGGTAGGCGTCCCAGCCGAAGCGCGCGTCGCCGGTGGCGGCGATCAGTCCTTCGAGCGTCGCCGCGTTCAGGCCCAGGTTGAGCACCGTGTCCATCATTCCCGGCATGGACACGCGCGCGCCGGACCGCACTGACACCAGCAGCGGGTTGTCGGGATCGCCGAAGCGCCGGCCCACCGCTGACTCAACCTCGGCCAGCGCCACCTCGACCTGGGCGTCAAGACCCGCCGGGAAATCCTTGTCGTTGGCGTAGTACTCCAGGCACGCGGCAGTGGTGATGGTGAATCCGGGCGGCACCGGCATGCCGGCCTTGGTCATTTCGGCCGAGCCGGCGCCCTTGCCACCCAACAGATTCCGCATCGACTCGCCGCCCTCGCGGAAGGGATAGACCCACTTGGACATAACGGCGGCAGGGGGAGGCATGCGAGGTGCGCCGACGGTGCGTACGCTTGGCCTGCGAATGTACCACCGTCACGGGGCCGTCCCGGCTGTAGCGCCGAGGCCTCGAAGGTCGAACCGCCTCGCGAATCCTTGCCGGCCGGCAGGCCGTGATCACCGTCGCGCTGGGCCACTTCGCGTCGGACTTCTCCGCCCTGGGGCCGAGCATGCTCTATCCCATCCTGGCCGTGCGGCTGGAGATGTCCTACGGCATGATCGGTCTGGCGGCGCTCGCCTGGGCCTTGACGACCTCGGTGATTCAGCCGCTGTTCGGCTACATCGGCGACCGTATGGGACGGCGCTGGCTCGCATCGATCAGCCCCGCTTGGATTGCGGTATGGGTGGCCGTGGCCGCGTTTGCGCCCAGCTATCCGCTGCTGGTGGTGTACCTGGTGGTGGCTGCCGTCGGCGTCGCGGCATTTCATCCCCAGGGCGCGGCCATTGCCAACGAGGCCCAGGGCCGCAATACCGGAACGAACGTTGCGCTGTTTTTCCTGGGTGGACACGCCGCGTTCGCCGTCGCGCCGCTGATCCTGGGCGGCGTGCTGGAGGCCGGCGGCACCGACTGGGTGCCGGTGGTGCTCGCGCCGGTGCTGGTGGTGTCGGCGTTCATGGCCTAGTCGCTGCGCAACTTCCGGGCCCCGCAACAGCCGAGCGTCAGCGTTGCCGTGGGGCGGACCGCGTTTCGTGGGATTTCGGCGGCGCTCGTCGGACTTTTGCTGGTGGCCGTGGTGCGCGGCTGGGCCTACGCCGCGCTCGTGACCTTCGTCCCCGTTTTCGTGTCGCCCGACCGGCCGGACCCCGTGCGCGCGGGCATCGTGCTTTCGGCGTATCTGGTCGGCCACGCGGTGGGCGCCTTCGCTGGCGGCGTCTCCACCGACCGCTTCGGCGTGCGCCGGATTCTCGCCGTGTCATCCCTGGTGATGATTCCTGCGATGCTGGCCTTCGGGCTCCTGCCCTTCGGCCCGTGGCACATTCCGCTCGGCGCGGTGATGGGGGCATTCCTTGGCGCCGGTTTCACGCCCACGGTCGTGATGGTGCAGCGGCTGCTGCCGGGTCACATGGGCGCGGCCAGCGGCGTCGTACTCGGCCTGTCCTTCGGCGCCGGCGCCGTGGGGAACTACGTCACCGGCATCATCGGCGACGCGGCGGGGTTGAACGTGGCGTTCGCCGGGATGGCGCTGGCGCAGTTGGTGGTGCTGGCGGTGCTGCCCTGGATGCCGCGCCGCGAGCAGGTCGAGCCATCGCCGGCGTCGGCCTGAACTCCAGAAGAGCACTGCTAGAGCGCCTTCCCCCTGGAAGGGGGAAGGTTGGGATGGGGGTCAACGGCTGGCGCTGCCGGAGGGGCTGTTTGACCCCTCCGCGTGACGGCTGCGAACACCACCATCGCGAAGAATCGTTCAGACCATCCCCATGGCGACCGTGACTGCTGGCTAGACGATGGACGTGGCCAGCTGCGCGGCGATCTCCGCACGGGTGGGCATCGACGGCTGCGCGCCGGGCCGGCTGGCCGCCAGCGCACCGGCGGCGTTGCCCCAGGCGAGCGCGGTCGGCATCGGTTTGCCCAGTGCCAGCGCGGCGGCCATGGCGCCGCAGAATGCGTCTCCGGCGCCGGTCGTGTCGACGACGTTGACGGGGTGGGCGTGGAGGCGCAGCGCCTGACGGTCCACCCATGCCGCCAGGCCGTCGCCGCCCAGCGTGATCACGCATCCCCGCGTGACGCCGGCGGCCAGGCGTCGCGCGGCGTCGGGCGCGTCGTCGCTCGTGACCGGCGATCCCAACAAATCCGACGCCTCGATCTCGTTCACGACCAGCAAGTCGATCACGTCGAGCGGCAGGATGGCGTCCGGCTCCAGAGGCGCGGCATTCATCACGCGGATGGCCCCCGCGGGCGCATGGCTCAGGGCGGCCCGAACAGCCGCGTCCGGCACTTCCCGCTGGACCGCGACGACGGCGGGATCGTGCGCGGTCACCGCGCGCGCCGCGTCCTCCGGCCGCACGGCCAGATTGGCCCCCTCCGCCAAGGCGATGGCGTTGGCGCCCGAGCTGTCGACGACGATCATGGCGGTGCCGGTGGCGGCGTCGGTGTTCCGGCGCACATCGGCCCGATCCACGCCGGCCGCGGCGAGCGACCTGAGCAACGCGTCGCCGGCATCGTCCCGACCCACGGCGCCAACCATCGCCACCGCCGCCCCGGCGCGCGCGGCCGCGACGGCCTGATTCGCGCCCTTGCCGCCGGGATAGCGGCCGATGCGCCCGCCGTGCACGGTCTCGCCTGGACGCGGAATGCGCGGCAGGCGCATGACGATGTCCAGGTTGAGGCTGCCGACCACGACCACGCGGCTCATTCGGCGGCGTCCTTGGTCTTGCGGTCAAGAATCTCGCGGACTGCCAGCGCGGCGAAGACCGGCAGCACCCGCATGCGGCGCCAGCGCGATGGTTGCCGCCATAGCCGGTAGGCCCATTCGAGGCCTACCGATCGCAGCGCGGCCGGCGCGCGCGGCACGCGGCCGCTCAGATAGTCCAGCGTCCCGCCTATGCCAATGGCCACGCACGCCGCGTCCGAGCTGACGTTGCGATCGATCCAAAGCTCCTGGTGCGGCGCGCCGTAGCCGACGCAAAGGATGCGCGGGCGCACGTCTCGCAGGAAATCCCGGGCCGCGGCGTCGCCCTCGGGTCCGCGCGCGCCGCCATAGGTGTGCGGCGGCCGCAGTCCCGGCACGTCGTGGACCAGCCGCTCGGCGGCGGCCTCGGCCACGCCCGGCGCGCCGCCGACGAGCGCCACGGGCCACTCCCGGACCGCGGCCAACCGCATCGCCTCGTGCATTAGCGTCACGCCGGTTACGCGGCCTGGGACGCGCGCGCCGCCCAGGCGTCCGTCGAGCACGACGCCGACCCCGTCCGGCACGTTGAGCCGGGTGCGCTCCAGCAGGTCGTTGAATTCGGCGTCTTGGCGCGCGAGCATCACGAATTCGGGGTTGACGGTGGCGATGTGCGCGCGCGCGCCCGCCTGCGCCCAGGCGTCGATCCACGCGGTGGCCTGGCCCAGGTCGACGCCGTGCACGCGCGTGCCGAGCACGCGAAACTCGAGCGCTTGAAGCGCCTGAGTCTCGGCGGCGGGTGCGCCGCTCATGTGGGCAGCATCGAGCGCGCGGCGCCGACGACGCGGTCGGGATGGAGCCATTCCATGCAGAGCGTATCGCCGAACTGGCAGGTCGCCATGCGGCGGAAGTCGTAGCAAGGCCCGCACGGCATCTCCAGGCGCAGGGCCGCGCACGCGGGATCGCCGGGTCCGTGCAGGGCGGTGTCGGTCGGCCCGTGCAAGGCGATCACTCTGGTTCCCAGCGCCCGCGCCAGGTGCGCCGGACCGCTGTCCGTGGAGATCACGAGGTCCGCCGCCAGGAGCGTGCCCATGAGCGATTCGAGCGACGTTTCGCCGGTGAGGTCGATCAGACTATCGACTGACTCCTGCAGCCGCCGAGCCAGCGCGCGGTCGCCAGCCAGCCCGACGAGCGCGACCGTCGCACCACCGGCCGCTAGTTCCGCCAGCGTGTGTTTCCAGTGTTCCTCGCGCCAACGCTTGGCGTCACCGTGCGCCGCGCCGGCGTGCGCCACGACCAGCGGCCGGCCGGCTCCGGTCAGGGCCGTCGGCATGGGAAGGTCGTCGGTGCGGTCGATGGTGCGCCAGGGCGGAAGCTCGTCACCAATCAGGCGCGCCGCCAGCTCGGTCTCGTGCGGCCCGCCGTTACGCCGTTCACCGGCGAAGGCCCGGTCGAAGCTGAACGGCGGGGCCTCGCGTTCGTAGCCGCGGCGCTCGCGGGCGCCGCTCAGCGCCACCACCGTCCCGGCAATCGGCCCGTAGATGCTCACGGCCAGGTCGAAGCGACGCCGGCGCAGGGCAAGGAGCGCTCGCAGCAGACTCCACCAGCGCCCCGGATTCAGGCAGGCGGGCCAATGCGTGACGACCGCGGGATCAAGGCCGATCGTTTCGTCCACCGCCGAGCAGCGTTCCACGATCGCTCGCCACTGAGGCGGCGCCATGAAGGCGATGTGCGCCCGAGGCCACCGCTGCCGCGCCGCGTGGGCGGCCGACAGCCCGTTCACCACGTCACCCATCAGGTCGAGTCGCACCAGCAGCACCGACTGAGGCTCGCCGCGATCGCTTCCAACTCCCAACGCTCTGCGCCAAAGCGCGAGTGCGCCGAACGGCGGAACGAGGATTGCGGCGACGAGCCGACCGAGGAGTGCCCGGGCTTGCCGCTTCACGCCCGGTCGCCGCCCGGCGCGGGCCATGGCCATATGGCGTCCACGGCTTCGAGCTCGGCGCGCGCCAGAAAGCCGAATCGCGGCGCACTGGCCGGCGCCATGGTGTTGAACCGGTCGATCAGGCGCACGATGCCTCTCACGTCCTTTGCCAGCGCGTCGCGCAGCTCCTGGTGGGCGTGGCCCGCGGCACGGAACCGCGCGGCGAAGTCGCCGGCCGTCCCCGCCAGCGCGTGCGCGCACGCCCGGCGCATTCGCCGATCATGGTCGTGCCGAGCCGCACGGAACTCGTCGATACGCCGCTCGATCTCGGCGGCCAGCTCCACCCAGGCGGGAGCCATGCCGGCGTTTTCCAGCACCTTGAACGGTACCCGCAACTCGTTTGGAACGATTCCTGTTTCCGACTTGAGCGGGAGTCCAGCTCCCGCCAGGTTGTCGAACGCGCCTTCGGCGACGGCCTGCTCGATGGCCTGCTCAACACGCCGTCGGATCGGACGCACGTCGTCGCTGGTCATACGGCGACTAACGCCTGACTGAGTTGTAAGGGCGCCCCTTGTGGGCGCCCGCCTTCTCTGTGTCCGGTCATCGTCACTCAGCTTGGCTGCCGAGAGGGCCTGGGACAATACCGGCCGCGGGCAATTCGGGTCCGTCATTCCCGCGGAGGCGGGAATCCACCCTAAAGTCACCAACGCGCGAAGCAGATCCAACCTCCACCCTACGGCCCTGCCCACGGCTCAGGGTCGACTTCATGCGGCACGCCGGCGGCCGCGCGCACGTCGGCCGCGACCGCCAGGCTGCCGGTGGCGAGCACGGCCTGGCCGGGCCGGTGCGCCGCACGCGCTTCACGCAAGGCCGCCGTGACCGACGGCGCGATTTCCATCTCCGAGGTGAGCCGATATCGCCGGACCATGCGCTCGGGCGCCCAACCTCGTGGGTGCTCCGGCTCGACCAGGATCAACGGCGCGGCATATCCGCGCAGCGCCTCCAGCATTGCCGGCACGCGCTTGTCGCGCAGCGCACCGAAGATCACGGGACCGCGCTGCACCCCGAAGACTTCTCGCAGCGCCGTCACGACGGCCTCGACGGCCTCCGGGGTGTGGGCGCCGTCCACAATGGTCAGCGGATCGCCGGCCACGACCTCCAGCCGTCCGGGCCACGCCGCGGCGCCGAATCCGGCGCGGATGGCGCCGCGGTCGAACGACAGTCCCTGGTCCGCCAGCTCACGGCAGATGTGCCACGCCACGGCGGCGTTCTGACGCTGGTGCGGGCCGACGAGTCCCACCGGCAGGCTGCCGTCGCCGTCGGGCGCGCGAACCATCATCAGCAGTCGCGCCTCGTGCCAGGCCGCGTCCTCCCAGTCCAGCGGTTCCACCGCGGCCAGCGGAGCCCCTTGGGCCTCGCACGTGGCCCGGAACACTCCCAGCGCCTCATCGGATTGCGCGGCGGCGACGACCGGCACTCGCGGCTTGATGATGCCGGCCTTCTCCCTCGCGATGGCTTCAAGCGAGTCGCCCAGTACGCGCGTGTGCTCCAGCACGATGGTCGTCAGGCCCACCACGGCCGGTTCGATCACGCGGGTCGCGTCCAGCCGTCCGCCGAGCCCGACCTCGATCACGGCCAGGTCAACCTCCTGCTCCGCGAACCACAGCAGCGCGAGCACGGTGGCCAGCTCGAAGGTCGAGTAGGGACCGTCCTGGCGATGGGAGGCCGTCAGGGAGTCGACGTGGGGCGCGAGCCGTTGACAGAGGTCGGCGAAGGCCTGCGGTTCGATGGCGCGACCGTCGATGGCGAAGCGTTCGCGGAACGAATGCAGATGCGGCTGGGTGTAGGCGCCCGTCCGCAGGCCGGCGGCCTCGGACGCGCTCGCCACCAGCGTGCAAACACTGCCCTTCCCCTTGCTGCCGCCGACGTGGACGCAGGTCAGGCCGAGGTGTGGATCGCCGAGGGCGCGCAGCAGCCTCCGCGTGCGCGCCGGGCCCGCCGCATAGGCCTCCCGGCCCGCGTGGCCCACGCCGCGCTCCAGGTCGGCGAAGCCATAGATCCAGCGCAGGGCCTCGACGTAGGTCATGGAGGGAGGTCTTCCACGCGTGAAACGAGTCACAGCTTCGCTGTTCGGGTGTAACAGGTGATCCTAGAAGACCTGCGCCTGGCATTCGCATTTCCGAGACTTGTGCGCGCGTAGTCTTGGCTTTGACCGGGCTGCGACACTCCTGCTTGGCTCGCCGCCGAGCGTCCCTCGTGCTAGCTTCGGGGGAAGGCTGCAAACGCCCTGCAATTGAGGAATGACGCACGATGAGTGCAGTGCAAACCGACGGCCGAATCTCGCTGCCGATGGATGGCCCGGCTGACGAACCGATCGGGCTGCCGATGGCTGCCCCGCCGCCGCCCTCGCCGGTGGCGGTCACCGATCGCGCGGCGCGCGCCTTCGGCGAGATCCTCTCGGAGCGGGGACACACCCAAGGCGCGCTCAAGGTCGCGGTGATCGGCGGCGGCTGCGCGGGCTATGAATACGCCATGGCGCTCGCCCACGAGCCGGAGCCGACCGACATCACGGCCGAGTCGAACGGCGTCGAGGTCTACATCGATGGGCACACGGCGCACCTGATCGCAGGAGCCGAGATCGACTTCATCGACAGCATGATGGGTCGCGGCTTCTCGGTCCGAAACCCCAACGCCCAGACGACCTGCGGCTGCGGCAGCTCGTTCAACACCGACGGGTCCGGCGTCACCGCGGGGGCCTGCGGCAAGTAGCGTACGGCCGGCTGGATACATAGGCAGGCTCACTCGCGCCCTGCGCGTCAAGCGGCCTTTGCATGCCCGTGTAGGGGCGCCCCTTGTGGGCGCCCGCACCGCCGGTGACTTTCTCCCATCGAGAAACCCTTGCGCTACCCCTCCGTCATTCCGGCGGAGGCCGGAATCCAGTTCCCCCCATCTGTTCACTCACGCCTAGGGGTGACGCATGCGTCGCCCCTGCCCAAAGGACTCGGCAACGGAGAGATTCCCGAAACGGCCAGTGCGCCCTACCGCGGAAACGCGCCCCGCAGCCCGCCGTCGACCGGGATGACGGCCCCCGTCGTCTTGGCGGATCGATCCGACGCGAGAAACGACACGGCCGCGGCGACGTCTGGACCCGTCACGCGCCGCCCCAGCAGGTTGCGCCGTGAGTAGAACGATTCCAGGTCCTCCACTGCCACGCCGTGCGCGGCGGCGCGCCCGGCCCGCAGGTCGGCGTCCCATAGCCCGGAGCCTTCGAACACGGCGTCGGGATTGACCATGTTGACGCGGATGCCATCGGCCCCGCCTTCCACGGCGAGCACGCGGCCGAGCTGAAGCTGGGCCGCCTTGGCGGCGCTGTAGGCGCCAAATCCGGCGCCCGGATCGAGCGCGTTCTTGGTGCAGATGAGCACGATGCTGCCGCCCAGTCCCTGGGCTCGCATCTGGCGCAACGCGGCGCGGCAGACGAGGAAGTGCCCGGTGGCGTTGACGTCCAGGCTGCTCTGCCAGGTGTCGAGCTCCAGGTCGTCAAGCGGCGCGGCGGCTGCGATCCCGGCGTTGGAGACCACGATGTCCACGCCGCCCGCGTTCCTGGCCACGGCCTCGAACGCTCTCGCCGTCTGGCGTTCGCACGTGACGTCCAACTGCAGCGCCTGGGCTCGATCGCCGTCGGCGGTGATGCCTTCGGCGACGGCGGTCGCCGCGTCGAGGTCGACATCGGTGACGAAGACAAACGCCCCATCGGCCGCGAGCGCCTGCGCGATGGCGCGTCCGATGCCGCGCCCGGCGCCGGTGACCAGCGCCACGCGCCGGGCCAGCTCCCGCTCCGGCGGCGCGCGAGTGAGCTTGTAGAGCTCGAGCGGCCAGTACTCCATGTCGTAGAGATCATCCGCCGGCAGTGCCTGATAGGTCCCGATGGCGCGGGCGGCCTCGATGACATCCATGCTGTGGCGGTACATGTCCGCCACCATGCCCGCCTCGTGCCAGGAAGCGCCGGTGGTGAACATGCCGATGCCGGGAACGAGCACCACGCGCGGCGCGGAGTCGTGCTGAAACGCGTCGGCGCCGCCGTGCTCGCGCGCGTAGCCCTCGTAGGCCGCGCGGTACCCCGCCACGGCGGCGCCCACGCCGTCGGAATCGGTGGCGCGCAGCACCAGCGGCAGCCGTTTGGTGCGCAGCACGTGGTCGGGCGTGACCGGGCCTTGCTGGGAAATCTGCTCGAGATCGGGCCGGTCGACGAACGCACGCACGCGGGGCGAGCCGTCACACCGCACCAGGACTCGCTTCGAGGTCGAGAGCGTGCCGCGCAGCACCGGCGCCAGCTTGGCCGCGGCCGCCTCGTCGCCGGGCGTGCTTCCGTGCGCCGGCAGGTGCGGCCGCACATAGACCTCGGCCAGGGACACCAGCTCGACGTGTCGTTCGTAGGACTCACGCGCCGTCGCGCCGAATGTCACCAGCCCGTGCATGTCGAGCACCAGGCCCTCGACTCCGGGATTCGCGTCGTACACGTCGGCGGTGAGCTGCGCCAGCTTGAATCCGGGCAGGATGTAGGGCACCACCGCCACCCGGTCGCCGAAGACCTCGCGCACGAGGCGGTGGCCGTCCGGCTGGTTTGTGAGCGCGAGCACGGCGTCCGCATGCGAATGATCGACCCACGCCTCGGGCAGGAACGCGTGGAGCAGCGTCTCGATCGACGGTCGCGGGGCATCGGGATCGAGCGAGCTGCGTGCGAGGTAGGCCAGCATCTCGTCGTCCGACATCTCCGACCGCGCACGCAATGCGTGAAGGTCGTCCAAATGCAGCCGCGCGAAGTCGCCGGGCTCGATGGTGCGCAGGTCGGACCCGCTGCCCTTGATGGCCAGGGCGCGGCAGGGGCGTCCGCGGTGGTCGTGGTCGTCGAGCTTGACGGACGTATTGCCGCCCCCGTGCAGCACCAGCGCCGCTTCCGCGCCGATCAGCCGCGAGGTGTAGACCCTGAGACCTATCGGGTCGAGGCCTCGCGCGTCGTCGTCGGACCAGCGGGATTGCATGTGAGCTCGACCGGGGTTTCGATCAGGCGCGGGCAGTCTACTGCGACGCCACTACGACGCGGCCGGCGCCTCCAGGGACACCGTCTTGCCGGACGCGGCGGCGACGGCGCAGAACTCGTCGTAGGCCTGCTGGAGCAGCTCATTGGGCGCCGCGCCGTCCGTGCTGCGCACGACGATGTCGACCGGCAGCCCCTCGGGGTTGGACATGCCGACATATGCCTTGAGATAGGCGGATGGAATGCGGCGCATGACCGACTGCATGAGCGGCGAGGTCTCGGACTCGTGGGCGTCGATGAACACGCGCATCCGCGCGGACTGACCGGCAAACAGGTGCTCGACGACGGGCTTGATGTGGGCGCTGAAGCAGCCCTGGACCTCGCGCGGCGGTCCCGGCATGCACCAGATGCTGGAGTCTTCGACTGGCACCATGAAGCAGGGCGCCCAACCCACCGGGTTGAGATGCACCCGAGCGGCGGCCGGGACGGTGCCCATCTTCAGTCGCGGCGGGCTGGAGGCCTCTTCCAGGCTGATGCCGCGCCGGCGCGCGTAGTCCTCCAGCACCTCATGGGGCGTGTGCACGCCGCAGCCGGCTAGCTCGGCCACGGCCTCGACCGTCAGGTCGTCGGGCGTGGGGCCCAGGCCGCCGGTGGTGATGATTACCCGAGCGCGGCGGGCTATCGCAGCGCGCAACTCGGCCGTGAGGGCGTCAAAGTCGTCGGCCAGCGCGGTGATGCGCCGCACGTCGCCCCCGGCCACGGCCACCTCGCCGGCGATCCAGTGCGAGTTGGTGTCCAGAATCAGCCCGGTCACGAGCTCCGTGCCGATGGCGAAGATTTCGACGTCGTCGTTGCGCACGGGCGGTGACCTGACAAGCGGCCCAGTATTGTACGGTCGCGACGGGACCGCGCCTCGCTCCTGATTGCCATGTTCACCTTCTCACCTGCCGCCTTGCGCCGCGACCGCTACACGTCCTGATGGCGTCCGACTGGTACGCCTTCCGCGGGTTCGACCCCGCGATGGTCCGCGACGCGCGCGCGTGGTACGCCCAATTCCTCCCGTCGGCGGGGCGAATCCTCGACATCGGCTGCGGTCGGGGCGAGTTTCTGGACGTGGCGGCCGCCGCTGGAATGGAAACCCACGGCGTCGACCTGGACAGGGCCATGCTGGCGCACGCCGCGACTCACCGGGTGATCGAGGCTGAGGCGCTGGACTATCTGCAGGCGACGCCCGAGACGTTCGACGTGGTGAGCGCCCTGCACGTCATCGAGCACTTTCCGGTGGACGAAGGCGCGGCGCTGGTGCGGCTCGGCGGAAGCCGCCTGGTCCCCGGTGGATCGTTGATCGTGGCCACGCCGAATCCGGGCAGCTTGCCGACAATTGCGCACGAGTTCTGGAAGGACCCGACCCACGTGCGGCCTTACGACTTGGAGTTGCTCGAGTTCCTGTGCCGGGACGCGGGACTCGACGTGCATGCGTCCGGGGTCAATCCAACGTCCGCGCGCGGCCTGCCGGTAACGCTCGGCGATCTTGACATAACGGAGGATCCGCCACCGGATCGCAACGCGCCGCCCGACGAAGACCGCGTGACGCGGTGGCTGGGCGGTCGCGTGGCGCGGTCGCGCTACGCGGCGGACCTGGAGGCGGCGCTGCACGCGGTGAGCGCCGAATTGCAGCACACGCGCGACGAGTTGACGCGGGTGGCGGCCATCCTGCGGCGGGCGCTAGAGGTCGCCTATGAGCCGTCCGAAATCTACGTCGTGGCTCGCCGGTCCCCGGAGTGAGGTGCTAGGGAGGCTCAGTTCTGGTCCCTTCCCCCTGGAAGGGGGAAGGTCAGGATGGGGGTCAGCGGCTGGCGTTCGGAATGGGTTCGTGTGGCCGCGCATCGCGAATGGCCAACGACCGTCCTGCCACGACGTGAGGTCTCTTAGACCCTCGTTACGGCTCCAGGTGCTGCCGGTCGGCGAATTCGGGACTGGCGGCGGTGCCTTCCATTGCCGGCAGGGCCTCGCCGTTGCGGATCAGCTCGGCGGCGTAGGCCTGGATGAGGGGCACGTTGGGTTCGAGCACGTAGGCGCCGTTTTCGGCGATAACCGTGCGCGATAGCCCGCGATCGAACCCGACCGCGCCCTGAACCACGCGCGACGAGTCGATCGAGAGCGCGAGCTTGAGCATGGAGGGGACCAGCTCGAACGGCACGTCGGTCTTGAAGGTGTCGCGCAGGCGCTCCAGGAAGTTGGGCCACTGCAAGATCGTGCGCGGGGTCAATAGCTGATCCCGCAGGGCGAGGAGAATCTGCTGTTGCCGCTGATCGCGGGCGATGGCCCCGTCCTGATGGCGCGAGCGCGCGTAGCGCAGCGCCATATCGCCATCGAAGTGGTTGACGCCGGCGGGGATATACAGGGGCTCGAACCCGGTGTCGGTAGCGTTGGGATAGCTCTCGTCGTAGATCGTGGTGGTCACGTCGACTTCGACGCCGCCAAAGAAGTCGACGAGCCGCCGGAAGCCGTAGAAGTCGAAGACCATCACATAGTCCACCTTGATCCCCACGATTTCTCCCACGCGCTGTCGGAGGACATCGGGACCCTCATTCTGGTAGACGGAGTTGATGCGGTAGGGGTCCGTGCGGCAGGTGGCGATGCACAAATCGCGCGGGATGGAGATCAGCGCCGCGGAGTTGTTGGCCGGCTCGATTCGAGTGAGCACCATGGCGTCGGTGCGACCGCTGGCCTCTCCGGGCCGCTGGTCGAGACCCAGCAGCAGCAGGGAGAACGGCCGATCGCCGGGCCACGTCTGGATCAGGTCGAGCGGATTGGGCTGCTCCACCTGTTCGGCGACCGGGGGCGGTTCGATGTCCACCTGGACTGCCTCGGTTGGTGCGGGGGTTGCCGCGGTGGGCGCCGGCGGCGGCTCGGTGGCGACCGGACGCGCCACGACGGTGGGGGTTGATTGAGGCGCGGCAGTGACAGGCTCGGCACTGTTGCTGCGCCACACGAACAGCCCAATGACGCCGATGACGACGAAGACCGCCAACGAGGCGCTGAGGCTTATGATTTCGGCGCGGTGCAGACGCCTGGCGAGGCGCTCGGAACCGTCGGGCATCAGGCGGTTAGGCATTATGTCGAATTGTGGCGTCCACTATACGACAGGAAATGGCTGCGGTGGGCGCGTACGACGTTAAATCTAAATCTGTGGAGCATGGAATGTCTCGCGCGATAGATCGCCATTCGCCGGCATGACGTTACGCGCGGTTTGCCCGAATCCGTGACAACCATGGCGGGCGCCGCCGCGGGTCCCTTGCAATTGGCTCTCATCGGGTGTGGCGTAATGGGCGGTCGCCTGGCCCGAGCGGTGGCGCGGCGATCCGACTGCCGGCTGCTGTGGTGCGTCGATCGTGATCTTGAGGCCGCCATGCAACTGGCGGCCCAGTTGGATGGCCCAAGGGCCGACGACGATGTCGACGGGGCGCTTCACCGGACCCAGGTCCAGGCCGTGCTGGTCGCGACCCGACCCGACTCGCACGCGCAACTGGTGGCGGCGGCGGCCCGCGCCCGAAAGCACGTGTTCGTGGAGGCGCCGCTGGCGACCAAGCTGCCCGACGCGCTGCACGCGCATGCGGCGGTGCGCCAGGCGGGCGTGGTGGCCGGCGTTGACTTCGCGTTGCGCGCGGCGCCGGGCGTTGCTCTGGTCCGCTCCACGGTGCCGGGACCGCAGTCGGTTGTGGTGCGCGCCACGGTCGACTCGCTGGCCGACCGGTGGGAGGGCGAGGCCGAGCACGGCGGCGTGCTCGGCACGTTCGGCAGCCATGTGCTCGATATGGCCGCCTATCTGTCCGGCTCGCGTCCGCTGCGCGTCTATGGAACCGGCGGTCGCTACGTGCGCCGTTCGGGGCTGCCGGACACCCTGACGGCGACCATCAAGTTTGCGAGTGGCGGCGTGGCGCAGGTGGTGGTTGGCGAATTCGGGCGCACCGTCCACGGTGGAACCTATTGGGGCGCGGTGGACGACGGGTCGCGCCGCGCCGAGCTTTGGAACGACCTGACGGGAGTCCGCGTGTTCGAAGGTGAGCGGGTCGTGGCTGAGACGTCGGAGCCGCCGGACCAGGAAGCCGGCCTCACCGCGATGCTGGACGCATTCATCGACGCCGTGCGCAGCGGCGGCCGGCCCCTGGCCAACAGCGCCGACGGCGTGCGGGCCGTGCAATTGGCCGACGGACTCTACGAGGCCATGCGCCTGGGACGCGCGGTGGACCTGGAGCGATTGGCGTAGGGGCAGGCTTCAAACCTGCCCGTGCTCAGCCTGCGGGAATAGCGTGCATCCCGGCGGCGTATCCTGGGGCCGCGTTCGACGGCGATGCGCTCGGCAGACGGAGCGGCGATGCAACCCATTCCCAGCGTGCACGAGCTGTTCATGCACGTGTGGCGGCTTGAGCACGTCGGCTACACGGCGGTGCCCAACGCCATCAGCCCCGAGCGCCTGGAACCGATTCGCGAGCGCTTCGACGCGCTGATCGCCGATTACGAAAACGTGCCGTCGGCGGTGGTGGACGGCGCGTCGACGTCGGTCAAGGGCTTCGGGTCGATCGACCTCCACCGCTTTTTCGAGCTCGATCCACTGTTCGAGGACTTCATGGACCTGCCCACTGTGCTGCCGATCGTGCAGGCGGCGCGAAACCACGACGTGGTCCTCTTGTCGAGTGGGATGGGCAACTACCGGGCGCCTAACTCGCCGGCCGCGACGCTGTGGCACCGCGACGGCGGACCCTACATGCGCCTCACGATCTACCTGGACGACGTGACCGAGGAGGTCGGGCCGACGGCGGTGGTGCCCGGCAGTCACAGGGACCCGAATCGTCCACCCCCGTGGGCCAATCACGACAACCAGCCACGGGCGCTGCCGGGCATGGTGCCGCTCACCGCGCCGGCGGGCACGTGCCTCATCAACGACACCAACATCTGGCACACCGCCATGCCCAACCGCTCGTCGCGCCCGCGCCGCCTGGTGTGGGTGGTCTACAAGTGGTCCACCCAGGTCTACGACGTGCGCCCCGAATGGCACCACACGCCGGAGTTCATCGCCCGCCAGACCGATCCGGTGCGGCGCGCGCTGCTGGGATGTACGGACTAGGCCGACCGACGTCGCTTTGCCCGGTGGACGAGGTCGGGGACGGGCGGGTCTGAGACCCGCCCCTACAACTGAACCGGTGGGGGCAGGTTTCAAACCTGCCCATTCGAGAAACCTCACACCCCATCCGTCATTCCCGCGAAGGCGGGAATCCACCATTCATGTGACCCGGCGGCGCACGGGATTCTCGTGGTCATTCGGCACCCGATCCGGTCTTGTGGGGTACCCGAATCGGGGCGGCTCCCTGGGTTCGGTAGGGGCAGGTTTCAAACCTGCCCTAAACGGGCTGCCGGCACGAGGTCTGAGGTACTTGTAGGGGCGCCCCTAATGGGACTCGACCAGTAGCTCCGGTGTCATCCGGGACACTGGTCCCGCCT